>NC_017586.1:1884890-2513186 GCF_000240165.1 Streptantibioticus cattleyicolor NRRL 8057 = DSM 46488
ATCTGCACAGCCGCGGGCTGCTGTACTGCGACTTCAAGGTGGACAACGCCATCCAGCAGGAGGACCGCCTCAAGCTCATCGACCTGGGCGCGGTGCGCCGGGTCGACGACCTGACGAGCCCCATCTTCGGCACCCCCGGGTGCCAGGCCCCCGAGGTGACCACCGCCGGCCCCTCGGTCGCCTCCGACCTGTACACGGTGGCCCGCACGCTGGCCGTGCTCACCTTCGACTTCCAGGGGTACACCACCGTCTTCGCGCACTCCCTGCCCGACCCCGCCCACATCGAGGTCTTCCGCCGCCACGAGTCGTTCCACCGTCTGCTGCTCCGGGCCACCGACCCGGACCCGGCACGCCGCTTCGGCTCCGCCGAGGAAATGGCCGACCAACTCACCGGCGTCCTGCGCGAAGTGGTCGCCCTCACCACCAACACCCCCCGCCCCGCCCTGTCCACCCTCTTCGGCCCCGAACCCCGCGTCCCCGACCCCGAGGTCGTCGCCCCCCGAGCGCCCTCCCCCACCCCCCGCCCACCCCGCGAAGGCCGCCTACGGCGAGTCCGGCTGCCGGGACGCGGACGACACCCGGAGCGCGCGTCACGGTGGCCGTCGGGACCGGACGTACCGGCCCCGCACGCGCCCGAAGGCGCACAGCTCCCGGAGCCCGCGCTGCGAGCGGAACGCGTACGGCAGCCAGGACGTGGCGAACCGAAGACGCCGGGCCCGGGCCGACCGAACACACACGCCCCAGCCGGGCCGTACGCGCCGGACCCCGACGGGCCTCCCACCCCGCGGGCGGAACACCGACAGCGACCGGGACTCGGCACACCAAATGCGCCGGGCCCGGGCCGACCGAACACACACGCCCCGGCCGGGCCCCACACGCAGCGGCCACACCTCCCTCACCCCACCGAGTCGTCCGTCCATGTGCGTCCGCTGGACGGCGCCGTCGCGGGGCTCGTTCTGCCGGTGCCGCACGTGGATCCGGGTGACCCCGCCGCCGCGTTCCTCGCCGGGCTGGCCGGCGCGCCGCCGGGGCAGGTGTTGGCGGCGCTGGCGGGGGCGCCGGCCTCGGGGTCGGTGGAGCGGTGGCTGCGGGAGTTGCGGGCCCGGCTGGAGCTGGGGCAGCGGGAAGCGGTGGCCGAGGTGCTGGCGGCGCTGGAGCGGCGGCACCCGGAGGACTGGCGGGTGGTCTGGTACCGCGGGGTGGCCGCGCTGACGGACGGCGACCACGCCGCCGCGGCGGTGGCCTTCGACGCCGTCTACGACGCGTTCCCCGGCGAGCCGGCGCCCAAGCTGGCGCTGGCGGTCTGCGCGGAGGCCCTGGGGCGGCCGGAGGAGGCGGCCGGGTACTACCGGCTGGTGTGGACCACGGACCACGCCTACGTCTCGGCCGCGTTCGGCCTGGCCCGGGTGCTGCTGGCGCGGGGCGAGCGGGCCGAGGCGGTGGCGGTGCTGGAGTCGGTGCCGGAGTCGTCGGCGTACTGCGCCGCCGCCCGGGTCGCCGCGGTGCGCGCCCGGCTGCGGGGCCGTTCGCCGGACGAGCCGTTGCTGCCCGAGTTGCTCGCCGCGGCCCGGCAGATCGAGCTGTTGACGGCGGCCGGCATCGACCCCGTCCGAAGAGAGACACTGGTCACGGAGGTGCTGGGCACCGCCCTCGACTGGGTACTGGCAGGACGGCAGGGCGCCGCGCCCGGTACCGTGCCGCAGACCGCCTTGCTGGGCGACGGGGTGACCGAACGCGAACTGCGTCTCGGTCTGGAGCGCTCCTACCGGGTGCTGGCCCGGCTCGCGCAGCGGGGCGAGGAAAGGATCGAACTGGTGGAACGTGCCAACCGCGTCCGCCCCCGGACCTGGGTGTGACCACATGCCGCAACTGACCGTATGCCCGTCCTGTGCCGAACGGCTGGACCCCGAGGACAAGTTCTGCGGCAACTGCGGCACCGACCTGGCGGCGCCGTCGTCCGCCGGTCCCGCCGCATCCGCCGAACGCCGCCGCCCGTGGCAGCCCCCCGTGGACGCCACCGCGCCGGCCGTGCCGGCCCCGCCCGCGCCCCGCGCCCCGGAGCCGCCCGCGCCGCAGGCCCCCGAGCCCGGCACCGATACGTCCGCGTCCGACGAGGACGCCGCGCCCACCGCCGTGGAGCACCTGCCCGAGCCCGCGGACTACGGGCTCGCCCCGCCCGTCCCCGCCCCCGCCGCGGGCGGCCCGGCGGCACCCGGCGGCGACGCCCGTCCCGCGCCGACCCCGCGCCCCGGCGTGGCCGACCCGCGTGAGGAACTGCTGGCCGGAGCCACCGCCGTACCGTGCGCGGTCTGCGGCGCGACCGGATCCGACGCCGACGGCAACTGCCGCGGCTG
Organism: Streptantibioticus cattleyicolor NRRL 8057 = DSM 46488; assembly: GCF_000240165.1. Lineage (NCBI taxonomy): Bacteria > Bacillati > Actinomycetota > Actinomycetes > Kitasatosporales > Streptomycetaceae > Streptantibioticus > Streptantibioticus cattleyicolor. The sequence goes on from NC_017586.1 coordinate 1,887,245, forward strand.
CGGCCGGGCCCGGCCACGCGGACGCGACCACGTCGAGCGCGAGACCGCCGGTACCGCCGCGGTCACCGACCGGGGCCTGCGCCACCACCGCAACGAGGACGCCTTCGCCCTCTCCGGCACCCGGCTCCCCGACGGCACCCCCGCGACGATCGCCGTGGTCTGCGACGGCGTCTCCTCCGCCTCCCGCCCCGACGAGGCGTCCGCCGCCGCGGCGTCCGCCGCCGACGAGCGGCTGGCCGAACGGCTCGCCGCCGGCACCGAGCCGCGTACCGCCATGCGCGAGGCGCTGCTGACCGCCGCCGAGGCCGTCAACTCCCTTGCCGCGCAGGGGGGTCAGGACACGGACACCCCGCCCGACCCGTACGCCAACGCGCCCGCCTGCACCTGCGTGAGCGCGGTGGTCACCGGCGGCCTGCTCACCGTCGGCTGGGTCGGCGACAGCCGCGCCTACTGGGTCCCCGACGACCGCGCGGCGCAGCGTCCGGCCCGGCTCACCGAGGACGACTCCTGGGCGGCCCGGATGGTGGAGGCCGGGCTGATGTCGCAGGAGGAGGCGTACTCGGACGCCCGGGCGCACGCCATCACCGGCTGGCTCGGCGCGGACGCCGAGGAGGTGGACCCGCACACCGCGTGCTTCGAGCCGGACGCGCCGGGCGTGGTGGTGGTCTGCACCGACGGGTTGTGGAACTACGCCGAGTCGGCCGAGCAGCTGGCCGCCGTGGTCCCCGCCGACGCCCGGCTGCGTCCGCTGGCCTGCGCCCGCGCGCTGGTGCGGGTCGCGCTGGCGGGCGGCGGCCACGACAACGTCACGGTGGCGGTGCTGCCGTTCCCCGGGCCGGGCACGGCACCGCGGGGCGGCCGGGCGGACGCGGACGAGGGGTGAGGATGACGGCGTCGGGAGGGGCGTCGCCGCGGCGCTTCGCGGTGGAGGTCTACCAGAACGAGTACCTGCCCCAGGGCGGTGACCAGGTCGACGCGATCGTCACGGTCACCGCGCACGGCGGCCCCCCGGCGCCGGACGACGGGCCGGTCGCGCTGCGGGTGTGGACGCCGCGCCACGCGGAGGTCGTCTTCGTCAAGCAGGTGGCGCCCGGGCTGCGGGATCTGACCGGTGAGCGGCGTGCGGCGGGCGAGCGGTGCGGGGAGTACCCCACCGGCGCCTGGGACGAGGGGTCGCGCGACTACCACCTGTGCGTCCGGGTCCGCCCGGCCGGCGTCGGCGAGGAGATGCTCGCGGCGCGGGTGTCGCTGGTGGCGCGGGGACCGGCGGCGCCGGTGCTCGGGCAGGGGCTGGTACGTGCTGTGTGGACGGCGGAACCGCCCGCTCCGACCCTGCCGGGCCTGCGCATACCCGTCGGCCCCGAGGATCCGTGGGCCGCCGGCCCGGAGGTGGACGCGGACGAGGTGGCGACCGGTACTGTGCGGCTGGAGCCACCGGCCGCCGGCCCCGCCGGGACGGCGCCGGAGCCCGGTGCGGACGACCCGGCACGGCCGGGCCGCCCCATACGCACCGTACGCGTCGAGAAGTAGCGGCCGGGCCGCCGCCGCGGGAGGGGATGGAGCACGATGCCGACCTGTCCGAACGGTCACCGGTCGGAGGGCGGGGACCGGTGCGCGGTGTGCGGGGCACCGCTGTCACCCGCGACGGGGCCTGGGCCGACGACGGCCGCGGAGGCGTGTCCGCGGTGCGGTACGCCGCGCGAGGGGCGGGCCGCGTTCTGCGAGGAGTGCCGCCACGACTTCCCGGGCGGCGACCCGCTGCCGGTCGGGTACGGGCGGACCACCTCACGGGGTGACCGCCCAGCGGAAACGTTCCCTCCGGACGCGACGGTCGGCGGCGGCCCGACCCCGCGGGCGCGGGCCGCCGACGACGACGGGGACTTCCTGCTGCCACCGCCCGCGCCGCCCGCCACCGCCTCCACCGGGCCGTACGGCTGGCCCGAGCCCCACGAGGAGTCGCCGGAGCCCGGCCCCGAGGCGTGGACGGCGGTGGTCGGCGCCGACCAGGCGTACTACACCGCGATGATGGCCCGCAGCGGCCCGGAGGCGTCGGGGCTGTCCTTCCCCTCCGCCTCGCCGGAACAGTACGTTCCGCTCACCGGCGAGGAGTTCACCATAGGGCGCCGCAGACACAGCGGCGGCGGCCACGTGCCCGACATCGACCTGTCCCGGGCGCCGGAGGACCCCGGGGTCTCGCACCGCCACGCGCTGCTGGTCCGCCGCCCCGACGGCGGCTGGTCGGTGGTCGACCAGGACTCCACCAACGGCACCACGGTCAACCTCGGCGCGGAGCCGATCACGCCGTTCCAGCCGGTGGAACTGGCCGACGGCGACCAGGTGCACGTCGGCGCCTGGACGACGATCACGCTGCGGCGGGGGTGACCCCGGCGGCGGGCGGCCGGGGCGGACGTAGGACCGGAGTCGTCCGCCGGGTGATCTGCGACCATGGAGTGCGAACCCGAGCGAGATTGCGAGGCATCCCACCGTGACCGAGATCCCGCACGGCACGTTGCGGCAGCAGACGTTCTTCGACGCGGTGGGCGGCGAACCGACCTTCCGCCGCCTGGTGCGCCGGTTCTACGAAGGCGTCGCCGAAGACCCGCTGCTGCGGCCGATGTACCCGGAGCAGGACCTCGGTCCGGCCGAGGACCGGCTCACGCTCTTCCTCATGCAGTACTGGGGCGGCCCGCGCACCTACAGCGAGACGCGCGGCCACCCCCGGCTGCGGATGCGCCACGTCCCGTTCCGCGTCGACCGCGCGGCGCACGACGCCTGGCTCGGCCACATGCGTACGGCCCTGGACGAGCTGGCGCTCGACCCGGAGTACGAGCGGGAGCTGTGGGACTACCTGGTCTACGCCGCCAACTCGCTGATCAACACGGCGGAGTGAGGCCGCCGGCCACGGCCGCCTCCATGAGGTCCACCACGATGAGGCCCATCACGTGAAGTGTGTCACACGGGGCTGACAGCGAGCCCCGGCCGCCGTCCGCCGCGCACCGCCACCGAACCGTAGGGCGTACCCAGCCGCAGCCACGGACCCGAGGCGAGCAGCGCCACCGTCCGTGCCTCGTCCGCGGGTTCCGGCGGCAACGGCGCCGCGCCGCCGCCCGGCCCCGCGGTGCCGGCGGTCGCCCGCAGCGGACGCAGGAAGCCCAGCGCGTGCGCGGCGTGCACCGCGCGCAGCGGCAGCCCGGTGCCCGGCAGCTCCCGGGACCAGATCTCCTCGGCCAGCGCGTCGAGCTCGGCACGGGTACGGTCCTGCGGCGCCAACGCCTCGGTGCGGGACCGGAATTCGGCCACCACGCCGGCCGCCGCCGCCCGCACCGCCGTCACCCGCAGTTCGGCGGTGCGCCGCCAGCCACCGCGCGGCGGCAGCAGCCCGGCCCACGCCGGACCGGTCACCTGCGGCGGCACGGTGACCGGGGCCGCCGTGCCGCCCGCGTCGAGCGCGTCCAGCAACTGCCCGGCCGAGACGGTGGCGTCCACCTCGACCGGTTCGGCGAGCCGGCAGGTGCGTACCGACAGCACCTCGCCGAACGGGGGCCGGCCGAAGACGGCGAGCGCCTGGCCGGCGCCCTGGACGCGGACCACGGCGGCCTTGTCCCAGTGGATGAGCCGGGCGAGGTAGGCGGTGAGCGCCGCCGCCTCCGCGCTGTCGGCCGGGTGCACGGCCGTCATGCGGCGACGGCCTCCCCCGCGGGCTCGTCGCGGTAGCCCTCCAGGAACTCGCGCTCCTCGGGGCTGAGCCGCCGCGGCCTGCCCTCGGCGAGGTTGTACGGCACGATGACGGTGACCGCGCGGGCGTAGAGCTGGTCCTCGTCCTTGACCTCGTACTGAAGCGTGGCGGAGGCCGCGCCGATCTTGGTCACCCAGGTCTCGACGGTTACCGGCTCGTGCCGGTGCACCAGCGGACGCAGGTAGTCGATCTCGTGGCGGGCCACCACCGTGCCGCTGGACAGCGACTGGCCGCCCGCCTCCGGCGCCCGCCGGAACATGAAGTCCACCCGTGCCTCCTCCAGGTAGCGGAGGAAGACGGTGTTGTTCACGTGGCCGAACGCATCCATGTCCGACCAGCGCAGCGGGCACCGGTAGATGTGACGTGCCATTGTCGTCGAGCCCCGTCCTCGTCGCGTTCTCGTCGCGTTCTTGCCGTCGCCCGGGGTCAGCCCCGGGTCAGCTTCTTGTAGGTGGTGCGGTGCGGACGCGCCGCCTCCGGGCCGAGGCGCTCGATCTTGTTCTTCTCGTACGCCTCGAAGTTGCCCTCGAACCAGAACCACTTCGAGTCGCCCTCGTAGGCGAGGATGTGGGTGGCGACCCGGTCGAGGAACCAGCGGTCGTGGGAGACGACCACGGCGCAGCCGGGGAAGTCCAGCAGCGCGTTCTCCAGCGAGGAGAGCGTCTCGACGTCGAGGTCGTTGGTGGGCTCGTCGAGGAGCAGCAGGTTGCCACCCTGCTTGAGGGTGAGCGCGAGGTTGAGCCGGTTGCGCTCACCGCCGGAGAGCACCCCGGCCGGCTTCTGCTGGTCCGGGCCCTTGAACCCGAACGCGCTGACGTAGGCCCGGGACGGCATCTCGACCTGGCCGACGTTGATGTAGTCCAGGCCGTCGGAGACGACCTCCCACAGCGTCTTCTTGGCGTCGATGTTGGCGCGGGACTGGTCGACGTAGGAGATCTTGACCGTCTCGCCGACCTTGATGCTGCCCGAGTCCGGGGTCTCCAGGCCCTGGATCATCTTGAACAGCGTGGTCTTGCCGGCGCCGTTGGGGCCGATCACGCCGACGATGCCGTTGCGCGGCAGGGTGAAGGACAGGTCGTCGACGAGGACCTTCTCACCGAACGCCTTGGAGAGGTTCGCCACCTCGACGACCACGTTGCCAAGACGCGGACCCGGCGGGATCTGGATCTCCTCGAAGTCCAGCTTGCGGGTCTTCTCCGCCTCGGCCGCCATCTCCTCGTAGCGGGCCAGACGCGCCTTGGACTTGGCCTGCCGCCCCTTGGCGTTGGAGCGGACCCACTCCAGCTCGTCCTTGAGGCGCTTCTGGCGCTTGGCGTCCTTCTGCCCCTCGACCTTGAGCCGGGCGGCCTTGGTCTCCAGGTACTTGGAGTAGTTGCCCTCGTAGCCGTGGGCCCGGCCGCGGTCGAGCTCCAGGATCCACTGGGCCACGTTGTCCAGGAAGTAGCGGTCGTGGGTGATGGCGACCACGGTGCCCTGGTACTGGGCCAGGTGCTGCTCCAGCCACTGCACGGACTCGGCGTCCAGGTGGTTGGTGGGCTCGTCGAGCAGCAGCAGGTCGGGGGCCTCCAGCAGCAGCTTGCACAGCGCGACGCGGCGCTTCTCGCCACCGGAGAGGTTGGTCACCGCCCAGTCGCCGGGCGGGCAGCCCAGCGCGTCCATCGCCTGCTCCAGCTGGGCGTCGAGGTCCCAGGCGTTGGCGTGGTCCAGCTCCTCCTGGAGCTTGCCCATCTCCTCCAGCAGCTCGTCGGAGTAGTCGGTCGCCATCTGCTCGGCGATCTCGTTGAACCGGTCGAGCTTGCCCTTGACCGCCGCCACGCCCTCCTGGACGTTCTCCAGCACGGTCTTGGACTCGTCCAGCGGCGGCTCCTGGAGCAGGATGCCGACGGTGTACCCGGGAGTCAGGAACGCATCGCCGTTCGACGGCTGCTCAAGACCGGCCATGATCTTCAGCACCGTCGACTTACCGGCGCCGTTCGGTCCCACGACACCGATCTTCGCGCCCGGCAGGAAGCTCAACGACACGTCATCGAGGATGACCTTGTCGCCGTGCGCCTTGCGCGTCTTGCGCATCGTGTAGATGTACTCAGCCAAGAGAAACCGTCCGGCAGATCGATCCGAGGGTGGGCATACGCATCCCATCTTGCCGTACGAAGCCGAAGCGGAGGAAACGCGGTGGTGACCGGGACCGCCGCAGGGCTCCCCCGGGGGTGGCGCCCCGGGGACCGTGCGGGTTCCCCGGAGCCTTGGGGGCGGGGCGGAGGTTTTCGGGGGGCGTCCGGACGGGCCCGGGGCGAGGTGGTGGCGATCCCGGGGTGGTGGCGGCCCGGGGCCGGGGACGGACGTGTGCGGCGGGGTGGTTCGGGTGCGGGACCCCCGGGCCGCTCCCGTGGCGGGGCCCCGGGGCCGGGTGCCCGCGCATGCGGCGGCGTGCCGGGGCCGACGTCGGGGTTGATGGACGCGGGCGGGGTCCGGGTGGCCCCGGCGGTGCCGAGCGCCCCTGGCCAGCCCTACGCGCCGGGCCGTGCACCGGGGCCGGGACGGCGGACGCCCCAGGGGTGGCCGACGGCGGCGGGCCGAGCGGGGTCAGCCCTCACGGGACGGCGCTCGGCCGAGATCCATCGTGCCCCCCGTGTACCGCATCCCGTACTTCTCCCCGATCCCGTTCACCTTCGCCAGATCCATCGCCCCCTCCGGCGTCCGTACGTCCGACCCCGCCGCGAACAGGTCCTCCATGAAGCGGTCCCACCCGCCCGGCGTGGAGACCTGCAACGCCCGTGCCGGCGGCTGGGACGCGTTCCTCATCGCGTGCGGCACACCGTGCGGGAGCAACGCGCACATGCCCTGGGTCAGCCGGTACGTCTCCCCCTCGAAGTCGACCTCCATCTCCCCGTCCAGCACGTACACGAACTCGTCCATCACCTCGTGCACATGCATCGGGATGTCCACGTCCAGCCGGTTCTCCAGAACCGCCAGACGCCCCTCGCTGTCCCCGGTGGCCACCTTGACCCCGAAACCGGGCGGCAACGGCACCCGGGTCGGCCGGTTCTCACCCGCCCCCAGCACGACGAACCGGTCGGCGGCGGCGTCGGACGGCTGCTGGAGGCTCACATCGGCGGACATGGCAGGGCCCCTCCTCGTCGGTCACCCATGACGGAACGCATGGACGCGGAACGCTCGGAATCCGCAGTGCTCACCTCATCACCATAACCTCGAACCGGAGATTTTTCTCCGCTTATTTTTCGATACCCCGAGACGCTCACCCCCTCACGCCGTCTGTCTACGATCGCCCCATGTCCCCCGAGCCACCCCTGCGCGCCGACGCCCGGCGCAACCGCGAGAAGATCCTCGCCGCCGCATGCGAACTCTTCCGCGAACACGGCACCGCGGTGGCCCTGGACGACATCGCCCGCCGTGCCGGCGTCGGCATCGGCACCCTCTACCGCCGCTTCCCCGACCGCGACGCCCTGATCCGGCAAGTCGTGCTCGACGGCTTCGAGATCTGCCGCGCGGCCGTAGAGACCGCCCGCCGCGAACTGGCCGCCCCCGCCGCCGACCCTCTCCAAGCCCTGGAACGGCTCTTCCACCGCGTACTCGGAGAACGCGACCGCCTCGTCCTGCCCCTCATCGGCGGACCACTCGTCCGCGATCCCCAGGTCAGGGAACTCCAGCACGCGGTCCGCGACGCCGTCGAAGACATCCTGGCCGCCGGGCGGGCCGCCTGTGCCCTGCGCGACGACGTCACGTCCGAAGACCTCATCGCTGCAGCCGCGATGGCCTGCCGCCCCATGCCTCACCTCCCCGGCGAACTCGGCCACGCCCTCGCCGCCCGCCACCTGGCCGTCTACCTCCACGGCCTGCGCCCCGAAGGCGCCCGTCCCCTCCCCGCAGCACCCGCGAGCCACAAGGCCTTCGGCCAACGCCTCGCCATGGACAGCGCCCCCGCATCGCAACCCGACGCCCCCGAACCGACCCCCTGACCCACGCCCCGCCGCTCACCACCCCCGCCGGTCCCGCTCCGCCCCCTGCACGACGTCACCATCGCCCGCCCGGCCCCCGGCCGACGCCGCCCCGATCCCCCGGCGGCAACCACTCAACTCCCTTGTTCCGACGTCCGGAACGGACAACTGGTGCCCCGGACGCCCCATCGGCACCGCCTCCCAACCGGAGGTCACACCCGCCTCGGGATCGGACACACCACCGGCGGCACCGCCTGAGCCGCCACCTCCCCCAGCACCGCTCGTGCCGCCGGAACCGTGGACCCCCGCGGCCCCCACGCGCCGCCCGCACCCACCTCCGGCCCCGGCGGGCGAACCACACCGAGCCCCCGGCCCGGCCATCGCACCCGCGCCCGGCGGATCTCCTGGACCGCCCCCGGCCCTGGGCGGAAAACGACGCGGGCCCCGGCGCGGTATGTCGCGCCGGGGCCCGGTCAGTGCTGGAGCGTTACTGACCCGCGCCGGCCGACTTCCGCTTGCGGAAGAAGAACACCGTGCCGCCGCCGACGACCACGAGGGCCACCGCGACACCGGCTATGACCGGGGTGGCGCTGCTGCTACCGGTCTCGGCCAGGTTGGAGCCCCCGGTGGTGGAACCGCCGGTGGCCGAACCGCCCGCCGAGGCCGAGCTGGGCGCCGGAGACGGGCTGGCGCTGCTGCCGCCCGTGCTACCGCCGTTGCTGCCCGCCGTCTTGCAGTTCAGGATGCCGTTGAAGGTCTTCTCGAACCCCTTGGGGCCGGAGATCTTGATCGCGTAGTGCTGGCCCTCCTTCACCGGAACCGTGACGGTTTCGGACTTGCCCGGCGCGACGGTGTACTGCTTGCCGGCCAGGGTGAAGGTGAAGGCTTCGTCACCCTTGTTCGTGGTGACGACGTCCACGCCGTTCTTGGCGCAGTCGACCATCGCCGAGACCGCGGGTATCGGGCCCTGCTTGGCCCAGGTGGCGGTCGCCTGCGCGGAGACGCTGCTGTCGCTGGAGCCGGCCAGGATCTGGGTCTGGCTGTGCGAGTCCGAGGTGGCGTCGGCGCTGGCGTCGGTGAACACCCGGCCCACCGGGAGCGAGGTGGTGGCGTGGACGTTCAGCGTGGCCGAACCGTCCGGGGTGCCGGCCGGGACGTCGAAGTAGAGCTTGGAGCCGTCCACCGCCGAGGTCACCGGCTTGCCGTTGGCGTCGACCACCTTCACACCGGACTGACCGGGCTGGGTGACCTGGGCCGACTTCGCGTTGGTGTGTACGGTGACCGGGCCGATGCGGCTGCCGGACTTGCCGGACACCGCGGGCAGGGTCAGCGACAGGGACGCCCCCGGCTCGCTGCTGGTGTCGGCGTGCTGGTAGAGGTAGTCGGCCAGCTTCTCGGCGTTCTCGTTGTCCGCCGTGACCTTGGCGTGGTCCGAGTAGCGCCAGATGGCGACCTGCGTACCGGCCGCGGCCTGGCCGGCAGTCAGGCTGGAAACGCCGATCTCCTTGGCCAGCGCATCGCTGTCGACGCTCGGGAACGAGTGGGTCAGGATCCACTTGATCTTGCCCGCGTCGGGGTTGCTGCCCAGCGAGGAAGCGCTCCAGGCCACCTCGTGGTAACGGGCCCTCTCCTGCGTCGGGTTGTGGATGTCGATGCAGTAGGTCTTGATGTTGCCGCCGTTGTCGACGCTCATCTCGAACAGGCCGGCGCGCACGTGCTCGGGACCACGCGGCCCCTCGATGGTGGCGTTGTCGGCGATCGTCAGGCCACCCAGTACGGCGGTAGCACCGCCGGCCGCCGGGGTCTCGTCAGCCACAGCTGACCCGGTGCCGACCACCGCGCCCGCCGCGACCAGGCCCGACGCCAGGACTACGGCGGCAAGGCGGGAAGTGGCCCGCCTTCCTCCTCTGAACATGGATTTCCCCTCCGGGCGAGACAGGTCTGAGGTGCGTCTCGCCAGCAAAGATCCGATCCCCCGTGCTACGTCCACGGATCCTAGGAACCGACCGTGTGACGACCATCCGGTTTCCCGGCCGCTAACGCTTTCGAATCTGAATCGTTATCAAAGTCGAGTGTAATCAGGGAATTATCGATAAATCCCTGAGCCGACTCCCATGAACCACGGTCTCAGACCGCTCCCCTCCTCCGGTCACGTCCGTCCCCGCTCGGCCGGAAGGCGCCTCCCGCCCCCGGCTCCACCGGCCCCGGCCGCCCTGCCCCGGCCGCCCGGGCCCGCCTGTGCGAACCGCCTCGGCCCGCCGCGCGTCCGACCGTGCGAGCCGCCTCCCACGGCTCGCCGGCCACCCGCCCTACGAGACGAGTTCCGGTGCGCGAACGGCCTCGGAAGCAACCTCGTCCCGTTCTTGGTCGGCCGCAGCCTGTGCCTTCTTCGCGCGGCCCGGCGGTTTCGGAGGCGTTGTCCGCTGCGGCGGGGCGAGTTCCGCCGGCGGATCGGCCAGTTCCATACGGAGCCGTGCGGTGCGCCGGAAGGCGGAGGTGCCCCGGTTCATGTCGTGGCCGATCGCCGCGGCGTCGATCGCCACGACCGTGTACGTCTGCCCCTTGTCCTCGCGCTCGACGATGCGCAACTTCCCGTGCACCACCACGGGTTCACCCACTCCGACGGAGGCCGCGACGTTCTCGGCGAGCGCGCGCCAGGCCCATACCGTGTAGAAGTTGGTGTGTCCGTCGGCCCAGCGGTCGGTCGCGCGGTCGTAGCGGCGCTCCGTGGCGGCCAGTCGGAACCGGGTGTACGGCACCCCGGTCACCGATTGCTTCATCTCCGGCGCCGTGGCCACGTTTCCCGCGACGGTCACGAATGTCTCGCTCATGGTTGGCTCCTCCCCGGCGCCGTACTCCGGCGCCCGTCTTCGACAGAGGCTTGCTGCTTTCCGGGTCGCCCGGCGCCTTGATGCCAGGGCTTCCCCGCCTGAATGAACCCGCCTGCCGGACGAGGCCCGCATACGCGACGGCCTGCCTTCAAGGCGATGGATTCCGGCGATGTGGTCAGCATGCACGAGCCATCGGCAACGTGGTGAAGACGCCCAAAATCTGTGGAACGAGGGCTAGTTGTGGATAACTCGGCCACCCCTCAGAGGGACTTCCCTTTACCGCCCCGCGGCTACGCCGTACTGTTCTCGTACCTCCCGATATCGCAGCAGCTCGGCCGCGATGGGTTCGAGGACGCGGGCCCGGCCGCAGTCGGCGGCGGCGTCCCGCAGGCGGCGTTCGGTGCTCTGCCCGTACCGACGCGCCGGTCCCCGACTCCCCGCGCGGCAGGCCCAGGCCAGCACCGGGCCACCAAGCACTCCCACACCGGCAAGCACCGCCGGCAACCAGACCGGCAGACCAACCCATCCACCTACTACAACACCCACCCCGGCCAGGCCGGCCACGGTCAGCACCGCCAGCAACCACTGTGCCGCCCGGGCCACCGACCACCACCTCGGCCGTTCCATCTCCGTGGCCTCCGCCTTGGCCGCGGCGACGTCCAAAGCCTCGGGCAGCCCACGGGCCCCGCGCCGGGCCGCCTCCCGTACCGCCCGGGCCCACGGCGTAGGCAGTCCCTCGGCGGCGGCGTCGGCGACCGTGCGCACGGCTTCGTCCACCACCGGGCGGGCCGCGGCGGGAGCGGTGGCTCGGCGTGCTGTCGTCGACGGCGGGGGCACGGCACGGCGGCGCAGCAACCGGACGCGTCGGCGACCGTGCGGGGCCAGGCGTGACCGCCACGTCCCGCAGGCCCGGGCGGCCTCTGCCGACCAGGCGCGTTGTGCGGTCTGGCCGGCCGCGGCGGCGCCGATCGCGTCGGCGAGCCGGGCCACGAACTCCTCGCGGGCCGCGTCGGTGAGTCCTGCCGTGCCGGTGCCGATGTACGTGGGCCGGAGGCGTTCGGTCTCGCGGTCCAGGTCGGCGGCGAGCCGGCGGCCTGCCGCGGACCGTTCGGCGACCACTTGGGCGATGACGTCCGTCAGTTCGTCCAGGCCCTCGCCGGTCAGGGCCGAGACCGCGAGCACGGCGGCGCCCGCCTCGCCGTGCTCACCGACCGCGAGGCCGTCCTCGTCGAGCAGGCGCCGCAGATCGTCCAGGACCTGCTCGGCGGCCTCGGTGGGCAGCCGGTCGACCTGGTTGAGGACGACGAGCATGACGTCGGCGTGCTTGGCCAGCGGGCGCAGGTAGCGCTCGTGCAGTACAGCGTCGGCGTACTTCTCCGGGTCCAGTACCCAGACGACGACGTCGACGAGGTCCAGTAGCCGGTCCACCTGTTCTCGGTGCCCACGGGCGGCCGAGTCGTGATCAGGGAGGTCGATGAGGATGAGTCCGTCGAGTTCGACGGCGGCGCCCGGTTCCGGCCGGAGGTCGCGTTGGGTGTCGGGGGTGTGCTGCGCGGCCGTCCGGAGCGGCCGGGGATGGTTCGCGGGAGCCGACCGGCCTGCGGCGGTCTCGGCCGTCCCCCGCCGTGCGGTCCTGGTGTGCCGTACGAAGCGGGCGTGCGGGGGGATGGCGAGCCGGTCCATCAGGGCGGTCGCACCGTGCGCGTCCCAGGCACAGGCCACCGGGGAAGAGGTGGTGGGGCGGCGTACCCCGACCTTGGAGAGCTCGGTGCCGGTCAAGGCGTTGAACAGCGACGACTTGCCGCTGCCGGTGGCTCCGGCCAGGGCGACCACCGTGTGGTCGAGGGAGAGCCTGCGGCGCTCTGCGACGCGTTCGACCAGGGTGCCGGCGTGGGCCAGCACGTCGCCGTCGACCCGGGTGCGGGAGAGGCCGACGAGTTCGGCGAGGGCGTCGACGCGTTGCCGGAGCCCGTCGGTGCGCTGCGGGGCGAGTCGGGCGCCGCCCGCCGGACCGCCTCCGGAGCCCGGGCCGACGCCGTACCACGCGGTGTGGTCACCTGGCTGCCGCGGATCGCGGTCGACATCGTACGGATCCGGGTGTGAATGCCGGTCGTGGGGGCCTACGGAGCGGGGCGGTTGTCCGGACGTGGTGGTCACCGCGGTCACCTCACCTTCTCCAGCAGCGAGTAGCCGGCGATGAGCGATGCCTGCTGCTGCGATGCCACGTCGAGTGTGTCGAGAGGAATGAGCCGGCGGTCGCGTTCGCCGGAGAGGAGGTCGTCCACCAGGGTGTCGAGTTCGTCGCGGGCCCGGTCCCGCATGCGGAGTGCGGCGTGTGCGCCGAGCATGTCGGCGAGGTGCTCGCCGGCGCCGCTGCCTCGTCGGCCACCGAGTGCGGCGGTGCTGAGCAGGGCGGCGACCTCTTCGGGGTCGGCGGGCGGGCGTTCGCCGTCGCGGGCGAAGCGCACCTCTTCGTAGGCGAGGTCGGTGACGACGGTGCGCCAGCGCTGGACCGTGGAAGTGATCCGGGCGGTGACCCCGTCAGCGCCGCCCGGGCCGGGGCCGCCCGGCCTCGGCACCCAGTCCATGGCGGGCAACCGGGGGCGGCCGGCCAGGAGCGCGCTGCCGGCCGGGTCGCGGCGCCAGCGGTCCGCCGCCTGTTCGTCCGCGTCCTCGATCACTGTGCGCAGCAGGGCGGCGAGGCCGTCGGTGAGGGAGGTGTGCAGCGCGTCCGGTCCGCAGGCCGGGTAGCCGCGCCAGCGGGCGAGAGCCTGGCCGGCGAGGGTGTCACCGTCGCGTACCGCGGTGGCGACCCGCTCGGCGGCGGCACCGTAGGCGTCGGTGACGTACCCGGTGAGGCGCACCACGGCCGCGTGCTGGGCGGCCACCGCGCCGGCCAGCGCGGGCACGCGGGTACGCAGCGAGTTGAGCACCCCGTCGAGCGTGCGGCGGGCGGCGACGTGCCGGGCCGCCGGGTCCTGCGTGCAGTGGTGCAGCCAGTCGCGCAGCTCCGCCACGGCGGTCTGCGGCAGGAGTCCGCCGCCGTCCGCCGATTCCGGCAGCTCGGGGACGGTGAACCGGGGCACGTCCCCGAGCCCCGCCTTCGTCAGCAGCATGGCGTAGTGGCGGGAGACCTCGTCGGCGACCGGGTGCGGTACGCGGTCGAGCACGGTGCCGAGCGTGACGTCGTACTCCTTGGCCGAGCGCAGCAGGTGCCAGGGGAGAGCGTCGGCGTACCGGGCGGCCGTGGTGACCAGGATCCAGATGTCGGCGGCGCAGATCAGTTGGGCGGCGAGGTCGCGGTTGGCCGTGACGAGGGAGTCGATGTCGGGGGCGTCCAGCAGGGCCAGGCCGGGGGGCAGGAGTTCGGAGACGGTCAGTCGCAGCCGGGGTTCGGCGGTGCGGCCGTCCGGGCCGCCGACCTCGGCGTCGCGGCCTCGCCCGTGGCGGTGGTCCGGATCACGGCGACGCCGCGGCGGCAGGTCACCCTCGCGGGTGAGCCGGGGCAGTACACGGCGGTCGGCGAACCATTCGTGGTCCTGCGGATGGCACACCAGGACGGGCGTACGGGTGGTCGGCCGCAGCACCCCGGCCTCGCTGACCCGGCGCCCGACGAGCGAGTTGACCAAGGTCGACTTGCCGGCCCCGGTGGAGCCGCCGACCACCGCGAGCAGCGGCGCGCCCGGGGAGCGCAACCGGGGCATGAGGTAGTCGTCCAACTGCGCGAGCATCTCCTGCCGGGTCCGACGGGCCCGTGGCGCGCCCGGCAACGGCAGCGGAAAACGTGCGGCATCGACGCGGTCGCGCAACACCGACAGCGCGTCGAGCAACTCGGGCCGTACGTCCAGGATCACCACATGCGAAGAATGCCCAACTTAGGGCGTTTTTTGAAGCGCATCCGGCACCCGTTCGACACCTTCTACCCACCCGGCTGATCCCGTTTGGTCCTATTTGTTAACAATGAGGCAAGAGAGGGGTGCGTGACGACGGCATAACGACTGCACAACACCCGCCGCTCAAGGCGCCAAAAGCGATGCGCGATTCGCACCTACCTGCGATTATCAGACCGCTTCACCGAACCTCCACATCGTGTCACGGAGGTGAAGCAACCGGTATGAGGTCCGCAGAGCTCTATCCTTGACCCCGGCAAGGTCACGGAACCACCGCGCCCGCCAGTACCACGGCCCGCTCGGTCGGAACCGCAGGCACCGGGTCCGGAGAGCCCCCGCGGCCCCAGCCCGGCCCCCGTAGCTCAGCGGATAGAGCAGGTGCCTTCTAAGCACTTGGCCGCAGGTTCGAGTCCTGCCGGGGGCACCCAGAACATGGGAAGCCGCTGGTCCGGCGGCTTCACGTACCGTGTCGGCACGGTACGCTTCCGTTGCCGCCCGGGCTTCCTCCGAGCCGTGGGCCAAGTGCTTCGTGCGGCCCGCGAGGGTCTCGGCGGTATCGGCGTTGATCGTTACTCGCAGCAGCGCCTCTCCCCGTTCGCGGTTGTAGCGGACTTCGAGCTGGAAGGCGTCGTACAGCTCGCGCTGGGCTTCGGCGGTCAGCGAGCCGAGTCCCCTGCCGAGTTCGGGCAGGAAGTCGAGAAGCGCGGCGTCGGTGTCGGCGGCAGGCCACTGGGTGGCTTCCTGGCCGGCGAGTTGCTTCTGGAGTCTGGTCTTGTCGCGTTCCAGGGTGGCGAAGCGTTCCCGGATGGCCTTCCGGTAGGCCGCGGTGGTCTCTGGGTTCTCGTCGCCGGTGTCGGCCAGCTCGTCCATGAGGCGTGTCTGCTTTGCCGTCAGTTGGGCGATCTGCTTGCGCAGCGCCTGGGTCTGTCCGGCGGTGACGGGCTCGGGGTCCGGCGTGCTCTTCGCCAGTTGGGCGGCGAGGAGTTCTCGTCTTCGTGGTCCGAAGATGCGGGTGGCGAAGAAGTCGTGGACGGCGCCGATGAGGGCTTTCTCGCCGATCCAGACACTCTTGGGGTGGGTGGGGTACCAGGGTGCGTGGCGGTGGTGGCGAGGTTGGGGCTGGCAGGCGTAGAAGGACAGCCCTTTGCGGCTTTTGCCCGAACATGCGTCGTCCGCACAGGGCGCAGATGACGTAGGAGCGCAGGAGGTAGGTCCGCTTGGTCTGTGGGTGACGGTTGGGCTGCGCCCCGGGCCGGGATCCCTGGCGGAGCTTGGCGATGGGTGACGCGGCGGCGAACATCTCGCGGGTGACCAGGGGTTCGTGCGTGGGCTGCGGGGACCAGACCCAGTCGCTCATCGGGTTGGCGCGGTTGCCCTTCTTGCGGGCCCTGCGGTTCCAGACCTGGTACCCGGTGTATTTGGGGTTTTCCAGGATGCCGCGGACGGCGGATTCGGTCCACTGGCCGACGGCGGCATCCCGTCTGGTCGGCTCGGGTGGCGGGTAGCGGTGGGGGTCGAGGCTGAGGCGTTCGGTGATGGCCCGGTAGCTGAGCTTGGCCAGGGCTCGCAGGCAGAAGATCTCGGTGACGACCGGGCCCCGGACGGGGTCGGCGACCAGGCGGTGCTTGGTGCGTCCCTCGGCCCGGCGGGCGGGGACCGGGTGGGGGACCTTGTCGGCCACGTAGCCGTAGGGCGGCTTGCCGATGTTCCAGCCCTGCTTGGTGTGCTCGACGAAGCCGTCCCAGGACAGCTCCAGCATCTGCAGGACGTACCACTCGGAGACCGCCTGTTTGACCCGACGGGTCAGCGTCGGGGTGGCGCGTTTGGCCTTCGGGTTGGTCAGGATGGGCTCGTCGGCGGCGCACAGGGCGACCCCGGAGCTCTCCAGTTCATACTCGATCTTGGTGCCGAAGTACGTGCGCCGCGCGACGCGTTCGATGGACTCGCAGATGACGGCGGCGAACCGGCGGTCGGGAGCCTTGGCTTCCCGCAGCAGGTCGGCGATTCCGCCGTCGCGGGGAATGGGGACGTTGAAGCGCTCGTGTGCCGTTCCGTGGCCACGTTGGTCGAGGTCTTTGCGTCCGGATTCGACGTCGTAGAAGTGCGCAACGATCACCCATCCGGGCGGAAGAGTGCGGATCTCCATCGAGATCGGGGTGAGCCTGCGTCTGTGGGGCCCGCCGGTCGGCGGCGAGGCCACCGTGCACCTGTGGTTCATCGAGTTCACCATCGGCTTCGGCCCCGACCGCCGCAGCGGGGCCCCCGCCCTGGACTGGGGCGGCTTCCAGGGCATGCTCCCGCCCCCGAAGAACCGTGTCCGCACCATCGCTGGCGCCGGCTACACCGGCGAGGGCGCCCCGCCCACCCGCACAGCGGCCAAGCCGTGGCTGGTCGACAACGGCGGGTTCACCTTCACCGCCGACTCCCAGGTGCCGGTCAGCCAGCTGTTCCTCGACCAAGGCACCAGCACGCCGGTGGCCACCGACGAGGGCGTCGACATCCTGCCCATGCGCAAGACCGGCCAGGTCAGCGAGATGCGTGTGTAGGTCATCTACGGCGACGATCACGAAGAACCGCTGCGCGAGTGGAGCCACACCGTGATCCGCGGCAGCGTCCCCAACGGCATGTGGGGCACCGATGCCAACGCACCCGGCGACGGGCTCCTGCCCGACCGCATCCTCGGGGTGCGCCTGACCTCCCCACCGATCGCGTACGGCACCGACACCGGATTCATCGACGAGAAGGCCATCTCCTTCGACCCGCTTCCCCTCGACGGGGGAAACCCCCTGGATCCCGCAGAGGAGCCCACAGGACCGCTCCCGCAGCGGCCCGGCGGCGTCATCGGCAAGATCAGCGACGGCATCGACGCGGAAAGTGCCCGCCCCGCCCGCACGGAACTCGCACGAGCCCTCGATTCCCTCGGCGTCATCTCCGCTCAGATCGACCAAGACCTGAGCACCTACGCCGACGCCGCGGGCACCGCGTTCACCGCCGAGCCGATGCTCGTCCCCGTCGGCTGACCCCTGCCCAGCGAACCGCGATACCACGCGGCCCGCCCCCGTTCCGGACCCCCGCTCCGCGCACCACCGCGCTGTGCCACCTCGTTGCCGTGCCGCCAGCACGCCCCAGACCCAGCACCGCACCAGGTTCTACGACCACCGCGTCCCATCGCTGTACGCAGGCCGCTACCAGATCCACAACCAGCAGATCCTCAGGAACGTCGACGGATCCGACCGCGTCCTCAGCAGCGAGGAGCCGCAGCCGTTCGATGTCGTCCAGCCCCGGTTCGCCATCGCCCCGGCCTCGATCAACGCCCGCTTCCCGTCCCCGGCGCCGTCGGCACCTACAGGCAGATCCTGCCGCACATCAACCTCGACGTACCCGGTCTGCCGTGGAACCGCCCCCTGGCCTACGGTCGACCAGACGGCATCCCGTGGATGGCGCTGCTCGTCTTCCGCGCCGGCGAACTGCCCGAAGACCAGCACGCCGAGGGCCAGGTGGTCACCGGCACCGTCCGCGCTCTCCAGGCAGCTGGGCCCCGGCACACCCCCAGTCCTGCCCGAGGAGAACATCCGCCCGGACGAATACGACGAGCACTGCGCCACCGTCCTCGTCCCCGCCGAACTGTTCGACCGCGTCAAGCCGCTCCCGGAAGAGATGGCCTACCTCGCGCACGCGCGGGAAGGCGGCCGTCCTGACGCCACCCGAGCCAACAGCACACCACCGCCGATGGACGAACAGCTCAACGGCGTGGTCATCGCCAACCGCTTCCCCTCCGCGGTCGGTGGGCAGCATGTCGTGCACCTGGTCTCCCTGGAGGGCTTCGACCAGTATCTGGCCCCCTACACCCCAGCCCCCGCCGATGGGGGTACGACTGGTCTCCCTGACCTGCTGGGCCTTCACCACGGAGCCGGACTCCGGGATCGGGTTCGGCGACCTGTGCCAGAACCTCGCCACCCTCGACGAGGACACCACGCGCCCGGCCGACCAGCTCCGGCTGCGCCTGCCCGTCGTCACCCCGACCGACCCCACCCCGGCCCAGCAGGCCATCCTGGACAGGATCGCCACCGGCGCGGTGGCCGTGCCACAGCGCCTGGAGACCGGGGAGGCCACCGTCGCCTTCCACCGCGGAGCGCTGAGCGCCAACCCCGCCCACCGGCTGCCCGCACCGGCCGCGCCCCGACTGGACTCCGCCGGCGAAGCCCTCATCTACACCGAGGCCCACGGGGTCTTCGACACCTCCTACGCCGCCGCGTTCACCGCCGGACGCCTGGCAGCGCTGGCGGACGCCGACTTTCGCACCGCGCTGATGGAATTCCGCGCCGGCGCCCGCGCCGCGGTACGCCGCCTGGCCGCCCACCCCCGCCTGGCCGGCCGCGCGGCCACGACCACCGCCCGGCAGCTGACCGCCCCGCTGGCGCTGGAAGCCTTCGACCGGATGCTCCTGGAGGACAACGGCGCCCAAGTGGCGCGCGCCCTCGACCAAGCCGCCTCGCGGCTGCGCGCCGGCCGACGCCGCACCGTCCCCGCCCGGACCCGCACCGCCGCTCCCGCCCAACCACGCGCCCTGCTGCGCCAGCCCGGGGTGGCCGACCTGCTCACCCAGGCCGCGGGAGAGACCTTCGAGAAAGTCACCGCCTGGCTGAACCGGCTGCGCCGCCTGGAGCTGATCGGTACCGAGCACCTGGTCCCCGACCCGCGCATGCTGCCCGCCGAGAGCATCCGCTTCGCCTACGTCGACCCCGGCTGGATCCGCGCCGCGGTCGACGGAGCACTGAGCATCGGGGTGGGCCACACCCTGGACGCGGACCTCAACTCCCTGGCCACCGGCGGCGAAGCACCTCCCGCCTGCGCAGTGCTGCTGCGCTCGTCCCTGGTCCATGACTGGCCGAACACGATCTCCACCGCCCGCACCCGCGACGGCGCCGTCACCGAACCCGTAAGCCAGGACATATACAGCACCGACACCCTCCTGATGCTCTACCCCCAGCTGATCGACAGCCTGGAACTGGCCGAGCCGCCACGCGACCTGTGCTTCGGCATCGGCGACGTCGGCACCATCGAGCTGCGCCACATCAGCGGCGACGTCATCGGCGCCCCGATGGGCGACTTCCCGCGCGCGGACGACCTGGACCAGACCGATCAGTTCGGCCGGTTCCGCCGCTTCCTGCGCCCCGGCGACGCGGACGTCCTCAACCTGCTCGGCGAAGGCGACGCCCTGGTCCCCGCCCTGTCCGCGGAACTCCACGAGGAACTCCCCGACGGCGCCCCGGAGATCCCCACAGCCCACTTCGCCCTGCAGATGATCAACGCCCCCCAAGTGAAGACCTTCCGGCTCTGACCCACCGGCCCCGTCCCCTCAACACTCCGCTCACGCCGTTCCGCCCCGAGGAAAGGACTCCGCCGACCATGTCCGCGGACACCACCCTGATCGTGCCCGTCGAGGTGGCCGCCCTGGCCGTCAACCGGGCCACCCGCGACACCGCCGCCCCGCACGTCTTCCACCGCTGGATCACCAACTTCAAGGGCATCAAGCAGAGCGTGCCACCGGAGCCGGACCCGTTCACCAGCGCCGAGGAATGGACCGGCCGCGAAGACCGCCTCGGGGTCTATCTGCAGTGGCAGCTGCCGATCGCGCTCACCCGCGGGCGCCACGACGACACCGAAGGCGTCGGCGACTTCCCCCTGGTCCCCAACCGCTGGCTGGTCGTCCGCCACCAGCACAGCACCCAGGCCCTGAAAGCCTGGGTCGTCCAGAGCGACTACCTCGACCCGATGGACGGCACCGTCTCCTTCCAGGACCCCGACAGCACCGAACCACGCGCCACCCTCATCGGCAAGGCCCACGAACTGACCGGCCCCTGGCGC
The DNA here is from genome assembly GCF_000240165.1 of Streptantibioticus cattleyicolor NRRL 8057 = DSM 46488. Lineage (NCBI taxonomy): Bacteria > Bacillati > Actinomycetota > Actinomycetes > Kitasatosporales > Streptomycetaceae > Streptantibioticus > Streptantibioticus cattleyicolor. Next base: position 1,907,526 of record NC_017586.1, read on the forward strand.
GAACCCGGCAACCGCCACGCCCCGTTCCTGACCGCGATCGGCCCGGGCCTGCTGACCTTCTCGGTCTTCCAGCCCTACAACACCAACGTCTTCTCCCTCCACGACCGCCTCCAGGACGTGCCCGGCACCGAACGGCTCAGCTATCTGGTCGCCGGCTGGTACGCCCAACCCGAGACCGACATCCTCGCGGCACCCGACATCACCCAATCCCTCACCAAGCTCCTGGAGCGCCTGGACTGGACCATGCCACCCGGCTCCGGCAGCGGCATCCCCGCACCTCCGTGTACAGCGGCACCGTGCTGCACCTGGACTGGAACCTGACCGGCCCGGTCCCCGACTCCACCTGCCCCACCCCCGCCGAGGTCACCGCCATCGTGGCCACTGTTCGTCTCGGCGAAGCCGACCAGAGCGACGACGGCCTGTCGGCTACGTCCTCAACGACGACTACGTCCACTTCGACACCGTCGTCCCGCCCTCCCCCGGCGGTGAGGACTACCTGCGGCCATCGGTGACGACCCCGCCCTGCGCCTCAACTTCGGCGACCAGTCCACCGCCGCGGCCACCCTTCTGCTGGACCCGCGCGCGGCCGTGCACGCCACCACCGGTCTGCTCGCCACCAAACGCGTCCACGTCCCCACGGAATTCACCGACCAGGCCATCACCCGGATGACCGCGTACTTCCGCACCGGCCCGCTCCTGGCCGCCGCCCCCCCCATTACCTTCTTGGTGGCCCCGCAATGGGGCGCCCGGCCTCCGGAGTTGGCATGACTGTCTCCCCCTGTCGAACGCATGGCCTGGGGGGTGGTGTCACCGGCTCCGGAGGCATCGACAGACCGCTGATTAGGGGCATGACCACCGGCTTCTTCGCAGGCTGGGAGGCTCTTCGTAATGTGGATGTGGCGATCGGTGCCGTGGGGCGGCCGGGCGAGGACGACCGAAGGAAGCACGTGATCGACGTCAGCGACATCGGCGCCTTCCTCGGCCTGGACGTCGGCAAGGGCGAACACCACGCCACCGCCGTCACACCGGCCGGGAAGAAGGCCTTCGACAAGCGCCTGCCCAACAGCGAGCCGAAGCTCCGCGAGGTCTTCGCCAGGCTCAAGACCAAGCACGGCACCGTGCTCGTGATCGTTGACCAGCCCGCCTCGATCGGTGCTCTGCCGCTCGCAGTGGCCCGCGACATGGGCTGCGAAGTCGCCTATCTGCCGGGCCTGACCTTGCGACGGATCGCTGACCTCTATCCGGGCGAGGCCAAGACCGATGCCCGCGACGCGTTCGTCATCGCCGACGCGGCCCGCTCGATGCCGCACACTCTGCGGACGATCGATCCCGCCGACGAGACGGTCGCCGAGCTGGAGATGATCGTGGGCTTCGACGACGACCTCGCCGGCGAAGCCACCAGGGTCTCCAACCGCTTGCGGGGACTGCTGACCCAGATCCACCCGCACCTGGAACGAGTGATCGGCCCGCGCGTCCAGCACCCGGCGGTCCTGGCCCTGCTGGAACGCTTCGGGTCCCCGGCCCAGATCCGCACCGCCGGCCGCCGCCGGCTGGTGAACCTGCTCCGGCCAAAGGCACCCAGGATGGCCGAACGGCTGGTCGAGGACATCTTCACCGCCCTGGACGAACAGACCGTGGTCGTTCCCGGCACGGACGCGGCCGCGCTGACCGTCCCCAGCCTGGCCGGCTCGCTGACCGCTGTCCTTGACCAGCGGGAACTCCTCGCAGCACGGATCGAAGAACTGCTGGAGGCCCACCCTCTTTCCAAGGTCCTGACGTCCATGCCGGGGATCGGCGTCAGGACCGGAGCCAGGATCCTCATCGACGTCGGCGACGCCAGCAGCTTCCCCTCCGCCGCCCACCTCGCCGCCTACGCGGGCCTCGCCCCGGCAACCAGAAGTTCCGGGTCCCCGATCCGCGGCGAACAACCCTCCCGGAGAGGAAACAAGCAGCTCAAACGGGCCTTCTTCCTCTCCGCGTTCGCAGCCCTGGCCGACCCGGTCTCCCGGGCCTACTACGACAAGAAGATCGCTCAGGGAAAGCACCACACCCAAGCACTCCTCTGCCTCGCCAGACGACGAGCCGACGTGCTCTTCGCCATGCTCCGCGACGGCACCTTCTACGACCCCCGACCCGCCCCTACGGGTTGACGAAACCCATAGGGGCACCCCCGCACGACCCCGAGGGCCACGCGCAGGAAACCGCCCTCATCCCCACCCCCGCCACCACCACCGGCACTTGGACCTGGACCGAACAGCGCGCCGACACCACCACCCGCCTGCCCATCCTCACCCCCGACCCCCACGACCTGCCCACCGCGACCCCCGAGATCCGCTCCGGCTTCCTCACCCTCGAAGGCGCCACCGCCTACACCCGCGCCACCGACTGACCACCACCGCCACCGACCGGCAGACCACCGACCGGCACCAATCCGAAAGGCACCGTCATGGCTGTTGTCACCAACTGCGACGCCGCGGCGACCGAGAACCCGGAACCACTCCTCTCCTACACCCTCACCACCGACCCGGACCCCCTCAAAGCCTCCCCGGAGCACGCGGAGGAACCGGTCACTGGCCAACTCCTCATCGCAGGATCACGCGCCGCCCGCCCGCCGATGGACGTGGAATGGATCAAGGTCAAGGTCCCAGCCGGCGAGATGGCGCCCGACCTGGCCAAAGCGGAGAACCCACGCACCACCCTCGACGGCTGGACCGGCCGCCTGAACGCCGCCACCAAGGAGTTCGAGTTCACCCCCACCGGCGCTTACGGCACCATCGGCCCCGACACCGGCTTCACCATCCAGCTCTCCCGCCTTCCGATCAACCACAAGGTCGGAACCGCCCCGATCACCATCCCCGAACGCTCCCGCACCGGCGACGACCCGTTCGCCAACCGGTCCACGACGTTCAACGGCGGCGAAGTCACCCTCACCTGGGAACGCTCCGACATCGGCGAATTCGAACTCCTCTACGGTCAGACCAGTGAGAGGGTCACCGACACCACCCGAACCATCACCGGCATCACCGCAGACACCGCCTTCTACCTCCGCGGCACCGCCGGCGACCCCTCCAACCCCGTGATCCGCACGCTCACCGCACACGTCACTGTCAACAAACCCCACCTCACCACGGGAAACCTCGAAGTCCAGGGAGCCGCCAACCTCATCGGCAGACCCACCGAACTGCTGACGGTCTGGCCGAACGACCCGAAGACTTCAGAATCATCCCTGTCGACCAAGGCAGTCGATTGAGTTTGTCGATCCTCCATGAACAAGTCGAAGACAACTCCGGCGGCCCGCTTTTTGAACTGGCTTGGGTCCCGCTCGGGCTGGAAGCACCGGCACCCACCAAGTGGCCGTGACCTTGAATACCGCCCCGACGGAAGAACCGACCCTGAACTACCGAAAAGTGCTGTTCCAAGGACACTCGTGTACGGGCGAGCCGTTTGCAGCAGCGGGTGGCTGGCGACAGACCCGGACCGCCTCGCGATTTCGGGCACGAGGCCACCAACTCCGCCCTCATGATCCAAGAACTGGCCGAATTCCGGCTCGAGCACGGTATGAAATGCGGTGGTTCGGGCTCGGCGGTGTTCACGTCAACGCCGTAGCCCCAGGCGGCAGCTTCTAGGCCGATTCGGCCGGCACCCGCAATGACGAGATGCCCGTCGTCGCGGCCCAGGCAGGAGAGATCGTCACGCAGTTGCTCGGCTTTGGCCAGGCCGCGCAGGTGACCAACGCCGACCAGGCCGGTGCCGGGAATGTCGAGGCGGCGTGGTTCGGCGCCGATGGTTACGACGCGGCCAGGGCTACACCCCGCGCCTCGCCGCCGCTTCCGCCGTGCACCGCGGGCTCTCCGCAGCATCCTGGGCACCCCGGCCATCCGCGCCCAGCGCAACGCCCGCCGCGAACACGAGAGCCGGGGCAATGCCGTCCCGGCTCCAACCCGGCCGTGATCAATCTCGACGGTACTTCCTGCACCGCAATTACTCAGCCCATGTTACGAAGATTGACAGCTCGGGAGCGCGCTCCACGTTCTTGCCTCTCTTCCTCGCACAAACGGTCATTTTTGAGAATCACCCAGCGTCACAGAAGTCGGGGCTGACAGTCCGTGGGGCGAGGTGGTAGTACGGGACGCGGTCCGTGCCAAGCGGCGGTGCCGGCGAGACGGGGGGTGGGCCGAGGTGTCCTCGCGCTTCCGGGCGTTGGCCCGGCTGATCACGGCGGTCGCGATCGTCACGAGCTATGTCGCGCTGCACCTGGCGGTCACCGCAGGCATGGACTTGCGGGCATGTGGCAGGTTCCGCGACGCTCCGGCACGGGCTGCCGCGTTCACCGCCGCGCTGAACCGGTATGCCGCCGGGGACACGTCCGCGCGCGCCGAGAGCCGTGCTGGCGACACGTGGTTCAAGGAGAACGCCCCGTCGGGAGCGAGCCGCTCCGCGGTCTCCTCCGCCGTCGGTGACGTCGAGAAGGGCCGGGTTTCCCTCGCCCGCGAGCGGGTCGCCGGGCTGGCGGCGGATGTCGAACGGGACCGGGCGCAGCTCAACCGGAAACTGGGCTCGTCGCGCGCGACCGCGCTGTACTGGGCGGTGCCCGCCGCGCTGCTGCTCGGGGTGGCGCTGTGGCTGCGGCGGCGGCGCCGGTCGGGCGCCGCGGAGATCGTCAGGGTGGTCAGCTGGTTCGCCCCGCGTCAGCCGTGGTGGTGGCGTCCGGTGTTCCTGCTGGCCAGTGGCGGCGGATACGTACTGTTCGCGGCGGGGATCACCGCCGTGGGCACGGCGCAGCGGCGGGGCTACACCGTGCCACCGATGACCATGGCGGGGTGGCTGGTCGGCGGCCTGGCCGCCATGGGTGCCGGGGTCCTGAGCCTGCGCTACACCCGCCCGCGCTCGGCGCGCGGCGCGGCCCAGGCCCTGCTGGCTGACGGCCGCCAACCCGTGCTCTATCTGCGCAGCTTCACTGACGACGAGACCGCAGCCCAGGTCGACGACTCGTCGGCGTTCGTCAGGATCCACTCGCGGGAGGAGCAACTCACGGGGGCGTTGGGTGCCGTCGGCCCCGTGATCACGGTGGGCAAACCCGGGGAGCCTCTGCCGCGGCTGGGAGCAGCACGGTTCTACCTGCCCCTCGACGACTGGCAGCCGACGGTGCTGCGGCTGATGGAACTGTCCCAGCTCATCGTGCTGCGGTTGGGGTTGGGCGATGGGCTGTGGTGGGAGGTCCAGCAGGCTCGCGCCACCCAGCCCGCGTCCAAGCTTGTCCTGCTGACGCCGGGCGGACTGTCGCGGCAGGCCGAACGGCTGGAACTGGCCGAACGGTTGGACGAACACCTGCCGACTCCGTCCCGGCTGGCCGAGGTGGCGGGGGGAGACCCCTGGACCGGCGCCGTCATCACCTTCGCCCCCGAGTGGACGCCCCGTGTGCACCCGGTGGGGCCCGTGCCCCGTGCCAAGCTCCCGCGGGGCGCGCTCGTGCGCCGCGGTGCCCGCGCCGTGAAGGCCGGCTTCGTGTCGATGACCATCGTCACGCCCACGCACCACCTGGCTCGCGTCATCATGGACGCCCTGGCGGCCGTGGGGGTGCGCAGACGGACGATGGCCTGGCGGGCCACCTTCGCCACGCAGACGTCGTTATGGAAAGGGTTCGCGTTGGTCACGGTCCTGGCCCTGCTGCTCTGGCTCGCGGGCCGGGCGCTGCAACTCTTCGGCCTCGGTTAGTGCCGTTTCGTTACGACCGTCCCGCATAACATCCGGTGAAACCGGGGACACAACAGGGCAGCGGCCCATAGCCTGCTGACCCCACGTCCTGCGCGGCGGTCGACGATCTTCGGGGGAGGATCATGGACGGTTCCCAGCAAGGCATGCCGACGAACGCGAATCCGGTCGCTGCGGAGCGGCCCAGGACGGTGGCCGGCGCGGCCACGACCGCGACGATACTGATCTCCTTGGCGCTCGTGCATGAGGCGCTGCTCACGGTGGCCAACTGGCGCCTGTACTTCCTCGCCCACGACTACCTGGCCGGGAAGGCGACCGCCGCGGACCTGGAGGCCGCCGACAACGATGCCCTCGCGACGCTGGGGTCATTATGGCCGTCCATGCTGATATGGATCGCGGCCGGCATCGCGGTGCTCGTCTGGCTGTGGCGGGCCCGGATCAACTCCGAGTTGATGAGCGATGCCGCCGCGCACCGCCGGTCCCGGGGCTGGGTGGTGGGCGCCTGGGCCACCCCGGTGGCCAACCTGTGGATCCCGTACCAGGTCGTGTCGGACGTCTGGCGGGCCAGTGCCCCCCGGCGGTCCGTCCCCGTGACCCTGATCAACGCCTGGTGGGCGCTGTTCGTGGTCGCCAACGTCGTCGTCAGGCCGATCCAATGGCGCATGTCCTCGAAGTTCGACAGCGTGCAGGACGTGCTGTCCGACGCGAACGTGACCACCCTGCTCACGGCGCTCTACGTGGCGGCCGGCCTGCTCCTCGTCCTCATCATCAGGCGCATCACCGCGTGGCAGACCCACAAGCATGCGCAGAACGCGGTGTGAGGGAACGGTGCGAGCACCACTGTGAACACGGCGGAGACGGCCACGAGGCGCCCACCGGCCGCAGGCCCTGGCCTGCACGAGCGCACGGTGACGAACTACGGGGGAAACGCCAACATGGGCGGCATCAGTGACTCGTTGTGGAACGAGGACATCGACGCGGAGAACTTCCGCGACCCGGCCGCGACGTATCACGCCGCGGTCTTCGAGCAGTACAAGCTGTGCGTGGAGATGGCCGACCGGGTCAGCGCCCGGCGCAACCTCGCCAACACCTTCTTCCTGACCCTTCACAGCACTCTCCTCGTCTTCCTCAGCACCTGGCTGTCCCAGGAGCACCACCGCGGCACTCCGGTCGCACTCACGCTCGCGGCCCTGCTGGTCCTGCTGGGCATGTGTGCCACCTGGTGGATCACCGTCCGTTCGTACCAGCAGTTGAACAAGGGCAAGTTCGAGGTGATCGGAGCGTTCGAGGAGCGCTTGCCGGCCCGTGCCTTCGTGGCCGCCGAATGGCGCGCCCTCGGCGAGGGGCGGGACTGGCGCATCTATCTCCCGCTCAACCGTGTCGAACGCTGGATTCCCCTCCTCTTCGCTGTGGCCTACCTTCTGGTCTTCGCCGCCGTCGCGCTGTGACGGCGGCGGCACCCGCTAACGCCGACTCTTCCTGCCACCGGAGCGGGTTAGGGTGAAGGGCACATCGCCTCGGCGGGAAGCGGGTTGTCACATGGTCACCATCGCCGTCACCGGTCACATGGACCTGGCCGACGAGGCAGTCGGCCGGATCCGCACAGACCTCCGTGAGCTACTGGTCGGCCTGCGTGACGACGCGCTGGTGGGGCGCTCGTGCCTGGCCCGCGGTGCCGACACGCTCTTCGCCGAGGAGATCCTCTCGCTCGGAGGCCGACTGTCGGCGATCATCCCGTCCCGGGACTACCGGGAAGCGATGGTCCGCCCCGCAGACCTCGCCGAGTTCGACGCTCTGCGCGACGCCGCCGCTGAAGTGGTGGTCCTGCCGTACGAACACGCGGGCCACGCCGCCTACGAAGCGGCCAACCGCCGACTTCTCCAGGGGGCGGACCGCCTCGTCGCCGTTTGGGACGGCAGCGCCCCCACAGGTCGTGGCGGCGGTACGGCGGACACCGTGGCCGCGGCCCGCCTGGCCGGCTTGGCCGTCGACATCGTGTGGCCTCCTGGTGCGTTCAGGTCCGGCACCTGACACCTGTGTCCGGTGCCGGACCGCCAGCGCAGTACGGCACGGGGCTGGTCAGCGCTGGCTGACGCCCCACCAACAGCGCCGCCAAGGCCGGCGCAAGCGACGGATCGGCCCGGTACGCGGCCCGCGCCACCGCCTGATACAACCGCTGCTCCGCCGCCGTACGCGCCTCCGACACCTGCCGCGCCAGCACCGACACCCCTGGCAACAGCACCGGGTTCCTGCGCAGCCAGGTCACCGCGTGGTTGAACAACGCCACCGAGCCCCTCGGCATGCGTCCACGCTCGCCCGTACAGGAACCTACGGAACTCCCGGCCCCACTTGTGGTCGGTGTAGTCCCGAGTACCGGAACCGCTCCTGGATCTCGTTCGCGTGCTCGTACACCGTCGACCGGCGCTCGCCGTACCGCTTCACACATGAGGCATCCGCGATCCGCAGCTGCCCGGCCAGGTACTCCACGACCTCCCACGGCACGGCAAGCGGACCCTCACCCAGGAACCGGCCGACGTAGCGCACCGTGCAGATCTGCATCGCCATCCCCAACCGGTGCCCGTCCGTACGATGCAGCGCGATCAGATCACGGTCGTCATCGTCGAGGAAGAAGAACCGCTCCAGCTCCGGACGCGTCGGCACCTCACGGAACGCCCCGTACGCCTCGGCCTGCTCATCAGTTAAGAACTCCACCGGCACGAGGCGGACCGTAACCAGCAGCGACGCCCGGCCCCATGAGTTTCTCCGAACCTCAGCAGCACCATCGATCGATGTGCTAACCGAGCAAGATCAATCTCGCCGGGACTACCTGTACCCCGACTGCTCACACCCGAATGCCAGGGCGGAGCAAGCCACGGCCGCACAGAGGATACCGAAATCGAGGGCAACGGGCCGCCTCCCGGGACGCCACCTCGATCTCCGCCTCCGGCCCGTCCGCAGCCTGTTCGCCCCGCAATCACTCACCTGAACGTTCTTGGCTGTCGCGCTCGATGCGGCCGGTGACGGTGCGGAGGGGATGGCACAGCTTTGCCCTTGGTGAGGTCCGGGCGAACGTCATGATGCCCCCTTGAACACGAGTGCTTGGGAGTCCAGGGCTTCTTGCACGTCAGCGCAGGATCTTCCATGCGCCGAGCGGGATGCCCGGCGCCGCGTTCGCGCACGAGCGGCAAGCAGTCGTCCCAAGAATTTTTCGGTGATTTTCCTGTTCCTCAGTCAACCGCGAAGACGCTGGTCAGGGCAGGATCTGCCGTCGTTAGGCGAGGCCGTGGCAGGTATGCGACCAGGGTGCGGCCGAGGGGTGGCTCGCGGGGGGGGGCGTGGGGGTGGCAGGGGGCTAACCCTGCCGCGTTCTCGTGACACGAGCGTCCCCATACGGGTGACCCCCGGGTACTCGGGGTGGCGAGTACACATCGGACACCGGAAGCCGTCCACGGCACCACCCCGCAGACCGCGGGGTGGTCCGGCGCGCGGCAGGGAATCGGGCCGCCCCGCGGCGGAGACCGACGGGGCCGGGTCACACGGCGGGGCGTCGGTCGGGGCGGGTGAGGGCGTCCATGAGCAGGTCGAGCAGGCGCTCGGCCTGGTCGCGTTGGTGGGGGGCTCCGGCGACGAGGGTGACGCCCGCGAGGGACATGAGGATGTCGGGTGCGGGCACGTCGTCGCGGATGACGCCTTGGGCGATTCCGGCGAGGCGGAACTCCTCGATGGCGCCGGTCAGTTGGTCGCGGGTCCGCGAGCTGAGCCGCTGGTCGTCGCGGAGGAGGGTCTTGAGGGTGTCGGCCATGCCGTGTTTGGTGGCGAGGTGGTCCAGGACCTGGGACATCCAGGCGCGCAAGGCGCGGTCGGCGGGCAGTTCGCGCAGGAGGTCCGGGGCGCGGGCGGCGAGCCGGGACGTTTCGTAGCGGTAGGTGGCGTCGACGAGTTGTTCGCGGGTCGGGAAGCGCCGGTACAGGGTGGCGATCCCCACGCCCGCGTCCTTGGCGATCTGCTTCAGGGTGGCGGCGGCGCCGTCGCGGGCGAAGGCGTGGGCGGCGGCGGCGAGGAGTCTGTCCTCGTTGGCCCGTGCGTCGGCGCGGATCGGCCGGCCGGACGGATCAGGCATGGGGGGGTTCCTCTCGTCTTGCTAAGTGGAGTCGGGTCCGCTTACTGTGGCGGCCAAGCGGAGCCGAATCCGTTTAGGTGGGACGGTAGCAGGCGGGGCGCCCGCTGTTCCCTCGCACCGCCACCCTCACGAAAGGGCCGCCCACGCCATGCGCTACCGCACGCTGGGAAGTACCGGGATCCAGGTCAGCTCGTTGTGCCTGGGCGCGATGATGTTCGGGGCGTGGGGGAACCCCGACCACGACGACGCGACCGCCGTCATCCGCACGGCGCTCGACGCGGGCGTCAACATCATCGACACGGCCGACGTGTATTCGGGCGGCGAGTCCGAGGTCATCGTCGGGAAGGCGGTCGCCGGACGCCGCGACGACATCGTCCTGGCCACCAAGGTGTCGAGCCCCATGGGCCCCGGCCTCAACCAGCGTGGCGCCTCACGGCGTTGGATCGTCCGGGCCTGCGAGGAGAGCCTGCGCCGCCTGGGCACCGACCACATCGACCTCTACCAGGTGCACCGGCCCGACCCCGCGACCGACCTGGACGAGACGCTGGGCGCGCTCTCCGATCTCGTCCACGCGGGAAAGATCCGCTACGCGGGGTCCTCGACGTTCGCCCCCTCGGCCATCGTGCGGGCGCAGTGGACCGCCGAGCGGCGGCAGCGCGAGCGCTTCGTCTGCGAACAGCCGCCGTACTCCCTCCTGGCCCGGGGCGTCGAGGGCGATGTGCTGCCCACCTGCGAGACGTACCGGATGGGGGTGCTCGCCTGGAGTCCGCTGGCCGGGGGCTGGCTGTCCGGGCGCTGGCACCGCCACGCGGCCGACCCGTCCAGCCACCGCACCCGGACGATGCCCTTCCGCACCACGCTGGCCCACTACGACATGGACGTGCCCGCCAACCAGGCCAAGCTCGACGCGGCCACCCGACTCGCCGGTATCGCCGAGGAAGCGGGCCTGACGCTGATCCAGCTGGCGCTGACGTTCGTCACCACCCACCCCGCCGTCACCGCGGCGATCATCGGCCCCCGTACCGCTGACCACCTGCACGACCAGCTCAGCGCCGCGGACGTCGTCCTGGAGCCCGACGTGCTCGACCGGATCGACCGCGTCGTGGCGCCGGGCACCGACCTCAACCCGGAGGACACGGGGTACAACGCGGCCGTCCTGGCCGACCCCCGGCGCCGTCGCCGCGCCGTCCTTCGCTGACCCCCGTCCTGGCGGTCAGCCCTCGGGGGTCTGCGCCTCCAGGGTGGTGAGCAGTTCGGCGAGCACCGGCAGGGCCCGCTCCAGCGCCTCGCGCTTGGCCGGGGCGAGGCCGTCCAGGGCGCGGCGCAGGGCGGCGGTGCTGGTGCGGTCGTAACGGTCGAGCATGTCGAGGGCCCGGGGCGAGGCCGCGAGGTGGACGGTACGCAGGTCGGCGGCGGACGGGGTGCGCTCCACCAGGCCGGCCGCGGTCATCGTCCGGACGAGGTTGCTGACGGTGGACGGAGCGACCCGCAGCCGTGCCGCGACCTGGCGCGGGGTCGCGGTGCCCGTCTCGGCGAGTGCGCGCAGCAGCTCGATCTGGGCCTCGGGGAGGTCGGGGAGGCCTTCGGCGCGGCGGGTGCGCAGCACGGCCCGGCGCAGGGGGCCGAGGAGTCGGCCGAATTCGGTCGCGGTGTCCATGACCCCATTGTGCCCGCCGTCATGTTTTGCCACAAACTAGTTTTGTGACAAAATGAAGTGGTCGCGAGGAAACACCCCTCGGCATACGCACCACAAGGGACGAGCACCATGAACGACGCACCCCACGCGACCACCGTCGCCGACCCCGTACCCCCGCAGGACCTGTCCGGCATCGTCGGCCACCGCTTCATCTACACCTACGCCAACGGCTGGCAGTACGAGATGTACGTGAAGAACGACCACACCATCGACTACCGGATCCACTCCGGCATGGTCGGCGGTCGCTGGGTCAAGGACCAGCGGGTCGACCTGGTCCAGCTCGACGACGACAGCTACAAGGTCTCCTGGACCGAGCCCACCGGGACCTCCGTCGCCGTCGACGTCATGCCCGGCAAGCGCCGCCTGCACGGCGTGATCTTCTTCCCGCACTGGGTCGAGGAGCACGGCGAACGCACCGTCTGCTTCCAGAACGAGCACCTCGACGAGATGCGCGCCTACCGCGACAAGGGCCCGACCTACCCGATCTACGTGGTCCCGGAGTTCGCCAGGATCACCTTGTTCGAGTACGTCGGCGCCGACGACGAGTCCGTCATCTCCGTCGCCCCCGGCGACCTTCCCGCCGGCTGGTCCAGCCGCACCAACTGACCCGCCCGGGCGGCCGACCCCGCTCGTGGCGTACCCGATCGCCAGGGGCCGCGGACCCCGGCGACCACGGCGCCGGCCGCCCAGCACCTGCGATGCGGCAGGGACATGCCAGCACCTAAACTCCTCCTTCGAGTTTGATCAACTGCTGGTACGGGGGCAACGCATGGCGGATCTGAAGAACGAGTACGCGTCGATGGGGTCGGCGGCCCGGAGCATACGGGCGGCGGTGGCCCATCTTCCGGGCGCCGTGGCCGACTTCCGCACCGGCATGGGCAAACTGGACGCCTTCGGGCATCTGCCGGAGGCGGGCAAGGCCAAGCACACGGTCGAGCAGTCGATGCGGCAGCTCGCACAGTTCGCGGACGGCCTGCACACCGAGTGGGGCGACGAGGCCACCGCGCTGACCACCATCGCGGACGTGCTGCGCAAGGTGGACGACATGCTCGCGGGCAAGGCGCAGGGCAAGGGGTAACCGCGGTGGTCGACCTCAACCCCTTGCACTGGATCAACAAGATCAACAACGCCATCGGGCACTCCACGGCCGATGTGCTGGAGTTCATCGGCATCACCAACCCCGCGGTCGACCCGGACGGCATCCGCGAGGTCGCCCGCCACTGGAAGACGCTCGGCGACGCGCTGGACGACGCGCACTGGCACGTGGGCCAGGCCCTGGGCGGCCTGCACTGGGAGGGCAAGGCGGCCGACGCCTTCCACACCCGCGCCGCCAACGTGCGGGATCAGTGCCAGAAGACGGCGAAGGCGTGCCATGACGGCCACGACCAGCTGAACAGGTTCGCCGACCAGGCCCACGAGATGATCTCCGAAATCGGCAAACTCTGCGCGGAGATCCTGGAGTTCGAACTCGCCGCGTTGCCGCTGTCCCTGCTGACCGGGCCGCTCGCCGAGGTCGCCTCCAACCTCGCCGCGGGCGAACGCGCCGCCAAGATCATGGCGTTGATCGCCCGCATCGCGGAGGCGGCCCGCACGATCGACCGGGCCGCCGAGGCGATCCTGGAATCCCTCGGCACCCTCGGCCGGGCGATGAAGGCCCTCGCCCCGATCGCCAAGATGGCCGCAGGGGGCGCCCTGACGACCCTCGGGTACGACGCCCTCGCCGACCCCGACCGCCTCCGCCACGCCGACACCCTGGAGCAGGACCTCGAGATCGGCGCCCTGCTCGGCATCATCGGCGGCGGATTCGGCAAGGGCATCCAGGGCATGCTGAAGGGCCTCGGCCCCCGCATGGTGCCCTCGCTCGCCGGAGCCGGACTGCTCGGGGAACTCGGCGGGGAGGGCGGCGCGCTCTCCCGGCTCGGGGCGCTCATGCGGGAAGGCCGGGCCGGGGAGGGCGCCCTGCCGGAAGCCGCGGAACGGCCGACGGCCCCGGCCAACCCGGAACTCCAGAAGCTCAAGCGCGACCGCCGGCCCAACTACCGCAAAAGCATGCGCTTTTCGGTCTTCCGCGACGCGGACCGGGCGGCGAACGGCGAGGACTTCATATGCCCGAACTCCGGCAAGACCATTCCGTGTCTGCGGGACACCGACGGCAACGCCCTCAAATTCGACGAACGGGGACGCCCCGTCGCGCCGGACGACCCCGGCGGCTTCACCATCCCCAAGCCGAACCCGCACAGCAAGACGGGACTTCCGGCCAACTATCACTTCGGCCATGTGCAGGGCAGTGAATACTGGCGGCTGGTGAGGATCGTGGAGGACCACCCCGGGAAGTGGACGTGGAAGCAGATTCTGGACGAATACAATAAACCGAGCCATTACCAGGTCGAGGATCCCTCGACCAACGTGGGCCACGGCTCCGAGGATCACTCGCCGGGGTACGGACACTACGGGTCTATGCTGGGCGGCACCGAGGGCGGCGATGGGTAGGCCGGGGCGGCGGCCGGTCCGGCCGCGGGCAGCCGGCACCGGTGCCGGCGCGGACTCCGGGCCCGTTCACGGCTCCGGCCGCGGGCCCGTTCACGGTTCCGGTCCCGGCCACGGTTCCGGGCCCGTTCACGGTTCCGTTCCGGTTCAGGTTCCGGCCCCCGTTCCGGTTCCGGTATGCGACGGTGACACCCAGGACGACGTTTCCCGCGACGCGGAAACCGGCTGAAGGAGCGGCACGTGACCGACAACGAGAAATACGCTGGCTACCTCGACCACATCCAGCACCACCTGGGGCAGATCCGGCAGGCCGAGGCGCCCACCGCCGAGGGCGGCAACCGGGGGTTCGGGATCTTCTTCTGCCAAATCGCCGAAGGGGACGCCATTTCGGTCGTCACCAACGGCCTGCGTTTTCAGAAGATTACGACCGTCATGCCCCAGGAACTGGTCTGCACGCTCAACGAGGAACAACGCGACCAGGCGCATCTGATCACCGTGCTCACCGCGAAGCTGGTTATCACGATGGGCGAAGGGCTCATGTTCGACCAGGTGATCCCGTCGCCTGAACCGCTTGTCGAAGGCACCGACATGCGGGGCGTCATGACCATGGCCCACCCTTACTGCGACGAGGACTTCGAGCTGCTCCTCGACGACCAGGGCAGGGCCGAGTTGCAGATCATCACCCTCGTCCCGGTGACCGGTGCGGAAGTCGCCTTCGTGCGGGAGCACGGGACGGACGCGCTGCTCGAACGCTGGGAGGAGCAGGAGGTCGACGCCCTGGACGTGTACCGCGCGTCCGCGGTCTGAGCCCGGCCCCGCCACCCGCCCCCAGCCCGCCGCACGGCCCGGTCACCGCTTCGGTGACCGGGCCGTCGCCGTTCACGCCGCCCGCACCCCGCCCCGGCCCCGGCGCAGTTGAACGGATTTCTCGCGCCGCCCCGCGGGGGAAAGGCGTGCGGTGGCGCACCGGTGGGAGAGGCATTCACCAGGGACGACCGGGCGGGAAGGAACGCGGAGTTCGGGGGCCGGTACGCATGGTGACGTGACAAAGTCGTCGGAGCCCGGCGGGCGGGGCCGGGGGAAAAGGGGCGGGTCCGTATTCTCGTGCTGTGCCGTCCGGCGGCGGGTGGGGGAAAGGGGAACGCCTGATGAGTGACTGCCGGTTCTTCGTTCTGCTGGGGCCCGACGGGGCCGGGAAGTCGTCGGTGATGACGGAGTTGGCGGAACGGCGGCCGGAATGGCGGTTGTTGTCGACCGACGGGGAGTTCACGCCACCGGAGCACGCGCTGATCGCCCAGTTACGGCGCAATGTGGTCAAGGATGTGCTGCCCGGGCTCGGCAGTACGTATTCGGTGGATTTCCTGGCGAGCATGCTGCAGACCGCGGTGGTCCATCTCAAGGACCGGGTGCTGGCCGAGTGTGCCACCGGGGCGCCGGTGCTGGTGGATTCCTATTACTACAAGATACTCGCGAAGTGCCGGCTGGCGGGGCTGCGGGAGAACCCGATGTACGGCTGGTGGCGCACGTTTCCGCAGCCGCGCGGGGTGGTCTTCCTGGACGTGGCGCCGTGGACCGCCTGGCGGCGCAGCGCCGGGGGACGGCTGCTGAACCGCCTGGAGTACGCGGGGAACGGCCCGGGCTGGGCGGGGTTCGAGAGTTATCAGAAGAACCTGCGGACATTGATGCTGGAAGAGGTGGGGCAGGTGCCGGTGACAGTGATCGAGGAACAGCCCAGCCCTGGACGGGCCGCCGAAGCGGTGGCCGGAGTTCTCGACCGGACCGAGGAGTTCGCCCGGTGACCACGGAACCCCGCACCGAACCGGCCGCCGCGAAAACATCCCCCGACGAGATCGATCACGCCACCCGTACCGCCCGTTACCGCGACCGGGTCTTCGCCGAGCACGACCGGCTCGCCGCCGAACTCGTGGACCTGCCCGGGCAGCAGAAGAGGGTGCTCGCGGATCTGCTGGAATTCAACTCCGGTACCGAATTCGGAAAACGCCACGGATTCGCCGCGATACGCACCGTCGACGACTTCCGCCGGGCCGTTCCGGTACAGGACTACGCGGCGCACGCGCCGTACATCGAGCGGACGGCGGCCGGAGAGGCCAACGTGCTGTCGGCGGACCGGCCGGTGGTCTACTTCACCAGCAGCGGGAGCACCGGGGCGCACAAGAAGATCCCGGTGACCGCGCGGTTCATGCGCACCACGTTCTTCCCGTTCTACTACGCCGCGTGGGCGCCGTTGCTGCGGCATTTCCCGGAAGTGGCGGCGCGGCCGGACGCGGTGCTCAACCTCAAGCACGATCCGCCGGCGAGGCCGCCGGTCATGGCGGACGGGCGTCCGCACGTGGGCGCCAGCCAGGTGGACTTCGGGGCGAAGTTCGGCGAGCCGCTCGCGGCCGAGCTGGGCACCCGGGCGCCGTGGGCGACGCTGCCGGTGGAGACCGACCCCGCGGACCACCTGGAGCGGTTGTACCTGCGGCTGCGGCTGGCGGTGCAGGGCGACGTCCGGATGCTGATCGGCATCAACCCGGCGGTGATCGCGGCCGTTCCGTACCAGCTCGGGCTGTGGTGGCCGCGGATCGTGCGGGAGGTGCGGGACGGCACCGTGGGCGGGGTGCGCACCGGGTCGCCGGATCCGGCGCGGGCGGCCGAACTGGAGCGGCTGGCCGGGTACTTCGGCACCGTGCGCCCGGCCCACGTGTGGCCCCGGGTGCGCGCGCTGTTCTGCTGGACGACCGGGGTCGCCTCCTTGTACATGCCGGCGCTGCGCCGGGAGTACGGGGTGGACGTGGCCACGCTGCCGGCGCCGGTGGCGGCCTCGGAGGGCCCGGTGGCGGTGGCGCTGGACCGGCACCCCGAGGCGGGCACCCCGGTGGCCTCGGCGGCGCTGTACGAGTTCGTGCCCGCCGACGACGACCTGGCGCCGGACAGCGAGACGCTGCTGGTGCACGAGCTGGAGCCGGGTCACGACTACCACGTGGTCTTCAGCCACGTCGGCGGGTTGTACCGGTACGCGGTCGGCGACGTGGTGCACGTACCGGACCGGGTGGACGGTGTGCCCAGGCTGCGCTACGCGGGCCGCGGCACCCGTTCCGACGTGGCCGGGGAACGGCTGCGGGAGGCCCAGGTGGTGCGGGCGCTGCGGGACGCGCTGGCGGCCGGGGGGCTCTCGCTGCGCAACGTGGCCTGCCGGGTGGAGCGCTCGGCGGGCAGCGCCCACCACTACACGTTCGCCATCGCCCCGGGCACCGGGTGGCACACCACCGAGGCGCAGCGGTTCCTGGGCCGGCTGGACGCCGCGCTGGCCGCGCGGTCCGACGGCTACCGGCGGGCCAGGGCCGGGCGCCGGCTCACCGCGCCCACGCTGCGGCTGCTGGAGCCGGAGGCGTTCCACCGCGACTGGCACGCGGCGGTGGCCGGCGGGGTCCGCCCCGCGCAGGCCAAGGACCGCCTCTTCCGGCAGGACGACGCGCTGTGGGAACGGCTCACCGGCCCGCGTCCGGCCGACGCCGACGACGGCCACCACCACTGACCCCACCCCGCCCCGACCCACCGTCTGGAGCCGCCCGATGACCGAGACGCTCAACCCCGTCGAACGCACCGCCCTGCTCACCGCCGCGTTGCGGGCCGCCGAGACCCGGCGCGCGGACCGGCTGTACGAAGACCCGTTCGCCGAGCGGCTGGTGGGGGACGTCGGCCCCGGGCTGCTGGCCGAGGTGCGCGCCGCGACGTTCCCGCCGGACCGGCCGCGGACGCTGCCCAGTACGCCGGACTACAACGCGATCCGCACCCGCTTCTTCGACGACTTCCTCCAGCGGGCCGCCCGGGACACCGCGATGGGCCAGATCGTGCTGGCCCCGGCCGGGATGGACTCGCGGGCCTACCGGCTGGCGTGGCCGGAGCACATCCGGTACTTCGAGGTGGACCGCCCGGCGGTGCTGGAGTTCAAGGCGGATCGGCTGGGCGGCGCGGTGCCGCGTACCGACCACCGCACCGTGGCCGTCGACCTGACCTCCGACGACTGGGAGGACCAGCTCGTCGCGGCCGGGTACGACCCGAAGGCGCCCTCCACCTGGCTACTGGAGGGGCTGCTGTACTACATCCCGGAGGCCGACGCGCACCGGATGCTCCGGCGGGTCGCGGGCGTCATGGCGCCGGGCAGCCGGATCGCCGCCGACATCGTCAGGGCGGCGGCGCTGACCCTGCCGCACATGCGCGGGTTGCTGGACGTCTTCGCCGGCTGGGGGTGCCCGTGGCTCTTCGGCAGCGACGAGCCGGAGGCGCTCTTCGCGCGGTACGGCTTCGAGGTGGCGGCGGTGCAGCCGGGTGAGCCGGGGGCGGACTTCGGCCGGTGGCCGGATCCGGTGCCCGACCGCGCCGTGCGGGACGTGCGCCGGGTCTTCTTCGTCCACGGGCGGCGGGCTTGACCGCACCGGCCGCCGCCGTCGTCGTCGTGGGGGGCGGATTCGGCGGCCTGGCCACCGCCTGGGCCCTGGCCGAACGGGGCTTGCGGGTACGGGTGCTGGACCGTTCCGCCCCGCCGCCGGAGGGTCCGGCGCACCGGGCGGCCTGGACGTGGCGGCGCCCCACCGTGCCGCAGAACACCCAGTCCCACGTGCTGACCTCGCTGGGGGTACGGCTGCTGCGGGAACGGCTGCCCCGGGTGTACGAGGCGGTGCTGGCGGCGGGCGCCCGGCCGCTCGACCTGACGGCGGCGGTGCCGGCCACCGCGCGCGGCTTCGTACGGCAGCCGTCCGACGACGACCTGGTGGCGCTCGCGGTACGCCGTCCGGTGCTGGAACTCGCGTTGTACCGGGCGGTGCGCGCGCTGCCCGGGGTGGAGGTGAGCCACGGCGCGACGGTGCGCGCTCTGGAGCTGGACCCGGCCGGGCGGCGGGTGCGCGCGGTGGTCACCGGCGCCGGGGAGCGGATCGAGGCGCCGGTGGTGGTGGACGCCTCCGGGCGGCGGGCGCTGTCGGCCGGCTGGCTGGCCGCCGCCGGGGTGCCGGTCGCCCCGGACGCCACCTGCCCCAACGCGTTCCGCGCGATCAGCCGGCTGTACCGGCTGGCCGACCCCGCCCGGCTGCCCGCGCCGCTCAACCGGGGCAACGCGGCGGGCGGCATCTTCGACCACTTCGCGGCGGTGGTCCACCTCGCCGACAACGGGCTGTTCGCGCTCAACTTCGCGGTGCTGCCGGACGATCCGGCCACCGACGCGCTGCTGACCCCGGCCGGCTTCGCGGCCGCCGCGCGGATCACCCCGCAGGTGGCCGCGTGGGTGGACGAGCGGGTGGCGGCGCCGGTGAGCTAGGTGCGGGCGATGACGGTGCCGGCGAACGCGCTGCGCGGCACGGTCACCGCGCCGCCCGAGGTGGCCGGGGTCTTCCCGGTGGGGGACGCGGCGTGCGTCACCGATCCGATGTACGGGCGCGGCCTGTCGCTGGCGCTGGCGCACGCCTTCCGCCTCGCCGAACTGCTGGACGGCACGCCGGAGGTGGGCGGGGCGCGGGCGGCGGGGGCGGCCCGGATCGCCGAGGAGCTGCTGCGGCCGTGGTACGAGCAGACGGTGGCGGACACCTCGGCGCGTACCGCGCTGTGGCGGGCGCGGGCGGCGGGCACCGAACCGGCGGTGCCGCCGGTGGCGCCGGTGCCGGGGCGTCCGCAGCTCGCCGCGGTGGCGGCGGCGGCCACCGTGGACGCGGTGGTGTGGCGCGGGCTGACCCGGATGCTGATGACGCTGGACACGCCGGCCGCGGTCTTCGACGACCCCGGGTTCCGCGAGCGGGTGGCCGCGGCGGCCGGCGCGGCCCGCCCGGCCGGTCCCCCGCCGCCGTCCCGGGCCGAACTGGTGGCCGCCCTCTCCCGTACCGCAACCGCCGTCGCCGCCGCCACGGGAACGGAAGGGGGCTGACCCGTGTCCGACCGCCCGAAGGTGCTGCTGGCCCCGGTCACCGTCACCCCGGCCAAGCCGCTGACCCCCAGCCATCTCAAGGGGCTGCTGTGGACGGACGCGATGTTCCGCGCCACCGCGCCGCTGGCCGACGTGACGTACCGGTACAGCCACACCACGTACCACCCCACCGAGCAGACGCTGGGGTTCTGGGAGTACCTGGACCGCAGTTACGGCGACGCCGACTACTCGGGGCTGTCGGAGGAGGAGATCGGCGAGCTGTACGTCGGGTACCGCGCCGAGGAGCGGCGCGCGGCGGCCGAGGACCTGTCGGCGTACGCGCAGGCCGTGGAGTACACCGGCTGGGTGCATCCGGCCAGCGCCCGGGTGCTGGAGCTGTGGACCGGGCACTACGCGCGGCTCGGGCTGCACGACCCGGGGCTGACGGAGCATCAGCCGCCCGGGCTCGGCACGGCGGAGATGATCGCCCGGCTGACCGCCTCGGGCCTGGGGCTGGACCAGCGCCCCTACGGCGGCCCGGTCTACCTGGACGCGACCCGTTTCGGGCTGCCGCTGCGCCGGATCGTGGGGGCCGACGGGCGCCCCAACTACCTCGCCTGCGCGCTGCGCGAACTGCTGCCGTTCACCGAGGACTTCGACGAGATCGTCCTCCTCTACGACCGCGAGCTCGACCCCGACTACCAGTTGCTGCAACGGGTGCTGGCCCGCTCCGGGCGGCGGCCGGCGGTGCACCGGGTGCCGATCGGCCGGGTGCCCATCGACGGACGGATCGCCTCGGCACGCCACGGCGGCTGGCGCGGCCACACCGTCGGCGCGCTGCTGGAGGAAGTGTCCGGCGGGACGGATCCGGCGGCGCTGCGGCTGGGGCTGCGGCTGTACTTCATCGCCACGCTGGGCCCCGGCCAGCAGCAGTCGTTCCGGTACGACCTGCTGCGCGGCTGCGTCGTAAGGGCGGCACGGCTGCTGGACCGCGCCGCCGCCGCGCCGGCCGCCCAGGACCCCTGGGAGCGGACCCTCGACCGCCACCGCCGCGGCCATCTGTACGTCGACCCCTACCGGCTGACCACCTCGCTGCTCGGCAAGGGCCGTCCGGCCCCCGACCCCGGCCTGCTGGCCACGGTGTTCCTATGAGCCCTCACTCTCCCGCGCCGCCGACCGGCCCGCCCGGCGCCGACGCGCTGCTGTCCGCCGCCGCGGAACGGGTCCGCGCGGCACGCCCGGAGTTCGCCGGGCGGGACCTGTCCACGCCCGCGGCGCTGCGGGCGGTACGCGCCGAGATCGCCGCGCTGGACGCGGCCGACCCGGCGGGGGCGCCGCTGGCCGTGTGCGTCGTCGGCGACCTGGACCTGCCGAGCTGGGCGCGGGAGAGCTGCCGGTTCGCGCTCGCCGTGGACCCGGCGGCGGGCGCGGCCTGGCGGCGGGCGTTCACCCGTACCGTCTTCCTGGCCGGGCGCCCGGCGAACCTGCGCGACCGGTTCGCCTTCGACCACGTGGCCGACGACGCCACGGCGGCGTGGGCCGGGCCGGCCCCGGAGCCGGCCACCGCCGGGCTGCGCAGGCTGCTGAAGACGTTCGACGGGGCCCGGGCGGCGCGGCCGTGGCCGCCGGCCGTGGTGGAGGTCCCCGGGGCCGGACCGCGTCCGCCGGTCCACCGCGAGGTGTACGCGGCCACCGCCCAGGTCACCGTGGCCCGGCTGCTGGTGCACCTCAACCACCTGCTGGCCGAGGCGGTGCTGGACGGGCTGATCGCCCCCGGCGACCGGCTGACGCTGCGGTCGGTGCCCCGGCTGGCCGGGGTGACCGTGCCGTTCGCGGCCCTGCGCATCGACACCGACGCCCAGCGTCCCGACGGACTCCAGGCGCTCGCCGGACTGACCGAGGAGAGATGACGTTGCCCGACCAGCGTTCCACCACGACCGCCGGGGCGCGGCCCGGTGCCCCGTCCGGCGCCGGCCGCCCGGTGCGCTTCGGCGTCCACGGCTCGTCCCACCTGGCGGCCGGCATCGTCGCCGCCGCCGGACACCGGCCGGAGGAGGTCGTCTACGTGCCGTACGACGTGCGCGACCCCTTCGCCCAACTGCGGTCCGGCGAGGCCGACATCATGATCGTGAAGTTCGTGCTGCGCGAACCCGACATCGCCCTCAGCGCCCCGGTCGCCCACGACGACCGGGCCGTGCTGGTGGGCGCCGGCCATACGCTGGCCGGGCGGTCCGAGGTGTCGGTGGAGGAGGTCGCCGACTACGAGGCGTTCAGCCGCCCCGGCGACTTCCCGCCCTACATCTGGGACGAGGTGGTGCCGCCGGTGACCCCGGGCGGTCGCCGGATCCGCCGGGCGCACCCGCTGACCACCGTCGAGGCGATGGTCGAGCTGGTCTCCGGGGACCGGGTGGTGCACCTGTCGGTGCGGTCGCTGGACACCGTGGTGCCGCCGCACATCCGGGTGGTCCCGGTGCGCGACCTGCCGCCGGCGCCGGTGTCGCTGGCCTGGCTCGCCGGTACGCCGCTGCCGCCGGCCGCGGCGCGGCTGGTCGCGGACGCGGAACGGGCGGCGGCCCGGTGAGCGCCGCCTCGGCCGGCCGGCCGCCGGTCGTGCTGCTGCACGCGCTCTGCCTCGACTCGCGGATGTGGCGGGCGCAGGCCGCCGCGCTGCGGGACCGCGGCCATCTGGTGCTGACCCCGGGCCAACGCGGCTTCGGCGGCACGCCGTTGGGCACCGACCCGCCCTCGCTCGACCTGGTCGCCGACGACGTGGCCCGGCTGCTGGACGCGCACGGCGTCGAACGGGCGGTGCTGGCCGGCTGCTCGATGGGCGGCTACGTGGCGATGGCGTTCCTGCGCCGCCACCGGGACCGGGTACGGGCGCTGGCGCTGCTGTCCACCCGGGGCACCGCCGACCCCGAGGAGACCGCGGCCGGCCGGCGGCGCTTCGCCGAACTGGTGGTGGACGACACCGCGCGCGGCCCACTGGTGGCCGCCACCACGCCGTCGCTGCTCGGTCCGACCACCCGGGCCGCCCGCCCCGAGGTGCTGGCCGAGGTGATGGCGGCGGCCCGCGCGGCGTCCCCGGCGGCGGTGGCCTGGGCGCAGCGGGCGATCGCGGCGCGCCCGGACGCCATGGCGGAGCTGCGCGCGTTCCCCCGGCCCGCGGTGGTGGTGGCCGGCGAGGAGGACGGGCTGGTCGGCGCCGAGGAGTCCGGCGCGCTGGCCGCCGCGCTGCCCGGGGCACGGCTGGTGACCCTGCCCGCCACCGGCCACCTGCCGCCGCTGGAGGCGCCGGAGCGGACCACCGCGGCGCTGGCCGCACTGCTGGACGAGACCGTGGCGGCGGACCGGAAGGGAGCAGCCGCATGCTGACGCAGGACCACTCCTCCTGGGGCCACACCGCCTCCACCGGGCTCGGCTTCACCAGCGAGGAGATCGTGGAGGCCCACTTCGCGGCGTGCGCCCCGCAGTACCGGGCCGCGCTGGAGACGGCGGGCATCACCCCGGGCGCCACCGTGCTCGACGCGGGCTGCGGCAGCGGCGCGTTCCTGCCCTGGCTGGCCGAACTCACCGGTCCCGACGGCCGGGTGCACGCCATCGACCTCGCCGCCGAGAACGCCGCTGCCGCCGCCGAACGGCTGCGCCGCGCGGTCCCCGGCCGCGGCCCCGACGTCCGCCAGGGCGACCTGCTGGACCTGCCGTACGCGGACGACACCTTCGACGCCGTGTGGTGCGCCAACACCACGCAGTACCTGGACGACGCCGAACTCGCCCGCGCGCTCGCCGAGTTGCGCCGCGTGGTGCGCCCCGGCGGCGTGGTGGCCGTCAAGGACCTGGACGCGTCCTTGATCACCGTGCGCCCCGGGGACCCGTTCCTGTTCACCGACTTCTTCCGGTCCGCCGCCGGAACCCCCGGCTACGCCCGTCAGCTGCTGCGCACCCGCGACCTGTACCGCCTGCTCGCCGAGGCCGGACTGGTCTCGGTACGGCAGCGGACCTTCGTCATCGAACACCGCGCCCCGCTGCCGCCCGCCGCCCGCCACTTCTACGGCCTGGCCTGCGCCAGCATCGCCCGCCAGGCGCTCGCCATGCCCACCCCGCCCGGCTCCCCCGCCGCCTGGCACCCCTTCCTCGACCCCGCCTCCCCCACCCACCCGCTGTGCTCCCCGAGCGGTTACATCAGTGAGGGGAACACGGTGGCGGTGGGGAGGGTGCCGGGGGGATGACCGGGCCGGGGTCAGCCCCCTTGCGGCTCCGCAACGGTGGCGCCCGGACGTACTCGGGGGCTGGTGTCGAGGTGGGTGAGGAGGCCGGGGACGGCGAGGGCGGGGAGCAGGTAGCGCCACAGGACGCTGATGCGGGGCAGCAGGTCGGCGCGGTTGGTGGCGGCCTGGGAGAGCAGTTGGATGCCGGTGAAGGCGCCGACCAGCAGCCGGGCGATCTCCTCCTCGTCCACGCCGGGCAGCAGCTCGCCCGCCCCGCGGGCCTCGCGCAGCAGCCCCAGGACGACCTCGCGCAGCCCCTCGTACGGGGTGGAGTCGGGCTTGCGGTAAGCGGCCTGCTCGACGGAGAGGCGTACGGCGCCGCGCAGCACCGGGTCGTGGCGCAGCCGCTCGGCGTACTCCATGGTCAGGTCGATCACCGCCTGGAGCCTGACCTTGCCGGGGCGCGGCACCAGGATGTCGGTCTGGTAGGCGACCACGGCGTCGGCGATGGCCTCCTTGGAGGGGAAGTGGAAGTAGAGGGCGCCCCGGGTGACCCCGCTGCGGGCGAGGATCTCGGTGGTGCTGGCGGCGGTGTAGCCGACTTCGTCGAAGACCTCGCCGGCCGCTTCGACGATCAAGCGGCGGGTCCTGACCGCCCGCGCCTGTCTCGCCATCGCCGCTACACGTCCCTCCTCAATAGAAACCAGCTCGTCCGCATCTTATGCGCCGAGTCCTTGCCCCCGACCGGCCGCCGCTCGCCTCCGCTACGCCCCGCCGCACCCGGCCCGGCGGAGCAGCCGGCGTGGGCCGGGGCCCTCCCGGCCCAGCCGGTCCAGCGGGTTGGCCAGCGGGCAGCGGTCGATGGACATGCAGCCGCAGCCCACGCAGTCGGTGAACTCGTCGCGCAGTTGCTGGAGTTGGCGGATCCGCGCGTCCAGGTCGTCGCGCCAGCGCCGGGAGAGGCTGGCCCAGTCCGCCCGGTTGGGCAGCCGGCCCTCCGGCAGCGTGGCCAGCGCCTCGCCGACCTCGGCGAGCGGGATGCCGACCCGTTGCGCGATCCTGATCAGCGCCACCCGGCGCAGCGTCTCGCGGCGGTAACGGCGTTGGTTCCCAGCGGTACGGCGGCTGGTGATCAGGTTCTGCCGCTCGTAGAAGTGGAGGGCGGAGACGGCCACCCCGCTGCGCCGGGAGAGTTCGCCGACGGTCAGCTCGTGCGCCTCGGGTGTCGCTGGGTCCATGGCCCGATCCTCGCACCGCACCGGGGGTACCTCAAGGAAACTTGAGGTTTTCGAGAGGTTTCCGGTGCCCCGGGACGGTTGGCGGGGGCCGTCGCGGCGCAGGCTTCCGGACGGGACGCGGCGGCCGGAGGGGGCGCGGCGGCCCGGCGTGGCGGAAGGGCGTGAGGCCGGTGCGCTACCAGGTCTGTCCCGAGGGGACATGGGAGACGGCGAGCCGTCGCCCCCATCCGCGGCTGCGCCCCGGGGTCATCTGCTACCGCGGCCACCGGCTGGCGCTGCCCGCGCCGCGCCGGCGGCTGGAGACCCCGGTGGGCGCGGTGACGCTGGTGCTGGGTTTCGGGTCCCGGCTGCGGATCACCGGGCCGGTGGCCCCGCCCGACTGGTTCGACTCCTGCCTGGCCGGGCTGCACACCGCCGCGTCGCTCGGCGAGCACGACGGACGGCTGCACGGCGTCGAGGTGCTCTTCACGCCGTGGGAGGCGTTCCGGATCTTCGCGGTCCCGCTGCACGAACTGGCCGACCGGGCGGTCCGCCCGCGCGATCTGCTCGGCCGCCGGCTCGACGACCTGGCCGGCGCGCTGGCCGCCCTGCCCGGCTGGGCGCCCCGGTTCGCGCTGCTGGACTCGGTGCTGGCCCGGTGGTCGGCGGGCGGCCCGGCCTGCGCGCCGCAGGTGGTACGGGCCTGGGACGAGCTGTGCCGTACCCACGGGCGGCTGCCGATCGCACGGCTCGCCGCCGACGTCGGCTGGAGCACCCGGCAACTGGAGAACCGCTTCCGCGAGCAGATCGGGCTGCGCCCGAAGGCCGCCGCCCGGGTGCTGCGGCTCCAGCACGCGCTGCGGCTGCTGACCGCCCACCGTCCGCCCGCGCAGGTGGCCGCCGCGTGCGGCTACTACGACCAGGCGCACCTGGGCGGCGAGATCAAGGCGATGACCGGCCGCACCCCGCTGGAGTTCGTCGCCCAGCGCGACCCCGCCACCACTCCGTCCCCGCCGGGCCCGCCCTCCCTGGACCGCCTCGCGGGCGCGGTGACGAGCGTCATCCTGCCGTCCTGAAGCCCCGGCCGGGGTTGCCCGGGGACCCGGTTCGGATTCTTCCAATACGGCCGGGGCCGGGGGTGGGAACGTGCTGGGGAAGCGGGGTCGTCCGGCCCGGGCAAGGGTTCACGGGAGAGCGGGCCGGGGGACGTCGCGGGGCGGGTGGACCGATGCCGTGGGGGACGGGAGAGCCCACGGCCGCGTACGGACACGGTGATCGGGGAGAGCGGCCCGGTGTCCGGCGCCGGCCATCCGTACCGCGTCCCGCTCCGCCCGGGGCTTCTCGGCACCCCGGGGACGGACCGGCCGTGCCGTCCGTCGGGCGTGGCGCCGCGACCCCGCCGATTCCCCGGGGACGCGGCGCCCGCCGCCCGTGCGCGAAGGTCCTTGCACAGGCCGCCAATCGTCGTGGACGGCTTACACTTGGCGTATGTCCGATGACCCGACGGAGGCGCTCGCCCAGGGGTGGTGCGCGCTGGCGGCGTTGCACGCGCGGATCGCCAACCGGGTCGAACGCGCCCTGCAGTCCGAGCACGGCATCGGGGTCACCGAATACTCGGTGCTCCGGGTCCTCGACCGGCAGCGCGAGCACCACATGCGGATGCAGCAGCTCGCCGCGGCTGTGGTGCTGAGCCAGAGCGCCACCACCCGGGTGGTCAACAAGCTGGAGGGCCAGGGGCTGCTCACCCGCTACCTGTGCCCCACCGACCGGCGGGGCATCTACACCGAGGTCACCGACGCCGGCCGCGAGCTGCTCCAGGAGGCGCGGCCGACCAACGACGCCGCGCTGCGCGAAGCCCTCGACGAGGCCGCGCACCTCCCCGAACTGGCCCCGCTGGTCAGGGCCGTCGAGGCCACCGACCCGGCCGCGGCCCCCGCGTAACCCGTACGCCCCCGCCCACGCCTGCCACCTCGGAACGTTGCTCACTGTACCTATCGGTATGTACAGTGCGGATCATGGACACCGCGGAACGGTTGATCGAGAGCACCCGTGAACTGCTCTGGGAGCGCGGGTACGTGGGCACCAGCCCCAAGGCGATCCTGGAACGGGCCGGCGCCGGACAGGGCAGCATGTACCACCACTTCAAGGGCAAGCCCGACCTGGCCCTGGCCGCCGTCCGCCGCACCGTGGCCGAGATGCGCGCCGAGGTCGACGCGCTGCTGTCGGCACCGGGCACGGCACGCCGGCGGATCGCCGCCTACCTGGGCCGGGAGCGCGACGCGCTGCGCGGCTGCCCGGTCGGCCGGCTGACCATGGACCCCGACATCGTGGCCAGCGACGAACTGCGGGCCCCGGTGGACGAGCTCTTCGACTGGCTGCGGCACCGGCTCGCCGAGGTGGTGCGGGAGGGCCGCGCCCGAGGCGAACTCCCCGCCACCGCCGACCCGGAGCAGCTCGCCGCCGCCGTCGCCGCCACCGTGCAGGGCGGTTACGTACTGGCCCGCGCGGCCGGTTCCGCCGAGCCCTTCGACCGCGCCGTCGAGGGCATCCTCGCCCTGCTGGCCGCGGCCGGCGCCGCCTGACCACCGCCTACCGCGAGGATCCGCCGTGTACGCGATGAGCTACGAGATCACCCTGCCCGCCGACTACGACATGGCGGTCATCCGCCACCGGGTGGCCACCCGGGGCGCCGCGCTGGACGACTTCCCCGGGCTCGCCGTCAAGGCGTACCTGATCCGGGAACGGGCGGCGGGCTCGCCGGTCAACCAGTACGCGCCGTTCTACCTGTGGCGCGAGACCTCCGGCATGAACCGCTTCCTGTGGGGTGGCGGCGGCTTCCAGGGCATCGTCGCCGACTTCGGCCGCCCGGCGGTACGGCACTGGACGGGGGTGGGGTTCGCGTACGGCCCGGCCCGGCACGGACTGCCCCGCACGGCGGTCCGTTCGGCGCGGCCCGTCCCGCAGGGCACCGACCTGACCGCGCTGGCCGAACGCGAACTCGCCGCGCTGCGCCGCCTGTCCGCCGCCCCCGGACTCCACAGCGCCGCCCTCGCCATCGACCCGCACACCTGGGAGCTGATCCGCTTCACGCTGTGGGAGCAGGCCCCGGCGGACGCCCCGGGCGAGGACGGGACGCGGTACGAGGTGCTGCGGCTGAACACCCCGGAGCTGGACGCTCTCCCGGCCGGCCGCCACTGGTGACATCCGGATAAGTCCGATCATCACTCCTTCTCGGCCCGGTGACGATTGTCACCGTTACGCCGGTTGTCGGTCACAGGAGTCTCACAGCAATCGGTCGCCCCCGGGTGCGGTCGTTCACCGGTCACAGGGTGATTGACCGACAGTCACCGTCCATCCGGGAGGTTCGACGATGCCCGACCGGGCCCTGTGGTCGTACACCGATATCGCCGCCCACATCAGAGTGCGGACCGACACCGTGCGCTCGTACCGCAAGTGCGGGCTGCTGCCGGATCCGGACGTGGTCGAGGGCGGCAGGCCGTTCTGGTACGCCGACACCATCCGGCTGTGGAGTTCACGGCGCCCCGGCAACCGCTCGGGCCGCTGACCGCGCGGGCGGCCGGGTGACGCGCGGGCCGGCCGGCGGGTGACGGAGGCGACACGCCCGGACGGCGCCCCCGCTCCCCCATGTACCCCCCAGGGGTATAAAGTCGTTCTCCGTACGGCCCCCAGGGACAGGTACCACCGGAGGAGAACAGACATGGGCACCGACAACTCCACGCTCGCCGCGACCGGTTCCGGGCCGGGCACCACGGTCGTCTACGCGGTCTCCGGCATGAGCTGCGCGCACTGCGAGAAGGCGATCGGCGAGGAGGTCTCCGCGCTGCCGGGGGTCACCGCGGTCGCCGCGGACGCCGCCACCGGCCGGGTGTCGGTGACCTCCACCGCGCCCCTGGACGACGAGGCGGTCCGCGCCGCCGTCGACGAGGCCGGATACGAGCTGACCGGCCGGGTCTGACCCCGCCGACCCGAACGCCACACGGGCGAGGGGCGGACGGAACCGGTCACGGTTTCCGTCCGCCCCTCGTCGTACGGGCGTTTCCGGCGCCGGACGGGGCTGCCGCACCCACGCGTCCGGCGGGTCAGCGGCCGAGCAGCTCGCCGCCGTTGCACTGGAGGATCTCGCCGGTGATGAACCCGGCCTCCTCGGACGCCAGGAAGACCACGGCCGCCGCGACGTCCCCCGGTCGTCCGACCCGGCCCACCAGCGTGCGCCCGGCCCGCCGGGTCAGCTCCGCCTCGTTGAGCCGGGCGCCGAAGAACTCGGTGCCGGCCACCGTGCCGGGGGCGACCACGTTGCACGTCACACCCTGCGGGCCGAGCTGGGCGGCCAGCGAGTGGTTCCAGGCGTGCAACGCCGCCTTGGAGGCGCCGTACGAGCCGCCGCCGCGCAGCGCGGCCAGCGAGGTGACGGTGATCACCCGGCCCCGGTCGCGGGTGAGCCGGTCCTTGACGGATTCGGTGACCAGCACGGCGGTGAGCACGTTGCGTTCGAAGTCGCCCCGCCACCGGGCCAGGATCCCGTGCGGTCCGGCGCCCACCGCCACCTCGCGGCTGCCCGCGTTGTTGACCAGCACGTCGATCCGCTCCGGCAGCCGGGCCAGCGCCGCCTCGACGTCGTCGGGGTCGGCGAGGTCGCAGGTGATCGGGGTGACCGCCAGGCCGTGGGCGGCGGAGATCTCGTCCGCGGCGGTCCGGAGCACCTCACGGCGCCGGCCGACGATCACCAACCGGTCACCGGCCGCGGCGAACCGTTCCGCGATCGCCCGCCCGATGCCCGTGCCACCACCGGTGACCACAACGGTGCGGGGACCCTCGTCCTCCGCCTGGACCGTTTCGTTCTGCGCCATTCGTGCCTTCCGCCCCAACACCCGGTGCCGACTGGGGGTTTAACGCTACGCGATGGGGTACCCGCACCCGGCGCAGGGGGCGCCCTCCACCCGCGTCGTACATCTGGCGTAGCCTGGACGGATTTGTCCCCGGACCGGCGCCGATCAAGGGAGACCTAGATCACACTCTGTGCAACGTAACCATGGAGGGGGGTCGTTGGTCTAACCGATCGATCACCGGGCTCCCGGCGGACCCGGTGACCACGATGGGCACGCCGTCTTGGGGGACGGCGGCCCGCGTAGCCGGGGCGAAGTGACCGGAGAGCTTGAGCGGCCCTCCCGGACGGTTTCGTCCCGGCATAGGCGCCTCTCGGCGCCCACCAGACGCCCGGTACGGACCCGTGGGGGGATCCGCTTCCGGGGCACGGGGGCGCCCCGCTCCGGACCCGTGGGGGGATCCGGCGCGGGGCGCTCTTCTGATTCGTGTCCGCTCGCCCCCGGGCGCTCCTGCCTTCCCCGGGGACGCCTGGCTCAGCGGGCCTCTACGGGGACGTAGTCGCGCAGCTCGACGCCGGTGTAGATCTGGCGGGGGCGGCCGATGCGGGAGCCGGGCTCCTTGATCATCTCGTGCCACTGGGCGATCCAGCCGGGGAGCCGGCCGAGCGCGAAGAGCACGGTGAACATCTCGGTCGGGAAGCCCATCGCCCGGTAGATCAGGCCGGTGTAGAAGTCCACGTTCGGGTAGAGCTTGCGGCTGACGAAGTAGTCGTCGCTGAGCGCGTGCTCCTCGAGGCGGAGCGCGATGTCGAGCAGCTCGTCGGACTTGCCGAGCGCGGAGAGGACGTCGTGCGCCGCCGCCTTGATGATCTTCGCCCGGGGGTCGAAGTTCTTGTAGACGCGGTGCCCGAAGCCCATGAGCTTCACGCCGTCTTCCTTGTTCTTCACCTTGCGGATGAAGGTGTCGACGTCGCCGCCGCTCGCCTGGATGCCCTCCAGCATCTCCAGCACCGCCTGGTTGGCGCCGCCGTGCAGCGGACCCCACAGGGCGTTGATGCCGGCCGAGATGGAGGCGAACAGGTTGGCCTGCGAGGAGCCGACCAGGCGCACGGTGGAGGTCGAGCAGTTCTGCTCGTGGTCGGCGTGGAGGATCAGCAGCTTGTCCAGGGCGCTGACCACGACCGGGTCGAGCTCGTACTCCTCGGCCGGGACGGCGAAGGTCATCCGCAGGAAGTTCTCGACGTAGCCGAGGTCGTTACGCGGGTAGACGAACGGGTGGCCGACCGACTTCTTGTAGGCGTAGGCCGCGATCGTCGGCAGCTTGGCGAGCAGCCGGATCGTCGAGAGGTTGCGCTGCTTCTCGTCGAACGGGTTGTGGCTGTCCTGGTAGAACGTCGACAGGGCGCTCACCACGGACGACAGCATCGCCATCGGGTGGGCGTCCCGCGGGAAGCCGTCGTAGAACCGTTTGACGTCCTCGTGCAGCAAGGTGTGTTTGGTGATCTCGCTCTTGAAGGAGCTGAGCTCGTCGACGGTGGGCAGCTCACCGTTGATGAGCAGGTAGGCCGTCTCCAGGAACGTGCCACGCTCGGCGAGCTGCTCGATCGGGTAACCGCGGTAGCGGAGGATCCCCTGCTCACCGTCGAGGAAGGTAATCGCGGACTTGTAGGCCGCGGTGTTCCCGTAACCGCTGTCCAGGGTGACCAGCCCGGTCTGGGCGCGCAGCTTGCCGATGTCGAAGCCCTTGTCACCAACGGTGCTCTCGACCACCGGGTAGCTGTACTCGCCGTCCCCGTACCGCAGTACTACAGAGTTGTCGCTCACGTCATCCTCACCGACGTTGTGCCTCTTCTTCGAGGTGCCCTGACTGGTTCTACCTTCCCCCATTTGCCGCACATACGTGCACCCGGGGTCAGTCAGACGGTGATTGGGTGGCACGCAGTGCCTATCTTCCCCCTCGGGAAGACCGCCCAACACCCCGGCCGGGCCCCGCCGCACGGATGGCCGCACGCCGCCCCGGGCCGGTCCCGGTCAGCTCTCCCGCACCGCGCCGCGCAGCCGGTGATCGAGTGCGGTGAAGCGTCGGCCTGCGGAAACGGTGCGTACCGCCTGTGCGAGTGCCCGCCGTGAGCCGACCAGAACCACCAACCGCTTTGCCCGGGTCACGGCCGTATAGAGCAGATTGCGCTGGAGCATCATCCAGGCGCCCGTGGTGACCGGGATCACCACGGCGGGATACTCGCTGCCCTGGGAACGGTGGATGGTCACCGCGTAGGCATGTGCCAGTTCGTCCAGTTCGTCGAAGTCGTAGCCGACCTCCTCGTCCTCGTCGGTGCGCACGGTGAGCCGGTGTTCGTCGTTGTCGAGCGCGGTGACCACGCCGACCGTGCCGTTGAAGACACCGTTGGCGCCTTTGTCGTAGTTGTTGCGGATCTGGGTGACCTTGTCGCCGACCCGGAAGACCCGGCCGCCGAAGCGGCGCTCGGGCAGGTCGGGGCGGCCGGGGGTGACCGCCTGCTGGAGGAGCCCGTTGAGCACCCCGGCGCCGGCCGGTCCGCGGTGCATCGGGGCGAGCACCTGGACGTCGCGGCGCGGGTCGAGGCCGAACTTGGCCGGGATGCGCCGCGCCACCACGTCCACCGTGAGCCGCCCGGCCTCCTCGGTGTCCTCCTCGGGGAAGAGGAAGAAGTCGGCGAGCCCCTGGGTGACCGGCGGCAGCCCGGAGTTGATCCGGTGGGCGTTGGTGACCACCCCGGACTGCTGGGCCTGGCGGAAGATCCGGGTGAGCCGCACCGCGGGCACCGGACTGCCCTCGGCCAGCAGGTCGCGCAGCACCTCTCCCGCGCCCACGCTCGGCAGCTGGTCGACATCGCCCACGAAGAGCAGGTGGGCCCCCGGCGGCACCGCCTTGACCAGCTTGTTGGCGAGGATCAGGTCGAGCATGGACGCCTCGTCGACCACGACCAGGTCGGCGTCGAGCGGGCGGTCGCGGTCGTAGGCGGCGTCACCGCCGGGCTTGAGCTCCAGCAGCCGGTGGACGGTGGACGCCTCCGCCCCGGTCAGCTCGGCCAGCCGCTTGGCGGCCCGCCCGGTCGGGGCGGCCAGCACCACCTTGGCCTTCTTGGCCCGGGCCAGGGTCACCACCGATTTCACGGTGAACGACTTGCCGCAGCCGGGGCCGCCGGTGAGCACCGCGACCTTCTCGGTGAGCGCCAGCCGCACCGCCTGCTCCTGCTCCGGGGCGAGCTCGGCGCCGGTCCGGTCGCGCAGCCAGGCCAGCGCCTTGTCCCAGGCCACGTCGCGGAAGGCGGGCATCCGGTCCTCCGGGCCGCGCAGCAGCCGCAGCACCTGGCCGGCCAGCGATATCTCGGCGCGGTGGAAGGGCACCAGGTAGACCGCGCGGATCGCGTCACCGCCGTCCGGATCCGGCACCCGCTCCCGGACCACCCCCTCGGCCTCGACCAGCTCCCCCAGGCAGTCGATGACCAGCCCGGTGTCGACCTGGAGGAGTTTGACGGCGTCGGCGATGAGGCGTTCCTCGGGCAGGAAGCAGTTGCCGTTGTCGGTGGCCTGGGAGAGCGCGTACTGGAGCCCGGCCTTGACCCGCTCCGGGCTGTCGTGCGGTATGCCGACGGCCTGGGCGATGCGGTCGGCGGTGAGGAAGCCGATGCCCC
Organism: Streptantibioticus cattleyicolor NRRL 8057 = DSM 46488; assembly: GCF_000240165.1. Classification (NCBI taxonomy): domain Bacteria; kingdom Bacillati; phylum Actinomycetota; class Actinomycetes; order Kitasatosporales; family Streptomycetaceae; genus Streptantibioticus; species Streptantibioticus cattleyicolor. The sequence continues at coordinate 1,941,380 of NC_017586.1, forward strand.
ACACGTCGGCGGCGAGGCGGTAGGGCTCGTTGCGCACCACGGAGATCGAGGCGTCGCCGTACTGCTTGTAGATGCGCACCGCGATCGAGGTGGAGACGCCCACGCCCTGGAGGAAGACCATCACTTCCTTGATCGCCTTCTGCTCCTCCCAGGCGGCGGCGATCTTCCTGGTGCGTTTGGGGCCGAGGCCGGGGACCTCGATGAGGCGGGCCGGGTCCTGCTCGATCACCTCCAGGGTGTCGGTGCCGAAGTGGGAGACGATGCGCTCGGCGATGCGCGGGCCGACCCCCTTGATCAGCCCGGAGCCCAGGTAGCGGCGGATGCCCTGGATGGTGGCGGGCAGGACGGTGGTGTAGTTCTCCACGGTGAACTGCTTGCCGTACTGCGGGTGGGAGCCCCAGCGGCCCTCCATGCGCAGGGATTCGCCGGGCTGCGCGCCGAGCAGGGCGCCGACGACGGTGAGCAGGTCGCCCGAGCCGCGGCCGGTGTCGACGCGGGCCACCGTGTAGCCGTTCTCCTTGTTGGCGTACGTGATGCGTTCCAGCACGGCCTCCAGGACGGCGGGGCGGAACTCGCCCTGGCCCGGGGGCCGTTGCGGCTGCTTCCCCGGCTGCGGGCGGGGTTGTGACGGCGGTCGCGGATCCATCCGGTCGGCCTCCCTCCTGGCGTACGGGCCGCGGCCGGCTGCGCCGCCACCTCGATGTGACTGAGACGTTATCTCCCGTCACCGACATCGCGGGCGTGGGATCTCCAGCCTGTGGACAACTTCCGCGCGAGGGGATCGCCCCGCCGCGCTACCGTCGCAGAAGTGGTCAAAAACAGTCGTTAACGCGCCATAGCGAACGAAAAGGTCCGCAGAGAGGGCACCGATGCGGGACGGCGAGGACGGTTACGACCTGGTGGTCGTGGGGTCGGCCAACGCCGACCTGGTGGTACGGGTGGAGCGCCGCCCGGCGCCCGGCGAGACCGTGATCGGCACCGGCCCGGCCACCCACCCCGGCGGCAAGGGCGCCAACCAGGCGGTGGCCGCCGCCCGGCTCGGCGCCCGCACGGCGCTGCTGGCCCGGGTCGGCGACGACGACCACGGACGGCTGCTGCTGGACACCCAGCGTTCGGCGGGCGTGGACACCGGCGGCGTCCTGGTCGGCGGCGCCCCCACCGGGGTCGCGCTGGTCGCCGTCGATCCCTCCGGTGACCGCGGCGTCGTGCTGGTCCCCGGCGCCAACGCCCGGCTCACCCCGCACGACGTCGCCGCGGCCGGCGCGCTGCTGGCCGCCGCCCGGGTGGTCGCCGTGCAGCTGGAGATACCGCTGGAGACGGTGGCCGCGGCGGTCCGGGAGGCGGTACGGGCCCGTACCCGGGTGGTGCTCAACGCCTCGCCGCCGGCCCGGCTGCCCGCCGAGGTGCTGGCCGCCTGCGATCCGCTGCTGGTCGACGGGGACGAGGCGCGCGCCCTGCTGCGCGACGCCGGCGACCCCGCCGCGGACTCGGCGGCGCCGAAGACGTGGGCCGAGGCGCTCGCCGCGCGCGGCCCGCGCTCGGTGGTGATCACCCTGGGCGCCTCGGGGGCGCTGGCGGCGGGGCCGGACGGCATCGTCCACGTGCCCGGGCGCACCGTCGAGGCCGTGGACACCACCGGCGCCGGGGACGCCTTCGCCGGCGCCCTGGCCTGGCGGCTGGCGGCCGGGGACGGCCTCGCGGAGGCGGTGCGCCTGGCGGTGCGGGCGGGCGCCGCCGCCGTCACCCGGCCCGGCGCGCAGGCCGCGTTCCCCACCGCGCGTGAGCTGCCGTGACGCACGTCCCGGAACGCCGGAAGGGACCCGTGGCCGGGTCCCTTCCGTCTTCCCCCCAAGGTTCCCCGAGCCCCCCGGGAACCTGGCGAGGAGTACGACACGGCAGGCCGCCGGATGGTTGCACGCGCGGCGCGGGAAAGCCGCCGGAGCCGCCCGCCGGTCAGGCGGGCGGCGCGGTGCCGATGACGACCGTCGCCCCCAGATCGTCGCAGGAGACCACCCGGGCGCGCAGCCCGCCGCGGGTGAACGCCTCGGCGGTGCGCGGCGCCTGGCGTTCACCGGTCTCGATCAGCAGGTGGCCACCGGGGGCGAGCCAGCGGGACGCGCCGGCGGTGACCCGGCGCTGCACCTCGACCCCGTCCGCGCCCCCGTCGAGGGCGACCGCCGGCTCGTGGTCGCGGGCCTCGGACGGCAGCAGCCCGATCGCCCCGGTGGGTACGTACGGCGCGTTGGCCACCAGCACCTCGACCCGGCCGCGCAGCGCGGCGGGCAGCGGCTCGTACAGGTCGCCGTGGTGGACCGTGCCGCCCAGGCCGGCCAGGTTGCGGCGGGCGCAGCGCACCGCGGCCGGGTCGATGTCGGCGGCGTGGAGTTCGAGCCCGGCCACCGCGGTGGCGAGCGCCGCGCCGACCGCTCCCGTACCGCAGCACAGGTCGACCACGACCGCCCCGGGCCGGAGCAGGGCGGCGGCCTGACGGGCCAGGAACTCGGTACGCCGCCGGGGGACGAAGACACCGGGGTCCACGGCTATCCGCAGACCGCAGAACTCCGCCCAGCCCAGGACGTGTTCGAGCGGCAGCCCGCGGACGCGCCGTTCGACCATGGCGGCGAGCGCGGCGGGGTCGCCGGCGGCGTCGAGCAGCAGCCGCGCCTCGTCCTCGGCGAAGACGCAGCCCGCGGCCCGCAACCGGGCGACGACCTCGGCGGCGAGGAGCGGATCGGGGGAAACGGGTGACGACGGGACCGACATGAGAGCCTTTCGGGACACCGACGGGGGCTCCCTGGCGGTCGGTTACGCCCGGGTCACCGGACGGCCGCGGGAGGGGAGCACCCGGCCTGACACAGCGGTGATGGGTCCCACCTCCTCGGTTCCTCGACGGCTGCGGCGCGGGACGCGTCGTAACGCGCCCGGCACCGGGACGGCAACCCTACCCGACCACGGGCCACGCCTTCCCGTCCTTTTCCGCGGCGCGGCGCCGTCCTCCCCGCGGGACGTCAGCACACCAGCCGGCGGTAGCGCTCCGCCGTCCCGGCCACCACGCGCTTCCCGTCCCCGGCCCACAGCGCCGGGTTGAAGACCTCCACCTCGATGGGGCCGGTGTATCCGGCGGCGTCGACCATCTCGCGGAAGGCGCGCAGGTCCACGCAGCCGTCGCCGAGCTGTCCCCGGCCGAGCAGGACGCCCTCGGGCAACGGGGTGATCCAGTCGGCGAGTTGGAAGGCGGCGATGCGCCGTTCGGCGCCGGCCCGGGCGATCAGGTCCGGCACCCGGTCGTCCCACCACAGGTGGTAGGTGTCGACCACCACGCCCACCTGGTCGGCGGGGAAACGCTCGGCGAGGTCGAGCGCCTGGCCGAGGGTGGAGACCACGCAGCGGTCGGAGGCGTACATCGGGTGGAGCGCCTCGACGGCCAGGCGTACGCCGTGCCGGGCGGCGTACGGGGCGAGTTCGGCGAGGGCGTCGGCGACGCGTTCGCGGGCCGCCGTCAAGTCCTTGGCACCGGCGGGCAGTCCGCCGGAGACGAGGACGAGGGTGCCGGTGCCGAGGGTGGCCGCCTCCTCCACGGCGGCCCGGTTGTCGGCGAGGGCGGCGGCCCGCTCGTCCGGGTCGACGGCGGTGAGGAAGCCGCCGCGGCACAGCGAGCTGACGGTGAGCCCGGCCGCCCGCACCGTCTCGGCGGCCCGCCGCACCCCCAACTCCCGTACCGGACCGCGCCACAGGCCCACCCCGCCGATGCCGAGCGCGGCACAGACCCGGACCAGGTCGGGTACGGACAGCTGCCGGACGGTCTCCTGGTTGATGCTGAGCCGCCCGGCGGCGGGCGGGACGGGGGCGTTGTCGGTGGTCACTGGCAGACTCCGTGGACGGAGAGGAGGGATGCCATGCGGGATGCCGCGAGTTCCGGGTCGGGGAACAGGCCGAGTCCGTCGGCGAGCCGGTAGGCACGGGCCAGATGGGGCAGGGTACGGGCCGACTGGAACCCGCCGACCATGGTGAAGTGCGACTGGTGGCCGGCGAGCCAGGCGAGCAGCACGACGCCCGTCTTGTAGTAGCGGGTGGGCGGCGCGAACAGGTGGCGGGCGAGTTCCACGGTGGGGTCGAGCCGCGCGCGGAACGCCTCGGTGTCCCCGTGGTCGAGCAGGCGCACGGCCTCGGCGGCCAGCGGGGCCAGCGGGTCGAAGACGCCGAGCAGGGCGTGGCTGAAGCCGTGGTCGTCGCCCTGGATCAGCTCGGGGTAGTGGAAGTCGTCGCCGGTGTAGCAGCGCACCCCGGGCGGCAGCCGCCTGCGCAGGGCCACTTCGCGGCCGGCGTCCAGGAGGGAGACCTTGACGCCGTCCACCGCGCCGGGGCGGGCGGCGACGACGGCGAGGAAGGTCTCGGTGGCCGCGTCGAGGTCCGTGCTGCCCCAGTAACCGGTGAGGGCGGGGTCGAACATGGGGCCCAGCCAGTGCAGGATCACCGGGCGGCGGACCTGGCGCAGCAGCCGGTCGTAGGTGTCGGCGTAGTCGTCGGGGCCGGTGGCCAGCGCGGCCAGGGCGCGGGACGCCATCAGGACCGGCTGGGCGCCGCCGGCCTCGACGAGGGCGAGCTGTTCCTCGTAGGCGGCGGTCACCTCGGCGAGGGTGGCCGGGGGGCGGGTGAGCTGGTCGGTGCCGGCGCCGGCCGCGATCCGGCCGCCGCAGGCCGCCGCCTCGGCCGCCGAGCGGCGGATCAACTCGGCCGCGGCCGGCCAGTCGAGCCCCATGCCCCGCTGCGCGGTGTCCATCGCCTCGGCCACGCCCAGCCCGTGCGCCCACAGATGCCGCCGGAACGCCAGCGTCGCCTCCCAGTCCACCGCCGCCGGGGCCTCCGCCGCGGCCCGCCACGGATCCGCCACCACATGCGCCGCCGCGAACACCACCCTCCCCCGCGCCTCCGCCCCGCCCACCCACCCCACCCCGTCCCCCCGAGGCACATACCCCCGCAGCCCCCCACCCTCCTCCGGAAGCCGAAGCACCCGACAACGGGCCGCGCCGCCCGACCCGCCGGACGGGGTGGGGTGGGCTCCGCCCGGGGTGGGGTTGGCGCCCGGCGCGGGCGGCGGACCGCCGGGTGGGGCGGGTCGGCTGGCGCCCGGCGGAGTCGGCTGGCCGCCGCCGGGCGGGACGGGTCGGCCGGCGCCGGGCATGACGAGGTGGGCTGCGCCGGAAGCGGGACCAGCACCCGGCTCGGACGGGGTACCGGCGGGCGCGGCCGAAAGGGAGCTGGCGGGGCGGCCGTCGGCGAACGTGACAGCGTGGGCCCCGGCCGAAGCAGGGCAAGCGCCCGACGCGGGCGGCGGACCGTCAGGTGCGAGCGCCCCGCCGACCGGCACGCCGGGAACAGCGCCGGAGGCGGCCGGAGCAGAACCGGGAAGGGTGACGCCGGGCGTGGAAGGGTGGGCTCCGCCCGAGACGGGACGAGCGCCCGGCACGGCCGACCCGCCAACGGCCACCGCACACCCGCTCCGGGACACGGCCAACCCGCCGCCCGGCGGGATCGGATGGCCGCCGACCGCGACGGGACGGCTGCGGTCAGGCACCCCGGGGCGGGCCTCGCCCGAAGCGGGGCAGGCACGCGCCCCGGGCGGCGAACCGGCGGGCACGGCCAACCCGCCGCCAGGCGCCCCCTGGCGGGCCCCGCCCGAAGCGAGGCGGGACCCCGGCTCGGGCACGGAACCGCCGGACGGAGTCCGCCCGTCGGCCGACGCGGACGGAACGCCGTCCCGCACCGAGCACCCGTCCCCGGACGCGGACGGACCGTCGCCGGGCGGGGTGGGGTGCGACGCGGCCGAGATGGGCGGGGTAGCGGCGGCGACGCCGTCCCGCACCGAACACCCGTCCAGGGACGCGGACGGCCCGTCGCCGGGCGGAGCGGGGTGCGATCCGGCCGACGCGGGCGGGGTAACGGCGGCGACGCCGTCCCGCACCGAACACCCGTCCCCGGACGCAGCCGGCCCGTCGCCGGGCGGAGCGGGGTGCGATCCGGCCGACGCGGGCGGGGTAACGGCGGCGACGCCGTCCCGCACCGAACACCCGTCCCCGGACGCAGCCGGACCGTCGCCGGGCGGAGCGGGGTGCGATCCGGCCGACGCGGGCGGGGTAACGGCGGCGATGCTATCCCGCACCCGGATTCCGTCCTCCGGCGGAGTCGGTGTCATCGGGGGAGCTCCGGGACGGGGAGGCGGCGGGCTTGGGTGGAGGATTCCAGGGCCAGGGCGGCGAGGTGGACGCCGCGGGCGCCGGCGAGGAGGTCCCAGGGCCAGGGGTCGCCGAGGGTGACGTGGCGGAGGAAGAGTTCCCACTGGGCCTTGAAGCCGTTGTCCCAGACGCCGTTGTCGGGGACGTCCTGCCAGTGGTCGCGGAAGCGTTCGGTGGCCGGCTGGTCGGGGTTCCAGACCGGCCGGGGGGTGGCGGCGCGGTGCTGGAAGCGGCAGGAGCGCAGTCCGGCGACGGCCGAGCCGTGGGTGCCGTCCACCTGGAACTCCACGAGTTCGTCGCGGTGGACCCGGACCGCCCAGGAGGAGTTGATCTGGGCCACGATGCCGCCGGCCAGCTCGAAGATGCCGTAGACCGCGTCGTCGGCGGTGGCCGGGTAGGGCTTGCCGGCCTCGTCCCAGCGCCGTGGGATGTGCGTGGTGGCCAGCGCCTGCACGGAGGTGACCGGGCCGAAGAGTTCGTGGAGGACGTACTCCCAGTGCGGGAGCATGTCGAGGGTGATCCCGCCGCCGTCCTCGGCGCGGTAGTTCCACGAGGGGCGTTGCGCCTGCTGCCAGTCGCCCTCGAAGACCCAGTAGCCGAACTCGCCGCGCACGGAGAGGACCCGGCCGAAGAAGCCGCCGTCGACGAGGCGTTTGAGCTTGCGCAGCCCCGGCAGGAAGAGCTTGTCCTGGACGACGCCGTTGCGTACCCCGGCCTGTTGGGCGAGGCGGGCCAGGCGCACCGCGTCCGCCACTCCGGGGGCGGTCGGCTTCTCGCAGTAGACGTGTTTGCCGGCGGCGATCGCCCGTTCCACCGCGGCCACCCGCGCGGAGGTGACCTGCGCGTCGAAGTAGATCTCCACGGCGGGGTCGGCGAGGACGGCGTCGAGGTCGGTGGTCCAGTGGTCGAGGCCGTGCTGGGCGGCGATCTCCTCCAGCGCGAGGCCGCGGCGGCCGACGAGTACCGGTTCGGGCCACAGCGTGGTGCCGTCGCCCAGGTCGAGGCCGCCCTGCTCGCGCAGCGCCAGCACGGAACGGACCAGGTGCTGCCGGTACCCCATCCGCCCGGTCACCCCGTTCATCGCGATGCGCACCGTCCTGCGTGTCACGCGGACCTCCCGGTCTCGGCGATGGGGAAAGGCGGTAGCAAGCGCTTTCTGTCCGTCGCGTACGCTAGCCGCGCCCCGTCGCCGCGGACAAGAGGGACACCGCCCGGGACCGGTCCGGTCACCCGGGCCACACCGGGGGCCGCCCGGTGAGAGCATGTGGCCGTCAAACGGCACCGGGCGCGGCCCGGTCCGGCGGGGGCGGCGTGCCGCGGCACGCATCACGGAGGCGTACCAGCGATGACGGTGACACTGGCCGACGTGGCGGCGCGCGCGGGGGTCTCGGCCGCGACCGTCTCGCGCGTCCTGAACGGCAACTACCCGGTGGCCGACAGCACCCGCGAACGCGTGCTGCGCGCCGTCGACGAGCTGGAGTACGTGGTCAACGGGCCCGCCAGGGCGCTCGCGGCGGCCACCTCCGACCTGGTCGGGGTGCTCGTCAACGACATCGCCGACCCGTTCTTCGGCATCCTGGCCGGGGCCGCCCAGACCGAGATCGCCCGCGGGGCGGGTCCCTCCGGCACCCCGGCCCCGGCCGGAAGCGGAACCCCGTCCGGGCACCCCGGCGGCAAGCTCGCGGTGGTCTGCAACACCGGCGGATCGCCCGCGGCCGAGCTGACCTACCTCACCCTGCTGCAACGTCAGCGCGCCGCCGGCGTCATCCTGACCGGTGGCGCCGTCGAGGGCACCGAACACACCGCGGCCGTGGCGGACCGGCTCGCCCGGCTCGCCGCACAGGGCACCCGGATCGTGCTGTGCGGCCGGCCCGGGGTGGAAGCGGAATCGATACCCAGGGCCCGGCCGGAGGAGGCGCCGACCCGGGGGGCCGGGGTCTTCGGGGCGTCCGGCGGGGCCCCCGCGTCCTGGCCCGGCGCCCGGCGTCCCCGTACCCCCGCGCCGCGCGGCGGGGAGCCGGTGCCGGGGCCGGTCACGCTGGCGTTCGACAACCGGGGCGGCGCCTACGCGCTCACCGCTCATCTGCTGGCGCTGGGCCACCGCCGCATCGGGTACGCGGCCGGACCGGTGGACCGGACCACCACCCGGGAGCGGCTGGAGGGCCACCGGGCGGCGCTGGCCGCGCACGGGGTGGACCCGGCCGGCCGGCCCACGGCGCACGGCCCGTACGAGCGCGGTTACGGCTGCCGGGCCGCCGTCGAACTCCTCGCCCGCGACCCGGGGTTGACCGCGGTGGTGGCCGCCAACGACACCATCGCGCTCGGCGTCTGCGCGGCGTTGCGCGAGCGCGGGCTGCGGGTCCCCGAGGACGTCTCGGTGGCCGGCTTCGACGACCTGCCGTTCAGCGTGGACGCCGCCCCGGCGCTGACCACCGTCCGGCTGCCGCTGCACGAGGCCGGGGCGTGGGCGGGCCGGCTGGTGATGGGCGCCGAGGCGCCGCCGCCGGGTGACCGGGCGCTGGTGGAGGCCGCCTTGACGGTCCGGGCGTCGACGGCCCCACCACGGGGGTGAGGACGGGGCGCGGGGCGAGCCTCGTTGACCCGGTGGCCGGCGCTGCCTAGGGTCCGGACGATGAGGTTCGCGTTCTCCACGCTCGGGGTGCCGGGGCTGCCGGTCGGACAGGTCGCGCGGCTCGCCGCGGACAACGGGTTCCACGGGGTCGAACTGCGCGCCGCCGAGGGCGAGGAGCCGGTGCACACCGGGCTCGACGCGGCCGGCCGGCGCGAGGTGGCCGCCACCTTCCGGGCGGCCGGGGTGGAGATCCTCGGCATCGCCTCCTACCTGGAGGTGGCCGCGCCCGGCCCGGACGACCCCGTGCTCGACGGGCTGCGGGCCCACGTGGCGCTCGCCGCCGACCTGGCGGCGCCGTTCGTCCGCGTCTTCCCCGGCGGTGGCGGGACCCCGCCGGAGCAGGCCGACGCCGTCGCCGCCCGGCGGCTGGCCGCGGTCGCCCCGTACGCGGCCGAACGCGGGGTGCGGCTGCTGCTGGAGACGCACGACTCGCACCGCACCGGCGCGGACGCCGCCCGGGTGCTGGGGCTCGTCGGCCACCGGGCGGTGGGCGCGCTGTGGGACGTGCTGCACACCTGGCTCGGCGGCGAGGAGCCGTCCGCCACCTACCCGGTGCTCGCCCCGCACCTGGGATACGTCCAGGTCAAGGATGTCGCCTCGGCCGAGGAGAGCGCTCCGCTGCCGCTCGGGCAGGGCGTGCTGCCGCTGGCGGAGTGCGTGGAGGTGCTCAGCCGCGCCGACTGGGACGGCTGGCTGTGCTGGGAGTACGAGAAGCGGTGGTACCCGCGGGCCCCCGAGTTGGCCGGGCTGCTGCGGGCGGGGCGCGAGCACCTGGCGCGGCTGCTGGCCGGTTCCGCCTGATCCGCCGTTCGCGGCGGGGCGCACGATCGAGCGCCCGAGGCGGCCGGTCCGGACGGCGCCGGGCGGGTCCGGTTCCGCCGCCCCTCCCGTCGTCCCTCCCGCCGTCCGCCGGACGAACGGAGAGGACCGCATGCTCGACCTGGCCAGACTGCGCGCCCTGCACGCCGTCCACGTGCACGGTTCGGTGGGGGCCGCGGCGGGGGCGCTGGGGTACACCCCGTCCGCCGTCTCGCAGCAGATCGCCAAGCTGGAACGGGAGACCCGCACCACGCTGCTGGAGCGCAAGGGGCGCGGGGTGGCGCTCACCGACGAGGCGCACCTGCTGGTCTCCACCGCGCAGCGGCTGCTGTCGATCGTCGAGGAGACCGAGGTCGCCCTGGAGCAACGCCGCGGGCTGCCCGCCGGCCGGCTGACGATGGCCGCCTTCCCCACCGCCGCCCGCGGCATCTTGCCCGGCGTGCTCGCCCAACTGGCCGCCGACCACCCGGCGTTGGAGCTGCGGCTGGTCGAGCAGGACCCGCACGTGTCGGTGGACCTGGTGGCCCGGGGCGTGGTGGACCTGGCGGTCGCGCACGACTGGGACATCGCCCCGCTGCCGGCGCCGGACGGGCTGGAGCGGGTGGCGCTCGGCGCCGACCGCTGCGACGTGCTGCTGCCGGCCGGCCATCCGCTGGCGGACCGGGCCGAGTTGTGCCGGGCGGATCTGACCGCGCTGCGCTGGATCTGCCAGCCGCCGGGGACGGTGTGCCACGAGTGGCTGGTGCGTACCCTGCGGGCGTCCGGCGCGGAGCCCGATCTCGCCTACCAGGTGGCCGAGTTCGCCACCCAGCTGGCGCTGGTGGCCGCCGGTCTCGGGGTCGCCCTGGTGCCCCGGCTCGGCCGCGGTCCGGTGCCGGAGCAGGTGGTGGTGCGCCCGCTGGAACCGGCCCCGGTGCGCGGGGTGTTCGCGCTGTGGCGGGCCAAGGCGTCGCGCCGGCCGGCGATCGCGGAGACGGTGCGGGTGCTGCGCGCCCGCTGGCCGGCCGGGGGGTGACGGTCAGGCCGTGGCGGGTTCCTCCTGTCCGGCGAAGGTGCGCCACAGCCGCGCGTACCGGCCGTCGGCGGCGAGCAGTTCGGCGTGGGTGCCGTCCTCCACCACCCGGCCGCCGTCCATCACCACGACCCGGTCGGCGCGGGCGGCGGTGGTGAGGCGGTGGGCGACCACGAGGGTGGTGCGGCGGGTGGCGAGGCGGTCGGCGGCCTCGTTGACCAGGGCTTCGGTGGCCAGGTCGAGGGCGGCGGTGGCCTCGTCGAGCAGGAGCACGTCGGGGTCGACGAGTTCGGCCCGGGCCAGGGCGATCAGCTGGCGCTGGCCGGCCGACAGGTTGCGGCCCCGCTCCCCCACCCGGTGCAGGTAGCCGTCGCCGAGGCCGGCGATCATCCGGTGCGCCCCGACCGCCCGGGCGGCGGCCTCCACCTCGGCGTCGGTCGCCTCGGGCCGGCCGTAGGCGATGGCGTCCCGTACGGTGCCGGGGAACAGGTACGGCTCCTGCGGGACCACGCCGAGCCGGCGGCGGTAGCCGGTCAGGTCGAACTCGCGCAGATCGGTGCCGTCCACCCGCACGGAGCCCCGCGTCGGGTCGTAGAACCGGGCCACCAGCTTGACCAGGGTGGACTTGCCGGCCCCGGTCTCGCCGACGAACGCCACCGTCTGCCCGGCCGGGATGCGCAGCGCCACCCCGGTCAGCGCCTCCTCGCCGTCGCCGTACGCGAAGTGCACGTCGTCGAAGACGATGTCGCCGCGCAGCCCGTCGTCCGGCACCGGGCGCGGGGCGTCGGCCGCCGGGGTGCTGGTCGGCACCCGCAGCAGCTCGCGTATCCGGCCCAGCGACACCGACGCCTGCTGGTAGCCGTCGAAGACCTGGGAGAGCTGCTGGACGGGCGAGAAGAACAGGTCGATGTAGAGCAGGTACGCCACCAGCGCGCCGGCCGTCAGCGTGCCGTGGCCGACCCGTCCGGCGCCGACCACGATCACCAGCGCGGCGGCGGTGCTCGACAGGAACTGGACGAACGGGAAGTAGACCGAGATGTACCACTGGCCGCGTACCCGGGCGGCGCGGTAGTCGTCGCTGCGGCGGGCGAAGCGCTCGGCGCCGGCCCGTTCGCCGCGGAACGCCTGCACCACGCGCAGCCCGGCGACGTGTTCCTGGAGGTCGGCGTTGACCGCGCTGATCCGGTCGCGGGCGAGCCCGTACGCCTTGGCGGAGCGGCGGCGGAAGAACACGGTGGCGACGATCAGCGGCGGCAGGGTGGCGAAGACCACCAGCGCCAGTTGCACGTCGATGGCGAGGAGGGCGACGAGTATGCCGAAGAAGGTGAGCAGGCTGACGGCGGCGGTGACCAGTCCGGTCTGGAGGAACGTGGTGAGCGCGTCGACGTCGGTGGTCATCCGGGTCATCACCCGGCCGGTGAGTTCGCGCTCGTAGTAGTCGAGTCCGAGGCGCTGGAGGTGGGCGAAGATCTTCAGCCGCAGCGAGTACAGCACGCGTTCGCCGGTGCGTCCGGTCAGCCGGTTCTCGGCGACCTGGGCGGCCCACTGAACGAGGACCACCAGCAGGGCGAGGCCCGCGGCGGCCCACACCGCGCCGAGCGCCATCCGCTGGACGCCCTGGTCGACGCCGTGCCGGATGAGGACCGGCAGCAGCAGCGAGCCGAGCGCGTCGGCGCCGACCAGCGCCAGGCTGAGCAGGAGCACGGGGCCGAAGCCGCGCAGCAGCGCGCGCAGCCCGAAGTCGGGGTCGGCGGCGCGGGCGCGTTCCTCGTCGATCCCCGGGGTGTCGGTGGCGGGCGGCAACGCGGCGACCCGGGCCAGCAGTTCGGGGGTGGCCGGCATGCCCGCCAGCGCCCCGGCCATGCCGGGTCCGGCGGCCACGCCCGGGGTGGCGGCGCGGTGGTCGCCGTCCCGGCCGGTGTCGACGCGGTCGTGCGGCCACAGTTCGCGGGTGACGCCGTCGACCACGTGGCGGCGGTGGCGGACGGGGGCCGCGGCGGCGGGGGCGTCGAGGAGTCCGGTGGCCGACGATTCGCCGTCGCCGAAGCCGGGGGCGGTGCGGCCGGCCGGGTCGGGGGTGAGCGCGTCGGCGGCGAGTTCGTCGGGGTCGGTGAGGAGTTCGCGGTACAGGGCGCAGCGCTCGCGCAGTTCGGCGTCGGTGCCGATGTCCGCCAGGCGGCCGTGGTCGAGCACGGCGATCCGGTCGGCGAGCGCGAGGGTGGAGCGGCGGTGGGCGATCAGCACGGTGGTGCGGCCGGCCATCACCTGGCGCAGCGCGTCGTGGATCTCGGCCTCGACGCGGGCGTCGACCGCGGAGGTGGCGTCGTCCAGCAGCAGCAGCCGGGGGTCGGTGAGGACGGCGCGGGCCAGGGCGATGCGCTGCCGCTGGCCGCCGGAGAGGGTGAGCCCCTGCTCGCCGACGACGGTGTCGTAGCCGTGCGGGAGTTCGCTGATGAAGCCGTGGGCCTGGGCGGCGCGGGTGGCGGCGAGGATCTGCTCGTCGGTGGCGTCGGGGCGGCCGTAGGCGATGTTGGCGCGGATGGTGTCGGAGAACAGGAAGCTGTCCTCGGGCACCAGGCCGATGGCGGCGCGCAGCGAGTCGAGGGTGAGGTCGCGTACGTCGGTGCCGCCGACCCGCACGGCGCCGGAGGTCACGTCGTAGAAGCGCGGCAGCAGCAGCGAGACGGTGGACTTGCCGGAGCCGGAGGCGCCGACCACGGCGACCGTCTCGCCCGGTTCGACGCGCAGCGAGAAGCCGTCGAGGACCGGGTGCGCGGGGTCGTAGCCGAAGGTGACCTGGTCGAACTCGACGTCGGCGGGAGCGTCGGCGGGCAGTTGGCGGGCGTCGTGGGCCTGCTGGACGCGGGGTTCGGTGTCGATCAGCTCGTAGACCCGCTCGACGCCGGCCCGGGCCTGCTGGCCGACGGTGAGCATCATGGTCAGCATCCGCACCGGCCCGGTGAGCTGGGCCAGGTACGTGGAGAAGGCGACGAAGGTGCCCAGGCTGATCTGGTGGTGGACGGCCATCCAGCCGCCGAGCGCCAGCATCGCCACCTGGCCGAGCGCGGGCACGGCCTGGAGGGCGGGGTTGTAGCGGGAGTTGAGGCGTACGGTACGCAGCCGGGCGGCGAAGAGCCGGCGGCCGACCTCCCGCAGCTTGGACTCCTCCTGGCTCTCCTGCCCGAACCCCTTGACCACCCGGACCCCGGTGATCGCGCCGTCCACCACCCCGGCCACCGCCGCGGCCTGGCCCTGTGCGTACCAGGTGGCGGGGAAGAGCCGGGTGCGGCTGCGGTCGGCCAGGAACCACAGGGCGGGGGCGACGGCGAGGGCGATCACCGTCAGCAGCGGGGAGAGCACCGCCATGACGATCAGCGACATCACGAAGAGCAGGACGTTGCCGAGCATCATCGGGAGCATGAAGAGCATCCCCTGGATGAGCTGGAGGTCGCTGGTGGCCCGGCCGACGACCTGGCCGGTGCTCAGCTCGTCCTGGCGGGCGCCGTCGAGCCGGCCGACGCTGCGGAACATCGCGGTGCGCAGGTCGTGCTGGACGTCCAGGGCGAGCCGGCCGCCGTAGAAGCGCCGCAGGTAGGTGAGGAGGTAGACGGCGAGCGCGGCGACGATCAGCAGCCCGGCCCAGGGGGCCAGCGGCTTGCTGTGCCGCACGATCACGTCGTCGATGATGAGCCGGGGCACCAGCGGCACCAGGGCGGTGACCGCCATGCCGGCGAGCGAGGCGCCGAGGGCCAGCAGCACGTTGCGCCGGTAACGCCAGCAGTCGGCGCTGATCCGTCTCAGCCATCCGCCGCCGTCCGCCGCGGGTCGCCGGGGTTCCCCGGCCCGCTCGTCGCCCTGCCGTGCCCGCTCCGCCGCCGCCACCCGGATGCCCTTTCGTCGAACCCACGTTCCGCCGCCAGGCTGCAACACCGTGGGGTGCGGATTTCATCCTGCGGCAACAAAAGGGGCGGTCCGGGGGCGGACCGGCGGGGGCGGTGGCTCAGGCGCCGGTTCCCCGGGCGGCGGCGATCTGCCGCGCCATGAGGGTGGTCAGCTCGTAGGCGGTGTGCGAGGCGGCGACGGAGGTGATCTCCGCGTGGTCGTAGGCCGGGGCCACCTCGACGACGTCGGCGGAGACCAGGTTGCAGCCGGCCAGGCCGCGCAGGATCTCCAGCAGTTCGCGCGAGGTCATGCCGCCGGCCTCGGGGGTGCCGGTGCCCGGGGCGTGCGCCGGGTCGAGCACGTCGATGTCGATGGAGATGTACAGCGGGCGGTCGCCGATGCGCTCGCGCAGTTGCTGGGCGACCTCGTCCACGCCGCGCCGCATGACGTCGGCGGAGGTGACGATGCCGAAGCCCATCTTGGCGTCGTCGTCCAGGTCCCGCTTGCCGTAGAGCGGGCCGCGGGTGCCGACGTGGGAGAGGGCGGAGGTGTCGAGGATGCCCTCCTCGACGGCGCGGCGGAACGGGGTGCCGTGGGTGTACTCGGCGCCGAAGTAGGTGTCCCAGGTGTCCAGGTGGGCGTCGAAGTGGAGCAGCGCGACGGGGCCGTGCCTGCGGGCGACGGAACGCAGCAGGGGCAGCGCGATGGTGTGGTCGCCGCCGAGCGTCATCAGCCGGGCGCCGGTGTCGAGCAGGTCGTCGGCGGCGGCCTGGATGGTCTCGACCGCCTCGTTGATGTTGAACGGGTTGGCCGCTATGTCCCCGGCGTCGGCGACCTGGGCCAGCGCGAACGGGGAGGCGTCCTGCGCCGGGTTGTACGGGCGCAGCAGGCGGGAGGCCTCACGGATGGCGTTGCCGCCGAAGCGGGCGCCGGGGCGGTAGGAGACCCCGGCGTCGAACGGCACGCCCACCACGGCGACGTCGGTGGTGCCGACCTCGTCCAGCCGGGGCAGCCGGGCGAAGGTGGCCGGGCCGGCGAAACGGGGGACGCGGGAGGAGTCGATCGGACCGCGCGGCTCGCTGGTGGTCATGTTCGCTCTGTCTTCCTTCACTCGTTCGAGGGGTTTGGGAGATGCCGGGACGTTAACCGGCGCCTTCCGTGCGTCGACCCTAGGTGGCGGCCTGGCAGCGGTGAAGTGTACGTTTCCTCCATTCCGTACCGCCGATATGGATGGATCGTCCATGCCGGATCTCGCTCCGCCCACCCCCGCCGTCCCGTTGTCCGAACTGCTCGCGCAGACCGCGCCGGGGTTGCGGCAGGTCGCCGGTCCCCCGGCCGGCGAGGTGCTGGTGCAGTGGGTGCACGCCAGTGAGATGGCCGATCCGGTGCCGTATCTGCTCGGCGGTGAGCTGTTGTTGACCGCCGGTGTCCACTTCCCGGTGGACGAGGAGCGGGCGGAGTACCTGGACCGGTACGTGGCGCGCACCGTGCAGGGGGGTGCGGCGGCGCTCGGCTTCGGGCTGGCGCCGGTGCACGAGCGGACCCCGGGGGCGCTGGTGGCGGCGTGCGAACGGCACGGGCTGCCGCTGGTCGAGGTGGCGCCGCGGACCCCGTTCGCGGCGGTGGCGCGGGCGGTGTGGCAGGTGATGGCGCGGGCCCGGGAGCGCGAGCTGCGCCGGGTCACCGAGGCGCAGCGGGCGCTGGGGGCCGCGGCCGGGCGCCCCGATCCGGTGCCGGCCGTGCTGCGGCACCTCGCCCACCACCTCGGCGGCCGGGCGTGGCTGCTGGACGCGGGCGGTACCCGGGTGCACGCGGCGGGGGCCGCCGTCCCGGCCGGGGTGGAGGCGGCGGCGCGGGCGCTGGCCGCGGTGGTGCGGCCGGGGCGGGCCGGGGCGCCGGCGTCCGCCACCGACACGGCGGGCGGCACCCGGCTGGCCGCCTACGCGCTCGCCGCGGGCCCGGCCGGCGGCGGTTCCGGCGGCCTGGTGCTCGTCCTGGCCGCCGAGCGCCGGGACCCGGCCGACCACGCGGTGGCCGGCCTCGCGGCGGTGCTGCTGTCGCTGCTCACCGGGGGCTACCAGGGGGCGTCGGACGCGGGGCGCACGGCGGCCCTGGTGCGGCTGCTGCTGGGCGATCCGCCGGAGCGGGCGGTCGAGGCGCTGGCGGACGGCGCCGCGTCGTGGACCGTGGTGCACGCGGTACGCGGTGCGGGCGGCGTGCGGGACGGCGCCGCCCCGGGCGAACTGGCCGCCGCGCTGGGCACGCCGCTGGTGGCCGCCGGTGACGGCGACGGTCCGCTGCGCGCGCTGGTGGCCGGTGACCGGGAGATCACGGCGCGGCCGGGGTGGACGTTCGGGGTCGGCGCGCCGGCCGCCGCCGGTGATCTGGCCGCGGCCGACGCGCAGGCGGCCGGCGCGCTGCGCAGGGCGGTGGCCGGGCGCGTCCCGGTGGTGCGCCACGCCGCCCCGCACTCCGGCATCGCCGCGCTGCTCGCCCCCGCCGAGGCCGCCGCGTACGCCCGCTCCCGGCTCGCCCCGATCGCCGGCTCGCCCGCCCTGATCGACACCCTGCGCACCTGGATCTCGCTGTACGGCAACTGGGACCGCACGGCCGTCGCGCTGGGGGTGCACCGCAACACCGTCCGCCAGCGCGTCTCCCGCGCCGCCGCGCTGCTGGAGGCCGACCTGGACGACCCGGACGTGCGGACGGACCTGTGGATCGCGCTGCGGTACGGATGAACGACGGGCGAGCACGGACACGGCGCTTACGTACGCACGGCGGCCCAAACTCGCCCGTCCGGGTGAACGCTGGGCGGCGCCGCCACGGCCGCGTGCACCTGGACCGACCGCACCGCGGACATCCGCTCGCCGCACAGGCGTTCCCGGGCACGCGACAATGGAGTCATGCCCACTGATCACATCCCCTCCCGCCAGGACCTCGTCGACCACCTGCTGCGGACCCGCATCGCCGGTGACGTCGCCACCAGCCGGGAGAACAACCTCGACCACTACCGCGAACTGGCCGCCGGCAACCGCTACTACTGGCTCGGCCTCGACCTCGGCACGCGGTGGACGGACGAGGACGCGGTGCTGGAGCTGATGGCGCAGCGCTGCGGCGTCGTCGCCGACCGGGACCACCGGGCCGGGCAGGACACCATCGACCCGCAGCTGACGGTGGACGCGCTGGACCGGATGGCCGTCGTCCTGCGCAAGGCCGCCGCCGGCCGCCAGCGGGTGCTGGTCGCCACCGGCCACCCCGGCGGGCTGCTCGGCGTCCACCAGGCGACCGTCGCGGCGCTGCGGCAGGCCGGCTGCGAGATCGTCGCCATCCCCGAGGGGCTCCCCGCCGACGACGGCCGGGTCCTGCAGATCAGCGGGGTCGCCATGGTGCTGCGCAACGCCGCGCTGGTGCACACCCACTCGCCGGAGCCGATGACGGCGATACTCGACGCCCT
The DNA here is from genome assembly GCF_000240165.1 of Streptantibioticus cattleyicolor NRRL 8057 = DSM 46488. Lineage (NCBI taxonomy): Bacteria > Bacillati > Actinomycetota > Actinomycetes > Kitasatosporales > Streptomycetaceae > Streptantibioticus > Streptantibioticus cattleyicolor. The sequence continues at coordinate 1,959,412 of NC_017586.1, forward strand.
GGAGGGGTCCGGCCGCCCCCTGCCGCACCTGGTCGTCGCCGACCACGGCTGGGCCGGGTGCGCGGCGCAGCGCGGCATCGACGCGGTCGGGTACGCCGACTGCAACGACCCGGCGCTCTTCGTCGGCGAGGCCGAGGGCACCCTGGCGGTCACCGTGCCGCTCGACGACCACGTGCCGCCGCACCACTACGAGCCGATGACCGCCTATCTGCTGAACGCGGCCGGGCTGGCCCCGGTCCGCTGAGCGGCGCGGGGCGGGCCGCCGCTCACCGCGAGCGCGGGACGCGGACCACGCCCTCCTGGATGACCGTGACCGCCAGCCGTCCGTCCTGGGTGTACATGTGGGCGGTGCCCAGGCCCCGGCCGCCGGAGGCCGACGGGGACCGCTGGTCGTACAGCAGCCACTCGTCGGCCCGGAACGGGCGGTGGAACCACATCGCGTGGTCCAGGCTGGCACCGACCACGTCCCCGACCGCCCAGCCGCCGCGCCCGTGGGCCAGCAGCACCGAGTCCAGCAGGGTCATGTCGGAGACGTAGGTGGCCAGGCAGACGTGGAGCAGCGGGTCGTCGTCGAGCTTGCCGCGGGTGCGGAACCACACCTGCGAACGGGGCTCGCGCGGCCGGCCCGCGGTGAGGAACGGCGGATCCTGCGCGTACCGCAGGTCCACCGCGGCCCGCGCCTCCAACAGCCGTTCCACGGTGCCCGGTTCGGGGAACCGGTCGGCGTGCGCCGGCAGCAGTTCCTCGGCGGTCGGCAGCGACTCGGGGTCGGGCGCCTGCGGCATCGCCTCCTGGTGCTCCATGCCGTCCTCGTACACCTGGAACGAGGCCGACAGGTGGAAGATCGGCTGACCGTGCTGGACGGCGACCACCCGGCGGGTGGTGAAGGAGCGGCCGTCGCGGATCCGGTCCACCTCGTAGACGATGGGCGCCCCCGGGTCGCCCGGGCGCAGGAAGTAGGCGTGCAGGGAGTGCGCGGGGCGCTCGGCGGGAACCGTGCGCCCCGCGGCCACCAGCGCCTGGGCCGCGACCTGCCCGCCGAAGACCCGGGGGACGACGGCGGGCCGGCTGAAGCCGCGGAAGATGTCCCGCTCGATCCGTTCCAGGTCGAGCAGGTCGAGCAGGGACCGCAGCGCCGCGTTCACCCGGTCCTCACAGCCCCATCGACTTGGCGATGATCGACCGCATGACCTCGCTGGTGCCGCCGTAGATGCGGGAGACGCGGGTGTCCGCGTACAGCCGGGCGATCGGGTACTCCAGCATGTAGCCATAACCGCCGTGCAGCTGGAGGCACTTGTCGATGACGCGGGCGGCGACGTCGGTGCAGAACAGCTTGGCGGAGGCGGCGTCGGCCACCGTCAGCTCCCCGGCGTCGTGCGCCTCCAGGGCGCGGTCGACCACCGCCTGCGCGGCGTCCACCTCGGCCTGGCAGTCGGCGAGGACGAACTTGGTGTTCTGGAACTCGGCGACGGTCCGGCCGAAGACGGTGCGCTCCTTGACGTACTGGGTGGCGAACCGGACGGCGGCGGCGGCCTGCGCGTAGGCGCCCACGGCGATGCCGAGACGTTCCTGCGGCAGGTTGTGGGTCAGGTAGGAGAAGGCCTTGCCCTCCTCGCCGAGCAGGTCCTCGACCGGCACCTTGACGTCGGTGAAGGAGAGTTCGGCGGTGTCCGAGGAGCGCAGGCCCAGCTTCTCCAGCTTGCGGCCGACCGCGTACCCCTCGCTGCTGGTGTCGACCACCAGGATCGATATCCCGCCGCGCCGGTCCTCCGGGGTGGCCGGCGAGGTGCGGGCGCAGACCAGGACGCGGTCGGCGAGCACGCCGCCGGTGATGAAGGTCTTGGCGCCGTTGAGGACGTAGTGGGTGCCGTCCTCCGACAGCTTGGCGGTGGTCTTCATGCCGGCCAGGTCGGAGCCGGTGCCCGGCTCGGTCATGGCGATGGCGGTCATCAGCTCGCCGGTGACGAACTTCGGCAGCCAGCGCTTCTTCTGCTCCTCGTTGCCGTACTTGAGCAGGTAGGGCAGGCACAGCGCGGTGTGCACGCTGCTGCCGCCGAAGCTGACCCCGGCGCGGGCGCACTCCTCGCTGATGACCGCGTTGTACTTGAAGCTGGTCTCGCCGGCGCCGCCGTACTCCTCGGGCACCTCGATGCCGAAGACGCCCAGATCACCGAGCTTGTAGTAGAAGTCGCGAGGGGCGTGGCCGGCCTCTTCCCACTCGTGGTAGACGGGGGCGACCTCGCTGGCGATGAAGTCGCGGATCGTGGCCCGGAACGCCTCGTGGTCCTCGTTGAACACCGTGCGCCGCACTGTGCGCCTCCCTCTTCCGGCTCTCCCGGCCGCGCGATGGTGCACAGTCGAACGGGCCGAGTCGAACGTACCAAGTTGTACTAAGCAAGCGCTCAGCAAGTTACTTCCGGGTCACCGCTTCTGTCCAGGGGCGCGGTCTCCCGGGGCCCCGGTACGAGGGGCTCCGGGGCGGCTCAGCCGAGCGCGGCGAACGCGCCGAGCGCCAGCCGGCGCAGCAGGGCGGCGGTGGCCGCGCGGCCGGGCAGGGCCCCGGGGCGGCCCAGGTGCGGGGTGGAGTTGAGCAGTCCGAAGACCGCGTGGACGGCGGCCCGCGCCTCCGCCTCGGCCGCCCGCGGGTACTCCCGGCGCACCACCTCGACCCACAGCTCCACGTACTGCCGCTGGAGCTGGCGGACCAGCTTGCGGTCGGATTCGCGCAGCCGGTCCAGCTCACGGTCGTGCAGGGTGATCAACGGGCGGTCGTCGAGCGCGAAGTCGGTGTGGCCGCGCACCAGCGAGTCGAGCGCCTCCCCGGAGCCGGCGGCCTCGGCCACCCGGCGCTTGCCCTCGGCGAGCAGCCGCCCGCTGATGCCGACGAGCAGCTCGGCCAGCATCGCGTCCTTCCCCGCGAAGTGGCGGTAGAGCCCGGGGCCGCTGATCCCGACCGCGGCGCCGATCTCGTCCACCCCGACGCCGTGGAACCCCCGCTCGGCGAAGAGCTGGGCGGCCTCCTTGAGGATCTGCTCGCGCCGGCTGGCACCGGCCCTGGTCGACTGCTGCATGAAAAAGATTCTAGACAGACAGGTTAGCGCGCGTTAACGTGTGGGCAGGAGGTTAACGGTCACTAACGCCACCGGCGTCCCATCCGGCCCGTCCGGTACGACGCCCGGGGCCGAGGCGGCCGTGTCTGGGGACGTCTGCGAGCAAGGGAGCTCGAAGGCCAATGCGTACGACCACTGGGGATCCGGGGACGGCGCTCCGGGCGGGGGCGCCGCCGGTGCTGGGCACCGCCGTCGATCCGGCGTCCGACGCCTACGCCGCCAACGCGGCGGCCCACCGGGAGCTCGCCGCCGAGCTGCGGGAGAAGCTGGCCACGGCCCGGCTGGGCGGCGGCGAACGGGCCCGGGCGCGCCACACCGCGCGTGGCAAGCTCCTCCCCCGCGACCGGGTCGACGGGCTGCTCGACCCCGGCTCGCCCTTCCTCGAACTGGCCCCGCTGGCCGCCGACGGCATGTACGACGGGCAGGCCCCCGCCGCCGGGGTGATCGCCGGGATCGGCCGGGTGGCCGGCCGCGAGGTCGTGGTGGTCGCCAACGACGCCACGGTCAAGGGCGGCACCTACTACCCGATGTCGGTCAAGAAGCACCTGCGCGCCCAGGAGGTCGCGCTGGAGAACCGGCTGCCCTGCGTCTACCTGGTCGACTCCGGCGGCGCCTTCCTGCCCAAGCAGGACGAGGTCTTCCCGGACCGCGAGCACTTCGGCCGGATCTTCTACAACCAGGCCACCATGTCCGCCCGCGGCATCCCGCAGATCGCCGCCGTCATGGGGTCGTGCACGGCCGGCGGCGCCTACGTGCCCGCGATGAGCGACCAGGCGGTGATCGTCCGCGACCAGGGCACCATCTTCCTGGGCGGCCCGCCGCTGGTGAAGGCGGCCACCGGAGAGGTGGTCACCGCCGAGGAGCTGGGTGGCGGCGAGGTGCACGCCAAGGTCTCCGGCGTCACCGACCACCTCGCGGAGAACGACGCGCACGCGCTGCGGCAGGTCCGCGAGATCGTGGCCACCCTGCCCGCCCGGCCCCCGCTGCCCTGGCCGGTCGCCCCGGTCGAGGAGCCGGTGGTCGACCCCGCCGGCCTGTACGGCGCGGTCCCGGCCGACCCCCGCACCCCCTACGACGTGCGCGAGGTCATCGCCCGGCTGGTGGACGGCAGCCGGTTCGCCGAGTTCAAGGCGGAGTACGGCACCACGCTGGTCACCGGCTTCGCACGGCTGCACGGCCACCCGGTCGGCATCGTGGCCAACAACGGCATCCTGTTCGGCGAATCGGCGCTCAAGGGCGCCCACTTCATCGAGCTGTGCGACCAGCGCGGCATCCCGCTGGTCTTCCTCCAGAACATCTCCGGCTTCATGGTCGGCCGGCAGTACGAGGCCGGCGGCATCGCCAAGCACGGCGCCAAGATGGTCACCGCGGTGGCCTGCACCCGGGTGCCCAAGCTGACGGTGGTGATCGGCGGCTCCTACGGCGCCGGCAACTACTCGATGTGCGGCCGGGCCTACTCCCCCCGCTTCATGTGGATGTGGCCCAACGCCAAGATCTCGGTCATGGGCGGTGAGCAGGCCGCCTCGGTGCTCGCCACCGTCAAGCGCGACCAGCTCGAAGCGGCCGGCGAGAGCTGGCCCGCCGACGAGGAGGAGCGCTTCAAGGCGCCCATCCGCGCCCAGTACGAGGAACAGGGCAACGCCTACTACGCCACCGCCCGGCTGTGGGACGACGGCGTCATCGACCCGCTGCAGACCCGCACGGTGCTCGGCCTCGCCCTGACCGCCTGCGCCAACGCGCCGCTGCCGCAGCGCGATCCGGGCGCTCCCGGCTACGGCGTCTTCCGGATGTAGGGGGGAACACCAGATGTTCGACACCGTACTCGTGGCCAACCGGGGCGAGATCGCCGTCCGGGTGATCCGCACCCTGCGCCGTCTCGGCATCCGCTCGGTCGCCGTCTTCAGCGACGCCGACGCCCGGGCCCGCCATGTCGCCGAGGCCGACACCGCGGTGCACATCGGCCCCACCCCGGCGGTCGGCAGCTACCTGTCCGTGGAGCGCCTGCTGGAGGCCGCCGCCCGCACCGGGGCCCAGGCGGTCCACCCGGGGTACGGCTTCCTCGCGGAGAACGCGCGGTTCGCCCGGGCCTGCGCCGAGGCGGGGCTGGTCTTCATCGGGCCGCCGGCCGACGCCATCGAGCTGATGGGCGACAAGATCCGCGCCAAGGAGACCGTCCGCGCCGCGGGCGTACCGGTGGTCCCCGGCAGCGACGGCAGCGGCCTGACCGACGGCCAACTCATCGCCGCGGCCCGGGAGATCGGCACCCCGGTGCTGCTCAAGCCGTCCGCGGGCGGCGGCGGCAAGGGCATGCGGCTGGTGCACGACCCCGCGCTGCTGGCCGAGGAGATCGCGGCGGCCCGGCGGGAGGCGCGCGGTTCCTTCGGCGACGACACGCTGCTGGTCGAGCGGTGGATCGAAGGCCCCCGCCACGTCGAGATCCAGGTCCTCGCCGACGGCCACGGCCAGGTGATCCACCTCGGTGAGCGCGAGTGCTCGTTGCAGCGCCGCCACCAGAAGGTGATCGAGGAGGCCCCCTCCGTCCTGCTGGACGAGGCCACCCGGGCCGCCATGGGCGAGGCCGCCGTGCAGGCCGCCCGGTCCTGCGGCTACGTGGGCGCCGGCACCGTGGAGTTCATCGTGCCCGGCGCCGACCCGGGTGCCTACTGCTTCATGGAGATGAACACCCGCCTCCAGGTGGAGCACCCGGTGACGGAGCTGATCACCGGGCTGGACCTGGTGGAGTGGCAGGTACGGATCGCCGGTGGCGAGCCGCTCCCCTTCGGCCAGGCGGAGGTGGTCCTCGACGGGCACGCCGTGGAGGCCCGGATCTGCGCCGAGACCGCCCGGGTCACCGCGGCCCCGGACGGCTCCCGGGTCGACTTCCTGCCCTCGGCCGGCCGGGTGCTGGCGCTGCGCGAACCTCAGGGCGAGGGGGTCCGCACGGACTCCGGGCTCGCGGTGGACACCGAGGTCGGCACCGCCTACGACCCCATGCTGGCCAAGGTGATCGCCCACGGCCCCGACCGGGCCACCGCGCTGCGCCGGCTGCGGGCGGCCCTGGCGGAGACCACGGTGCTGGGGGTCGACACCAACACCGGTTTCCTGCGTCGGCTGCTGGCCCACCCCGCCGTGGCCGCCGGGGAGTTGGACACCGGGCTGATCGGCCGCGAGGCGGCCACGCTGGTCGACGCCGGCGTGCCCGACGAGGTCTACGGGGCCGCCGCGCTGCTGCGCCAGGCCGCGCTGGCGCCGCCCGAGGACGGCTGGCGCGACCCGTTCTCGGTGCCCAGCGGCTGGCGGCTGGGCGCGGAGCCGGCCTGGACTCGCCATCCCCTGCGGGTGCCGGGCCACGAGCCGGTGACGGTCGCCGTGCGCGACGGCGAGGTGCGGATCGGGGACGCCGAGCCGGTGGCCGCCGCGCTGCACACCGACGGCGACCGGGTGATACTGCACTGGGCCGGGGTCACCCACCTCTTCCGCCACGCCGGTGACTGGCTGGGCCGGGACGGGGACGCCTGGCAGGTCGCCGACCACGACCCGGTCGAGGCGGCGTTGCACGGCGGTTCGGCGGCGGCCCACGCCGGAACGCTCACCGCCCCGATGCCGGGCACGGTCACCGTGGTCAAGGTGGCCCCCGGGGACGAGGTGAGCGCGGGCCAGTCGCTGCTGGTGGTGGAGGCGATGAAGATGGAGCACGTCATCGCCGCCCCGCACGACGGCACCGTCACCGAGCTGGACGTCACCCCCGGCAGCACGGTGGCTATGGACCAGGTGCTCGCGGTGGTGCTGCCCACCGCCTCCGCCGAGGAGGAACGGTCATGACCGGTGTCGCCCTGCCCGCCCCCGGGCTGCCGATGGCCGTCCCCCAGGAGGGGCTGCCGGCCCGGGTGCGCATTCACGAGGTCGGCGCCCGGGACGGGTTGCAGAACGAGAAGTCGACGGTGCCCACCGAGGTCAAGGCCGAGTTCATCCGCCGGCTCGCCGAGGCGGGGCTGACCACCATCGAGGCGACCAGCTTCGTCCACCCCAAGTGGGTGCCCCAACTGGCCGACGCGGAGCGGCTGATGCCCCTGGTCTCTGGCCTCGGGGTGCGGCTGCCGGTGCTGGTCCCCAACGAACGGGGGCTGGAGCGGGCGCTCGCCCTCGGGGTGCGGGAGGTCGCGGTCTTCGGCAGCGTCACCGAGTCGTTCGCCAAGGCCAACCTCAACCGCACGGTGGACGAGTCGCTGGCCATGTTCGAGCCGGTGGTGGCCAAGGCCCGGCAGGCCGGGGCGCGGGTGCGCGGCTACCTGTCGATGTGCTTCGGCGACCCGTGGGAGGGCGCGGTGCCCGTCCCCCAGGTGGTCGCGGTTGCCCGGCGCCTGGCCGACCTGGGGTGCCAGGAGCTGAGCCTGGGCGACACCATCGGGGTGGCCACCCCCGGCCACGTCGCCGCGTTGCTGACGGCGCTGGGCGAGGCGGGGCTCGGGCCGGAGCGGCTCGCCGTCCACTTCCACGACACCTACGGCCAGGCGCTCGCCAACACCCTGGCCGCGCTGCGCCACGGCGTGGCCACGGTGGACGCCTCCGCCGGCGGGCTGGGCGGCTGCCCGTACGCCAGGAGCGCCACCGGAAACCTCGCCACCGAAGACCTGGTCTGGATGCTGAACGGCCTCGGCATCGACACCGGGGTCGATCTGACCCGCCTCACCGCCACCAGCGTGTGGATGGCGGAACAACTGGGCCGACCCAGCCCGTCCCGTACCGTTCGCGCCCTCTCCCACGAGGAGTCGTCATGACGACCGACCACCGGCTGCCCGCCGAGTACGAGGAACTGCGCCGCACCGTCGAGGAGTTCGCGCACGACGTCGTCGCGCCCAAGATCGGCGAGTACTACGAGGACCACGAGTTCCCGTACGAGATCGTGCGCGAGATGGGGCGGATGGGGCTGTTCGGGCTGCCGTTCCCGGAGGAGTACGGGGGCATGGGCGGCGACTACTTCGCGCTGTGCATCGCGCTGGAGGAGCTGGCCCGGGTCGACTCCTCGGTGGCGATCACCCTGGAGGCGGGGGTGTCGCTGGGCGCGATGCCGATCTACCGGTTCGGTACGCCGGAGCAGAAGCGCACCTGGCTGCCGCGGCTGTGCTCCGGGGAGCGGCTGGGCGCCTTCGGGCTGACCGAGCCGGAGGGCGGTTCCGACGCGGGCGGCACCCGGACCACCGCGCGGCTGGACGAGTCCACCGGCGAGTGGGTGATCAACGGCACCAAGTGCTTCATCACCAACTCGGGCACCGACATCACCGCCCTGGTGACGGTGACCGCGGTCACCGGCCGCAAGCCGGACGGGCGCCCCGAGATCTCGTCGATCATCGTGCCCTCCGGCACCCCCGGGTTCACCGTGGCCAAGCCGTACTCCAAGGTCGGCTGGAACGCCTCGGACACCCGGGAGTTGTCGTTCACCGACTGCCGGGTGCCCAAGGAGAACCTGCTGGGCGAGATCGGCCGGGGCTACGCCCAGTTCCTGCGGATACTGGACGAGGGCCGGATCGCGATCTCGGCGCTGGCCACCGGGCTGGCCCAGGGCTGTGTGGACGAGTCGCTGGCGTACGCCAAGACCCGGCAGGCGTTCGGACGGCCGATCGGCGCCAACCAGGCGGTGCAGTTCAAGCTGGCCGACATGGAGATGCGGGCCCACACCGCCCGGCTGGCCTGGCGGGACGCGGCCTGGCGGCTGCTGAGCGGCGACCCCTTCAAGAAGGAGGCGGCGCTCGCCAAGCTCTACTCCTCCGAGATCGCGGTCACCAACGCCCGGGAGGCCACCCAGATCCACGGCGGCTACGGCTTCATGAACGAATACCCGGTGGCCCGCTTCTGGCGTGACTCCAAGATCCTGGAGATCGGCGAGGGCACCAGCGAGGTGCAGCGCATGCTGATCGCCAGAGAGCTGGGCCTCCCCACGGCGTAGCCCTCGGAAGCGGCCACGATCACGCTCATCCCTGCCCGATATCGGGCAGGGATGTTGCGTTTCCGGGGGCGGATCGCGCAGGATACAGCGGTGCTCGAACGCCGGACGCCCCATGACGACCTGATCGACCACCTGGTGCGCACCACACCGCTGCGACGCGGGGAGGCCGCCAGGGTGGTGCTGGACGTGCTGGCGTACTTCGACGAGCCGGCGGAGGAGTACGTCCGCCGGCGCCATCGCGAACTCCAGGCACGCGGGCTGGCGAACCCGGAGATCTTCGAGCGGATCGCCGAGGAGTTGCCGCACCGCGTGGTGGCCGCGCCGCAGTACTCGCTGCGTCAGCTGCGGCGCATCGTCTACGGCTGACCGGCCGGAGCCGGCCGGCCGCTGATCGTTAGCGGCGGGCGCGCTCCGTCCGGGCCGCGTTCTTCCGGCACCCGTTCTTCAGGGCCGCATTTCTCAGGCACGCATTTCTCAGGCACGCATTTCTACGGGAGGGACCACCATGTGCGGAATCGTGGGATACATCGGCAAGCGTGACGCCGCTCCGCTGCTGCTGGAGGGGTTGCAGCGGCTGGAGTACCGGGGTTACGACTCGGCCGGGGTCGTGGTCACCGGCAAGTCGGGCGGACTGAAGACCGTCAAGGCCAAGGGGCGGGTGCGGGAGCTGGAGGCCCGGCTGCCGAAGCGGTTCGCCGGCACCACCGGGATCGCCCACACCCGTTGGGCCACCCACGGCGCGCCCAGCGACGAGAACGCCCACCCGCACCTGGACGCCACCGGCGAGGTCGCGGTGGTGCACAACGGCATCATCGACAACGCCGCCGAGCTGCGGGCCAAACTGGCCGCCGACGGCGTGGAGTTCGCCTCGGAGACCGACTCGGAGGTGCTGGCCCATCTGATCGGCCGCTCCTCGGCAAAGACCCTGGAGGCCAAGGTCCAGCAGGCGCTCTCCCGGGTGGAGGGCACCTACGGCATCGCCGTGCTCCACCAGGGGTTCGCCGACCGCGTCGTGGTGGCCCGCAACGGCTCCCCGGTGGTGCTGGGCATCGGCGAGCACGAGATGTTCGTCGCCTCCGACGTGGCCGCGCTGGTCCGCCACACCCGCCAGGTGATCACCTTGGACGACGGGGAGATGGCCACCCTCAAGGCCGGTGAGTACCGCACGTACACCACCGAGGGCAGCCGCACGTCGGCCGAGCCGACCACCATCGAGTGGGAGGCCGAGTCCTACGACATGGGCGGCCACGACACCTACATGCACAAGGAGATCTTCGAACAGCCGGACGCGGTCGACCGGGTGCTGCGCGGGCGGATCGACGACCGGTTCGCCACCGTGCGCCTGGGCGGCCTCGGGATCGACGCGCGCGAGGCGCGGGCGGTGCGCCGGGTGAAGATCCTCGGCTGCGGTTCGGCGTACTACGCCGGGCAGATCGGCGCCCAGTTGATCGAGGAGCTGGCCAGGATCCCGGCGGACGCCGAGCCGGCCAGCGAGTTCCGGTACCGCAACGCGGTGGTGGACCCGGACACGCTGTACATCGCGGTGAGCCAGTCCGGCGAGACGTACGACACGCTGGCCGCGGTGCAGGAGTTGAAGCGCAAGGGCGCCCGGGTGCTGGGCGTGGTCAACGTGGTCGGCAGCGCGATCGCCCGGGAGGCGGACGGCGGCATCTACGTGCACGCCGGCCCCGAGGTGTGCGTGGTCTCCACCAAGTGCTTCACCAACACCGCGGTGGCCTTCGCGCTGCTGGCGCTCCACCTCGGCCGGGTGCGGGACCTGTCGGTCAGCGACGGCAAGCGGATCATCGCGGGGCTGCGCCGGCTGCCGGGGCAGATCGCCGAGATCCTGGCCGGCGAGGCGGAGATCGCCCGGCTGGCCCGGACGTACGCCACGGCGCGCAGCATGATGTTCGTGGGACGGGTGCGGGGTTACCCGGTGGCCCGGGAGGCCGCGCAGAAGCTCAAGGAGGTCAGCTATGTGCACGCCGAGGCGTACCCGGCCTCGGAGCTCAAGCACGGCCCGCTGGCGCTCATCGAGCCCGAGGTGCCCTCGGTGGCGGTGGTCCCCGACGACGACCTGCTGGAGAAGAACCGGGCGACCCTGGAGGAGATCAAGGCGCGCAGTGGCCGGATCCTTGCGGTGGCCCACCAGCCGCAGGAGGCCGCCGACGACACCCTCGTCGTCCCGCGCAACGAGGTGGAACTCGACCCGATCCTGCTGGGTGTCCCGCTCCAACTCTTCGCGTACCACGCGGCGTTGGCCCTCGGCCGGGACATCGACAAGCCGCGCAATCTGGCCAAGTCGGTCACGGTCGAGTAGCCGGCGGTACGGGCCCCGGCGGACATCCGCCGGGGCCCTACGGGATCACGATCACCGGGCGCTGGGCGCGGCGGGCCAGGCGGCCGGCCACCGAGCCGAAGATCTTGCCGATGATGCCGTGGGTGCTGCCGACCACGATGGCGTCGGCGGCGTACTCGCGGCCGACCTCCTCCAGTTCGTGGCAGATGTCGCCGCCGCGCTCCACCAGGATCCAGGAGACGTCGCACAGGTAGTCGGCGCAGGCCAGTTCCAGGCCGAGCACCTCGGTGCGGTGGTCGGGGACGTCCACGAAGACCGGGGGCTCGCAGCCGGCCCACACGGTGGCCGGCAGCCGGTTGGCGACGTGCACGATGATCAGGCCGGAACCCAGGCGGCGGGCCATGCCGATGGCATAGGCGAGCGCCCGTTCGCTGGAGAGGGAGCCGTCGAAGCCGACGACGACGCCGTGCTGGAAGGCCGGGTCGCAGGAATGACGCGTTTCGGTGTCCGCCCGGCGTTCCGCCGTGGGATCGGCGAGCGGTTTGCCGTCGGCGGGGTCGGGGAGCTCGTATCCGGCCATGATGGGGTTTTTCGGCGAAGGCGGCGCGGGAGGCGCCGCTGAAGCGGACAACGACAGCGGTGGCCGCGGGACCGGCTTTTTGGCCGGTTAGGGCGTTGCCCTCCCGCTGCCTCCAGAGTACGGCGGCGGCGCGTCGCTGCACAGATGCGCCGAGTGATTCACCGCAAGGTGTACTACCCGGAGTTTCCGAGAGAATGCCGGAGCTCGGCGCGAAGCGCAACGCCTCATGCCGGACCGGTCATCGCCGCACACCGCCGGACGGCGTAACGGAACCAATCCGTCCGGCCGTGGAAATGCCGTATGCCGTGGGGATCACAGCGCGCCGGAAACGGCCCGGGCGGCCGGTCCGGAGCACGCCGGCACCGGTCATGGGCGCCGTGCGCCGCCGGGTACGCCGTCCCGCGCTCCGGGCGCCGGGGGCGGGCCCGCCACCCCGGTGGGCGGCGCCGAAGGCGCGCGCGGAATGCGGTCGCGCCCCAGAGCGCACAACCGCGCACCACAACGGAGTTCGGTCAGGTCTTACGATTCTTTTCGGCCAACTTGCCGCACCCGTGCGCCCATCGCCCACACCGCTCCGTAACTCCCCCGTCACCAGCGCGAATGTCCTGACGGGGGGCGCACGAAGCGCTCCGCACCGGGGAGTTACCGGGCCATGCCGCCAAGGCGTACTTCCCAGCGGGCGCTACGAGTGCAACGCTTCGTGATCGAACGCTTCGCGCCAAGTTGTCATGTCGACTTAGTACCGGATGGTGAACTTGTCACCTCATCCTGAGCGAACACAGTAGATTCGATCTTGGGTAACACGGCGGGGGAAACGTGCAGTACCGAAAGGACGTTGCGTCGACCGAGGGGGGCTCATCCGCCATGACCCAGGACTCCAGGACCGGAGCGGCGACGGAGGCCACGACCCCGTCCCCCGCCCGCACCGCCACGGCCACCGCCACCGGTGGTGCGACCGCCGTCCGCAAACTCTCCGCACGGCGCCGCAAGGAAGTCGTCGCCGTGCTGATGTTCAGCGGCGGCCCGATCTTCGAGAGTTCCATCCCGCTGTCCGTCTTCGGCGTCGACCGCCAGGACGCCGGGGTTCCGCGTTACCGGCTGCTGGTCTGCGCGGGCGAGGACGGCCCGCTGCGCACCACCGGCGGCCTGGAGCTGACCGCTCCGTACGGACTGGACGCCCTGGGACGGGCGGGCACCGTCGTCGTCCCGGCCTGGCGTTCCATCTCCCAGCCGCCGCCCGCCGCCGCGCTCGCCGCGCTGCGCCGGGCCCACGAGGAGGGCGCGCGGATCATCGGCCTGTGCACCGGCGCCTTCGTGCTGGCCGCCGCCGGGCTGCTGGACGGCCGTCCGGCCACCACGCACTGGATGTACGCGCCGACGCTGGCCAAGCGCTACCCGTCGGTCCACGTCGACCCGCGGGAGCTCTTCGTCGACGACGGCGACATCCTCACCTCGGCGGGGACCGCGGCCGGTATCGACCTGTGCCTGCACGTGGTGCGCACCGACCACGGCGCGGACGCGGCCAACGCGCTCGCCCGCCGGCTGGTGGTGCCGCCCCGGCGCGGGGCCGGGCAGGAGCGCTACCTGGACCGGTCCTTACCCGAGGAGATCGGCGGGGATCCGCTCGCCGAGGTGGTGGCGTGGGCGCTGGAGCATCTGCACGAGCAGTTCGACGTCGAGACGCTGGCCGCCCGCGCGTACATGAGCCGCCGCACCTTCGACCGCCGGTTCCGCTCGCTCACCGGCAGCGCCCCGTTGCAGTGGCTGATCACCCAGCGGGTGCTCCAGGCGCAGCGGCTGCTGGAGACCTCCGACTACTCGGTGGACGAGGTCGCCGGGCGCTGCGGATTCCGTTCCCCGGTCGCGCTGCGCGGGCACTTCCGGCGGCAGCTGGGGGCCTCCCCGGCCTCGTACCGTTCGGCGTTCCGGGCCCGCCGGCCGCAGGAGGCGGAGCGGGGCGAACGGGACGGGCGCGGCGAGCGCGCGGAGCGGTTCGACCGGATCGAGCGGGACGGCCGCGGCGAGCGGATGGAGCGCGGCGACCCGCGCGGTGATCTGCTGCCGCATCCACGCCGCGCCGACGGCGACGGCCCCGGCCGCGGCGAGCCGGAGGTGTACGCCGCCCGCCAGTCCGAGCACGGCCGGGCGGAGGGCCCCGAGGTGGCCGGCGCCCCCGGTTCGTCCGTTCCGGCGCGGCTGCGCGGCGACCGGGGTGAGCGCGGCGCCCGGCTCGCGGCACGGCGGGCGGCCGGGCGCGGCCTGGGCCCGTCGCTGGCCCAGGGGGCCGCGGGGCTGACCCAGGCGGGCGGGCGCGGCCCGACGCTCCCGGCACCGTGGGATCGCCCCTTAGGGTGAGACGTATGAACGACCGGATGGTGTGGATCGACTGCGAAATGACCGGGCTCTCGCTGCGCCATGACGCGCTGATCGAGGTGGCGGCCCTGGTGACCGACTCCGAGCTGAACGTGCTCGGGGACGGGGTGGACATCGTGATCAAGCCGCCGGCCGAGGCGCTGGAGACGATGCCGGAGGTGGTGCGCGCCATGCACACCGCCTCCGGCCTGCTGGACGAGCTGCCCGGCGGCACCACACCGGCCGAGGCGGAGCAGGCGGTGCTGGAGTACGTGCGCCAGTACGTGAAGGAGCCGCGCAAGGCGCCGCTGTGCGGCAACTCGGTCGGCACCGACCGGGGCTTCCTCGCCCGGGACATGCCGGCCCTGGAGCAGCATCTGCACTACCGGATCATCGACGTCTCCTCGGTCAAGGAGCTCTCCCGCCGCTGGTATCCGCGGGCGTACTTCAACGCCCCGCGGAAGAACGGCAACCACCGGGCGCTGGCCGACATCCGGGAGAGCATCGCGGAGCTGCGCTACTACCGGGAGGCGGTCTTCGTACCGGCGCCCGGCCCGGACAGCGAGACGGCGCGGACCATCGCGGCCAAGTACGTCCTGCCCGGCCAGGAGCCGCAGGGGTAGTCGCCGGGGTCCCGGGCCCGCTGGTCCGGGGCCCGGACGGCGGGTGTGCGCGAGCACCCCCCGAAACCCTGTATGCTTCTTCTCGGCCGGTGCGGGAAAGCGCCGGTCATGGTGGGTGTAGCTCAGCTGGTAGAGCACCTGGTTGTGGTCCAGGATGTCGCGGGTTCGAGTCCCGTCACTCACCCCAGCCGATGAAGGGCCCGACCCGGGAGACCGGGTCGGGCCTTTCTCGCATGAACGGCCGGCCGAGGGCGGGAAGGGATCAGCACGTTGAGCAAGCAGGACGTTGGTCAGGCCACCGGGATCGAGGAGTCGGCCCGGCAGGAGTTGCTGCGGCTGCGGGCCAGCATCGACAACCTGGACGCGGCTCTGGTGCATCTGCTCGCCGAGCGCTTCAAGTGCACCCAGGCGGTCGGCCGGCTCAAGGCGGCGCACGACCTGCCGCCGGCCGACCCGGCGCGGGAGGTGACGCAGATCGCACGGCTGCGGCAGCTCGCCGAGGAGGCCCATCTCGACCCGTCGTTCGCGGAGAAGTTCCTCAACTTCATCATCGAAGAGGTGGTGCGCCACCACCGGGCGATCGCCGAGCAGTCCGCGTCGCAGGAGACGCCGCGGGGCTGACGCCCGGCGGTGGCGGCGCTCAGCCGCCGTAGGCCGCGAACGCCTTGGCGAAGTCGCCGGGGTTCTGGGTGATCGAGGAGCAGGTGGCGTCGGCGTAGTTCTTGGCGCCGCCCGCGCACTGCTTGTCGCGGGTGGCCGACCACATCGACAGCCACGCCAGCCCCTTGGACTTGGCGAACGAGGCCAGTTCGGCGGCGTCGGCGACGGTGAAGGTCTCCGCGGCGACGTCGTTGACGCCGATCATCGGGGTGACGGCGACCTTCTTCCAGGCGGCGGTGTCGGTGACCCCGAGGACGCTCTTGACCTGGGCCTGGGTGGCGGTGGCGGCGTCGATGGCGTACCGGCCCATGTCGCCGCTGTAGGAGGCGCCGTAGTCCATCGCCATCACGTTGACGGCGGCGACGTCCACGCCCTGGGCCTTGGCGTCGGTCAGCAGGTCGACGCCGTCCTGGGTGAGCCCGGTGGGCATCACCGGCAGGGTGTAGGAGACCTCCAGGCCGGGGTGGTCGTGCTGGAGGCGGGCGATGGCCTGGGCGCGGCGGGTGTTGGCGGCGGTGTCGGCCAGGGCGCCGCCCTCGACGTCGAAGTCGACCTTGGTGAGCCGGTAGGCGTCGATCACCTTGCCGTAGGCGGCGGCCAGGTCGGAGGCGGAGGAGCAGGCGGCGGCGAGTTCGGTGCCGTTGGCGCCGCCGAAGGAGACCCGTACGTCGCCGCCGGCCGCGCGCAGGTCGCCGATCCGGGCCGCCACCGCGTCGGCACCGAGGTCGGTCACCCCGCCCCACTTGGGGACGCAGCCGCCGCCGGAGGTGACGAAGGCCAGGTTGTACTGCTTGACCCCGGTCGCCTTGGCCTGCGCCACCAGGTCGTAGGGCGGGTAGAGGGAGGTGTCCACGTAGGGCGAGAAGCCGGCCGTGGCCGCGGTGCCGGTCCCGGTGCCGGAGGTCGGGGTGGGCGCGGGGCCGGTGGGGGACGCGGTCGGGGTGGGCGGCGCGGTGGTGGGCCGGCCGCTGGGGGTGGGGGCCGGGCCGCTGTCGACCGAACACGTGGCGCCGTCGATCAGGCAGCCGGCCGGGTCGGCGGCGCCGGTGACCACGAAGCCGACGGTGACCGAGCCGCCGGGGGCGACGGTGGCGTTCCAGTCCGCGGGCTTGACGGTGACCTGGTCGCCGTCGACGGTGTAGGTGCCGTTCCACAGCGAGCTGATGCGGCTGCCGGCCGGGAGCCGGAAGGAGAGCGTCCAGCCGGTCAGCGCCTGGCCGGTGGAGTTGCTGATCACGTACTGGCCGGTGTAGCCGCCGCTCCAGCCGCTGGTCCTGGAGTAGGCGGCACCGACCGGGGCGGCCTGGGCGGAGCCGGCCAGGGCGACGGCGGTCCCGGCCACCGCGGCGGCGGTGACCAGGCCGCCGATGAGCTTGACCCGGCGGCTGGGACGGCGGCGGTGCGAACTGCTCATGGTGTTGCCTGCCTTCGCGTGGTGGTGGGGGGCGGCAGCACGCTAACGGCAGGCAATCGGACAAAAGCCCAGTTCAGGCTGTGGGCGGCGGTTCTTATGGCGGCCTTAAGGAAGCGATCGGGTGAGGTAAAGGTTGGCTTTGTCCGCGGGGGGCGGCGCCGGACGGGACCTGGCCGCCCGCCGGCGTCCGGCGACCCGGTGGCCGCGCCGTCCACCGCCGGAACGGGGACGCAGCGCCAGCCAGAGGCGTACCTCGGTGCCGCCGAGCACCGAGGGGCCCAACGCCACGTCGCCGCCGGTGGATTCGGCGACCCGGCGCACGATGTCCAGGCCGAGTCCGGTGGAGCCGGGGCCGCCGTCGCCGTGGCCGCGGCGCAGCGCGGCGTCCGGGTCGGCGATGCCGGGGCCGGCGTCGGAGACGAGCAGGATCACCGCGTCCTCCCCGCTGTGCACGTCCACCGAGAAGGCGGTGCCCTCGGGGGTGTGGCGGAAGACGTTGCCGAGCAACGCGTCGAGGGCGGCGGCCAGTTCGGCGCGGGCCACCGGCACCCGGGCCGGGCGGTCGACGCCTGCGGTGCGCGCCCGGCGGCCCTGGTCCTCGGCGAGCGCGGACCAGAAGGCCATGCGTTCGCGGACCACCTCGGCGGCGTCGCAGCCGGCGGTGGCCGCGGCGGTGGCCGAGGTGTGCGCGCGGGCGGTGCGGATGATCTGGTCGACCTCGCGTTCGAGCTGGTCGACGGCGGCGCCGATCCGCCCGGCGGCGGGGCCCTCGCCGAGCGAGGCGGCGTCGAGCCGCAGCACGGTCAGCGGGGTGCGCAGCCGGTGCGACAGGTCGGCGGCCAACTCGCGTTCGTTGGCGAGCAGTTGGGAGACCTGGTCGGCCATGGCGTTGAACGCGGCGGCGGCGGAGCGCAGTTCGGCCGGGCCGTCCTCGCGCAGCCGCACCCCGAGGTCGCCGCGGCCCAGGTCGCGGGCGGCGGCGGCGAGCCGGACGGCGGGGCGCACCAGCCGGGTGCCGAGCCGGTCGGCGACCACCACCGAGCCGATCACCAGCCCCAGTCCGACCCCGCCGAGCACCAGCCAGGCGGCGGTGACCCCGCGGGCGAGGTCCTGGTCGGGGACGAAGACCTCCACCACGGCGACCGCGCCGGAGCCGACGGCGGTGGGTTGCAGCAGCGCGAAGCCGCCGGGCACGGCCGCCGTGGAGGCCCGGCCGAGCCGGGTGGTGGCGGCCAGTTCGGCGGCCGGGGCGCGGGGGTGGCCGATGACGGCGCCGGGGCGGGTGCCGTCGGCGGGGACGTGCACCGCGATCCGGCCGTCGGCGCCGGCCTGGGTGGAGGCCACCGCGCGTTCCAGCTGGGCGCGGTCGGTGGTGATGGCGAGCGCCGGGCCGATGGCGGCGGCCTGCCGTTCGGCGTTGGTCAGCGCCCGGTCTCGGGCCATTTCCCGCACCACCAGCCCCAGCGGCACCGCGAAGGCGAGCACCACCATCACGGTGACCGCGAGCACCACCTTGACCAGCGCCCATCTCATGCCGGCCGCCCCGGATCCGGGACGGCGGGCGGCTCCAGCTTGACGCCGACCCCGCGCACCGTGTGCAGGTAACGCGGGCGGGCCGCGGTCTCCCCCAGCTTGCGGCGCAGCCAGGACAGGTGGACGTCGATGGTCTGGTCGTCGCCGTAGGACTGCCGCCAGACCTCGGCGAGCAGCTCACGCCGGGCGACCACCACGCCGGGGCGGGCGGCGAGGTGGGCGAGCAGGTCGAACTCGCGCCGGGTCAGGTCGAGTACGGCGCCCTCCAGCGCCGCCTCGCGCCGCGCCACGTCCACCCGCAGCGCCCCGACTTCGAGGACCTGGGCGGACTGGGGCCCCCGGGCGCGCCGCAGCACCGCGGTCATCCGGGCGGACAGGTGCTGCACCGAGAACGGCTTGACGAGGTAGTCGTCGGCGCCGTCGTTGAGCAGCCGGACGATCTCGGCCTCGTCGTCCCGGGCGGTGGCCACGATGACGGGGACGTCGGTGACGGCCCGCAGCATCTTCAGCGCCTCCGCCCCGTCCAGGTCGGGCAGCCCGAGGTCGAGCACGACCAGGTCGAGGCGGACCTGGGCCGCCTCGCGCAGCGCCTGGAGCGCGGTGCCCACGCTGCGCACGGTGTGGCCGGCCTCGGTGAGGTGGCGGATGAGCGCCGAGCGTACGAACTGGTCGTCCTCGACCACGAGCACACTTGCCATGCCCGGCACCGTACCGGTGGGGCGATGCGGCAGGATGGGCGGCCATGCGAAGAGGATTGGCGCACGCCGGGGCGTGGGCGGCGGCCACCGGCACGGCGGTGGCGCTGTCGTGGCTGGGCGTGCACGCGGTGCTGGCGGGCACGGTCTACGATCCGCCGCGCGCCCTGCCGGTGCCGGCGGGCGGGCCGGGTGCGCAGCCGGTGCCCTCGGTGAGCGCGGTGGCCTCCGCGCCGCCCGCGCCGCGGCCCTCGGTGAGCGCTCCGGCGCGGCCGTCGCCGTCCGTTCCGCCCGCTCCGTCCACCCCGGCCGCGCCGTCGGCCACCCCGGGCAGCGGCGGCGGGGTGCGCGGCTACCAGGTCACCGGCGGCCGGGTCGCGCTCGACATGGGCGCCTCGTCGGCGACGCTGGTCTCGGCGACCCCGGAGCCGGGCTGGTCGATGCGGGTGTGGAAGCAACCGGGGTGGATCCGGGTGGACTTCACCTCCGGCAACCGCACCTCGTCGGTCTTCTGCACCTGGAACGGCCATCCGCCGACGGTGCAGACGTACGGTTCGTGAGCCCGCGGCGCGGCGCCGGTCAGTCGAAGGCGTCCGGCGGCGGGGCCGGCGAGGCGGTGGCGGTGGCGTCGCCGACCGGCTGGGCGCCGGCGGTGAAGTCGGCCAGGGCGCGGCCGTGTTCGAGGCGTCCGGGGTGCGGGTCGCAGGCGATCCGCCGGCTCAGCGCGGGGTACGGGGGCTCCTCGTCGCTGCCGAGCAGCAGCGCGTTGCCGAAGCGCCGGCCGCGCAGCACGGCGGGGTCGGCGGCCAGGCAGGCGTGGCGGAACCGGCCGCGTACGGTGGCGGCCTGGGAACGCAGGAAGGCGAGCCGGCCGCCGTCGGTGAGGTTGGCGGCGTAGGTGCCGCCCGGGCGCAGCACCCGGCGGACGGCGTCGAGGAACTCCCCGCTGGTCAGGTGGGCCGGGGTGCGGGCGCCGTGGAAGACGTCGGCGATCACCAGGTCGGCGTGGGCCTCGGGGAGCCTGGCGAGCCCTTCGCGGGCGTCCACCGGGCGGACCTTGATCCGCCAGGCGGGGTCCAGCGGCAGCTCCCGGCGGACCAGTTCGGTCAGCGGGGCGTCGATCTCCAGCACCTGCTGGGTGGAGCGCGGCCGGGTGGCGGCGACGTACCGGGGCAGGGTGAGCGCGCCGCCGCCGAGGTGGACCACGCGCAGCGGGCGTCCCGGCGGGGCGACCAGGTCGACCACGTGGCCCAGCCTGCGCTGGTAGGCGAAGTCGAGCCGGGCCGGGTCGTCGAGGTCGACGTGGGACTGGGGTGCGCCGTCGATCGTCAGCGACCAGGCGCGGGCCCGGTCGGGGTCGGGGACCAGCGCCGCCGTGCCGCCGCCGACGTCCGCGGTGACGCCGGTGGCCCGTGCCCTGGTGGTGCGTGCTGCCATCCGTCCAGTATGGGTGAGGCCCAGTGCCGCGTCGGCCAAGGTTTGCCCCGTCGCGACGCCCGGCACGGCGCCTCGCGGCGTTGCCGGATCAACCGAGTAGGCCCACTACGAAGCCGATCCGGCGCCTTGCGATCCACCGCACCGGACGCCGCTCCTTACCGGGCAAACCTTGGCCGACACGGCACTAGAGCTGGTCGGCGGCCTCAAGGGTGCGGGCGGCTTCGCCGAGGGCCTGGCGGAGCTGGGCGGGGTCGGTGACCTGGTGGCCGTCCTCGGGGCGGACGAGCCAGCCGGCGCCGGCCACCGGGGGGTCGTCGGTCCAGCGGCGGGCCCGGCCGTCGGTGCCGGTGCAGGCGCTGCCGGGCAGGTCCCAGCAGTCGGCGGTGCCGGGCGGCACCAGGAAGCCCAGGGTGTCCCCGGTGTGGTCGTGGAGCACCGGGCCGACGCCGGTGCGCAGCCGCAGGATGTCCACCGCCTCCAGGCCCTGCCGGGACGGCACGGTCACCAGGTCCCAGCAGTCCACGCCGGCCTCGCCGTCCGGGGCGGCCGGGACGGTCGTCGTCCCCGGGGCCGGGGCGGTGAACCGGCCGTACCGCTTCGCCGCGTACGGCCTGTGTGCCTCACCGGTGTCCAACACGGTGAACCCTCCTCGCAGTCGGGCGCGCCCTGCCTTGCCCCCTGACCAACGCGGAAGGACGTCAACGGCTACGGTTCCGTAACGCTGCAAAGGATGGCACTTCATGGCGAATCGCGGGTGAGATGTCCGTTTTGTAGTTGAAAACCCCCCGAGCGGCTCAGCGGAGCCGCTACGGTCGTGCCGCCGATCAGCCCGCAGCGCCGTCAGCGGAGGCCCGCCATGGCAACCTCACCGGCATCCCCGGCCCCCGGGGACGCCTCGCGCACGTCAGGCCCCAACTCCGCGTTCCGGCGGCTGCGCGGGGACCTGTCGCCGGGCGAGTTCGCGGCGGCGGTACGCCGGGCGGCGCGGGAGATCGGCGAGCGGGTGAGTTGCGACGCCCGTTACATCGGACGCGTGGAGGCCGGGGAGATCCGGTGCCCCAACTACGCGTACGAGCGGGTGTTCAAGCACATGTTTCCGGGCTACTCGCTCACCGAGATGGGGTTCGAGCCACGGGAGCGGGTGCGCGGCGGACGACGGTCGTCCCCGGCGGCCCGCGACCATCATCACAGTGACGAGGAGAGCGACGTGCTGCGTCGCGCATTCATGACCAGCGGCCCGGCGGTCGCGTTGTCCGCCGCGCTCCCTCCGGTGCCGGAGGTCTCCGGGCCGCGCCGGATCGGCGGCGGGGAGGTACGGGCGGTGGAGGAGGTGGTCAGATGCATCCGGGTGCTGGACGACCGGCACGGCGCCGACGACCTCTACCAGCGCGCCGGGCAATCACTGCGGGCCACCCACGAGTTGCTGGACCGGGCCGCGTACAACCGGGCCACGGCCGGCCGGCTGTTCACCGGGGCCGGTGAACTGGCCATCTCCGTCGGGTGGTTGGCGCACGACTGCGGACGTCCCGCGGACGCCCGCTCGCACTACGCGGAGGCGCTGGCCACCGCGCGCACCGCGGACGACGCCGGGCTGGAGGCGCACGCCTTCTCCAACCTGTCGTTCCTGGCCCGCGACGACGACCGGCCCCGGGAGGCGGTCCGGGCGGCGCAGGCCGGGCAGCAGGCGGCGCAGCGGGTCGGTTCGGCCCGGCTGTGCTCGCTGCTGGCGCTGCGGGAGGCGGGCGGCTGGGCGGTGCTCGGCGACCGGACGGCGTGCGAGCGGGCGCTGGCGCGGGCCGCGCGGCTGTACGCCCGGGGGCCGGGCGACGCGGATCCGGAGTGGATGACGTTCTACGGCGAGGCGGAGCTGGCCGGGCTGGAGGCGCAGTGCTGGTCCCGGCTGGGTGACGCGCGCCGGGCGGCGGACTGCGCCCGGCGCGCGGTGGCCCTGCAGGATCCGCACTTCAGCCGCAACATCGCGCTGTACAGCGCCCAGTTGGCCGGTGACCTGGCGGCCTGCGGGGAGCCGGAGGAGGCCGCCGAGGCCGGCCGGCAGGCGCTCGGTCTGCTGGACCAACGGGTGCGGTCCTCCCGGATCCAGGCGATGCTGCACGCCGCCGCCCGCAAGCTGCGCCCGTACGGTCACCGGGGCGCGGTGGGCGACTTCCTGGCCGGCCGTCCGGCGCCCCGGATGATCTGACCGCCCCGGACGTTCGCGCGGGGGCAGGTCAGTCGAGGTGGCCGGTGTCGTTCCAGCGCTCGACGGCGGGGGCGCCGTAGGCCCAGCCGAGGATGGAGAGCGAGGCGGGCGAAAGGCGCACGGTGGCGCCGAAGGCGAGGTCGTGGCCGAGCCAGCGGGCGCACAGCGCGCGCAGGAAGTGACCGTGGGCGAAGACCACCACGTCGCGGTCGGCCGAGCGGGCCCACTCGACGGTGTCGTCGGCCCGGGCGGCGACGTCGGCGACGCCCTCGCCCTCGGGGGCGCCGTCCCGCCAGATCAGCCAGCCGGGGCGGCGCTGCCGGATCTCCTCGGGGGTGAGCCCCTCGTAGGCGCCGTAGTCCCACTCGACGAGGGTGTCCCATTCCTTGGCGCGTTCGCCGAGGCCGGCCAGGTCGCAGGTCTCGCGGGCCCGGGAGAGCGGGCTGGTGCGCACCTCGACGTCGGCGCCGAGCAGTGCGCGCCAGGACGCGCGGTGGAGCCGGTCGCCGAGCAGGCGGGCGGTGCGCCGGCCCTCCTCGGTGAGGGGTATGTCGGTACGGCCGGTGTGCCGGCCGGTCCGTGACCAGTCGGTCTGGCCGTGCCGGACGAGCAGTATGCGCGGTGCCATCCCGGCGGGCCTCCTTGCGTTGCGCCGGTGAACGTGGTGCGCGGGCCCGTCGGGCCCGCGCCCCCATCATCGCTCACCCCTGCCCGGCGCCCGCCAGCAGCCCGTCGAGCAGGGCGTCGAGCCCGTGCTCGTACTGCTCCGTCCCGTGGTCCCGGCCGTTCTGCGCGGCGGCGACCTCGTCGGCGAGGTCCGTCAGATACGGGTAGCGCTCCGCGGGGAGAGCGGCCAGACGCGCCCGCAGCCGGGTGGCGCGGTCGGAGCCGGCGGGCGTACCGAGGTCTCCGGAGGCACCGGGTTCTTCGGAGTCGCCAGGGTCAACGGGCTTGCCGGGCGCGGCCGTTGCTCGCGGGGCGCAGGCGGCGGCTTGGCGGCCTCGGGCGGCCCACAGCGCGGAGCCGACGGTGTACTGCATCAGGGCGGTCTGCGCGCGGGCGGCGTCGCGGCGGCCGAGGCCGGCCCGCAGCATCAGTCCGAGCAGCCGGTCGACCACCGCCGTTCCCTCGTCGCCGTGGACCGGGCGCACGGTCACCAGCCGCAGCACCGAGGGGTGCTCGGCGAGCAGCCGGTAGACGGCCAGGCACAGGGCGCGGGCCTCCTCGCGGGGGGTGGCGCCGCTGCCCCGCGGCGGCAGTTCGACCTCGCCGAAGAGACGTTCGCGCACCGCGTCGACGATCTCGTCCTTGCCCCTGAAGTGGCTGTAGACGGCCATGGTACCGACGCCGAGGCGGGTCGCCAGGGCCCGCATGGTGAAGGCGTCGGGGCCGGCGTGGTCGAGCAGGTCGACGGCGGCGGTAAGGACGCGTTCGCGGTTGAGGCTGCCGCGCGGGGCACGGCGGCGGCGGGCGGACGCGGGATCCCGCGCCGGTCGGGTGGTGGCGGGCGCCGGCCGGTCGGTCGCGGGCGCCGGTTCTCCTGTCATCTGCGGCCTGGTCCCCGGCTCTGGTGAGGTGTGGGTGAACTGCTGGTTCCGGTGAGGCAACCCGGGGATGGCCCCCGGCGTCCTACCGCGTACCCGGCGGGCGGCCCGCGGACACCGGCCCCCGATGTGCGCGTTCGCTACCGTACGGCGTACGGTAGGCAACGTACAACGTACGTTCGGAACATCGCAAAAGAACCCCGACGAAGAGTGCAAGCGAACGATCGCCACCGGCCGGGCGGCCCGGGGGCCGACGGCAGAGACGGAGAAGACGGCCCGATGTCCAGCCCCCGCCCGTCGCCCCCCACCACCCCCGGCCGTCCCCGGCCGCGTGACGACCGGCCGGTCCACGGTTCCGGGCCCTCGGCGGACGTCTCCCCCGCACGGCGCCGGCCGGCTCCGCGCTGGTGGGCCGAGCTGCCGCTGATCGCCCTGGTCTACGCCGCGTACTCGGGCGGACGACTGCTGGTGGCCGGCGGGACCGGCTCCGCGGTGGCGCACGGCGAGGCGATCGTCCGCCTCGAACACACCTTGCGGATCTCCCCCGAGCACGCGCTCAACCAGCTCTTCACCCACCAGGCGTGGCTCGGGGTGCCGGCCTGCTTCGCCTACGCCACGCTGCACTACGTGATCACCCCGGCGGTGCTGGTGTGGCTGTGGCGGCGGCACAGCGGCAGCTACCTGTACATGCGCACCTGGCTGATGATCTCCACGCTGCTGGGGCTGATCGGCTTCTCGCTGCTGCCCACCGCGCCGCCGCGCCTGCTGCCGGCCGCCGCCGGTTTCCAGGACACCATGGCGCACTTCTCCCACCTGGGCTGGTGGGGCGCGGACGCCAGCGCGCCGCAGGGCCTGGGCGGGATGACCAACCAGTACGCCGCCATGCCCAGCCTGCACGTGGGGTGGGCGCTGTGGTGCGGGGTGATGCTGTGGCGGTACGCCGAAAACCGCGTGCTGCGGGTGGCCGGGCTGGCGTACCCGGTGGCGATCACCTTCGTGGTGCTGGGCACCGCCAACCACTACCTCCTCGACGCGGTGGCCGGGGTCGCCGTGATGATCGTCGGCCTGCTGCTGACGCGCCCGGCACGCCATCTCACCGCCCGCGTACGCTCCCGGTTCGCCCGCCGCGCCGCCCCCGCCGCCGTCCCGGCCCCGCCCGCCCTCGTGCCGGCCCCCCGCCCGGCGCCCGGACCGGCGGACCCGCCGGTGGCGGCCACCCCCGCCGCCGTCGCGGGCCCGGCCCCGGCGAGCCCGGCGGGACGCTGAGGCCGGCGGCGTCCGGGGCCCGGCGGCCCGCTCCGTCCGCCCCGGATGCCACACTGCCCGGGTGAGCGATGACAGCAACCGGGCCGGGTCGGTGGGGGCGCGTCTTGCCGAGGTGCGGGGGAACGGGGTGGCGCCGAAGGCGCTGGACGCCCGGGGGATCGCGGCGCTGGCCGCCAACCCGGGGTGCGGGCGGCGGGCGCTGGTGGACACCGCGGGGGTGGACAAGGCCGCGCTGGCCCGGGCGCTGGGGAGCCCGGCCTCCTTCGGGCAGTCGCGGTTCGCCTTCGGCCGCGGGCACGCCTTCGAGGCCGGGGTGAAGGCGGACGGCTGCCGGGAACTGCTGCGGCTGCTGGGCGAACGCCTCGGCGCCCCGGAGACCGGCCCGGACGGCGTCCGCCTCCCCGACCTCGCCGCCCCCGGCCCCGCCGGACGCGCCGAACGCACCCGGCTGGCGCTGCGCGAGGCCACCGAGGCGGCCGGGGCCGACGGCAGTTGGAGCGTGCTCGACCACCCGCTGCTCCCGCTGGACGTGGCCGGCGCGACCGCCTACGTCGAGCCCGACGCGGTCGTGGTCGCCCCGGACGGGCGCTGGACGGTGGTCGAGATCAAGTCGTTCCCGATCCTGGACGGCACCGCGGACCCGGCGAAGGTCGGCGCGGCGGCCCGCCAGGCCGCGGTCTACGTCGCCGCCCTGGAACGCCTGGACGCCGCCGCACCGCGCACCGATGCGCTGCTGGTCTGCCCCAAGGACTTCTCCAACCTGCCCACCGCCGAACTGGTCGACGTCCGCAGGCAGCTCGCGGTGACCCGGCGCCAGCTCGCCCGGATGACCCGCATCGAGGATATAACCGCCCGCCTGCCGCGCGGCGCCACGCTCGACGTGCGGCTGCCCGCGCCCCGGCTGGCGGCGGCGCTGGACGCGGTACCCGCCGCGTACGCCCCGGAGTGCCTGGCCTCGTGCGAGCTGGCCTTCCACTGCCGCGCCCAGGCCCGTTCCGCCGGCTCGGTGACCGTCCTCGGCCGCTCGGTACGCGGCGAACTCGGCTCGATCGAGACCGTCCCCGACCTGCTCGCCGCCGCCCACGGCCGACACGGCGACCCCGCCGACCCCGCGGTCGCGGCGCTGCGCCGGGCGGCGGAGCTGCGGGCGCTGGCGCTCGGCGAGGAGGGGCCGGCATGACGCTCTTCACCACCCTGGCCCGGGCGCAGGCCGTCGCGGCCGGGCGGGCCCAGCCGGTGGCGACGGTGCGCCACCGGCACCTGTCGGAGCGGCCGATGGTCTTCGTGCCGTTGACGACCGCGGGCGAGGTGGGGGCGCCGCTGGGGGCGATGGTGGGCACCGACCGCGACGACCCGGCGCTGCTGGTGGTACCCCAGCCGCGCGACCGTACCCTGCGCTTCGCCTTCCTCGCCGACCTGGCCGCGCACCTCCTGCCCCACCTGTCCGGCTACGAGGACGTGGTGGAGCACGAACCGGGCAAGGAGACCGACCCGGCGACCGGCCGCAAGGTCACCGTGGAGCGCCAACTGTGCGCCGACGCGCCGCAGTTGATCGTGGCCAACCCGGCCGTGGTGGAGTACGTGCGGCTGCTGGGGCGTTCGACGCGGTTCCGCCGCACCGCCGAGGAGGACCCGGCCGCGCCCCATCCGGTGCCGTCCCGGGTGCCGCTGCTGGGGCGGTGGCTGACGCACTACGGGGAACGGGCCCGTACCCCCGGCAGCGCGCTGCTGGTGACGATGACGCAGTTGCTGGCCCGGCACTGGGCCACCGGGCAGAGCGCGGCCGAGGACCAGCACCTGGGCGCCCTGCTGGCCTGGATCGACCCGCCGGACGGACTCGACGGGGCGACCGCGGCGCGGCGCGCGGAGAGCGCCCGGGGCGCCGACGGCCTGCTGCTCACCCCGCCCGCCGGTCCGGCCACCGACCCGGTCTTCGACAACGTCGCGCTCGCCCCGGCGATGGCCCGGTACGACGCCGCGCGGGAGTCCGGGGGCGACCCGGGCCCCGCCGAGCGGGAGATCCGCGACCTGCTCGCCGGTCAGCTGCGGCCCACCTGGGACGCCGTCTGGCACGGCGTGGACCTGCTGCGGACGCTGCCGGAGGCGGCGCACGCGGCCGAGCGGTGGAAGGGCGACCGCTGGTCGTTCACCGGCCACCGGGACCGGGTGCGGGCCGGCGAGCCGCCGCAGCCCCGGCTGGACGACGCGGTCACCGCGGCCCGCAAACTGGCCGGCCGGGAGACCGCCCAGGCCCGGCTGGACGCCCAGGAGGCGCTGGACGATCCGCTGGTGATGGCGGAGCGGCGGCTGGCCGGGGAGGCGTTCGCGGGCCGGGTGACCGCGGTGGAGATGGCGTACTCCGAGGGGCGGGTGGCCCGGCCGCGTCCGCTGGTGACGGTGGAGGTGGCCGACCGGCCGCTGCTGGCGGAGGGGGCCAAGGTCTACCGGGCGCTGCCGGACGGCCGGACCCAGGAGGCGGAGTTCACCGGCGGTACGGCCCCCGGCGCGCTGACGCTGCGGTTGCTGGGCGGCATGGGCCGCGGCAAGGTGCCGGACGCCGGTACGGTGCCCGTGGTGGGCGACCAGGTGTGCTGGACGCTCTTCGAGCACGCCCCGCGCGGCGGCCCGGAGCTGCCGGACGCGGAGGCCACCCCGTGGACGCACGGCGGCCCGTCCGGCCCCGGCGCGGCCACCCCGGAGCCGGCCGACGCCCCGACGGCGGACGACTTTCTGTGATCACAACGGACTTTTCATGACCAACTCCGGCCGCCGTCGGCCCAGTTGTCGCCGAGCGGGGACTACCTGGGCCGTCGGCCGGGGAAACATTCCGCTGGGCCGCCACCAGGCGGCCCGGTCCGCGACCAGTGAGCGAGGACGAGGGCGTTGAACGGTGACGGGACCGCGCGGGCCGGCGTGGCGGCGCCGGGGGACGGCGATCCCGCGGCGGCGGCCGGGGCGGCCACCGAGGCGATCCTGCGGGACGTGCGGTCCGGCACCCACCGCGGCGTGGTGGTCGACTCACCGCCCGGCGCCGGCAAGTCGACGCTGGTGGTGCGGGCCGCCACCGAACTGGCCGGGGCCGGCGAGCAGGTGATGATCGTCGCGCAGACCAACGCCCAGGTCGACGACCTCGCCGACCGGCTGGCCACCGCCGCCCCCGAGGTCACCGTCGGCCGGCTGCACGGCAGCGACTCGCCGCCCGACCCGGCGCTCGCCCGCCACCCCTCGGTGGCCGTCTCGGCCAAGCCGGCCGATCTGCGCGACCGCCAGGTGGTGATCGCCACCGCCGCCAAGTGGGGCTACGTCAAGGACGTCGAGCCGTGGCGGCAGGCGATCGTGGACGAGGCGTACCAGATGCGTTCGGACGCGCTGCTGCGGGTCGCCGGCCTCTTCGAGCGGGCGCTCTTCGTCGGCGACCCCGGCCAGCTCGACCCGTTCAGCGTGGTCGGCGCCGACCAGTGGGCCGGGCTGGCCTACGACCCGTCGGCCAGCGCGGTGGTCACGCTGCTGGCGCACAACCCCGGGCTGCCGCAGCACCGGCTGCCGGTCTCCTGGCGGCTGCCGGCCACCGCCGCGCCGCTGGTGTCGGGGGCGTTCTACCCGTACACGCCGTTCCGCAGCGGCACCGGCCACGGTGACCGGCGGCTGGCCTTCGCGGTGGCCTCGGACGGCGACGGGCCGGACCGGGTGCTGGACGAGGCGGCGGCCGGCGGCTGGGGGCTGCTGGAGCTGCCGGCCCGGCGCACCCCGCGTACCGACCCGGAGGCGGTGGCGGCGGTGGCCACGGTGGTGCGGCGGCTGCTGGAACGCGGCGGGGTCACCGTCAGCGAACGGTCGCCGGAGCCGGTACCGCTGACCGCCGACCGGATCGCGGTCGGCACCGCCCACCGCGACCAGGCGGCGGCCGTGCGCGCCGCGCTCGCCGCGCGCGGCGTCACCGGGGTCGCCGTGGACACCGCCAACCGCCTCCAGGGCCGCGAGTTCGACGTCACCGTGGTGCTCCACCCGCTCTCCGGCCGCCCCGACGCCACCGAGTTCCACCTGGAGACCGGCCGCCTGTGCGTGCTCGCCTCCCGCCACCGCCACGCCTGTATCGTCGTCTGCCGCGCCGGCGTCGCCGAACTCCTCGACGAGCACCCGTCCACCGAACCCGTCAGCCTCGGCGTCACCGTCAAATTCCCCGATGGCTGGGAGGCCAACCACGCCGTCCTCGCCCACCTCGCCGAACACCGCGTGACGTGGCGCCCATGACCGGCGCCCCCGTACGCCGCGGTGGGCGGTCACCTCTCGCGGCCCCGCGCGGAACGGTTACGGCCCTGGCACTTCGGGCTTCGCCCGGGGATGGGGCGTGCGGGACAATGGATGGCGGTCCACGAACTGGAGGGATGTAGATGTCCGAGCCGCAGCCGGCTCATCGCGCGTCGGACGGTGCCCGGTACCGGCCGCGGCGGCCCGCGTCGCTGATCTTCGAACCGCCGGCCCCCGGAGCCGACCCGGAGCACTTCTTCGACCTGGAGTCGATGGACGATCCGCAGCTGCTGCTGGACCGTTCGACCGAGCTGGCGCTGGCCTTCCGGGCGGCGGCCGACCGGGCCACCGAGTACCAGGCGATGGCGGCGGCGCAGCTGGCCGACCCGGGACGGTTCGACCGGCTCACCCTCGGCGCGATCGCCGAGCGGGCCAACTGGTCGGAGGACTACGCCAAGAAGATGGTGGAGTTCGGCGCCGAACTGCTGCGGCAGGAGCCGCGGCGCGACTGAGCCGGCCACCACGGGGACCGGAGGGATCCGGCCACCCCGCACGTGCAGATGCACCGGCATCACGTGCCACCGGCATATTAGCGGGCAAGGGCCGATGTGTCCCGAATTCCCGCCATCCACCGGTCCGGCACCCCGCGCGCCGCTAGATCTGTCCGTCATGAGCGAACGGTTCTGGGAGACAGGCGACGGCGGCGGGATGCCGGGCACGGCCCGGCGGGGCGGACACGGCGGCCGGGAGGACCACGGCCTGCCCGGCGCCGTGACGCCGGACACCGCGGCCCGCCCCGACCCCTTCGCGCACACCGCCCACGTCACCCCGGACGGCGCCGACTGGCTCGCCTCGGCCAGCGCCTTCCCGCGCAGCGTCCAGGCGCTGTGGTCGGCCCGCCCGGCGCGGGCGAGCGTGCTGCCCTGCGGCACCGTCTTCGACGTGGCCAACCTCCCGGCGCTCTTCGGCCGCCAGGTGCTCGACCAGTTGTGGACGGCCGGGCCGGGGTGCGGGCCGGTGTCCGTGCACCGCGGGCGGCTGCTGCTGTTCGCCGCCCCCGGCACCGCCGACCGGCTGCCGTCGCTGCTGGCCTGGGAGGAGTGGGGCGCCGCGGTGCCGCCGCTGCTGTGCCACGGCCGCGGGGACGTGGTGACCATCCCGCCGCTGGTGCCGGACCCGGCGTGGGAGGAGTCCGCGGGGCCGGCCCGCTGGGTGGTGGCCCCGGACTCCCGGTACCCGTGGCTGCCCGGCCCCGACGTGCTGCTGTGGGCCGTCCTGCGGGCCGCCCGCCGGGCCCGCAGCCGCCCGGTCTGACCTCGGACGTCGCCGATTTTCACTCTCCCGGACCAGGATGCTAGGGTCTTCAACGTCAACCGGCGCCGCTAGCTCAACTGGCAGAGCAGCTGACTCTTAATCAGCGGGTTCGGGGTTCAAGTCCCTGGCGGCGCACCTGGTCACCGAAGCGTCCCTCCACCTCGGAGGGGCGCTTCCGGCGTTCCGGGCCTCCGCGGCCGGACACGGTGCGGGACGTGGCGCGAATCACACCCGTCCCAGGCGTGATCAAGCCCTTCCGGGGGTACCGCGAGCGAACGGTTCATGTATGCTCGACTCGTCGACAACGACAGACACGCGCCGCTAGCTCAACTGGCAGAGCAGCTGACTCTTAATCAGCGGGTTCGGGGTTCAAGTCCCTGGCGGCGCACAGCTCACCGGCCCGGGAACGCCACGTTCCCGGGCCGTGGTGTTTTCCGGAACCCCCCGTTCCTCAGTGGTCCCGGGTGACCTCGACCCGCCAGCCGCCGTCGGCGTCGCGGGAGAGCACCCGCACCGTCAGCCCGGCGGCGCGGTCGGTGAAGCTCTCCCCGGTGCGGAACGGCGCGTCGTTGAGGGAGTTGAAGCTGGCGCTGCTGAAGTCGCAGGCGGAGCTGGCCGGATGGGCGTCGGCCACGGTGACCGGGCCGTTGCCGGATTCCACGTCGGTGCGGACCCGGTAGACCAGGACGCCCTCGGTGCACCCCTGGGCGTCGTTGCCGCGGGTGGTGCGGGCCTCCACCACGTAGGCGGCGCTGCGGCCGGAGGGGACGACCACGGCCTTGGTGCCGCCGCCCTCCTCCAGCGGCGCGAGGCGGATCCGCCGGCTGCCGGGGCCGGTCAGGCAGGCCAGCTGGGCGTCGGCGAGCCAGCCCAGCCGCCACTTGTGCCAGGCGAACAGGTCGCCCTGGAGCCCCCAGTCCAGCGACATGGTGTCCCACTGCCCGGCCAGCGCGTCGGTGCGGCGGAAGTCGTCGACGGCGTAGAGGTCGGGCAGGCCGAGTATGTGGCCGTTCTCGTGGGCGAGGACGCGGAAGCCGGCCTGGTCGTGGCCGTAGATGACGGAGACCCGGTCCAGCCGGGCGCCGTCGGCGGAGGTGGCCGCGGTGGCGCCGGTCCAGGTGACGGAGAGCACGGTCTCGTCGGCCGGGGGGCCGGCGTTGGGGGTGGCGATGACGTCCACCAGGTCGTAGCCGCGCAGCGGTATGTGCTGGGCGGCGGCGACCGCGGCCAGGTCGCGCATCATGGCCCGGTGGGTGTTCCAGCCGTAGCCGCGGGCTATCCCGTAGCCGCTGAACGGGCGGGGCATCCGCAGGTAGCGCAGCACCGGAACCGGCTGGTAGCGCAGCCTGCCGTAGGAGGCCCGGGCGTACCAGCGGGAGACCGCCGGGAAGAACTCCTCGTACCGGGCGCGGGCGCTGCCGTGGGCCGGGGCGTCGGGGAAGTCGACGAAGAGCACCAGCGCCCGCAGCGTGCCGGTGGAGCGGGCGTACGCCGGGTTGGGGGCGGCCGGGAACCCCTCGGACATCTCGACGCCGGGGCGGGCCGGGAGCGCGCAGGGCCGGGAGGAGGGGGCGGCGGCCGGCGGGGCGGAGGAGGAGGCGCCGCCGAGCACCGCCGAGCCGCCGGAGGCCACCGAGAGCACGGCGGTTATCGCGGCGGCCTTCACCCCGCCGCGTCCGCCGCCCGCACCGGCCCTGCGGTGCCCGCGCCTCATCGCCCGCTCACCGCTTCTCCACCGTGACCGGCCAGCCCCCGGAGCGGTCCCGGCGCCCGACCCGGAAGCGGATCACCGCGTCACGGCCGGGGCCGTAGCGGTGGGCGTAGGACTCGCCGGAGCGCAGCGGGGCGTCGGCGAGCGGCGGGTAGACCGAGTCTCCGTAGCAGCCGCCGGTGCCGGGGTGGCCGTCGAGCACCCGTATCGGGCCCTGCCCGGAGGGGACGTCGGTGCGCACCTCGTACAGCAGGACGCCCTCGGCGCAGCTGGTGGCGTCGTTGCCGCGGGTGGTACGGGCCTCGGCGGCCAGCGCGGAGACGGCGCTGGTGGGCACCACCAGCAGCCGGGTGCCGCGGCCGGGGGCCTCCACCGGGGCCAGCCGGGCGGTGCTGGTGCCGCGCCGGGCGGCGCAGGCCACCTGGTCGCCGTCGAGCCAGCCGTACTTCCACTTGTGCCAGCCGAACAGGTCGGGCGCCAGCCCGAATTGACTACCCATCAGGTCCCAGTCGCCGACCCGGGTGTCCCAGCCGGCTCCGGCTCCGCCGCCGTCCGGCGGGCGGGCGTACAGGTCGGGCAGGTCGAAGACGTGGTTGGTCTCGTGGGCCAGGACGTTGCGGTCCGGCGGGCGGTGTTCGAAGACGGTGACGAAGCGGCGGACGCCGGAGCCCGGGGCGGGCAGCGGGCGGTCCAGGCTGATCACCTTGGTGGCGTCGGAGTCCACCCCGGGGGCGCCGGGGTCGGCCACCAGGTAGACCACCGGGTAGCGCCCGAGGTCCACGGCGTGGCCGACGGCGGCCACCGCGTCGCGCAGGTACCGGCCACGGGGCGCCGCCGCCCAGTCCCGGTGGATGGCGTAGGCGCCGGCCGGCCGCGGCATGGTGAACCAGCGCGGCACCACGCGCGGGCGCAGCCGGAAGCGCCCGTAGGAGGCGCGGGCGAAGTAGGCGGTGGTGGCCGGGAAGTGATCGGTGGCCAGTTCGGCCGGGGGCGTCTCGGGGCGGTGGCCGGGGAAGGCGAGGAAGAGCAGCACCGCGCGGAGTTCGCCACGGGGCCGCGGATAGGCCGGATCCCAGTCGCTGACACCCTCGGAGTGGCGTACCGCGGTGCGCTCCAGGGCGCACGGGCCGCCGCGCGGGACGGCCACCGCGGGCCCGGTGGCCAGTGTCCAGGCGACCAGCGCGGCGAACCCCCACAGCAGCGCGGTCGCCCGGCGCGCGATGCGCCGGTCGCGGTCGGGCGTGCGCCGGGGCACGTCCGCTATGCCATGTGCTCGCACGCGACCTCCCCGGACCGGATCGGGTGACCTCGTCCCCCTCACCCTTGCCCCGGTTGCGGGGGTTTGCCCTGTTCTACTGGTCCGGACGGGTCAGTCTCGATCAGCTACGGTCCGTAACGGGCGATCGTCAGCGATCGTGGAGGGGCAGATGAGTACAGCACTCATGCACGAACGATCAGCCGGTCGCGTGCAATACCGCCGCCGTGCCAAGAATCACCGCCCGCACGGTGGCTGACGGACACCGCGAACCTCTATGATCGCCACATTTCCAGCGTGAAAACCGTCCGCGGCCGGACACCGGTCCCTCCCCGACTACTTGTGCGAGACGACTGCGATGCGGGAGCAAGCTGAAGGCAGACCCTCGGTCGGCCGGGAGAGCGAGCCCGCGACACATCCCTCAAGCATCACGGAGTGTGACGAGCTGACCCCCGGACGCCCCACCGGGCTGCTCCGCGACTACCACGCCGCCTTCAACGCCGCCCGGGGCGCGATGGCGCTCCTCGACCACGACGGCCACCTGCTGGCCGCCAACCCGGCGCTCGGCACCCTGCTCGGCTGCGACCCGGCCCGCCTCACCGACCGGCAGGCCGCCGACCTGGTGGGGCTGGGCGGCGACGAACGGATCCGGGACGCCTACCGCGAAGTGCTCAGCGGCCGACGGGACCGGCTGCGCTGCACCTGCCGCCTCAAGCACGCCGACGGCCACGCGCTCTGGGCCGAGGTCACCGTCGACCGGCTGCGCCACGCCGAGCCCTCGCTGCCCGCGCCGTGCGCCCCGGAGGCGGAACGGCCGGCCGCGCCCCGCCCGGTGGCCGGCCGCGCCGAGGGCACCGCCGGCGCGCTGCTGTGCGTCCAGGACGTCACCGAACGACGCGAACTCGCCGACCGGCTGCGCCACTTGCAGATGCACGACCCGGTGACCCGGCTGCCCAACCGCACCCTCTTCTTCGAACGCCTCTCCGCCGCGCTGCGCTCCCCCGCCACCGGCCGGGTCGGCATCTGCTACCTCGACCTGGACGGCTTCAAGGCGATCAACGACACCCTCGGCCACGCCATCGGCGACCGGCTGCTGGCCGCCGTCGCCGCCCGGCTCACCGCCTGCGTGACCGACGGCGGCCACCTGGCGGCCCGGCTCGGCGGGGACGAGTTCGCGCTGCTGGTCGAGGAGTCGGCGGGCACCGAACAGCTCACCACGCTGGCCGAGTCGGTGCTCACCGCTCTGCAACGCCCGTTCGACCTGGACGGCCACCGGCTCGCCGTCTCGGCCAGCATCGGCGTGGTGGAGCGCTCGGCGGCCGGCACCACGGCCACCGGTCTGATGCAGGCCGCGGACACCACGCTGTACTGGGCCAAGGCCGACGGCAAGGCCCGCTGGACGCTCTTCGACCCGGAGCGCAACGCCAACCGGATGACCCGCCAGTCGCTGTCGTCCACACTGCGCCAGGCGGTGGAGCGCGGCGAGTTCACCCTGGAGTACCAGCCGCTGGTGGCGCTGGACGGGGGGCGGCTGCGCGGCGTCGAGGCGCTGGTGCGCTGGGAGCATCCGCGGTTCGGCCGGCTCGCGCCGAATCGCTTCATCTCACTGGCCGAGGAGAACGGTTCCATCGTCCAGCTCGGCCGCTGGGTGCTGGCCGAGTCCTGCCGCTGGGCCCGCGCCTGGCACAAGGACCACCCCGAGGCGCCGCCGTTCGTCAGCGTCAACGTGGCGGTGCGTCAGGTGTGGGACTCCGACCTGGTGGGCGACGTGGCCGCGGTGCTGGACGAGACCGGGCTGCCGCCCGCGCTGCTCCAGCTGGAGCTGACCGAGTCCGCGGTGATGGGCTCCACCGGCCGTCCGTTGCAGGCGCTGTACGCGCTCCACGAGATGGGGGTGCGGATCGCCATCGACGACTTCGGCACCGGCTACTCCAACCTGGCCTATCTGAGCCGGCTGCCGGTGACCGCGCTCAAGCTGGACGGATCGTTCGTCCGCGGCTTCCGCTCCCGTGAGCACCCCAACCCGGCCGACGAGACCATCGTGGAGGCGCTGGTGCAGCTGGCCCACCGGCTCGGGATCACGGTGACCGCGGAGTGCGTGGAGAGCGCGGAGCAGGCCGAGCGGCTGCGCCGGATCGGCTGCGACACCGGCCAGGGGTGGTTCTACTCCCGGCCGGTCGCCCCGGACCGGATCACGGCGATGCTCGGCGGGGGCTGAGCCCTCCGCCGAGCACCGTCCGCGAGACGTGGCCGGTCTCAGCAGGCGCCGAGGTCCTGCCAGGCGCCCCACTGGCTGGCGCCGGGCACCT
This sequence comes from Streptantibioticus cattleyicolor NRRL 8057 = DSM 46488, assembly GCF_000240165.1. Classification (NCBI taxonomy): domain Bacteria; kingdom Bacillati; phylum Actinomycetota; class Actinomycetes; order Kitasatosporales; family Streptomycetaceae; genus Streptantibioticus; species Streptantibioticus cattleyicolor. The sequence goes on from NC_017586.1 coordinate 1,995,906, forward strand.
CACCCTGCGTCCACCACTTGGCCTGCCAGGTGTGGCCGTTGTAGGAGACGGTGTTGCCCGCGGTGTAGACCGCCGACTTGTCCCAGGCCGCGGCGGTGCAGGTGCCGGGGGTCGGGGTGGGGGTCGGGGTCGGGGTGGGGGTCGGGGTCGGAGTGGGCGTCGGAGTGGGGGTCGGGGTCGAGGAGCACGAGGCGGCCGAGCCGTTGGTGGCGTCCACGATCTTGTTGAAGAGCGTGGCCGAGGTGTCCAGGTCCAGCAGCGAGTACATCATCGAGCCGCCGAGCCCGTGGCAGTGCGCGTAGTCCGCCTTGGCCTGGATCGACTGGGCGCCCAGGCCCGTCCAGAACTCGGTGCCGTTGTAGAACCAGTTGGAGCCCGTCTTGGGGTCGTAGAAGGTGTCCGCCGGGTTGTCGACGATCCCGGTGAGCTCCTTGTAGTAGGCGGTGCCCGCGGTCTGGCTCAGGCTGCGCGCCGAGGCGGGGCCGGTGGCCGACTGGTACAGGCCGTGGTTGCTCCCGGCGGGGACGCCGGTCCAGCCGCGGTAGTACAGCGGGTAGCCCATGGTGAGCTTGGCCGCCGGGAAGCCGCCGGCGATCCCGTAGGCCGCGTCACCGGTGGTCCAGGCCTTGACGGCGTTGTCGGTGCTGTACTTCTCGGTGCCCGGGTCGACGGCCTTGGACGGGTCGTCGGGCGAGGAGTACGTCGGGTCCTGGTGGTTGGTGGGCCCGGTGGCGTCCCACGCGCCGTGCATGTCGTAGGTCATGACGTTCGCGTAGTCCAGGTACTGGCCGACCTTGTCGGTCTGGATCTGCGCGATCTTGTCCTGGCCGGCCGGCATCGCGGCGGTCAGCAGCATCTTGCGGTTGCCGGCGGCGCCGTACGCGTCCAGCTCGCTGCGGAACTCGGCCAGCAGCGCGGTGTAGTTGGCCTTGTCGGCCGTGCTGTAGTGGTTGCCCACATGGCCGCCCGGCGAGCCCGGGTACTCCCAGTCGATGTCGAAGCCGTCGAAGATCCCGGCGGCGCTGCCCGGGCCGCCGTAGCCGCCCTGCACCGGCAGGTTGCCCTTGATGAACATGTCGATGCAGGAGCTGACGAACTTCTTGCGGCTGGCGTCGCTGGCGGCGACGTCGGAGAAGTACTTGGAGTACGTCCAGCCGCCGATGGAGGCGACGATCCTCAGCTTGGGGTACTTCGCCTTCAGCTCCTTGAGCTGGTTGAAGTTGCCCACGATCGGCTGGTTCCAGGTGTCCGCCTGGCCGTTGACGCTGATGTCGGCGCCGAACGACTTCTGGTAGTCGGCGAAGGCGTCGCCCGCCCCGTCACCGGCGTTGGGGTCGCTCTCGTTGGAGGCGTCGGACGCCTTGGTGGCCTCGAAACAGGTCAGGTTGGACGGGTCGATGTTCTCGAACGAGTAGTTGAGGATGTCGAGCTTGCCGGCGATGCCGCGGGTGTCGAGGTCCTTGGGGTAGAACGCGTTGCCGTACACGCTCCACTGGTCGTAGTAGGCGATCTTCACGCCGCCGCTGCTCGCCGCCGCCGGGGCCGCCGCGGCGGCCGGGGCGGGGGCGGCCCCCGCCGACGCGGCCCCGGCGAGCGCGCCGACGGCCCCGGCGGCGAGCGCCAGCACCGACAGCGCGGCGGTCAGCGGTCTGTTGGCCTGTCGGCCCTTGCGGAACACATGCACGGGGACAACCTCCTGGTGTGGGGGCGCGGGCAGGGGACCGCGGTCGTGTATGGATAACTGCCGCGTCAGGTACGCGTCAATGGTCTGGACTAATCCTGGACTAGACCAATACCCGGGCCACGCCGCCGTTCCCCGGGAACAGAAGGCAACGGGCGACTGGACCACGGCCGTCCGCGACACGGCGCCCCGGCGGCGCGGTTGAGCAGCGCGCCGCCCCCGGGCCACCAGGCACCCGGGGGCGGTGAGGGGGGCGGTCAGGCGGACGCGGTCGGCAGCCCGTAGACGTCCGCGATCAGCTCGTACGAGCGCAGCCGGGCCTGGGGGCCGTGCGCGTTGGAGGTGAGCATCAGCTCGTCCGCGCCGGTGCGTTCGACCAGCGCGTCGAGCCCCTTGCGCACCGTGTCCGGGGTGCCGAACTCCACGTCGGCGAGCCAGGAGTCGGCGAACTCCCGCTCCATCGGCGAGAACGGGTACGCCTCGGCCTCCTCGGGGGTGGGGACGAGGCCGGGGCGGCCGGTGCGCAGCCGGAGCATGGCCAGCGCGCCGGTGAGCACCTGGCGGCGGGCCTCCTTCTCGTCCTCGGCGGCGAACGCCTGCACGCCGATGAGCGCGTAGGGGCGGTCGAGCACGGCCGAGGGCTTGAAGGAGTCCCGGTACAGCTCCAGCGCCGGCACCGTGTTGCGGGCCGAGAAGTGGTGGGCGAAGGCGAACGGCAGCCCGAGCGCCCCGGCGAGCTGGGCGCTGAACCCGGAGGAGCCCAGCAGCCACACCGGCGGGCGGTGCGGGGACTGCACGCCGCCGGGCGAGGTCGCCTGCACCGGACCGGGGACGGCGTGGATCCGCGCGTAGGGGTGGCCCTCGGGGAAGTCGTCGTCGAGGAAGCGGACCAACTCGGCGAGCTGACGCGGGAAGTCGTCGGCGCCCTCGCGCAGGCCGTCGGCGCGGCGCAGCGCGGCGGCGGTGGCGCCGTCGGTGCCCGGGGCACGCCCGAGGCCCAGGTCGATCCGGCCGGGGGCGAGCGCCTCCAGGGTGCCGAACTGCTCGGCGATCACCAGCGGGGCGTGGTTGGGCAGCATCACCCCGCCCGAGCCGAGCCGGATGGAGGTGGTGTGGGCGGCGAGGTTGGCCAGGATGACCGCGGGCGAGGTGCTGGCGACGCCGGGCATCGAGTGGTGTTCGGCCACCCAGTAGCGGTGGAAGCCGCGGGACTCGGCGAGCCCGGCCAGCCGGGCGCTGGTGCGCAGCGCGTCGCCCGCGGTGCGCCCGGCGCCTACGGTGACCAGGTCGAGCACGGACAACGGCACCGGGGCGGTGCCGTGGGCGGTGCCGCGGATGCCGTCGCCGGCCGCCGGTGCGGGGCCGTCGCTCCCGGACCGCTGCTCGTCGGTGTAGTGCTCGTCAGCCACGCTCGGTCGCCTCCCGGACGGATGGGTCGGTACTGCCGGGAGGGGACAACCGGAGCGATTCTCCGGTTATTCCCGGGCGGCGGACGGCACGGCCGTCAGGCGCCGGCCGTACGGGCCAGCAGGGCGAGCGGGTCGGCGACCCGGTGGGCGCGGGAGAGGGTGTCGCGCAGCTCGGACGGGGGCACCGCGAGCACCGGGCAGACCGCCTGCTCCAGGCAGTGGCGGGCCACCGAGCGACGGAAGAGGCGGGTGACCCGGCGCCGTCCGCCGGTGCTGACCACCAGCAGGTCGTCGGGGCGGTCGGCGACGGCCGTCAGCACCTCGCCGGGCTCGCCGCGCACCACCAGGGCGCTCATCCGCACGCCCTCCAGCCGGCCGCCGAACGCGTCGTCGAACGCCTGGGCCAGCCGCAGCCGCGCGGACCGCTCCCACTCGCGCAGCAGCGGCGGGCAGGGGCTGCGCAGATAGGCCGTCTCGCCGCCGGGCGGCGTCCAGGCGAGCACCGGGACGAGCAGCGCGTCCCGCCGCCGCGCCTCCGCGATCGCCCGGTGCAGGGCGGTGAGGCTGTTGAGCGATCCGCTCACCCCGACGATCACGCGTGCCTGCCCGGCCACGACGGCCCCTCCATGTCTGCTCGATTGCGTGTGTACGAACTGCGTGTCACCTATGTTCGACGTTTGAACACCAGGTAAAACAGGTGCCTCGCCTGTGTTTCGCAGGCATATTCGCCGGATTCACCTATCAATTTAGCAGCGAGGGTGGCGCGGCACCAAAGAAGCACGAAGCACGCGGACCGCTGGCGGGGCACGCCGGCGTACGGCGGGGGCGCATGGCTTGTGCCGTTGGCATATGCCAGAGTGACAATCCGCTGGACAACCCCACGGAAAGCGCTCTCGAAGTGGGCAACCCCGGCCCCCGGCAGGGCCGTTGAGGCTATCGTTGGGAGCGGCCGGCTTCCGGACGGTGCACCGCGCCACGCGTCCGCGCCGGGCGGCCCGGCCACGCACGAGGCAAGCGGTCACACCTGCTGAGGGGGACACCGTGGCGCTGGAGCACCGGAGGATGGCGCCCGCCTACGCCGTCCAGTACGCGATGCGGCTGCTGGAGACCGTCGACCGGCACGGCTGCGGCGTGAGCGGCGAGCAGCTCTCCCGTGAGCTCCGGGTGCCCGTGGGCGACCTCGCCCCGCTGCTGACGATGCTGCGGCGCGAGGGCTACCTCAGCGTCCTGCCCGACGGCGCCTTCGTGGTCGGCGAGTCGCTGCTGCTGCTCGGCACCACCAACCGCAAGCAGGCGCTGGCCGACAAGATCAAGGGCATCCTCAACCGGCTGCGCGACGAGGTGGGCGCCGCGGTCTACTTCAGCCGTTACGACGACGGCGAGGTGCGGATCGTGGACTACGCCGACGGCCCGGCCGCGCCCAGGGTCAACGAGTGGGTGGACTTCCGTTCCGCCGCCCACGCCAGCGCCGTCGGCAAGTGCCTGCTCACCCAGCTCGACCAGGACGGCCGCCGCGACCACCTGTCCCGGCACAAGGTGGCCCGGCTCACCTCCAAGACGATCACCAACGAGAAGGTGCTCTTCACCAAGTTGGACAGCCAGCCCGCCACCGTCCCCACGCTCGACCTCCAGGAGTACGCGGTCGGCACGGTGTGCGCCGCCGTCCCGGTCACCGTGGGCAGCGCGGTGTGCTGCCTGGCCGTCTCCATGCCGCTGGACCGGGCGCACCGGCTGCGGGCGGCGGCCGACACGCTCAACAAGCGGGCCGCGCCGGTGCTGCTGTCGCTGGCGTTCTGAAACCCCGGCGCGACGCAGCGCCTGGACGAACGGAGCGGGGCCGGGCGCGCACCCGCCCGACCCCTGCTCTGCTTTACGTCCGGCGTCAGCAGGGCCCCTCGTCCTGCCAGACCCCGGAGCCGCCGGTGGACGGGGCCTCACCCTGCGTCCACCACTTGGCCTTCCAGGTGTGCCCGTTGTACGAGACCTCGTTGCCGCCCACGTAGACCGCGGTGGGGCTGTAGGCCGGGGCGGTGCACTGGCCCGGCGAGGTGGGGGGCGGGGTGGGCGTCGGCGAGGTGGGCGGGGTGGCGCCGGCGAACTTCACCAAGAACTTGGTGAAGTCCCACGGGCTCTGCGGGACGCTGCTGCACGTGCCGGAGGTCTTGCCGTTGTTGTCCGGCGGGGTGCACTGGCGGTCGCGGTTGACCGACCAGTTGGTGAAGCGCGCCATGTGGTGGCTGGTGGCGTAGTCCAGCACGGCCTGGAAGTCCGACTGGTAGAAGTACTCGCCGCTGTCGCTGCGCCCGTTCATCTGGGAGATGCCCTCGTGGGCGTAGGCGGTGGCGGAGTCCCAGCCGAAGGTCGACTGGAGGACGGTGTTGAAGTTGGTCAGCGCGCTGGTCTGGGCGGCGGCGCCGCTGAAGCCGCCGTCGAACGGCATGATCGAGAAGTTGTCCGGGACGAACCCCTGCGACTTGGCCTCGTTCAGCATCTGCTTGCCGAACCAGCCGGTGCCGTCGGCGGTGCCGGCGGTGGTCACCGAGATGTAGATGCCCGGGTTCTTCTGCTGGAGGATCCTGGCGGCGCCGATCTCGTTGTGGACCGCCGCGGAGTTCTCGTACTCCGGCTCCTCGAGGTCGAAGTCGAGCGCCTTGAGCCCGTACTTGTCGACCACCTGCTGGTACGCGGCGGCGGTGGCCTCCGGGGTGCCGCACGCCTGGCCCAGCTTGGTGCCGGCGTAGCCGCCGACCGAGGCGGAGACGTCGCCGCCCTTGGCGCGGATCTGCGAGATGACCCCGGCCACCGCGGTGTCCGAGGCGACCGGGCTGGTCCCGTCCCAGGTGGGCGAACACCCGCCGCCGTTGGGCGCCAGGATGAAGGCGAGCTGGAACGCCTTGAGCCCGGTGGCGTCCATCACCTGACCGGGGTCCGGCGGATCGTTGTCCAGCGGCATCAGATACGGCGCGGCGGCGAACCAGTTGTTCCCGATCGCGGCGGGCTGAGCGGCGGACTGGGCGGCGGCCGTCGTGGGGGCGGCCTCGGTGGTGGCCGCCACCGCGGTCGACGCGGCCACCGAGAGCGCCGCCGTCGACACGACGGCGGCGAGCGTACGCAATCTACGGCGTTGCACGTGAGCCTCCCGGCAGGGTGTGGGAGTTGGTACAGACCAATCGCCCCACAGCGTGACTCTCTGACGCGACCGCGTCAATAGATTGGACTGGACCAGTCGCTCGCGAGCCCGGGCCGCGCCGGGGCACCCGTGGCACCGGGAAAGGAGGGGTGGTCGGGAGCACCCTCGGGGATCCGGTAGAGTTTTCCTCGCGGGCGCCGCTAGCTCAACTGGCAGAGCAGCTGACTCTTAATCAGCGGGTTCGGGGTTCAAGTCCCTGGCGGCGCACTTCACGGCAGAGCCGTTGACCTGGGCGTTCTCCCTCGGGAGGACGCCCTTCGTCGTTTCCGGGCGCCGGACGGGGGCGGTCGCGCCCCGGGCCGTGGGGATGAAGGTTCTCCCGGCCTGGCGGCATCATGCCTATACGGGGGCATTCCGGGAAGGAACGGCGTCATGGACACCTGGGCGACATGGACGACCGTGGGCGTGATCGCGGGCTCCGGTGGCGTGGTCACCGAGGAGGTCGGCCCGATCACCGGGGACCTCACCATCCACACCACCTGGCTGGACGGCGAGGCCCGGGTCGCGGTGCAGTACACCGGGGCCGAGGAGTGGTTCACCCTCGTCGGCAGCCCGGTCACCGCCCCCGACGAGAGGACCGGCCGCGCGGTCCACCAATCGGCCGTGGAGGCGGTACGCGAGGGCGGCGGATCCCGGCTCGAACACCCGGCCGAACCCCCGGCCGAGCCGGCCGCCGTCCCGGACCGGGCCGGCCTCCAGGGCTGACCCCGGGGCCGGCCCTGGACCCGGACCCGGACCCGTACCGGCCGCCCGCCGGGCCGGCCGGGCGTCGCGGCACGCCCGTGTACCGGAGCACCCCTCGGCATCGGTTAAGATTTTCACGTTGGTCCGGCGCCGCTAGCTCAACTGGCAGAGCAGCTGACTCTTAATCAGCGGGTTCGGGGTTCAAGTCCCTGGCGGCGCACTTCACGGCAGAGCCGTTGACCTGGGCGTTCTCCCTCGGGAGGGCGCCCTTCGTCATGTCCGGGGCCTTCGGGCCGGCCGGGGCGACCGCCCGGTGAGACGGGCCTTCCCCGGCGCCCCCGGACCGGTGATCATCGGGCCATGAGCACCGAGCAGACGGACCAGCACACCACCGCCCCGGCACCGGGGCCCGGCCCCCGCTCCCCCGGCGACCGCGCCGCGCGGCTGGCCGTGACCGTCTTCCCGCTGCTGGTGATCGCGGCGGGCGCGGTGGGGCTGGTGGCGCCGGCGCACTTCACCGGGTGGGCCCCGGCGGTCCCGTACCTGCTGGGTGTGGTGATGTTCACCATGGGGCTCACGCTCACCCCGCCGGACTTCGCGGCGATCGCCAGACGGCCCTGGGCGGTCGGCCTCGGCCTGGTCGCGCACTACGTGATCATGCCGGGCCTCGGCTGGCTCGTCGCGGGCGCCCTCGGGCTGCCGGCCCAGCTCGCGGCCGGGGTGATCCTGGTCGGCTGCGCGCCCAGCGGTACGGCGTCCAACGTGGTCACCTACCTGGCCCGCGGCGACGTCGCGCTGTCGGTGTCGGTGGCCACCGTCTCCACGTTCCTGGCCCCGCTGGTCACCCCGCCGCTGACGCTGCTGCTGGCCGGGGAGTACCTGCACGTGGACGCGGGCGCGATGGTCACCGACATCCTCAAGACGGTGCTGGTGCCGGTGGTGGCCGGGGTGGTGGTGCGGCTGCTCGCCGGGTCCTACGTGGACCGGGTGCTGCGGGCGCTGCCGTGGATCTCGGCGGTCACCATCGCCGTCATCGTGCTCACCGTGGTCTCCGGCAGCGCCGGACGCATCCGCGACGCGGCCGGCCTGGTGCTGCTCGCGGTGGTGCTGCACAACGGCCTCGGGCTCGCCCTGGGGTACGCGGCCGGCCGCGCGGCCCGGCTCGGCCGGCCGGGCAGCCGCGCGATGGCCTTCGAGGTCGGCATGCAGAACTCCGGCCTGGCCGCCTCGCTGGCCACGGCGCACTTCAGCCCGGCCGCCGCGCTGCCCGCGGCCGTCTTCTCGGTGTGGCACAACGTCTCGGGCGCCCTGGTCGCCGCCTGGATGGCGCGGCGGGGCCGCACCAGGGCGTAGGCGCAAAGGTCACGGCGTCACGATCCGCGGACGCGCCAGCACCGAGTTGTCGACGACGACGTCCGTCATCGGCACCGGGTCGACCTCCTCCAGGTAGATCCGCTCGGCCACCTGGTACCTGTCGCGGTGGATCGCCTCCGCCCCGGACCCGGCCCAGTCCTGGTCACGCTCGGCGCCCCGCCGCAGGGGCGGCTCCGCGTCCACCCGCAGCCAGATCCGGAAGTCCCGGTACGCGTCGATCCCGGGGCGGAAGGCGAAGACGCCGTCCACCACCAGCACCGCGTCGGGCGCGAGCGGTGTCGTCTCCGACGAGTGGTCCCGCTGGGTCAGCGGGTCGATGGCGCACAGCGCGCACCAGGCCGCCTCCGGTGACCGGCAGGGGTCCAGCAGCAGGCGCTTGACCGCCGCGTGGTCGTACGCGTCGCGGTAGCAGCCCTCGCCGGACACCCGGTCCGCCAGGTGCCGGTCCCGCCACGGCTTCTTGAAGTCGTCGAGGGTGGCCCGCGGCACCGGCCGCCCCGCGGCGGCGATCCGCTCGGCCGGTTCGTGCCCGAAGCTCGTCCTGCCGGCCGAGGGCGAGGACGCGTTCGGCGATCTCCTGGACCAGCGTGCCGCGCTCGGCGGAGGCCGCCGGAGGGCGGGGCTGCCGCCAGGACGAGGACGAGTGGACCACGTGCGCCTGTGGCGATCTCATGGGGCGAACCTGACGGGAGGCCCCGGGTGAGCCGCCGGGGGTGCGGTAGGTTGCCCGCCATGACCGAGCCCGTCCCCGCCGACCGGCCGCCCGATCCGCTCAGGACCGGACGGCTCGTGCTCCGCGCGTCCGAGGCGCGGGACCGTGCGGCCTTCATCGAGCTGTTCGCCTCGCCGGAGGTGGGTGCCCACATCGGTGGCCCCCGGCCGCGGGACGAACTCGAGCGCGCGGTGCCCGAGGTCCCCGGGCGGCGCCCCGGCCTTCTCGTGGCCGAACTCGACGGAGCGATGATCGGTCACGCTCGACCGGCGCGGCCCGGAACGTCTCGGGCGGGTCCGTCCTGAGGGCGGCGAGGCCGAACTCGGCTACCTGTTCCTGCCGCGGGCGTGGGGCCACGGGTACGCCGCCGAGGCGTGCGCGGCGGCGCTCGACCGGTTCGCCGGCGCGTTCCCCGGCGAGCCGGTGGTGCTCACCACGCGGACCGCCAACGCCCGCGCGATGCGCCTGGCGGCGAAGCTGGGCTTCACCGAGGTGGAACGGTTCGAGGAGTACGGCGCCGAGCAGTGGTTCGGCGTGTGGTCCCCGGGGCCGCCGTCCGGTCGGCCCCGTACCCGGAGCGTCAGCGGGCCAGCCGGCCCAGCAGCGCAGCGGCGGCCGTGATGCCGGCCACGGCGGCGACCGCCAGGGCCCCGAAGTCGGCCGCCAGATGCGCCGGGGTGCCGAGCAGCAGCCCGCGCAACGCGTCCACCTGGTAGCTGAGCGGGTTGACCCGGGTCACCGCCTGGAGCCAGCCGGGCATGACGGAGACCGGGTAGAGGGCGTTGGAGCCGAAGAAGAGCGGCATGGTGATCGCCTGACCGATGCCCATCAACCGGTCGCGGGTGAGCACGATCCCGGCGATCGTCATGGACAGGCAGGAGAAGAAGGTGGCCCCCAGCACCACGGCGGCGGCGACCCCGAGCAGCCGCAACGGGTTCCAGGTCAGGGCGACCCCCAGCACCGCGGCGATGACGATCACCACCACCGCCTGCACCAGCGCCTTGACCCCGGCGGCGAACGCCTTGCCGGTGACGAGCGCGGCCCGGGGCGTCGGGGTGACCAGCAGCTTGGTGAGCACCCCGGAGTCCCGCTCCCAGATGATCATGATCCCGTAGAAGATCGCGATGAACATCGCGGACTGCGCGATGATCCCGGGCGCCAGGTAGTCCAGATACGGCACGCCCCCGGTGGGGATGGCCCGGATGCGGGTGAAGGTCTCGCCGAAGATGATCAGCCACAGCGCGGGCTGGACGGCCCGGGTGTACAGCTCGGTGCGGTCGTGGCGGAGCTTTTGCAGTTCCACCGCGCACATGGCGAGCACCCGGGCGGGCAGCACCCGCCAGCCGGTACGCGCTCTGGGGGCGACGAGCAGCAGATCGAGCCCGGTGGCGGTGGCGTCGCCGGGGGCGGCGGTACGGCCCGGGTCAGCCGACGCGGGACGCCGTGCGGCGGGTGCGGCGCACATCGCTGAACTCCCCTCCCTCGTCGAGACTGCCGCCGGCCACGTCCCGGAAGACGTCCTCCAGCGACGGCTCGGACGCCCCGGGGACGCCGCCGGTACGCCGCCGCAGTTCGTCCTTGAGCTGCCGCGGGGTGCCGGAGGCGCGGATCCGGCCGTGGTGCATCAGCGCCACGCGGTCGCAGTACTGGTCGGCCTCGTCCATGTAGTGCGTGGTGACCAGCACGGTCATCCCGGTGGCCCGGCGCACCGCGGTGATGTGGTCCCACACGGTGGTACGGGCGATGGGGTCCAGGCCGATCGTCGGTTCGTCGAGGATGAGCAGCCGGGGGGCGCTGACCAGCGCCTGGGCCAGTTCGAGGCGGCGGACCATGCCGCCGGAGTACGTCTTGGCCAGCCGGTCGGCGGCGTCCGCGAGGCCGACGGCGGCCAGCGCCTGCCGGACCCGGGCGGCCCGTTCCCGCCGGGGGACGTCGAAGACCCGGGCGAAGAGCGAGACGTTCTCCCGGCCGGTGAGCCCGGCGTCGGCGGAGAGCTGCTGGGGCACGTAGCCGAGCAGCCGGCGCACCGCCATGCGGTCACGTGCCGCGTCGTGTCCGAAGACCCGTACCGTTCCGGCGGTCACCGGCAGCAAGGTGGTGATCGCCCGGATCGCCGTGGTCTTGCCGGCGCCGTTGGGCCCGAGCAGCCCGAAGACCTCGCCGGGGCGTACCGCCAGGTCGAGGCCGTCGACGGCCCGGGTGGCGCCGAAGTGGTGGACGAGGTGGTGGCAGACGACGGCGTCGGGCCCGGTGTCGCGTCCGGTGGGCGGCGGGGCGGGGGGCCGGGGGTCGGGAGGGTCGGTCATGGGGGTTCGGCCTCCTTGCGCAGGTTCTCCGCGAGTCGGCGCAGCGCCGGAAGGGCGGCGGCCAGCGCCCGCCGGTCGTCCTCGGGGAGGGCGGCGACCTGCCGGCGCAGCAGCGCGTCGCGCCGGTCCCGCCAGGCCCGCAGCCGTGCGGTCGCCTCCGGGGTGGGCAGCAGCCGGGCCGAGCGGCGGTCGCCGGGGTCGGTCTCCCGGCGCAGCAGTCCGGCCGCGCCGAGCTGGTTGACCAGGGTGGAGACCGAGTTGCCCGCGAGGTACAGCCGGCGGGCGGCGTCCGAGACGCGGATGCCGGGGTCTTCCTCGACCAGCCGCAGCAGTTCGACCTGCGCCCCGCGCAGCCGGGGCCCGGTGAGCCCCCGGCGCAGCGCGCGCCGTACCAGCCGGTGTATGCCGGCCAGCACATCGGCGAGGGCGTCGGGCAGCTCCGCTGCGGCCACATCGCCAGGTTAGCTCGCAACACGAGGTATCGCCCCGGGTCGGCGGGGCGGTGGCGAACGCGGACCGGGCGGGTCCCTCTCCGCCGCGAGGGGCCCGCCCGGGGTACCGGTGGCGAGGACGGTCAGAACTGCACGTCGGCGCAGGCGTAGAAGGCGTTGCCGGTGTCGGCGATGGTCCATACGCCGAGGATGAGCTGCTTGCCGGTGTGGCCGGAGGGGATGGTGGCGTTGTGCACCACGGTGGACGGCGGCTGGGCGCCGTTGTAGGGGATGGTCAGGAAGGGCTCGGGTTCCAGCTCGGAACGGGTGAGCGGGCGGGTGGGGTCGTAGCTGCTGTTGGTGATGTAGTACTTGAAGTCGGTGGTGGCGTGGCGGGCGGTGAGCGTCCAGGTGAAGTCGTAGCTCTGGCCGCCGGTGAGATGGGTGGCCGGCCAGTCGCCGCCGCGCGGGTCGTCGAGTTCGGCGAAGCGGTCGTTGCCGCCGCTGCATATGGTGCCGTCGGAGGGGCCGGCCAGGGGGAAGCCCTTGGGGCCCTCGACGCTCTGCGGCTCCCATTGGATGTCGCCGCAGTCGGTCACCGTGCCGGCGGCGCACAACGCCTGGCGGCTCGGTGGCGTGCTGATGTAACCGTGGCTGTTGGCGCTGCCGGTGGCCAGCACGGTGGCGCCGAGGACGCCGAGTCCGACCACGGCGGCACTGAGCTTGCCGCGCTTTGTGCGCATGGGGCACTCCTGACGTGCGTGGGGTTCACGATGTGGGGTGCGGTGCAGGGGGTGGAACGGGTGCAGGGGAACGTGCGGGGAAGGCGTGCGGTGTCGAGCGGGGGGAGGCGCTGCGGTCTAGACCAAGACGCACCATAGTCTTCATGTTTTCGCCATGTCCAGACCAATGCATGGCAGCGCTCCGCACCAACTCGGCGCACTTCCCCAGCAGTTGCGCGCCGCTCATCCCGCCGTACGCGCCCCCGTCCGCCCGCCACGCGCCGCCAGCGCCACCCCCACCACCACCGTCAGCGCCGACACCCCGCCCGCCAGCGGCACCGCGGCCCGCCCGGCCGGCGTGCAGCACAGCACGAGCACCGCGGCGCAGGGCAACGTGAGCTGCTGGGCGAGGCCGCGTTTGACGGTACGGGCGTGCAGCAGCCACACGGTGAACAGGTAGACGGCCGCCGGAACGGTGACCGCGGCCCCCGCCGCCCGCGCGCCGATGTGGGCCGTACCGACCGCCTCGGCCACCGCCACCTCCATCCCGGCCCCGATCGCCGCGGCCGAGGCGAAGACCGCGTAATGGCCGTAACCCCACGCGAACGCCCGCCGGTTGGAGGTGAGGCGTTCATGGATCGGCACCGCGAAGTAGATCCACCAGGCGGCGAAGACGATCAGCAGCCCGCCGAAGGCGAGCGGCAGCAACTCGCCGAGGCCACCGTGCCGGTCCAGCGCGGTCTGCACCGCGACCGTCGCCGCCGAGATCGTCTCGCCCAGCACGATGATGGTGAACAGCCCGTACCGCTCCGCGATGTGATGGGGGTGCCACGCGGTCGGACAGGCGGCCTCCGCCACCACCGGCACCGTCAGCTCCGCCGCCACCATCACCACGAAGGCCCACCACGGCACCGGACCCGGCGGCAGCAGCAACACCAACCACCCCACCTGGCACATCGCCACCCCGGCCGCGTACCGCCCCGCCGCCACCCGCTCCCGTCCGCGGCTGCCGTGCGCCGCGCGCGACCACTGGCCCACCAGCGCCAGCCGCATCACCAGGTAGCCGATCGCGGTCACCCCGAACTCACCCCGGTCGAACGCCCGCGGGACCCCCGCCGCCAGCACCAGCACCCCGGCGATCTGCACCAGCGTGGCGACCCGGTACGCCACGTCGTCGTTGTCGTACGCCGACGCGAACCACGAGAAGTTCATCCAGGCCCACCACACCGCGAAGAACACGGCCGCGTAACCGCTCACCCCGGCCGCCGCGTGGCCCGCCTCCAGCGCGTGCGCCAGGCGCGCCCCCGCCTGCGCCACCGCCACCACGAAACACAGGTCGAAGAACAACTCCAGCGGCGTCGCCACCCGGTGCCCCTCACCCCGGCCGCGCGCCGCCATCCGCCGGTACGGTCGGTACGTCGCCATGGCGCCCACTGTCCGCCAACCGTCCGCCGGCCACGGCGCGGCGCGCCGGACGGGTCACACCGGCAGCGCGAGGGCCGCCCCGCGAGACGGCGGGGCGGCCCTGGGGGGGGAGGCGTCAGCGGGTCGGGTGGGCGGGGTGCTCGGCGGCGGTCGCCTGGTGGATCTGCTTCCAGGACTTGGGCTGGTGCGGGGAGACGGCCGCGCGCAGACCGGCCTTGGCGGCGGTGGCGGTGGCGGGCCTGGCGGGGGTGTAGAGCCAGGTGGTGAAGAAGTCGCCGAGCTTCTTGCCGGAGATCTTCTCGGCGAGCTTCTGGAAGTCGGCGATACGGGCGTTGCCGTAGGCGTGGGTGGCGGTCCAGGTGCGCAGGATGCTGAAGAACGCCTTGTCGCCGACGGTGTTGCGCAGCGCCTGGAGGGCTTCGGCGCCGCGGTCGTAGACGGCGGCGTCGAACTGCTTGTCGGCGCCGGGGTCACCGGGCTTGACGGTCCAGAAGGGGTCGTTCGCCGGGTGCGAGGAGTAGACGTAGTCGGCGAGTTCCTGCGTGGTGCCCTCGCCGACGTGCTCCGACCACAGCCACTGGGCGTAGCTGGCGAAGCCCTCGTTGAGCCAGATGTCCTGCCAGCGCTCCAGCGAGACGTCGTCGCCGAACCACTGGTGGGCCAGTTCGTGGACGACCACCGAGACGTTGGAGCCCTTGGCGAAGTCGGCCGGGCTGTAGTAGGGCCGGGTCTGGGTCTCCAGCGCGTAGTGGGTGGTGGTGTTGGGCACGTAGCCGCCGACCGAGTCGAACGGGTAGCGGCCGAAGATCGAGCTCTCCCAGTCGATGACCTCGCCGGTGCGCTCCACGCTGGCGCGGGCCGCCGCCGCGTTGTCGCCGAGGTCCTTGCTGTAGGCGTTGATCACCGGCACGCCGCCGTCGGTGGTGCCGGTGGTGATGTCGAACTTGCCGACCGCGAGGGTGGCCAGGTAGGTGGCCTGCGGCTTGTTCTGCCGCCAGGAGTAGCGGGTCCAGCCGGCCTGTGAACTGGGCGTCGCGGGAAGGCCGTTGGAGATGGCCTGGGTGCCGTCGGGTACGGCGACCGAGACGTCGAAGGTGGCCTTGTCCGAGGGGTGGTCGTTGCTGGGGAACCACCACCAGGCCGACTCGGGCTCGTCGGCGGCGACCGCGCCGTCCGGGGTGCGCTGCCAGGCGGTGAAGCCGTTGACCACCACCTTGGAGGGGACGCCGGAGTAACGCACCACGATGGTGACGTCCGAGCCCTTGGCCAGCGGCTTGGCCGGGGTGATCCGCAGCTTGTGGGCGGCGGGGTCCTCGCTGAAGGCCGCCTTGTGCCCGTCGACCCGGACGTCCTGGACGCCGAGGGAGAAGTCGAGGTCGAAGCCGGACAGGTCCTGCGTGGCGGTGGCCAGCAGGGTCGCCGTGCCGCTGAGGGCGTCGGTCTTCGGCTGGTAACGCAGCCGCAGGTCGTAGTGGGAGACGCGGTAGCCGCTGTTGCCGTACGTCGGGTAGTACGGGTCGCCGATGCCCGGCGCTCCGGGCGTCGGCTCGGCGGCGGCTGCCGGGATCGCCAGCAGCAACGCGAGCGCGGACGCGGCCGAAGCGATGGCTCTCTTGCGCACAGGTCCTCCAACTCGGGGGCTCGAACCAGGGGTAGCGAGCGAACGGTTGGACGATATGCGGACGCGTGGCCGCGGGCCACCGGTTCTCAGGTGCCTGTCATGAAAGCTTCATGGCCGGGCAATACAAACGCGCCACCTTCGCGGGCGGTGCGAAGGTGGCGCGCGGTGGCGGCGTACCGCCTGGTCAGGAGGTGCGTCAGGAGGTGCCCAGGGCCGCCTTCGTCATCGCCTTGGCGATCGGTCCGGCCATGCCGTTGCCGCTGATCTCCGAGCGGACGCCGTCGGGGTCGTCGACCATGACGGCCACCGCGATCTCCTTGCCCGCGCTGTTCTTGGCGTAGGAGACGAACCAGGCGTACGGGTTGCCGCTGTTGTCGACGCCGTGCTGGGCGGTGCCGGTCTTGCCGCCGACCTCCATGCCGGGTATCTGCGCGTTGACGCCGGTGCCCTGCTGGACGACGCTCACCATGGCCGAGCGCAGCTGTTCGGCGGTGCGGGCGCTGACCGGGTGGGACTTGACGCTGGTGGAGATGGTCTGGAGGGCGTCGCCGCCGCCGTCGACCACCTTGGTGACCAGCCGGGGCTGCATCAGCTCGCCGTTGTTGGCGATCGCGGCGCCCACCATGGCCATCTGCAGCGGGGTGGCGCGCACGTCGAACTGGCCGATACCGGTCTGCCCGGTCGAGGACTTCGGCATGCCGGTCGGGTAGACGCTGGTCGCGACGCTGATCGGGATCTCCAGCTTGCTGTCGTCGAAGCCGAACTTGTCGGCCATCGCCTTGACCTTGTCCTGGCCGAGGTCGATCGCCATCTTGGCGAAGACGGTGTTGCAGGAGTACTCCAGCGCCACGCGTATGGAGGCGTCCTTGCAGGGCGCGGAGGCGTTCTCGTTGGGCAGCGGGTTGAGCGTGCCGGGCAGGGTGTACGGGTAGGGGCTGTCGGTCTTCTGGTCGACGGAGGAGTACAGGTTGTTCTCCAGCGCCGCGGCGGCGACCACGAGCTTGAACGTGGAGCCGGGCGGGTACGTCTCGCGGATCGCCCGGTTGTTCATCGGCTGCTGCTTGTCGGTGGTGTACTGCACCCACGCCTTGGCGTCCGCCTTGGAACTTCCGGCGATCTTCGACGGGTCGTAGGAGGGGGCGCTGACCAGGCCGAGGACGTCACCGGTCTTGGGATCGAGGGCGACGGCGGCGCCGTGCCGGTTGCCCAGGCCGTCGAAGGCGGCCTTCTGCACGGCCGGGTCGATGGTGGTGAGCACGTCACCCGGCTTGCCGTTCTTACCGGTGAGTACGTCGAAGAGGCTCTTGGTGCGGCTGTCGGTGCCGTTGAGCACGTTCTGGTAGACGCCCTCCAGCTGGGTGGCGCCGTACACCTGGGAGCTGTAGCCGGTGACGGGCGCGTAGAGGCCGCCGTTGGGGTAGGTGCGCTTGTACGCGAAGTCGCTGCCGGTGGTGCGGGCGGAGCCGGTGATCGGCTTTCCGGCCACGATGATGTCACCGAACGGGTTCGCATACCTCGCGATCATGTTCCGTCGGTTGTGCTTGTCGTCGGCGAGCGCCTGCCCCTTGACCGCCTGGACCCAACTGGCCCGCGCCATGACGGCGATGACCAGCAGCAGACAGAAAATCGATGTACGCCTGATCGTCTTGTTCATCCCGGGGAAAGGACGAACGGGGAGGGCGGTTGGTTCCCTCGGGTGACGCACACCGCACCGGCGGTCCCCGGGCCGGAGGCAAAGGCGACCCGATATGTTCGGATTGTGAGGAGCAGCCGATTCCGTGCGGCGCTGGAGGCGCTGGGCACCGCCGTCTCCGCCCACCAGGGCATGACCACCCCCCTGCTGGCGGTGATGGCGGTCTGCGTCGCCGACATCCTCGTCGGCCCCAACCACTTCCTCGCCCCGCTGATGGTGGTCGCCCCGGCGCTGGCGGTGGCCACCACGACCTGGCGGCGCACCCTGGTGGTGGGGGCGGTGGGGGGCCTGGCGCAGGCGGTGCTGGTCCGCTACGACGCCACGCTGACCAGCCACGACCGCCGGATCCTGGCCGGGATGGCGGTCGGCTACCTGACGGTGGTGCTCTTCAGCGCCTACGGGGCGTGGTGGCGGGAGCTGCGGTCCCGGCAGTTCCAGGCGGTGGTCTCGGTGGCCGAGGCGGCCCAGCGGGCCCTGCTGCGTCCGCCCGGGCCGCGGGTGGGCGGGCTGCGGCTGGCGGTGCGCTACTCCTCGGCGGCCGACGCGGCCCAGATCGGCGGCGACCTGTACGCGGTGCTGGACACCCCGTACGGCGTACGGGTCCTCATCGGCGACGTGCGCGGCAAGGGGCTGGACGCGGTGCAGACCTCGGCGGTGGTGCTGGGGGCCTTCCGGGAGGCCGCCTACGACGAGGACGAGCTGACCGGGGTGGCCCGGCGGGTGGACGCCAGCGTGGCGCGGCACGTGCCGGACGGCGAGTTCACCACCGCGCTCTTCGCCGAGTTCCCGGGCGGCGAGGGGGCGCCGGCCGGGAACGAGATCGAGATGCTGCACTACGGCCACGTCCCCGGGCTCAAGGTGGCCCCGGACGCCACCGTCACCACGCTGGAGCCCCCGGAGCCGTGGGTGCCGCTGGGGCTGACCCGTTTCGTCACCGGCGCCCCGGTGCCGTGGCGGGTGCCGCTGAGCCCGGACGACGTCCTGGTGCTGTGCACCGACGGGGTGGTGGAGGCGCGCGGCCACGCGGACGGGGAGTTCTACCCGCTGGCGGAGCGGATCGGCCCGCTGGTCGCCGGGGCCGCCGACGACCTGGAGGCCGCCGTCGAACAGGTCTCGGCGGATCTGCTGGAGTTCACCGCGGGGACGCGGACGGACGACTCGGTGCTGCTGTTGCTGGCCCGGGGGCGTCCGGCCGTCTCCGGGGTCACCGGGGTGGCGCACGCCCCGGTGGGAGCGGATCAGCGGGCGTTGCGGGCCAGGTCGAGCGCGTACTCGGGCCACCACTGGCCGGCCGGGGGTCCGCCGTTGCAGGGGCCGTCGGACTCGCCGGGGGGCTTGACCCACAGGTAGGCGTCGAGGAGCTTGCGGCCGGTACGGGTGGTGGGCGGGGTGCCCAGGGCCCGGCCGGGCGGGTTGCACCAGCCCTGCTGGGGGTCGCGGCCGGCCAGCGGGCCGTTGCCGTTGCGGCTGGTGTCGATCACGAAGTGCTTGCCGCCGAGCGCCTCGGACAGCCGCAGCCCGTAGGCGGTACTGGCCCGGGTGGTCTGGAAGTTGGAGGTGTTCAGGGCGAACCCGGCCGCCCGGTCGACCCCGGCGCGCCGCAGCGGTCCGGCCATCCGCAGCGGGTCGGTGATCCAGCCGGAGTTGCCGGCGTCCAGGTAGACCGCGGTGGCCGGCAGCGAGGTGAGCCGGCCGACCGCGTAGGCCAGCAGCGCATACCGTTCGTCCTGGTAGCGGGGCGGGGTGCAGCCGTCCACCATGTGGGCGACGGCGTCGGGCTCCAGCACCACGGTGGCCGGGCGGGGGCCGATCCCGGCGGCGAGGCGGTCGACCCAGGAGCGGTAGGCGGTGCCGTCGGGTGCGCCGCCGCCGGAGAACTGGCCGCAGTCGCGGTGCGGGATGTCGTAGGCCACCAGCAGGGCGCGGCGGCCGGCGGCTGCGGCCTGCCGGGTGTAGCGGGCGGCCTGCCCCTCGGGGTCGTCGCCGCCGATCCACTTTCCGGCCGGCTGGCGGGCGATCCGGTCGAGCAGCGCCGCGTCGGCGTCGTGGCCGTCCGCGCGCCACTGCTCGCGCTGCTGGACGGCGGCGCTGTCCGGGTCGGCCCAGAACGGGGCGCCGGGGAGCGCGGGGGCGGCGTGGGAGGTCTCGGTACGCGGCGCCCGGCCGGGCGAGGAGCACCCGGCCACCAGCAGCGCGACGCCCACCAGCGCGGCGGCGAGCGCGCCGGGACGGGCCGGGTGTGCGGACATCCACTCCCCCGTTCGACGACGAGACGAGACGACGCTGACCGAGGCGGCCGGCGGCCGGGCCGCCCCTGGCCCGCCCGGGGCCCACCCCGCCGCCGCGCGCCGCGCAGCGGGCGCACCGTGACGCCGCCGGGCCCGGCACGGCACGCGGGTGCGGCACCGGCCGGCTGCCATGCTGGCACACCCCGCCGGGCACCACCGCCGGGCGCGGCCGGTGGCGGCGGCACGCCACCCGACCGGTCCCGGCCGGGCACCGGTCACCCTGCGCGGCCGTTCCCTGACCTGGCGTCAACTCGCCCTGTACGTGGCGTCGTCGGCGCTCTACGGTGGACGGGACGGCCCGCCCGGCGGGGCGTCCTGCCGTCGGCCCGAACGGCGGAATCCATGGGCCTCCCCGGCCGCGCCGGACCACTCCCGCAGTCCGGAGGGCGCAACGGGAAGGGCCGCCGGGTCGGCGGTGCCGGGGGGAGCGGGCCGCCGACCGCGGCGCCCCGCCACGACGGGCGGCGGGTCAGACCAGGTCGATCAGGTCGGCGATGGAGTCGACCACCCGGGACGGGCGGAACGGGTGGCGTTCGATGTCGGCGGGGTGGGTGAGCCCGGTGAGCACCAGGAAGGTCTCCATGCCGGCCTCCAGTCCGGCGAGCACGTCGGTGTCCATCCGGTCGCCGATCATGGCGGAGGTCTCGGAGTGGGCGCCGATGGCGTTGAGGCCGGCCCGCATCATCAGCGGGTTGGGCTTGCCGACGAAGTACGGTTCCTTGCCGGTGGCCTTGGTGATCAGGGCGGCCACCGAGCCGGTGGCGGGGAGCGCGCCCTCGGCCGACGGCCCGGTCTCGTCCGGGTTGGTGGCGATGAACCGGGCGCCGGCGTTGATCAGCCGGATCGCCTTGGTGAGCGCCTCGAAGGAGTAGGTGCGGGTCTCCCCCAGCACCACGTAGTCGGGGTCGGCGTCGGTGAGCACGTAGCCGATGTCGTGCAGCGCGGTGGTGAGCCCGGCCTCGCCGATGACGTAGGCGGTGCCGCCGGGGCGCTGGTCGTCCAGGAACTTCGCGGTGGCCAGCGCGGAGGTCCAGATGGCCTCGACGGGCACGTCGAGACCCATCCGGGCGAGCCGGGCGTGCAGGTCGCGCGGGGTGTAGATGGAGTTGTTGGTGAGCACCAGGAAGGGCTTGCCGGAGCCGCGCAGCCGCTTGATGAACTCGTCGGCGCCGGGCACCGGGATGCCCTCGTGGATCAGCACCCCGTCCATGTCGGTGAGCCATGACTCGATGGGCTTGCGCTCTGACACGGGGACGTCTCCTCAGTCCGGAACGGTTGGGCCCAGGGTAGCCGGTGGCCGGCGCGGGGCGCGGGGGCGTCCGGCTGCCGGTCACCGGCGGGCGGCGGTCAGCTGCCGGTGGCCGTCTTCCAGGCGGAGACGTATCCGTCGAGTTCGCCGTTGATCTTCTTCCAGTCGGGCTGGAAGACGTCGACGCCGGACATGACGCGGCGCAGCGCGTCGGCGTTCTTGTCGGTGGGGTGGACGTCGGTGCGGGAGGGGAAGCCGCCGCCGATCGCGGAGACCTCCCGCTGCACCTCGGGGGAGAGCAGGTAGTCGAGGAACTTCTTGGCGTTGGCGGTGTGGGGGGCGTTCGCGACCAGGCCGGCGGCGTAGGGCAGGGCGAAGGTGGTGGGCCGGCCGCCGCCGTCCGGGGCGGGGAAGAAGATGCCCTGGGAGGGCATGGAGGCGGTGTCGGCGTAGTTCATCTGCACGTCGCCGTTGGCGACCAGCAGTTCGCCCTTGTCCACCTTGGCGGCCAGGGCGCCGGTGGACTTCGACGGGCCGACGTTGTTGGCCTGGAGCTTCTTGAGGAAGCCCATCGCCTTGTCCTGGCCGCCGAAGTCGTGCACGGCCTTGATCAGCACCGCGGTGCCGTCCCCGGCGACGCCCGGCGTGGAGTACTGGATCCTGCCCTTGAACCGGGGGTCGAGCAGGTCGCTCCAGGTCCTGGGGGGCCGCGGGAGCTGCTTGGTGTTGTAGACGAAGCACAGGTAGTTGTCGACGACGGAGGTCCACTTGCCGTCCGGGTCCTTGTCCGTCGCCGTGACCTTGTCCGAGCCGGCCGGGCGGTAGGCGGCGAGCAGCCCCTTGGCGTCGGCCTGCTGGATGAAGGGCGGCAGGGTGACGACCACGTCGGCCTGGGTGTTGGCCCGTTCGCGGGCGAGGCGCTGGACCATCTCGCCGGAGCCGCCCTCCACGTAGTCGACCTTGATGCCGGTCCTGGCCTGGAAGTCCTTGAAGACCTTGTCGTAGAAGCCGTCGCCGGTCTGCGACTTGAGCCCGTCGGCGCTGTAGACGGTGATCTCCTTGGCGTCGCCGGCCGCCGAGGTGCCGGCGCAGGCGGTCAGCGAGGCGCCCAGGGCGAGGACGGCGAGGACGGCGGTGACGGGGTTTTTGGGCATGGCGCGGGAAGCTCCTTGCTTCGGGTGGCGGTCGAGCGGGACGGTCAGCGGTACGAGGCCCGGGTACGTATCCGGGAGACGGCGAGGAGCACCAGCAAGGTGGCGGCCATCAGCACCACCGCCATGGCGGCCCCGGCGAAGAGGGCGCCGCGGTCGGTGGCGCCGAACAGGGTGACCGGCAGCGGCACCCAGCTCGGCGGGTAGAGCATCATCGTGGCGCTCAACTCGCCCATGGACAGCGCGAAGCAGAGCCCGGCGGCGGCGGTCAGCGACGGCAGCAGCAGCGGCAGCCGCACCCGCCACAGCACGTATCCGGGGCTCGCGCCCAAACTCGCCGCGCTCTGCTCGTAGGCCGGGTCGAGCCGGGTGAGCGCGGCGGACACCGACTGGTGGGCGAAGGCGGTGACGAGCACGGTGTGGGCCAGCACCACGATGGCGGGGGTGCCGTTGAGCAGCAGCGGCGGGGTGGAGAAGGCCACCAGCAGCGACAGCCCGACGACCACCGAGGGCACCGCCACCGGCAGCACGAACAGCGCCTCGACCACCCGTCGGCCGCGGCGGCGCAGCGCCTGCGCGGCCAGCGCCGCCCAGGTGCCCAGCGCCAGCGCGGCCACGCTGGCGACCACCGCGGTCACCAGCGAGGTGACCAGCGCGTGCAGGGCGTCCCCGTGCACGGCCTCGCGGTAGTGGGTCAGGGTGGGGCCGGAGGGGAAGGCGCCGCTCCAGCCGGTGGCGAACGAGGCCGCCACCACCACCGCGAACGGCAGCGCGAACAGCGGCAGGAACAGGACGAGGAAGACGGCCCGGGCGGCCCGGCGGCCGGCCCGGCTATGCACCAACACGGCGTGCTCCGGCGGGGGTTCGGGACAGGACGATCCGGTAGATCCCGTACAGGGCGACCGAGAGCACCACGTTGACCACGGCGACCACGCAGGCGCCGGGGTAGTCGGACTCCAGGATCGCCTTGCCGTAGATCAGCATCGGCAGGGTGGTGACGCCCTTGGCGCCGGTGAACAGGACGATGCCGAACTCGTTGAGGCACATCACCAGCACCAGCGAACCGCCGGCCGCCAGCGAGGGCAGCGCCTCGGGCAGCACGATCCGGGCGACGATCCGCGGCGCGCGGGCGCCCAGCGAGGCGGCGGCCTCGATCTGCGCGGTGTCCACCTGCGAGAAGGCGGCCAGCAGCGGGCGCATCACGAACGGGGTGAAGTAGGTGACCTCGGCGAGCAGCACGCCCCAGGGGGTGTGCAGGAAGTCCACCGGCCCGCTCGCCGCGCCGGTGGCGTCGGTCCAGATGCCGTTGACGATGCCGGTGGTGCCGTAGACGAACAGCAGCGCCAGCGTGATCAGGAACGACGGGAAGGCCAGGAAGATGTCGATGAACCTGCCGATCAGCCGGCCGCCGGGGAACGGCACGAACGCGATCACCAGCGCGAGGACGAACCCCAGCAGCAGGCAGCCGGCGGTGGCGCCGACCGCGATCAGCACGGTGTGCGCCAGCGCGGTGCGGAACCCCGCCGAGCCGAGGACCGCGGCGTAGGGGGCGAGCGAGTGGCCGCCGGAGTCGGGCGAGAAGGACTGCCGGACCACCAGGGCCAGCGGGTAGAGGAAGACCAGGGCGAGCAGGGCCACCGGCGGCACCGCCCACACCCAGCGCGGCACCCGTCCGGGGCCGGCGGCGGCGCGGGGCACCGTGGCGTCAGCCATCGCCGACCCCCGCCGCGAGCAGCACCGCGTCCTCGGCGGCGAAGTGGACGGTGACCGGGTGGCCGGGGGCGGGCGGCTCGCGCAGTTCGCGTACGTCGGCCATCACCCGGTGGCCGCCGACCTCGACCAGGAGCCGGTGGGTGGCGCCGCGCCACTGCACCTCGCGCACGGTGCCGGTGAGCGCGTTGGGCCCCTCGCCGAGCCCGACGAGGTGCGGCCGGACGCACAGCGTCGCGGTGGCGCCCGGCGCGGCGGGGCCGACCGCCACCTTCAGGTGGTGTCCGGCGAAGTCGACCCCGTCGGCGCCGACGGTGACCGGCAGCAGGTTGGCGCTGCCGACGAAGGAGGCGGTGAACTCGGTGGCGGGGGTGCGGTAGAGCTGCCGCGGGGTGCCGCAGTCCCGCAGCCGGGCGGAGTCCAGCACCGCGATCCGGTCGGCGAGGGTGAGCGCCTCGATCTGGTCGTGGGTGACGTAGAGGATGGAGACGTCGGGCAACTCCCGGTGCAGCCGGGCGAGTTCGGCGAGCATGCCGGAGCGCAGCCGGGCGTCGAGCGCGGAGAGCGGTTCGTCCAGCAGCAGCACGCCGGGGCGGACGGCGAGCGCGCGGGCGATGGCGACGCGCTGCTGCTGGCCGCCGGAGAGCTCCCGGGGGTAGCGGCGGGCGTAGCCGGACATGCCGGTCATCTCCAGCGCCTCGGCGACCCGGGCGGCGATCTCCTGCCGCGGCACCCGGCGGGCCTTGAGCCCGAAGGCGACGTTGGCCTCGACCCGCATGTGCGGGAAGAGCGCGTAGCTCTGGACGACCATGCCGATGCCGCGCCGGTGCGGGGGCAGCCGGGTGACGTCGCGGTCGCCGATGAGCACCCGGCCCGAGGCGGGGGTGACGAACCCGGCCACCGCCCGCAGCGCGGTGGTCTTGCCCGAGCCGGAGGGGCCGAGCAGGGCCATGACCTCGCCGGGGGCCACGGTGAGGTCGAACCGGTCGAGGACGGTGGCGGCGCCGTACCGGACGGTGACGGCGTCGAAGCGGATCCCCGCGTTCGGCGCGGCGGGCATCAGACCTCCTCCTCCCGTGCGGTCAGCAGGGCGGGCAACTCGGCGACGGAGCCGAGGACATGGGTGGCGCCGGCGCCGGTGAGCCGTTCGCGGTCGTGGGCGCCGGTGAGCACCCCGGCCACCACGGCGGCCCCGGCCCGGACGCCGGTGAGCATGTCGTAGGAGGTGTCACCAGCCACCGCGACCTGGCGGACGTCGTCGGTGCCGGTGCGCAGCAGGGCGGTGAGGACCAGGTCGGGGTAGGGGCGGCCCCGGCCGGCGTCGGCGGGGCACAGGGTCAGGTCGGCGATCTCCCGCCAGCCGAGGGCGTCCAGGATGGCGTCCTGGGTGGTGCGGGAGAAGCCGGTGGTCAGCGCCACCTTGCGGCCCTGGTCGCGCAGGGCGGCGATGGCCCCGGCGGCCCCGGGCAGCGCGGTGACCAGGCCGCCGTCGACCAGCTCGGCGTAGGCCAGCTCGAACTCGGTGTTGGCGCGCCGGGCCAGCTCCTCGTCGCCGAAGAGGGCGCGGAAGACGGAGATCTTGGACTCGCCCATGGTGGCGCGTACGTACGCCAGGTCGGGGGCGACGCCGAGCCGTTCGGCGGCCCGGGTGAAGGCCTGCTCGACCAGGCCGCCGTCGGCGACGGTGGTGCCGGCCATGTCGAGGACGACCAGCCGGGTGCGCGGGTCGTGGTCGGTGGGTGCGGGGGTGGGGGTCATGGTGGTCACCAGCCGAGTTCGTTCGCGGTGTCCTCGCCGATCGCCGGCGAGCAGGTCATGCCACGGCCGCCGGGGCCGGTGACCAGCCAGGCACCGTCGGGCAGTTGGCGCCGGTGGACGACGGCGGCCGGGTCCAGGCACTGGGCGTAGACGCCGGCCCAGCGGCGCCGGACGCGGGGTATCGGGCGGCCGAGCAGTTCGCCGGCCACGGTGGCGAGGTGGTCGTAGGGCTCCTCGTCCACGTCGAAGCCGAAGGGCTCGTCGTACTCGTGGGTGTCGCCGATGGTCAGGCCGCCGTCGAGGCGCTGCACCATCAGCAGTTGCATCCGGTGGGCGGCGGCCACCGGCGGCTGCGGCGACCCGGCCCGGAGCGCGTCGAGGGCGCCGCCGGCGTACGCCGGGTAGTAGCGGAAGCTGTCCGCGTCGGCGACGGCGGTGGTCAGCGTCTCGCCGAGCGGCTCGGTCTGCATCATCTGCAGCCGCACCCGGCGTACCGGCAGGTCGGGGGCGTGTTCGCGGACCAGGCCGGAGAGCCAGGCGCCGGTGCACAGCACCACGTGGTCGCCGTCGTGGCGGTCGCCGTGGTCGTCGGTGACGCCGCCGGGGTGGAGCCCGCGCACCTCACGGCCGGGGAGGAAGGTGTAGCGGCCGGAGGCGGCCAGGTGGTCGCGGAGGGCGCGCTGGGTGACCCGGGGTTCCACGGCGGCGTCCCGCTCGCACCACAGGGCGCCCAGCAGGTCGCCGCGGAGCGCCGGGTTGAGGGCGCGGACCTCGTCGGCGCCGAGCCATTTCAGGCCGCGTTCGCCGGCGTCGGGGCGGGCGAGGACCTCCTCGGCGACGGCCCGTTCGGCCTCGGAACGGACGGCGGTGAGCGAGCCGCCGGGCCGGAAGCCGACGCCGGGGACGCGGGCGCCGATCTCCTGCCACAGCTCCCGGGCGCGCAGCGCGGTGCGCAGCTCGGGACCGGCGGCCCGGCCGCCGACCCACACCAGGCCGAAGTTGCGGACCGACGCGCCGCGCGCCTCCCGCTCCCGTTCCAGATGGACCACCTCGTGCCCGCGGGCTACCGCGTGCCAGGCGTGCATGGTGCCGAGGGCCCCGGCGCCGACGATGACGACTCTCATGCCCCGGAGCTTGCGGGGCGGGCGTGGAGCGTCCACGTCGGAGCGATGAAGCGCCGGTGAACTCCCCATCACGTTTGGGCTAGACCCGTTATCTTTCTGTGACATGGATTCACCGTAGCGGCCGGGTACGACAACGGGCCAGGGTCAGTCGCCGGACAGCCGGGTGGTGAAGCTGAACCGGTCGCCGCGGTAGAGGGAACGCACCCGTTCCACCGGCCGCCCCCCGGTGTCCCGGGAGAGCCGGTGCAGCAGCAGCATCGGCAACGCGGGCGGGGTGCCGATCAGCAACGCCTCGCGGGGCGTGGCCAGTACGGTCTCGATCTTCTCCTCGGCGGTGGCGAACCGCACCCCGAGCCGTTCCCGCAGGTACGCGTAGAACGACGAGTCCGGGTCGAACTCCCGGTCCAGCGCGGGGAACCGGGCCACCGGCACGTAGGTGCTCTCCAACCCCACCCGCTCGTCGTCGGCGAGGAGCACGCGCTCCAGGTGCCACACGGGGTCGTCCGCGGCGATGTCCAGCTGCCCGCCGAGCACCTGCCCGGCCGGCCGCCGGTCCAGCCCGATCAGACTGCGGCCGGGCACCCGCCCCTGACGCCGTACCCCCTCGGTGTACGACACCAGCGACAACGGCTGCTCCAGCTTGGGCCCGGCGACCACCGTGCCACGCCCCCGGCGCCGCAGCCGCCCCTGGAGCAGCAACTCCCGCAACGCCTGCCGCACGGTCTCCCGGGCCACCCCGTAACGCGCCGCGAGATCCCGCTCGGTGGGCACCGCGCCGCCCTCCCCGAGCTGGTCGACCAGCGCCTCCAACTCGGTCTTCACCGCGTAGTACTTGGGTACGCGGCCGTGCTCGGGGATCCCGGCCCGCACCGGCCGGCCGGGGCCGGGGTCGGCGCCCTCGCCGACGGGGTCTTCGGGGACGTCCGGAGTCGTTCCGTGAGGCTGCTGCACGGGGCGATCTTCGCAGAAGCGCCCCGGCGTCAGCGCCGGCGCCGCCCGAAGAGGGTCACCAGGACGACGCCGGTGGTCACCAGGGCACAGGACAGCCCGAGGATGCGGGCCGAGTACCGCCCGGTTGCGGCCAGTTGGGGCCGGGGCGGGACCAGGTCGAACGCGTAGTGGTTGGACTCCCCCACCCACGCGCCGCCACCGCCGCGGCGCTGCATGGTGGTGGCGGAGGCGACGACGCGGTCGGGGGCGGCGGTGCCGTCGGTGAACCGCAGCCGCAGCGGTACGGTGACGGTGGCGTGCGCCGGCACCGTCAGCCCCGGGCCGTTCTCGCCGCCGGCCAGCCCCACGTTCTCCGCGTGCTCGGTCCCCTCGAACGCCACCGGCTGCCACCCGGCCCCGCCCGGCCGCCGCCACTCCAGCGCGATCCGCCCCGGCGTCAGCTTCCGCTCCGCGTCCACCAGGACGATCACCGGATGCACCTCCCGGCACTCGTCCCCGGTCGTGTTGCGCAACGTCAACGTGAACCCCCGCGCCCGCTCCCCCGGCACGTACGCCACCGGTCCCCCGTCGAGCCGGGCCACCACCGGGAACTCGGTGGCGGCGGGGTCCCCGCACACCGGCGGGGTGACGGCGGGGTCGGGCGGCGGGGCGGGGTCGGGGTGCGGGTCGTTCCGGCCCACGGCGGAAGCCGACCCGGCGCCCCGGGTCCGCCCGCTACGCGGCGCCGCCCCCACCGTCGCGCCGGCGCCCCCCGCGCCCCGGGCCGCCGCGGGCACCGGACCGGCGTACGGGACGGTCGCGGCGAGCGCGACGGCCGGGCCGGCGATGACGGCGGCGACGGCCGCCAGCGGGACCAGGGCCGCGGCGGGACGGACGGTGCGCAACTGCATGACGGTGCCTTCGTGTGCCACGGGGTGGTCGGGGTGCCGTCAGCAATGTCACACGCGGGGGCGGCGGGGCGGGGTCCGACGCGGTGGGGTGGGGTGGGGATGGCCCGGATGCGCGGGGTTGCCGTCCGGTTGGCGGAGTTCCCCTTGCGGGTTCGCTCGCGCTGACGGTCAGCCATTACCTCGCCGGGGTGCCCCCGATCCCCTTTCGTCGTGGCTGGCGTCACAGCTGTTTCCCCCCGCCCACCCGTGGCTGTCATCGCATAGCGCGGGGTGCGCACTGTCATCGTCGGGTCCGGGGGCCCTCCGGGGTGACTCCTCGCTCCCCGTATCCGCCACGGTTGCGCTCCGGCTACTGGGTCGCTGCGGGGACACCCCTGCACGCCCCCGTCCGGTCTCGTTCCGCGCTGCGGCACGGGGCGGGTAAGAAAAAGATCGGGGTCACCCCAACCTCCTCACTCACCCCCACCCGCGAAGAGAGGCACCCGCACGACGGCCGGAGGGGGTGTGCCGGGGGTGTCCCCGCAGCGACCCAGTAGCCGGAGCCAAGCTGTGGCGGATACGGGGAGCGAGGAGTCACCCCCGGCGCGCCCCCGACCCCGTACCGGCAGTAGGCGAAGCCCCCGGTGCCGAACCAAACCAAAACCCCACCCCACCCCCCCACCGGAGGGAAAGGGGCCCGCCCAGTCGTGGGCGCCGGGGTTCCGGGGGCACCCCGACACACCGGGGCCGACGGAGTCACCCCGGCACCCTGGAACGGGCGAACCGGCCACCACGTTCATGGCTGACCGCCAGCGCGAGCGAACCCGCGTAGGGCGAGGCGGGCGGCGCCGACCGCGACGAGGCGGGGGGCGTCCGGGGCGTCCGGGGCGACCGAGACGGGGACGGGGTGGCCGGCCCGGAGGGCGAGGGTGGCGGCGACGTGCCGGGTGTAGACGTCCGGCGCCGCGAGGACCGCACGGCCGCCGAGCACGACATGGTCGATGTCGAGGAGGGCGACGAGGTTGGCCGCGCCGACGCCGAGCAGCCGGGCGGCCCCGGCGGCGTCCCGGCGCCGGAGCGCGACGAGGCAGAGCGCCTCCAGGCAGCCCCGGTTGCCGCACCCGCACAGCGGACCCGCCAACTCCACCGTCTGGTGGCCGAACTCCCCCGCCCCGGTACGCGCCCCCCGGTACAGCGTGCCGCCGAGCACGAGGCCGGCGCCGAGGCCGGTGGCCAGGTGGAGGTAGGCGAAGGAGGCGGTGGAGTCGGGGCGGGCGGCCTGGACGGCGAGGGCGGCGGTGTTGGTGTCCTTGTCGAGCACGACCGGCAGGGAGAGGCGGTCGGCGAGCGCGTCGCGCAGCGGGTACCCGTCCCAGCCGGGGAACCCGGTGACCCGGTGGAGCACGCCGCGGGCGTGGTCGAGCGGGCCCGGCGCCGCGACCCCGGCGCCGAGGACGTCGGCCGCCGGGACGCCGGCGACCACGTCCCGTACCCGCGTGGCGACCGCCGACAGCAAGGTTTCCGGGGGCGCCCCGAGGTCGAAGGGGACGGTGCGGGCGGTCACCGGTTCGCCGGCGAGGTCGACGAGGACGGTGGTGAGTTCGTCGCGGTCGAGGTGGACCCCGACCGCGTACCGGGCGGTGCGCACCAGCCGCAGCAGGGTGCGGGGCTTGCCGCCGGTGGAGGGGGTGCGTCCGGCCTCGTCGGCGAGGCCGTCGGCGCGCAGCCGGGCGACGATCTTGCTGACCGCCTGCGGGGTGAGCCCGGTGCGTTCGGCGAGTTCGGCGCGGCTGACGCCGGGGCCGTCGCCCACGGTGGCCTGCCGCAGCAGTTCCAGGACGAGCGCGGTGTTGTGGCCGCGCAGCACCGGCAGGTTGGCCCCGGCACCGCCGATGCCGTCCGTCGGACCGCTCATCGTTCTCCCCCAGGGCCGCCGTCGTCCGTGGTGGGCCGCCGCTCCCACGGGCGGCCCTTGCTTGCACTTTAGCAACGCTGTTGTTTAAGTGGACGCATGAGCAATGCCCCGTTGCGCGTCGGCCTCATCGGCTACGGCCTGGCCGGCTCCGTCTTCCACGCCCCGTTGATCGCCGCCACCGACGGCCTGGTCCTGGACACCGTGGTCACCGGCGACCCGGAACGCCGGGCGCGGGCCGTCGCGGAGCACCCCGGGGTGACCACGGTGGCCGGCGCCGACGAGCTGTGGGCCCGGGCCGGCCGGCTCGACCTGGTGGTCGTCGCCTCCCCCAACCGCACCCACGTCCCGCTCGCCACCGCCGCGCTGCGCGCCGGGCTGCCGGTGGTGGTCGACAAGCCGGTGGCCGGCACCGCCGCCGAGGCCGCCGCGCTGGCCGACCTGGCCGAGGAACGCGGCCTGCTGCTGTCGGTCTTCCAGAACCGCCGCTGGGACAACGACTTCCTCACGCTGCGCGCCCTGCTGGACGACGGCGCGCTCGGCGAGGTCCGCCGCTTCGAGTCGCGTTTCGAACGCTGGCGTCCGGTCCCCAAGGGCGGCTGGCGCGAGTCGGGCGACCCGGCCGAGTACGGCGGCCTCCTGTACGACCTGGGCAGCCACCTGGCCGACCAGGCGCTCACCCTCTTCGGCCCGGTGCGCACCGTCTACGCCGAGGCCGACGTACGGCGGCCGGGCGCCGAGGCCGACGACGACACGTTCATCGCGCTGGAGCACGCGGGCGGCGTCCGCTCGCACCTGTGGATGAGCGCGGTGACCCCACAACTCGGGCCCCGGATGCGGGTGTTGGGCTCCACCGCGGGTTACGTCAAGTACGGCCTGGACCCGCAGGAGGCCGCGCTGCGCGAGGGGCGGCGGCCGGGCCCCGGCTGGGGCGAGGAGCCGGAGTCGGCGTGGGGCACGCTGGGCGCCGGCCAGTCCCCGCCGGACGGCGGCGGCGAGCCGGTGCCCACCCGGCCCGGTGACTACCCCGCGTACTACGCCGGGGTCGCCGCCGCGCTGCGCGAGGGCACGGCGCCGCCGGTCACCGCCCGGGAGGCGGTCGCCGTCCTCCAGGTGCTGGAGGCCGCCCGCCGCTCCGCCCGCGAGGGCCGCACCGTCTCCCTGGAGGAACGGGCATGAGCCACCCGACCCCGTCCACCCCGCGCCCCGAGGCGGGCGAACGCGAACGGGCCGCCGCGCTCGTGGCCGAGCTGGAGGAGCAGGAACGCCGCCTGGTGCTGCCCCGGCTCACCCATGAGGACACCTGGCGGCTGGGCACCCTGCTGCGGGAGCTGGCCGCCGTCCGGCGGGCGCCGGTGGCGGTCTCGGTACGCTGCGGTGAGCAGCGGCTCTTCCACTGCGCCCTGCCCGGCTCCAGCGCCGACAACGACGAGTGGATCGAGCGCAAGTGCCGGGTGGTGCGCCGTTACGGGGAGAGTTCCTACCTGGTCGGGGCGCGGTTCCGGGCGAAGGGGACGACCTTCGAGGCGTCCGCGCGGCTGGATCCGGCGCGTTACGCCGCGCACGGCGGGGCGTTCCCGCTGCGGCTGACCGGGGGCGGCGCCGCGGTGGCCGGTGTCGTCGCCGTCTCCGGCCTGCCGCAGGCCGAGGACCACGCGCTCGTCGTGGAGGCGCTGGAACGCCTGACCGGCGAGGGCGCGCGGGGCTGACCTTCCGGTCCCCGGCGCGGGGCCGGGGACCGGGGGCGTTACGCCTGCTTCAGCTCCTGGCGCTGCCGGCCCAGCCCTTCGATCTCCACCTCGACCACGTCGCCGGGGCGCAGGTAGGGCTTGGGCTCGGGGCGGCCCATGGCGACACCGGCCGGGGTGCCGGTGCTGATGACGTCACCGGGGTGGAGCGTCATGAACTGGCTGACGTAGCGCACCACATAGGCCACCGGGAAGATCTGGTCGGCGGTGGAGCCGTCCTGGCGCAGCCGCCCGTTGACCCACAGCCGTACGGTGAGCGCCTGCGGGTCGGGGACCTCGTCGGCGGTGACCAGCCAGGGGCCCAGCGGGCTGAAGGTCTCGCAGTTCTTGCCCTTGTCCCACTGGCCGCCGCGCTCCAGCTGGAACTCGCGCTCGGAGACGTCGTTGGCGACCGCGTACCCGGCGACGGCGGCCAGCGCCTGCTCGTCGGTCTCCAGGTAGCGCGCGGTGCGGCCGATGACGACGGCGAGTTCGGCCTCCCAGTCGGTCTTGACGCTGCCGCGCGGGATCAGCACCGGGTCCTCGGGGCCGACCACGGTGTCCGCGGCCTTGAGGAAGACGATGGGCTCGGCGGGGACGGCGGCGCCGACCTCGGTCGCGTGGTCGTAGTAGTTGAGCCCGATGCAGACGATCTTGCCGACGCGGGCGAGCGGCGGGCCGATCCGCGTCCCCGGGGCGTCGACGGCGGGCAGCGTGCCCTCCTCGGCGGCCCGGCGGATCCGGTCCAGGGCGGCGGGGTCGGCGAGCAGGGCGCCGTCGACATCGGCCACCAGGGCCGAGATGTCACGCGGGATCCCGGCAACGTCCAGCAGCGCAGGGCGTTCCGCTCCGGCCGGTCCGACACGCAGCAGCTTCACCAGTGGACTCCCGTGGTCGTGGGTGGGCAGGGCTTGCGGGCCCGCCGCCGTGCGGACCCGCGCCCACGGCCCGGCTCAGCGGCCGACTTGTTCGATCCTCCAAGCCCGATCGGCCGCTCCGCAACACCCGCTCACCTGCTGGACTCCCCGGCATCCGGTGTCACCCGCGCCCCACGCGACAACACCGCCCGCTCGACCGCCGTCCACGCCGTGGTGGTGACCAGGTAGACCCCGGCCGCGAGCGGCACCACCGCCGCCGTCACCAACGTCCCGAACGACAGCAACGGCACCCACCGGGCACCCGGTGCCGCGTTCTGCGCCGCCATGGCCGAGCGGGGCCGACCAGCGCTCACCCAGTGGCACGTTCACGTTCGGACACCGGCTGGTTCCACGCCTCCTCGGCGAGCACCTCGGTGTCCGGGCGGGGGTCGTGGGGGCGGGGGGTGGCGTAGGTGGCGGCGAGGGTGACCGCGATGTTGACGCCGAGGGCGAGGAGTCCGGCGTTGACGCCCCAGAGGGGGTCGTGGCCGGAGAAGACCAGGGCGCAGACGGTGCCGAAGCCGGCGGCGAGGCCGGCGACGGCGCCGGGCAGGGTGAGCCGGCGCCAGAGGAGGCCCACCAGGACCATCGGCACGAGTTGGGCCATGCCCTCGTAGGAGATGAGCGAGAGCCGCACCAGGGTCTCCGGTACCTGGTAGGTCATCAGGAGGGCGAGGGCGCCTGCGGCGACCACGACGACCTGGGACCACAGCTTCTGGCGGTTGGCCAGCCGGGGTACCGCGCCCAGTACGCTGCGGCCCCACATCGTGCCGATGACCAGCATGAAGACCGCCATCGGCACGATCGAGGAGAGCGCCGCCGCGACCCCGACCAGGCCCACCAGCCAGGCCGGCAGGGCGTCCACCACCAGCTTGAACAGCGCCAGGTTGGAGCCGGCCCCGGTCAGTCCGGGCACCACGAACAGCGCCGCCATGCCCAGCAGCACCGGGACGAAGAGCAGCACCTGGTACCAGGGGAGCCAGACGGCGTTGCGGCGCAGCACCTCGGCGTCGCGGGCACCGAGGTAGCCGACGACCGTGGTCGGGAAGACCACCACGGTCAGGGAGTTGAGCAGGCTGGTGGTGATGAACCAGCTCTGGCCCAGCCCCGGGGAGGCGTGGCCGGGGAAGGTGAGCCACTGCGGCCGTTCGGCGACCATGCGGTGGAGCAGGTGGCCGTAGCCGCCGAAGTAGTGCAGCGGGACGTAGACCGCGAGCACCGCGAGGGTGCCGATGACGAGCACGTCCTTGAGCACCGACACCCACGCGCTGCCGCGCAGTCCGCTGACCACCACGAAGCCGGTGGTGACCAGGAAGGCGATGAAATAGGCCCAGTTGAGGCTGATCGTGCCGTAGGAGATGGTGGCGACCACCACGCCCATGCCGGTGATCTGGAGCTGTACGTACGGCAGCAGGCAGACCGAGGCGAGGACGGCGACGGCGGCGCCGAGCCAGGGGCTGGCGAACCG
Organism: Streptantibioticus cattleyicolor NRRL 8057 = DSM 46488; assembly: GCF_000240165.1. Classification (NCBI taxonomy): domain Bacteria; kingdom Bacillati; phylum Actinomycetota; class Actinomycetes; order Kitasatosporales; family Streptomycetaceae; genus Streptantibioticus; species Streptantibioticus cattleyicolor. Next base: position 2,030,278 of record NC_017586.1, read on the forward strand.
GTGGGCGACGATGTCGGTGACGGTGACGAGGTCGTGGCGGCGGGCGTAGGACCACAGCATGGGTCCGGCCAGGTAGCCGACCGCGTAGCCGCAGGAGAGGTAGGCGACCACGTAGAGCACGGGGACGCCGTAGTTGTAGCCCCAGCCGGCGGCGCCCAGGTAGCTGAAGCTGGTGTAGCTCTCGCCGGCCATCAGCACCCAGATGAAGACGGTGCCCAGGCTGCGTCCGCCCACCGACCACTCCCCCAGCCCGCCGGCCCGGCCGTGGCCGCGTACCGCGAGCAGGCCGAGGACCACGGTGAGCACCATGAAGGCGGCGAAGACCGAGGTGGCGACGGTGGCGTTCACCGGCGGGCCGCCGGGTCCCCGCGGTGCGCCAGCCAGACGGCGACCGGGGTGGCCACGGTGGCGAGCAGCATCCAGAAGAACAGGAACGGAATCCCGAAGACCGTCGGCCGTACCCGGTTGACCAGCGGAAGCGCCACCAGGAAGAGCGCGTACGGAACGAGCAGCCAGAGCAGTGACCGGCGGCGGGCGAAAGGCTTGGACACGGCGACGACCCTAACGCGCCCCCACCGGGCGGCGCGGCTCCTCGGCACGCAACCGCGCCCACACCACCAGCCGGTAGCGCGAGGTGAACTCCGGCGTGCAGGTGGTGAGTGTGAGGTAGTAACCGGCCCCGGTCATCCGCCGCTCCGGGTGGACGCCGCTGTACGGGACGGGGGCGATCACCGTGCCGTCGTACGGGGAGGTCTGCGGCACGGTCTGCTCGACGGCGTAGGTGTAGCGGGCGTCGGCGGTCTCGATGAGCACGGTGTCGCCGGGGCGTACCCGGTCGAGGTGGCGGAAGGGTTCGCCGTGGGTGTTGCGGTGGCCGGCGAGGGCGACGTTGCCGGGCTGTCCGGGTTCGGCGGTGCCCGGGTAGTGGCCGACGTAGCCGAGGTTGAGCACGGTGGCCTTGTCGGTGCCCTCGGCGATGGGCGCGGTCAGGCCGATGGCGGGGACGCGGATGACGGCGTAGCCGGAGCCGGGACGGGGGTCGCCGGGGGCGGGGCCGCCGGCGGTTCCGTGGTGGCCGGCGGGTGACGGGGCGGGGCCGCCGCGATCCGGTCCGGCGGACGGCGGCGGCGTGGCGCCCGGGGCGGCCGAGGGGCGGGCGTCCCAGTCGCGTTCCAGCGCCGCCACCTCGTGCCGGGCACCGGCCTCGGCCTCGGCGTTGGTCCACCACAGCGCGTGGACGACCAGCAGCAGCACCACGGCCCCGATGGTCACCGCCGCCTCGCCCAGCGCCCACAGCACGCGCCCGGCCCATCTCATGGCCGCACACGGTAACTGACGATGCGTCAGCTTGCCAGGCTCAGGCGCCCGCCAGCCGGGAGACGGTGTAGATCAGCAGCCCGGCCAGCGCGCCGACCACGGTGCCGTTGATCCGGATGAACTGCAGGTCGCGGCCGACGTGGGCCTCGATCTTGCGGGAGGTCTGGTCGGCGTCCCAGCTCGCCACCGTCTCGGTGATCAGCGCGGTGATCTCGTCCCGGTAGGTGGTCACCACGTAGGTGGCGGCGTCCTCCAGCCAGCCGTCCACCTTCTCACGCAGCCGGGCGTCGGAGGTCATCCGGGCACCCAGCGAGAGCAGCGCGGACCGGGTGCGCAGCCGCAGTTCGCTGCGTTCGTCCTCGGCGGCGGCGACCACGGTGGCGCGGACCGCGTTCCACGCCGACTCGATGACGTCCTGCACCTCGGCGCGGGCGAGCAGATCGCGCTTGAGGCGTTCGACCCGGGCCCGGGTGTCGGGGTCGGAGCGCAGTTCGGCGGCGAAGTCGGCGAGGAAGCGGTCGATCGCGCCGCGCGCCGGGTGGTCGGGCATGTCGCGCATCTCGGTGACGAAACGCAGCAGTTCCTTGTAGACCCGCTCGCCGATCCGGCGGTCCACGAAGCGCGGGGTCCACCCCGGGGCGCCGCCCTCGACGGCGGCCATCACCGAGTCGCCGTGGGCCACCAGCCAGTCGCGGGCGCGGACGCAGACCAGGTCGACCACCTTGCGGTGGCCGCCGTCGGCCACCACGCGGTCCAGCATCCGGCCGAGCCCGGGGGCGACCTCCAGCGCGTCGGCCCGCCGGTTGACCGCCTCGGTGACCACCGCCTGCACGTCGGAGTCGCGCAGTACGGTCAGCGCGCCGCGCAGCGCGGCGGCGGCCTGCTCGGTGACCCGGTCGGCGTGCTCGGGCTCGGAGAGCCAGCGGCCGAGCCGGGCGCCGATGCCGACCGCGCGCAGCCGGGCCCGTACCACCGGCGCGGACAGGAAGTTCTCGCCGACGAACTCGCCGAGCGAGCGGCCGAGGACGTCCTTCTTGGTGGGGATGATCGCGGTGTGCGGGATCGGCAGCCCCAGCGGGCGCTTGAAGAGCGCGGTGACCGCGAACCAGTCGGCCAGCGCGCCGACCATGCCGGCCTCCGCCGCCGCCGAGACGTACCCCGCCCAGGCCCCGGCACCGGCCGCCTGGGCCCACCGGGCGAGCCCGTAGACCACCGACGCGGTGACCAGGAAACCGGTCGCGATCAGCTTCATCCGCCGTACCCCGCGCCGCCGTTCGGCGTCCGCCGGGCCGAAGGCGAAGCCGCCGGGGTGCCCCGGTCCGGTCCGTTCCGCCGGGCGCTTCGCACCGGTATTCGTCACCGCGTCCATCCGTTCCACCCCGTGATTCTCCCTGGCCGGCCGCTTCCGGCCACGGTGGTGGAACGAACGGCGGGTTCCCGTCGTCCTCCCCGGTGGCGGCCGGTGCCCGTACCGGCGACGGGCCGTCGGAAGGGTGTGCGGACGCCGTGGGATCATGGAAGGGTGCCGCGGACCGGATTCGCGGTGCGCGTCGGCGCCGTGCGCCCGGACGCGCCCGCCGCGCCGGGAGCCCGCGTCTGCCCGAGGAATCCGAGGAGAAGCACCGCGTGACCCGGAAATCCGGTTATGCCCTGCTCGCCGCGCTGGCCGCGGTGGTCGCCCTGGTCTGTACCGCGATCGTGGTCGGCGTCGGGGGCGCACGGACGGAGACGTCCACCGACGCCGAGGCGCCCCGCCCCAGGGCCTCGGCCGCCGCCCCCGCCATCGCCGGCACCTGGGTGGGCACCTGGTCCGCCGCCGCCGCGGCGACGGAGCCCGACACCCCGCACGGCTACCCGGACACCTCGATCCGCAACGTGGTCCACACCAGCGTCGGCGGCACCGCGGCCCGGGTGCAGCTCTCCAACGTCTTCGGCACCGTCCCGGTGACCTTCACCCACGTCACCCTCGGGGTGGCCGACGCGCCCAGCAGCCCCCGCGCGGTCCCCGACACCCTCACCACGCTGGCGTTCGGCGGACGCCCGGCGGTGACCATACCGGCGGGCCAGTCGGTGGTGAGCGACGCGGTACGGCTGCGCGTGCCCACCGCAGCCGACCTGCTGATCACCACCTACTCGCCCACCCCGGCCGGGCCGGTCACCTACCATCCGCACGCCCGGCAGACCTCCTACCTGGCCCACGGCGACCACGCCGGCGACCCGTCCGGCGCCGCGTTCACCGAGCGGAGCCCGTACTGGCGTTACGTCACCGCCGTCGACGTGTGGACCGACGACGCGAACGGTGCCGTGGTCGCCCTCGGCGACTCCATCACCGACGGCGTCACCTCCACCGTGGACGCCGACCACCGCTGGCCCGACTACCTGGCGCAGCGCCTGCGCACCAGCCCGGACGGCCCCCGGCTCGGCGTCCTCAACGCCGGCATCAGCGGCAACCGGATCCTCACCGACGCCGCCCCCTCCATCGCCTGGAACGGCCCGCGCGCCCTGGAACGCGCCTTCCGCGACGCGCTCTCCCGCACCGGCGTCAAGGCGATGGTCGTCGAACTCGGCATCAACGACATCATCGAACTGCCGCACCGGACCGACCCCGACGCCATCGTGGCCGGCCTCCAGCAGATCACCCGCGAGGCCCACGCCCACGGCGTCCGGGTGGTCGGCGGCACCCTGATGCCCTTCGGCGGCCAGCGCAGCTGGACCCCGGCCCTGGAACGGGTACGCCAACGCGTCAACGCCGCCATCCGCAGCGGCAAGGTCTTCGACGACGTCGTCGACTTCGACCACGCCCTGCGCGACCCGCGCCACCCGCAGCGCCTGCTGCCCGCCTACGACTCCGGCGACCACCTCCACCCCACCGACGCGGGCTACGAGGCGATGGCCGACGCGCTCTCGCTGCCCACGCTGACCGGTCCCGCCCCGGCCGGGGTCTGACCGCCCAGCGACCGCTCAGCCACGTACGCGAGGCGTTCCTCGAACACCTCCGCCGCGCGCGGCGTGATCGTCCTGAGCGCCACCATGCTCGTGACGATCACGTCGCACAACTCCGCCTGCACGTCCTCCCACGTATGGCTCCGGCCCTTGCGCGGATTCCCCCCGGTCACCCCGTGCACCGCCTCGGCCACCTCCCCCGCCTCCTCGGTGATCTTCAACACCCGCAACAACCGCGCCACCTCCGGCGGTGCCGTCCCGCACTCCTCGTCGAGCCAGCGGACGAGGCGGTCGACGGTGTCCCAGTGGGTTCGCATGTGGTGCTCCATGGAGGACACCGTACGGGGGCCGGGCGTCATCGGGGGACCGCGTTCCGGTTCCGCGCCGACAGCCTCATCTCGGCCCAGACGCTCTTGCCGACGACCTGGGGGACCACGCCCCAGCGTCCGGCCAGGGCCACCACCAGCAGCAGCCCGCGTCCGCCCTCGGCGCCGTCCACGTCCGCCGCCGGGCACCGGCCGCCGTCCCCACCGTCCGGAACGCCGGTGGCCCAGTCGCGCACCTCCACCCGCAGGCACGGCCCGTCGAGGTGATACGCCACGGCCACGCCGCTGCCCCGTGAGGCCCGTCCGTGGACGACCGCGTTGGTGACCAACTCGCTGACCAGCAGCGCCAGATCGTCCGCGATCTCCGGGATGCCCCACTCGGCGGCCAGTTGCCGGGCCCTGCCGCGCGCGGCGGTGACGGCGGGCCGGTACCGCCGGTACCGGAGGTGTTCCGTCCGCTGGACAGTCATGCGCGCCCCCTTGGCACAGGTGTGTGGCCATACCTCGATCCGGTGACAGTGCGTTGATGGCTCATCGACACTGTGCGAGCATCATGCGCAGCAACGCTGATGAAGTGTCAAGTCCACACTTTGCCGATTCGCACCCATGGTTGCCGCCGCCCAGCGGTGAACGGCAGACTTGACCTGCGCAAGGAGTAGGGGGACGTCCCGAAAATGCCCATCAACACCAACCCGACGATCCGTCAACGGCGTTTGGCGAGGCGACTGCGCGAGCTGCGGACCGCCGCCGGGCTGACCTACGCCGACGTCTCCGAGGTACTGGGCTCCGACCGGTCCAAGATCGGGCGCATCGAGAACGCGCAGTCGGGCATCCGCCTCCCGGATCTGCGGGCCCTGCTGGACGCCTACGGCGTGACCGACCCCGCGCAGCGGCACGAGATCGAAGTGCTGGCGCGCGAGTCGAAGCAGAAGGGATGGTGGTCCCGCTACAGCCACGCCGTCGACTCCGCCTACGCCGCGTACGTGGCCGTGGAATCCGACGCCGGCGAGCTGTACAACGTCGAGACCCACCTCGTACCGGGCCTGCTGCAAACTCCCGAATACACCAAGGCCCTCATCGAGTTGCAGGTTCCCGACGCCACCGCCGAACACGTCGAAACGCAGATCACCGTACGCAGCGAACGCCGCAAGGTACTCACCCGGGAAAACCCGCTCCAACTGTGGGTCATCATCTCCGAAAGCGTGCTCCACCACCGGGTGGGCTCCCGGGGCGTCATGAAGGCCCAGCTCGAATCGCTGGCCGAGGACAGCAGACTGCCCAACGTGCAGCTCCAGGTACTCCCCCGCGAGGACCCGATGAACGCCTGCCTGTTCGGGCCGTTCGTCATCATGAGCTTTCCGACGGCCAGCGAGACGGACGTGGTCTACACCGACTCGTCCACCAGCACCGTCTACTACGAGGACCCGGCCGACGTCGATGTCTACACCACACTGTTCCGCCGCTTGAACATGGCGGCGACAAACGTCAACAAGTCACGGGCGCTCATCCTGGACGCCATAAGGGAAATGGGGTAGACGATGAATACGTACATCGAATCCGCGTCGGCGGCCGGAGTTGAGTGGACGAAGTCTTCCCACTCGGGAAACAACAACAACTGCGTCGAAGTCGCCGCACTCGGCACCGGCATACGCGCCATACGTGACAGCAAGGACCCGCACGGCCCCGCGCTGACCTTCACGGCAAGAGAATTCGCCGCGTTCGTACACGCCGCCGCGGACGGCGAGTTCGACTGAGCCGAGGCACACGGAACGTGGCCGAAGCCGGGGAGGACGAGCTGGCCGCCGCCGAGGAGCAGCTGCGGCTCGCGCTCGGCATCCACGGCCTGGACCGCGGGCGCACCCGGGCGATCGTCCTCGCCGGCCTCGGTCACGTCCAGCTCGAGCAGGGTGACACCGGCCGGGCGCTGGCGACCTGGCAGGCGTTCCTCGACTGCGCGACCGGGGTGCGTTCGGTGCGGGTGGACAACGGGCCGGCCGGCATCACCGCGCGGCTGCGGAGCGTCCCCGCAGGCCCCGCCGCGCAGGCGCTCCGGGAGCGGATCGCCGGCCTCGGCTGAAGGCGGCGCCGACCTGGACGTTGCGCCATCCCGGTGGAAAGATCCCGCCGTTCGGAGCGTCACAAGGTAGTTACGGGTACAACCTCAGGCCATGGCCGAGGAGTCTGTACAGACATGAGCGACGAGCCTTCACGGCCGGACGACGGGGACGCGCGGGCACACGGCGCGGGGCACCGGCACCGCAGGAGGCGCCGGCGGACCGGGTGGCGGCGGCTGGTGCCGACGTGGCGGATGACGCTCGGCGGGGTGCTGCTGTTGCTGCTGCTGGTGTGCGGCGGGTTCGTCGCGGGGTACCTGCTGGTGGACATCCCGCCCGCGAACGCCGCGGCGACCGCGCAGAACAACGTGTACCTGTACGCGGACGGGACCACCGAGATCGCCCGCAGCGGCGCGGTCAACCGGCAGAACGTACCGCTCAGCCAGGTGCCCCGCAGCGTGCAGCACGCGGTGCTGGCGGCGGAGGACCGCGACTTCTACTCGGAGTCGGCGGTGGACCCGCGGGCGATGGTGCGGGCGGCGTGGTACACCCTCAACGGCCGTGGCCGGCAGTCGGGTTCGACCATCACCCAGCAGTACGTGAAGAACTACTACCTCACGCAGTCGCAGACGGTGAAGCGCAAGGTGGAGGAGTTCTTCATCGCCATCAAGCTGGACCGCGAGGAGAGCAAGGACCAGATCCTCGAAGGCTATCTGAACACCAGCTTCTACGGCCGCAACGCCTACGGGATCCAGGCCGCCGCGCACGCGTACTACAACAAGGACGTCTCCAAGCTGACCACCGCCGAGGGCGCGTACCTGGCCTCGTTGCTCAACGCGCCGAGCGCGTACGACGTGGTGGCCGAGCCGCAGAACAGGGACCGGGCGGTGGCCCGCTGGAACTACGTGCTGGACGGCATGGTCAAGAAGGGGTGGCTGAGCGCGGCGGAGCGGCAGCGGATGCGGTTCCCGATGCCGGTGAAGTCGGTGCTGGGCAACGGGCTGTCCGGGCAGCGCGGTTACCTGGTGGAGGCGGTGCGCAACTACCTGATCGAGAACAAGGTGGTGGACGAGCAGACGCTCGCGGCGGGCGGCTACCGCATCGTCACCACCATCGACAAGGCCAAGGAGGACGCCTTCGTCAAGGCCGCCCAGGACCAGTTGCTGAGCAAGCTGAGCGGTTCCGGCAGCGACCGGTACGTACGGGCCGGCGGCGCATCGGTGGATCCGGCCACCGGGGACGTGGTGGCGCTCTACGGCGGCCTGGACTACACCAAGCAGTACGTCAGCAACGCCACCCGCCACGACTACCAGGTGGGGTCGACGTTCAAGCCGTTCGTGCTCGCCTCGGCGCTGGAGCACTCGGCCAGCACCCAGGACGGGCAGCCGATCACCCCGGACACCCGGTACGACGGCACCAACCACCGTGAGGTGCAGGGGCCGGACGGCCCGGTGGGGTACGCGCCGGCCAACGAGGACGACCGCTCCTACGGCGACATCACGGTCACCGAGGCCACCAACCGCTCGGTCAACGCCGTCTACGCGCAGATGGCGCAGGACGTCGGCGCGCAGAACGTCAAGCGCACCGCGATCGACCTGGGCGTCCCGGAGAACACCCCGGACATGCCGAGCCGGCCGGCGATCGCGCTGGGCACCGCGACCGCCAGCGCGGTGGAGATGGCCTCGGCGTACGCGACCCTCGACGACCACGGGCGCTACCTGCCGTACTCGCTGGTGGCCAAGGTGAGCCGGGGCGGGGAGAACGTGACCCTGCCGCACCGGGATGGCCGCCAGGCGGTGAGCCGGCGGGCCGCCGACACCACCACGGCGGTGCTGCGGGACGTGGTGGACAGCGCCGACGGCACCGGCAACGCCGCGCAGGCCGCCGGGCGCCCGGCGGCCGGCAAGACCGGCACCGCCGAGTTCGACCAGGCGGTGTGGTTCGCCGGCTACACCCCCGACCTGGTCACCGTGGTCACGGTGATGGGCGAGGACTCCGACACCGGCAAGCACGAGTCGCTGTACGACGTCACCGGGCTGGACCGGGTCAACGGCGGCGGCTACCCGGCGCAGATCTGGGCGCAGTACACCGCCGACGCGCTCCAGGGGCGTCCGGTGGCCGACTTCGACCTCCAGGCGGCCGGGGACACCGGTCTGCCGCCGTCGGCCCCGCCGTCCTCGTCCTCCTCCGCGCCGGCCTCGCCGCCGGCCAGCGCTCCCCCGGCGACGCCGCCGGGGACCACGGCGCCGCCGCCGACGCCGCCGGCGACCTCGGGGCCGCCCACCATGAACCCGGCCGGCGGCGGCCAGGGCGGGGTGACGGTGGGGACCAGCGGCGGTCCGGCCGGGGGCGCCACGGAGGGCGGCGCGGGCGGTCCGGGCGGCGGTACCTCCACCGGCGCCAGCCGGGGCGGCGAGGGCGGTACGACCGTGGGCCCGTCGGGCGGCGGCCAGGGCGGCGCCTCGGCGGGGACGGCGGGCACCGGCCCCGGCGGGGCGGAGGGCGGCGCCCAGGGCGGACCGGGTGCCGCCGGGGACGCCGGGGCGGCGGACGGCGCCCAGGGCCCGCCGCCCCCGTGACGGGTACGCCCGCCCGGGCTCACTTCGAGGTCAGCTCCAGGCCGACCACGGCCGCGACCAGCAGGGCGAGGAAGAAGACCCGGGCCGGGCGGACGGGCTCACCGAAGAGCACCATGCCGAGCACCGCGGTGCCGACCGCGCCGACGCCCACCCAGACGCCGTAGGCGGTGCCCACCGGCAGCCGCCGCACGGCCACCGTCAGCAGCCCCATGCTCACCACGACCCCGGCCACGGTGACCACGCTCGGCCAGAGCCTGGTGAACCCGTCGCTCGCCTTCATCGCGACCGACCAGCACACCTCGAAGACCCCGGCCAGCAACAACAGGACCCACGCCACGACGACACCTCCACCAGGACGGACGACTTCCACAGGGGGTGCGTCGTCTTTGCGGGTCCCGGTACGGCGCGTCTCGTCGGGTCCTTCCCACGCTAGCAAACGGGGCGGGTCACCCCGGGAGGGTCACAGGTACAGGCCGGTGGAGTCCTCCGAGCCCTGGAGGCGTTCGGCGGCCACCGCGTGCAGGTCGCGCTCGCGCATCAGCACGTAGGCGACCCCGCGCACCTCCACCTCGGCGCGGTCCTCCGGGTCGAACAGGACCCGGTCACCCACCTCCACGGTGCGCACGTTCTGCCCCACCGCGACCACCTCGGCCCAGGCGAGACGGCGTCCGACGGAGGCCGTGGCCGGGATGAGGATGCCGCCGGTCGAGCGGCGCTCGCCCTCCGGGATGTCGGTGCGGACCAGCACCCGGTCGTGCAGCATGCGGATGGGCAGCTTGTCGTGCGTGCGCGCGTCGGCGACGGCGCCGCTGTCGAGGGACGTATTCGAGCTCACGTGCACGACGTTACCCGGCGCTCGCGGCGGACGGGCGCCGGGTGCCCGGGATGGGAGGGTACGTCCCCGCGTCCCGGGCCCGGCGCCGCGCGGGCGGGCCGGTCACTTCTTCTTCTTGCGCTTCGAGGAGCGCCCCGCGAGCAGCGCGACCAGCGCCACCGCGGCGATCGCGGCCGGCACCACCCGTTCCATGCGGGGGGAGCCGTCCTCGGCCACCAGCTCACCGCGGACCGAGGAGATCACCCGGTTCACCGTCACGTAGGCCCGCCCGGCCGTACGGTCCACCGCCTGCCGTGCCGAAGCCCGCGCGTTGCCGGCGATGGTCTTCGGGTGCAACCGCACGCCGATCTCGTCCAGCGTCACGGCGAGCTCCTGCCGCCTGCGGACGATGTCCGCCTCGATCTGAGCGGGAGTCCTGCCACCATCCGCCACCGCGCTGCCTCCGTCACCTCGACCGATATCGTTAGACCTTCAGTGCGGACAGTCTGTCAGCTCGGCCCGGCCGGTGCCGCGCGGCACCCCCTTCGGCGCCGCGACCGCCCGCCGGACGCGACGGCGTCCCGCCCCCGGAACCGACGACGAGGAGCCCCAGCCATGAGCGAGCGCCTTCAGCCCGGCGACACCGCCCCCGCGTTCAGCCTCCCCGACGCCGACGGCGACCAGGTCCGCCTCGCCGACCGCCTCGGCCGCAAGGTCATCGTCTACTTCTACCCCGCCGCGCTCACCCCGGGGTGCACCAAGCAGGCGTGCGACTTCACCGACAACCTCCAACTCCTCGCCGACGCCGGTTACGACGTGATCGGCGTCTCCCCGGACAAGCCGGAGAAGCTGGCGAAATTCCGCGAGCAGGAAAACCTGAAGGTCACCCTGGTCGCCGACCCGGAAAAGGAGGTCATGAAGGCGTACGGGGCGTTCGGCGAGAAGAAGCTGTACGGCAAGACCGTCACCGGGGTGATCCGGTCCACCGTGGTGGTCGACGAGGCGGGCAAGGTCGAGCGGGCGCTGTACAACGTCAAGGCCACCGGCCATGTCGCCAAGATCATCAAGGATTTGGGGATCTGAACGCGGGTACCCGGTGGGGCGTCGGCGAGTGACGACCACCGAGAGGCCATTGAATCGGACATCCGGGTAATTCAGGTAATTCTTGACGATGCGGGACCGAAGCCCCGGCCGGCCGGGACCTTGGTTTAGCGCTCCCCTTTTTGCGCAGGCGTCCCTCGGCCGAAAGGCCGCGGAGGTCAAGCCGACGAGAGGAACGCACCGTGCCGACCCGCGATCCCGAGCACCAGGCCGAGGCGGAGGTCGATCCGGAGGTCTACCGACGCCACCGGACGCTCTTCCGGGTCATCAGACGCCGTCAGAACCCGCGGCTGCGCCGTACCGACATCACGGTGACCGACGAGGCGGCGGTCAAGCGGGCCGTGAAGGCCGCGGCGCTGGGCAACGCCATGGAGTGGTTCGACTTCGGGATCTACAGCTACCTCGCGGTCACCATCGGCCACGTCTTCTTCCCCTCCACCAGCGACACCGCCTCCCTGCTGTCGTCCTTCGCCACCTTCGCGGTGGCCTTCCTGGTACGGCCGTTGGGCGGGGCGTTCTTCGGTCCGCTGGGCGACCGGGTGGGGCGCAAGAAGGTGCTGGCGCTCACCATGATCATGATGGCGGTCGGCACCTTCGCCATCGGGCTGATCCCCTCCTACGCGGCGATCGGCTTCTGGTCGCCGGTGCTGCTGATCCTCTTCCGGATGATCCAGGGGTTCTCCACCGGCGGTGAGTACGGCGGCGCCTCGACGTTCATCGCCGAGTACGCCCCGGACAAGCGGCGCGGATTCTTCGGCAGCTTCCTGGAGTTCGGCACGCTGGCCGGCTACATCGGCTCCGCGGGGATGGTCACCATCCTTACCAGCGTGCTCAGTTCGGGGGCGATGAACTCCTGGGGCTGGCGGCTGCCGTTCCTGGTGGCCGGGCCGCTCGGGCTGATCGGTCTGTACCTGCGGCTGAAGCTCGACGAGACCCCGGCGTTCCAGCGGCTGGAGTCGGAGAACGGCGCGGCCCGGGAGATCCGCGCCAGCGAGGCCGCGCAGGGCGTGGAGACGCTGGGCAAGGGCGAGTTCCGGGCCATCTTCACCCAGCACTGGCGGCGGCTGGTGCTGTGCGTGGCGCTGGTCGGCGCGTACAACATCAACGTCTACCTGTTCCAGTCGTACCTGCCGACCTACCTGTCGGACCAGCTCAAGTACAGCCCCACGCACGGCCTGGTGATCCTGTTGGCCGTCCTGGTGCTCCAGATGCTGGTGATCAACCAGGTGGGCCGGCTCAACGACCGGTTCGGCCGCAAGCCGTTGCTGATGGCCGGCATGCTGGGCTTCCTCCTGCTCTCGGTGCCCTCGTTCCTGCTGGTCAAGCAGGGCAGCGTGGTGGCGGTGGCGGCGGGCATGGTGATCCTGGCGCTGTCGCTGGTGTGTCTGCTGGGCACGATGTCGGCGGCGCTGCCGGCGCTCTTCCCGACGCAGGTGCGCTACGGCTCGCTGTCGATCGGGTACAACGTCTCCACCTCGCTGTTCGGCGGGACCACCCCGCTGGTGATCACCGCGCTGCTCAGCGCCACCGGCACCGATCTGATGCCCGCCTACTACTCGATGGCCGCCGCCCTGGTCGGCGTGGTCGCGGTGGCGTGCATGCGGGAGACGGCGCAGCAGCCGCTGGAGGGCTCCCCGCCGGCGGTGGCCACCAAGGAGGAAGCGGTCGAACTCGTCCAATCCCAGATCCAGGAGCCCCGGTTCTGACCTCGGCACCCGGCGCGAGAGCCTAGAATGAGGCGCGACGCGGCCGTGGTGCAATGGCTGACACAGCAGGTTTAGGTCCTGTGGCCCTCACGGGCTTGAGGGTTCGAATCCCTCCGGCCGCACGCCGAACACCGGTGCCCCGGACCGCGGTTGCGGTCCGGGGCACCGGTGCGTCGGGGTACGGGCCGTCAGCCGAGCAGTTCGGCGACGACCGGGGCGAGCGCCCGGAACGCCTTGCCGCGGTGGCTGATGGCGTTCTTCTCCTCCGCCGTCAGCTCGGCGCAGGTACGGCTCTCGCCGAGCGGCTGGAGGATCGGGTCGTAGCCGAAGCCGCCGGTGCCGGCCGGGGTGTGGCGCAACGTGCCCTCCAGGCGCCCCTCGACCACCCGCTGGGTGCCGTCGGGCAGCGCGAGGGCGGCGGCGCAGGCGAAGTGGGCGGCGCGGTGGTCGTCGGCGATGTCGGCGAGCTGGGCCAGCAGCAGCCGCAGGTTGGCCTCGTCGTCGCCGTGCCGGCCGGCCCAGCGGGCGGAGAAGATGCCGGGGGCGCCGCCGAGGACGTCCACGCAGAGCCCGGAGTCGTCGGCGACCGCGGGCAGCCCGGTGGCGCCGGCCAGCGCGTGCGCCTTGAGCAGGGCGTTCTCGGCGAAGGTGACCCCGGTCTCCTTGACGTCGGGGACCTCGGGGTAGGCGTCGGCGCCGACGAGTTCCACGGCGAGGCCGGCCCCAGTGAGGATCGCCCGCAACTCGGTGACCTTGTGGGCGTTGCGGGTGGCGAGTACGAGGCGCTGCACGGCGGCGGTCATCCCTTCGGGCAGGCGGTGACGAGGTCGGCGGCGCCCCGCTGGACGGGGGCCACCTCGACCGGTTCGCCCTTGTCGAGTTGGTCCTTGGCGTTGGCGACGGCCTGGGAGAGTTCGGCCACCGCCTTGCCGGCGGCCGGGCCGGGGGTCTTCCCGGCGATCTCGTCGAGGTCCTGCTGGATGGTGCGCAGCACGGTGGCCGCCTCGCGCGGGTCGTCACCGGCCTTGCGGGCGGCTCCGGGCAGCGCGTCGGCCTGGGACCGGACGGCGGCGGCGACCGAGGCGCAGTCGCGGTGGCCGCCCTGGCCGCCGCAGCCGGCCACGGTGACCGCCGCGGCCAGCCCCAGCGCGGCGGCGGCGAGGGTGGTGGCGCGTACGGTGCCGGCCACGGTCAGCTCCGCGCGGCGGCGAGGGCGGCGCGCTGGACGGCCTCGAGTTCGGCGTTGCCGGCCACCGCGAGGTCGAGCAGGGCGTCGAGCTCGGTACGGGCGAAGGGGGCGCCCTCGGCGGTGCCCTGCACCTCGACGAAGCGGCCGTCGCCGGTGCAGACCACGTTCATGTCGGTCTCGGCGCGGACGTCCTCCTCGTACCGCAGGTCGAGCATGGGCACGCCGTCGATGATGCCGACGCTGACCGCGCTGACCGATCCGGTGAGCGGCTGCGCCTTGGCCTTGACGAGCTTGTGCTCCTGGGCCCAGGAGACGGCGTCGGCCAGGGCCACGTAGGCGCCGGTGATGGCGGCGGTGCGGGTGCCGCCGTCGGCCTGGAGGACGTCGCAGTCGAGGACGACGGTGTTCTCGCCGAGCGCCTTGTAGTCGATCACGGCGCGCAGCGAGCGGCCGATGAGCCGGGAGATCTCGTGGGTGCGCCCGCCGATCCTGCCGCGGACCGACTCGCGGTCGCCGCGGGTGTTGGTGGCGCGCGGCAGCATGGCGTACTCGGCGGTGACCCAGCCCTCACCGCTGCCCTTGCGCCAGCGGGGCACGCCCTCGGTGACGCTCGCGGTGCACAGCACCCGGGTGTCGCCGAAGGAGACGAGTACGGAGCCCTCCGCGTGCTTGCTCCATCCGCGTTCGATGGTGACCGGGCGGAGCTGTTCGGGAGTGCGTCCGTCGATACGGACCCCAGCATTCACAGACATGCTCCCGACCCTACCGACAAAAGCGTCGAGGCCCGCCCCGGGTCTGCCGGAGCGGGCCTCGACGTCGGCCAGGGGCCGTGAAGGTCACATCATGTCCTCGATCTCGGCGGCGATCGGGTCGGCGTCGGTGCCGATGACGACCTGGATGGCGTTGCCCATCTTGACGACGCCGTGGGCGCCGGCCGCCTTCAGGGCGGCCTCGTCGACCAGGGAGGCGTCGTGGACCTCGGTGCGCAGCCGGGTGATGCAGCCCTCGACCTCTTCGATGTTGTCGAGCCCGCCGAGGCCGGCGACGATCTTCTCAGCCTTGCTGGCCATGTCCACTCCTGTTGTCCGGGGCCCTCGGCCGCCCGCGTGGTGCGCGCGCCGGTCCGGTGAAACGTTAACGCACGGTCGGCCCGCCTTCGCGATCACCGCGGTGAAGGCCGGCGACGGCTTTCGACCGGGGCGGGAGGAGGGCTCTCCATGCGACTGGTCTACACCATTCTACGTGCGCGGCACCAGCACTCCGGACGGTGCGAAACTGAAAGGGTCCCGCCGAGCCCTTTACGACTACACCGCGTGTCGGAGTTGCCGTAAATCGTGGATTCCTTTATGGAGTCCCGACGTGTTACAACTGGTCTACACCACTGTGGTGTAGACCAGAGCCGCGGGCCGTCCCCCTGTCAAGCCCGCCTCTCACCAGGAGGAATCTGATGAGTACGGCCACCGCTGCGGCGGCGCCCGCGAAGAAGCGGGGATCCGGCCTTTTCCAAGGATTGCAGAAGATCGGGCGGAGCCTCCAGCTTCCGATCGCGGTGCTCCCGGCGGCGGGCATCCTGCTGCGCCTCGGCCAGCCGGACGTCTTCGGCGCGCAGGGCCTGGGCTGGGACAACGTGGCGAAGGTCTTCGCCGGTGCGGGCGGCGCCCTGCTGGACGCCTCGCTCGGCCTGCCGCTGCTGTTCTGCATAGGCGTGGCGATCGGCTTCGCCAAGAAGGCGGACGGCTCCACGGCGCTCGCCGCGGTCGTCGGCTTCCTCGTCTACTACACCGTGATCCACCAGTTCCCGGTGGCGTGCGGCGCCGGCGCCTCGTTCGTCTCGACCGGGTCGCTCGGCGGGGCGTGCGTCAAGGGGGCGACGGTGACCCCGGCCGCGTTCCAGAACCCGGGGGTGCTCGGCGGCATCATCATGGGTCTGCTCTCCGCGGTGCTGTGGCAGCGGTTCCACCGCACCAAGCTGGTCGACTGGCTCGGCTTCTTCAACGGCCGCCGGCTGGTGCCGATCATCATGGCGTTCGTCGGCACCGCCGCCGGTGTGCTGGTGGTCCTGGGCTGGCAGCCGATCGGTGACGCGATCAGCTCCTTCGGCAAGTGGATGACGGGCCTGGGCGCCGTCGGCTCCGGTCTGTTCGGCCTGGTCAACCGTGGTCTGCTGCCGATCGGCATGCACCAGTTCGTCAACACCGTGGCGTGGTTCCAGATCGGTGACTTCACCAACTCGGCCCACCAGGTGGTCCACGGCGACCTCAACCGCTACTTCGCGCACGACCCGTCGGCCGGCCAGTTCATGTCCGGCTTCTTCCCGATCATGATGTTCGGCCTGCCGGCGGCGGCGCTGGCCATCGCGCACTCGGCCCGTCCGGAGCGGCGCAAGGCGGTGCTGGGCATGATGGTGTCGGTGGCGCTGACCGCCTTCGTCACCGGCGTCACCGAGCCGATCGAGTTCTCGTTCATGTTCATCGCGCCGGTGCTCTACGCCATCCACGCGGTGCTCACCGCGCTGTCGATGGCGATCACCTGGGCGCTGGGCGTCCACGCCGGCTTCACCTTCTCGGCCGGCGCCATCGACTACCTGCTCAACTGGAACCTGGCGACCAAGCCATGGCTGATCATCCCGATCGGCCTGTGCTTCGCGGTGGTGTACTACGTGCTCTTCCGCTTCGCGATCACCAAGTTCAACCTCCCCACCCCGGGCCGGGAGCCCGAGGAGGAGGTCGAGGACATCACCAAGGCGTGACGTCCGGCCCGCACCGCGGAACGTGAGGAAGGCCCCCGGAACCATGGCGGTTCCGGGGGCCTTCGCGGTGCCCGGGCCGGGTGCGGCGCGGCAGCGGTCACAGGCGGTAGACGGCGCCGGAGCGGGCCAGCTCGACCGGGCCGGGGAACGCCTCGACGGCGTGGGCCAGGCTGACCGCGGGGTCGGTCCACGGCGGGATGTGGGTGAGCACCAGCCGTCCCACCCGGGCCCGGGCCGCGTGCTCGCCGGCCTGGCGCCCGTTGAGGTGGAGGTCGGGGACGGTCTCCTTGCCGTGGGTGAAGGACGCCTCGCACAGGAAGAGGTCGGTGCCCTCGGCCAGTTCCACCAGCGGCTCGCACGGCCCGGTGTCCCCGGAGTACGTCAGCGACCGCCCGCCGTGCTCGACCCGGAAGCCGAACGCCTCGACCGGGTGGCAGACCCGGGCGGCGGTCACCGTGAACGGGCCCACCCGGAAGGTGCCGGGGGCCAGGGTGCGGAAGTCGAAGACCTCGCTCATGCACTTCTCGTCGGGGACGTCCGCGTACGCCGTGGCCAGCCGGGACTCGGTGCCCGCCGGCCCGTGCACCGGGATCGGCTCCGGCATGCCGCCCTCGTGCCGGTAGTAACGGGCCACGAAGTAGGCGCACATGTCGATGCAGTGGTCGGCGTGGAGATGGCTGAGGAGTACGGCGTCGAGGTCGTACAGACCGCAGTGGCGCTGCAGCTCGCCCAGGGCGCCGTTGCCCATGTCGAGGAGCAGCCGGAAGCCGTCGGCCTCCACGAGGTAGCTCGAACAGGCCGATTCCGCGGAGGGGAACGACCCCGAGCAGCCGACGACGGTGAGCTTCATGCAGGAGCCTCCAGCGGTTCCGGGGGGTCTTGCGCGGTCGGTGGCGGCCGGCACATCGCCGTGCGGGCGCCATCGGGCACCGGCGGCCACGAGGCGGGGGGGCGGGAGGTCCCGCCGGGCGGCCGGCCGGGATGGCGGAGTCGGTGGGGCGGGCCGCCATTGTTCCCAAGAGGGTAAGGCGCCTCGCCCGCCCCGGCGCCGCCATGGACCCCTGGTGTGGGCGGAATCACCAGTACGGGCGGGGGCGCCCCGGCGGGTCGCGAACCGGGCGGGGCGCACCGCGTTGCGCACGCCCCGGAACGGCTGTGCGCCCCGCCACCCGGCCGGAGTACGGCGTGGGGACGGGGCGCTGTGCCGGGGGCGGAGCAGGCCCGGCGGACCGGGCGCGGAGGGTCAGGCCCAGAGCTGGCCGTGCAGGGCCTCGACCGCGTCCTGCGTGGAGGCGGCGGTGTAGATGCCGGTCGACAGGTACTTCCAGCCGCCGTCGGCGACGATGAAGACGATGTCGGCGGCGGCGCCGCCCTTGACGGCCTTGCGGGCCACGCCGAGCGCGGCGTGCAGCGCGGCGCCGGTGGAGACCCCGGCGAAGATGCCTTCCTGCTGGAGGAGTTCACGGGTGCGGCGCACCGCGTCCTCGCTGCCGACCGAGAAGCGGGTGGTGAGCACCGACTCGTCGTACAGCTCGGGGACGAAGCCCTCGTCGAGGTTGCGCAGCCCGTAGACCACGTCGTCGTAGCGGGGTTCGGCGGCGACGATCTGGACGCCGGGGACCTTCTCGCGCAGGTAGCGGCCGACGCCCATCAGGGTGCCGGTGGTGCCCAGGCCCGCCACGAAGTGGGTGACGGTGGGCAGGTCGGCGAGGATCTCCGGGCCGGTGGTGGCGTAGTGGGCGGCGGCGTTGGCCGGGTTGCCGTACTGGTAGAGCATCACCCAGTCGGGGTGCTCGGCGGCCAGCTCCTTGGCCACCCGCACGGCGGTGTTGGAGCCGCCGGCCGCCGGTGAGGAGACGATCTCGGCGCCCCACATGGCGAGCAGCTGGCGGCGTTCCTCGGAGGTGTTCTCCGGCATCACGCACACGATCCGGTAGCCCTTGAGCCGGGCGGCCATGGCGAGGGAGATGCCGGTGTTGCCGGAGGTGGGCTCCAGGATGGTGCAGCCGGGGGTGAGCCTGCCGTCCCGCTCGGCCTCCTCGATCATGTGCAGCGCGGGCCGGTCCTTGACCGAGCCGGTGGGGTTGCGGTCCTCCAGCTTGGCCCAGACGCGCACGTTCTCGGCGGGCGACAGGCGCGCCAGGCGGACCAGCGGGGTGTTGCCGACCGCCGCGAGCGGGCTGTCGTACCGCATCAGCGGCCGGCCCCTCGTCCGCCGGCGCCGCCGGCCACCGCGGGCAGGATCGTCACGTTGTCGCCGTCGGCCACCTTGCTGGCGAGGCCGTCGAGGAAGCGCACGTCCTCGTCGTTGAGGTAGACGTTGACGAAGCGGCGCAGCCCGTTGCCATCCACGATCCGGTCACGGATGCCCGGGTGGCGGGATTCGAGGTCGGTGAAGAGCTCGTCCAGGGTGTCGCCGCTGCCCTCGACGGCCTTCGCGCCGTCGGTGTAGGTGCGGAGGATGGTCGGGATACGGACCTCGATGGCCATGGGTGCACTCCAGTGCGGAAGTCAATGAGGAAGCACGGCAGCGAAGGGCGGCGCCGGGCGGCGGGGTGGTGCGGGGGCGGTGCGCAGCCGCGGCGGGCTAGCGGGCCGGGCGGGACGCAGCGCGGGTACACATGGCGCTGGCGAGACGGCACAGGTCGACGTGGAGCCGGGCGACGAGCAGCATGCCCGGCGCCTTCTCGTGTTCGCTCACGTCGTGGAGAACCATACGGACATCGTATCGATTCCCCCGATGGCGCCGAGACGGGCGTTCCAGGATGCGGACGCTCCGATGGACGCCACCCGGCCCTCCCGCCGGAGGTCACCGGCTGGTCGCCGGATACGCGGCGACCACCTCGACCTCTTCCTCGGTGACGACACCGTCCACGATGCGGAACGAGCGGAAGGAGACCGGGCCCTCCTCGTTGCCGCACTCGGCGGTGGAGACCAGCACGTAGTGGGCGCCGGGCTCGTTGGCGTAGGAGATGTCGGTGCGCGAGGGGTACGCCTCGGTGGCGGTGTGCGAGTGGTAGATCACCACCGGCTCCTCGTCCCGGTCGTCCATCTCGCGGTAGAGCTTGAGCAGGTCCGTCGAGTCGAACTCGTAGAAGGTGGGCGAGCGGGCCGCGTTGAGCATCGGGACGAAGCGCTCCGGGCGGCCGGTGCCCGCCGGGCCGGCGACCACGCCGCACGCCTCGTCCGGGTGGTCCGCGCGCGCGTGGGCGACGATCGCGTCGTGCAGGGCCTGGGTGATGGTCAGCATGCCTAGAGCATAGGAGGGGCCCGGCCGGGCGTCGGTGGCGGTGCGCGAACGCCTCCGGGGCGGGGCACGGAGACGCGGCGGGCCGCCCCCGGCTGGTGCCGGGGGCGGCCCGTGGACGCGGGGGCGCCGGGGTCAGACGCGTTCGACGGCCTGCTCGCGCCGGCCTTGCGGCTGCTTGGCGAAGACCTCGGGGTTGCGGGCCTTGATCACGTAGTAGGAGACGATCATCAGCAGCGCCCACACCGGGGCGGCGTAGAGCGAGACCCGGGTGTCCTTGTCGATGCCCATCAGCACGATCACCACGCCGATGAAGGCGAGCGCCACCCAGCTGGTGACCGGGGCGCCCGGCATCCGGAAGTCGGAGGCGGGCAGCTCACCGCGGTTGACCTTGGCCCGGTAGCGGATCTGGGCGCACAGGATCATGATCCACGCCCACATGCCGGAGATGGTGGCGAAGGCGACGACGTAGGTGAACGCCTGGGACGGCCACTGGTAGTTGATCCACACGCCGACGAGCATCAGGGCGGCCGAGACGGTGGTGCCCAGCAGCGGGGTGCCGCTGGCGGTCAGCCGGTTGAAGACCTTGGGGGCCTGGCCGTTGAGGGACAGGTCGCGCAGCATGCGGCCGGTGGAGTACATCCCGGAGTTGCAGGACGACAGCGCGGCGGTGAGGACGACGAAGTTGACGATGCCGGCGCCGAGCGGCAGGCCTATCTTCCCGAACGCCACCACGAAGGGGCTGTGGCCGGCGGAGAACTCGGTCCACGGCACCACGGACATGATGATCAGCAGCGCGCCGACGTAGAACAGACCGATGCGCCACGGCACCGTGTTGATCGCCTTGGGCAGGGTCTTCTTCGGGTCCCTGGACTCGCCCGCGGTGACCCCGACGAGTTCGACGGCCATGAAGGCGAACATGACGATCTGGAGCGTCATCAGGGTGCCGCCGATGCCCTTGGGGAAGAAGCCGCCGTGCGACCAGAGGTTGGCGACCGAGGCGGTGTGGGCGGCCGGGCCCAGCGCCAGGGTGAGGACCCCGATGCCGATCAGGATCATGCCGATGATGGCGGTCACCTTGACCATGGAGAACCAGAATTCCAGTTCACCGAAGAGCTTCACCGAGATCAGGTTGACGAAGTACAGCACGATCGTGAAGACCAGCGCCGACGCCCATTGCGGCACCCCTGGCCACCAGTACTGGACGTAGCTGGCGGCGGCGGTCACCTCGGTTATCCCGGTGACCACCCAGAAGAGCCAGTAGGTCCAGCCGGTGATGTATCCGAAGAACGGTCCGAGGAATTCCCGGGCGTATTCCGAGAAGCTTCCGGAAACCGGGCGGTACATCAGCAGCTCGCCCAGCGCCCGCATGATCAGGAAAATGATCACGCCGACGACCGCGTAGGCGAGGATGAGGCTGGGGCCCGCTTTGGAGATCGCCTTGCCGGCGCCGAGGAAGAGCCCGGTGCCGATGGCCCCGCCGATGGCGATCATCTGGATCTGGCGGTTGCCGAGTCCGCGCTGGTAGCCCTCTTCGGGGGCCACTTCGGTTCCGGTTCCCGCTGCGGCCTCGTCGCCGGCGATCTGAGGTGCGACCCGCTCTGAGGTCATGGTCGTGCGCCTTTCTCCACGTCTGCACGCCCGGTCGGGCCGTGATGACCGGACCGGGTCCTGATTCCCCCGGATGGAGTTGCACGCCGACGATCGGCCGGCACAGCGCGCCGCCTGGGCAAGGGTGGCGCCCGGCAAGCGGTCGTGTGTTCCTATCACGGACCGGCCGGCCGGGCGGTCAGATCATCGTGACACAGCTCACTCCTATAAGCGGATGAACAACCCGCAAATGGGGCATAGGGCGCAGACAGCGTGATGGGATCGTTATGCGGATTTGAGCGTCCGCTGAGCGAACGCGCCCGAGCAGGCGGCAGCCTCCCGCACCCGACCCGGGTACGGGGGAACGTCGCAGGTCAGCCTGGGTGCCATGGGCGGAGCCCGGGCACGGTCAGGGCATCAGCGCCTCGATCAGCGTCTCCTGGAGGCCGCCGAGCCACAGGTAGGCCATCACCAGCGGCTTGCGCGGGTCGCTGTCGGGCAGCCGGTACAGCGCGCTGTCCTGGTCCTCGCTGACCTCCAGCCGCACCCCGATGGTCAGCCGCAGGTCGTTGAGGGCGCCGAGCCACTGCCGGGCTGCCGCGGGGGCGAGCCGGAGCACCGCGCCGCCGCCGGCGTCCGGGGCGAGCGCGTCCAGGGCGCGGACCACGGCGAGCGCGTCCTCCCGCTTGCGGGCCCGCAGGTCGTTCTCGGTGTAGCGGCGGAACTCCGCCGAGGCCGCCTCGGACTCCTCGTCCGGCTCCTTGGCGGGGTCGACGTAGGCGCTGGGGAAGAGGCGGGCGAGCGCCGGGTCGGCAGGCGGGCGGGTCGGCCCCTCGGCGAAGAGCGCGGCGAGCGGATCGGCCTCCGCGTCCTCGTCCGCGCCGCCCGGCCCGGGGCCGATCAGCTCCAGCAACTGCACGGCGAGGCTGCGGAGGATGGAGATCTCGACCTCGTCGAGGGCGATCGCGGCCCCGCCGTCGGGGGCGGCTTCGAAGTATCCGGCCATGAGGCCCGTACGTCTCCCAGGTGCGTCGGGTCGGCGGTCAACAGCGGTTTCGGTCAGCGGTCCTGGCTGAGGGTGGCCCACAGACCGTAGCCGTGCATGGCCTGGACGTCGCGCTCCATCTCCTCGCGGGTACCGCTGGAGACCGCGGCACGCCCCTTGGTGTGCACGTCCATCATCAGCTTCTTCGCCTTGTCCTTGGGGTACCCGAAGTACGCCTGGAAGACATAGGTGACGTAGCTCATCAGATTGACCGGGTCGTTGTGGACGACCGTGACCCAGGGCACGTCGGGCGAGGGCACCTCGGCGGGGGCCTCGCTGGACTCCGTGCGCTCGATCTCCATGGGGGCGACGCTCACATGTCCATGCTGCCACTCGGCGGGCGCCGAAGCGATCGAGGACGGGGTGCAAATGATCACTGCGGGGCGGTCCGGCCGGGGCCTACCCTGAAATCGTCAGTCTGACGACTATTGGGGGTAGGATCCGGTCATGGACACTCCAGCAATGGACAGGGCCGCAACCGCCGCGCCGGGCGCCGACCGTCTGGCCGGCTCCGCCCTGGGGCTGCCGGTCGCCGTACCGTCCACCGCGCTGTTCACCGACCGCTACGAGCTGACGATGCTTCAGGCCGCGTTGCGCAGCGGTGCCGCCCACCGCCGCTCGGTCTTCGAGGTCTTCACCCGGCGGCTGCCGGAGGGGCGCCGCTACGGGGTGGTGGCGGGCACCGGCCGGGTGCTGGACGCCATCGAGAACTTCCGGTTCGACGACGACGTGCTCTCCTTCCTCTCCCGGGAGAACGTGGTGGACCGCGACACCCTCGACTGGCTGGCCGGCTACCGGTTCCGCGGCGACGTGCACGGCTACCCGGAGGGCGAGGTCTACTTCCCCGGCTCGCCGCTGCTGCGCGTCGAGGGGACCTTCGCCGAGGGCGTGCTGCTGGAGACGGTGATCCTGTCGATCCTCAACCACGACTCGGCGGTGGCCGCGGCGGCCTCCCGGATGGCGGTGGCGGCGGGCGGCCGGCCGCTGATCGAGATGGGCGCCCGGCGCACCCACGAGCTGGGCGCGGTCGCCGCCGCCCGGGCCGCGTACGTCGGCGGCTTCACCACCACCTCCGACCTGGCGGCCGGGTTCCGCTACCACATCCCCACCGTGGGCACGAGCGCGCACGCCTTCACCCTGCTGCACGACACCGAACGGGACGCGTTCACCGCCCAGGTGGAGTCGCTGGGCCCGGGCACCACGCTGCTGGTGGACACCTACGACCTGACCGAGGCGGTGCGCACCGCGGTCGAGGTGGCCGGCCCCGGGCTGGGCGCGGTCCGCATCGACTCCGGCGACCTGCTGCTGCTGGCCCACCGGGTCCGCCAGCAACTGGACGACCTGGGCGCCACCGACACCAAGATCGTGGTCACCTCCGACCTGGACGAGTACGCCATCGCCTCGCTGGCCGCCGCCCCGGTGGACGCCTACGGGGTGGGCACCTCGCTGGTGACCGGCAGCGGCCACCCGACCTGCTCGATGGTGTACAAGCTGGTCGCCCGGGCCGCCGACGGCACCGACGGCCGGCCGGACGCGCCGCTGGTGCCGGTGGCCAAGAAGTCGCTGGGCGCCAAGGCGAGCACCGGCGGACGCAAGTGGGCGGCCCGCCGGCTGGACGCGGACGGGGTGGCCGAGGCCGAGGTGGTGGGCACCGGACCGGTGCCCGAGGAACTGGCCGGCCGGCAACTGCTGGTCCCGCTGATCGAACGCGGCGAGGTGGTGGCCCGCGAACCCCTGGACGCGGCCCGCCGCCGGCACATCGCGGCCCGCGCCGGGCTGCCGCTGTCGGCCACCCAGCTCTCCCGCGGCGAGCCGGTGATCCCCACCGAGTTCGTCTAGACCCGTCGTTGTGTGACCGCCGCGGCGCCCTGGGTACGTACCCTTCGTCTCCCTCTCCCCGAAGCCTGACAGCCTGAAGTCTGATAGGACGTGCACCATGCACCGGGCCCTGATCGTCGTCGACGTGCAGAACGACTTCTGCGAAGGCGGCAGCCTGCCGGTGGCCGGCGGAGCCGACGTGGCCGCCGCCATCACCGATCTGGTGGCCCAGGCCACCCCCGGCTACCGCCACATCGTGGCCACCCGTGACCGCCACATAGCGCCGGGCGACCACTTCTCCGACCACCCCGACTACGTCAGGACGTGGCCCGCGCACTGCGTGGCGGGCACCGAGGGGATCGGCTTCCACCCCAACTTCGCCCCCGCGGTGGCCTGCGGGGCGATCGAGGGCGTCTTCGACAAGGGCGCCTACTCGGCCGCGTACAGCGGCTTCGAGGGGGTGGACGAGAACGGCACCGCGCTGGCCGACTGGCTGCGCGCCCGTGACGTGCGCGAGGTGGACGTCGTCGGGATCGCCACCGACCACTGCGTACGGGTCACCGCGCTGGAGGCGGTGCGGCTGGGGTTCGCCACCCATGTGCTCCTCGACCTGACCGCCGGGGTCGCGGCGCGGACCACGGAACGGGCGATCGAGGAGATGCGCGCGGCCGGGGTGGAGCTGTCCGGCAAGCCGGTGGTGGGGTGAGCCCGGTACCGGGTCAGTAGCGGCGCAGGGTGCGCGGGGGGTGCCAGGGCTCGCTGTCGTCGGTGCGGCAGGAGCGCCACACCAGGCCGTCGGGGTGGTGGAGGACGACGCTGATCTCGTCCGGGCTGGGCGGCTCGGCGTTGCCGCTGAGGCGGACGGTGCGGAAGCCCAGGTTCCGTACCCGGGTCAGGGCGCGCTGGCGGTTGGCGGCGTGCACCAGGACGCGTACCGTCGAGCCGTCGGCGGCGTCCGGGCGCGGCAGCGTCAGGGCGACCACCACGCTGCCGCTGGGCAGTTTCACGAATCCACCGGCCACGGTCTCTCCCTGCCTTCGCCCCGCACCATGAGTCTGCCCGCCGTGCGCTTACCGGGAAAACCGGTTTTCCGACGAAAGGGCGTACCGCTGCGGCGTCCGTACCGTCATGAATCCGTGCGCCCCCTGTGCTTCACACCGTGGGTTAGGTCACGCTTACCGGGAGTTCCCCGCGGGCATCCGGAACCGTAGAGTCGATGGGCGGCACGCCCGCACGACGCCCCGGTACCGCGACCTGCCCGACGTCTCCTCCCGTACCCCTGCGGGGGGACCCCCATCGAGGACGGATTCCGCCATGCCGCGTCCGACCCCCGCACAGCTCGGCTACGGTTCGGCCACCGTGGTCTGCTCCACCCTCGTCATGCTGCTGCTGTCCGAGGTGAGTTCGCCCGCCGGGGTGGTCGCCATCTCGGTGGCCGGCCTGGCGCTCGGGGTGCTGGTGGCGCTGACCCTGGCGATGCCGTGGCCGGGCCGGGCCCGTTCCGGTTCCGCGGCCGGGGTCGCCGAGCGCCGGGAGACCGCCCGGGTGCCGCAGACCGTCGGCGCCCGGACCGACCGGGGGCGCTGACCCGGCGCGGTCACGGCACCGAGACGACGACGGTGCGGGCCGCCTTGTCGTGCAGCGCGTGGTGGTAGGGCTGGTCCCACAGACACCACGCCACGTTGACCAGCCAGAACACCGAGCCGCAGCAGGGCACGACGGGCGGCAGCGCGTAGACGGCCGCCCGCACCCAGCCGGGCCGGCCGGCCGGGTTGGTGCCGCTGTCGAGCATCGCCACCCGGATCCGCATCCACCGCTTGCCGAGGGTCTGGCCGCGGGTGGTGAGCATGTAGCCGTCGTAGCCGAAGTAGACCAGGGCGTAGATCAGCTCCTGCCAGAAGCTGCGGTTGGTGTCGTTGTAGTCGTAACCGCCCCAGGCGAAGCCCAGGATGATGCCGATCGGGATGCCCACGATCAGCGCGTCGGCGATCCGGGCCACCAGCCGTCTCCACCGGGCGGCCAGCGGCGGCATGCCCAGCAGCGGATCGGTGCCGGTGCCGTAGGGCGTCCCGTACGGCGGCGCGGGCGGCGGCATGCCGTGGGGGCCGCCGTACGGGCCGCCCTCGGTGCCGCCGCCCTCCGGTGCGCCGGCGGCGTCGGGGTACTTCCGGGAGGGCTCCTCCGGCGGCTCGCCCGGCCCGGGCGTCGGGGGGTCGGTGCTCATGTACCGAGTCAAACCCGGCCCGGGGCGCCGCGCCCGCGGCCGCATCCGTTCGGGGGACCCCCGGCGCGCTCAGCCGCCGGCGACGAAGGTGCGGGCGGCCTTGTCGTGCCAGCACTGCCGCCACGGCCGGTCGAACAGGCACCAGGCGACGTCCACCACACCGACGACCACGAAGCCGAGCAGCTGGCGCACGAGCACCCGGCGCAGCGCCTGGCCGAAGCCGGGGGTCAGCTGCGACTCGATGTCGAGCACCCGCACGTTGACCAGCTTCTTGCCCAGCGTGCGCCCCCATTTGACGGTGGGCAGCGCCTCGTAGAGCACCCCGGCGACGAGCAGCGCGCCGAGGACGGCGGCGAGGATCGCGCCGGTGGTGCCGTCGATCAGCCAGACCTGCACGGTCTCGCCGGTCCGCCGGGCGGCCTCGATCTTGTCGTGGATGTGCCGCAGGGCGGCGAGGACCAGGGGGAACGCCCCGGCGCCGACCACCGCGCCGACGATCAGGGTGTCGATGACCCGGGCGGCGAGCCGGCGGGCGGTGCCGGCCGGGCGGGCGGGGTCCTGGGTGTCGAGGAAGGGGTTGGACACCGGGGGGCGCCAGGGCAGCGCGGTCCCGGCCGCCGGGTCGGCACCGGGGAGGGGGGCGGCCTTGGTGCCGGAGGAGGGGTCGGAGCCGGCCCGGGCGAGCTGTTCGATCTGCCGCTGCCAGGGCACCTGCTCGGGGCCGGCGGCCGGGGTGGCCGGGGTCTCCACCGGCGGCGCGTGCCGCGGGTAGCCGTAGCCGCCGGAGGGGGCCTGCGGGTAGCCGTACGCGGGGCCGGACACCGGGGCGGAGGGGGCCGGGGCGGGCGGGGCCTGGGGCTCCTCGGCGCGCCCCCAGGTGACGCGGCCCTGGCCGGCGGCGGGCGGCCGGGCGGGGCCGGTGCCCCACGCGGACGGGGCCGCCGGGGCGGGCGGGGCCGGCTCGTCCTTGGGCACCTCGGCCACCGGGGCCTGCGGATCCTCGTCGAGGAACATCACCCCGGACTGGTCCACCGTCCTGGGGCGCGGCGCGGCCGGCGGGGCCGCCTGGACGGCGGAGGGGTCGAGGGCGCCGGGCGGCGGCGCCAGCACCTCGCCGGGCTTCGGCTCGGGCCGGCTGGTGCCGGGCACCCAGGCCGTGCCGTCCCAGTAGCGGACGTAGCCCGGGATGGACGGATCGGGGTAGTACCCGGCCCGGGGTCCGTTGCTGCCAGCGCCAGCGGAGGTCACCAATGCCCCCAACTCCCATCAGAACCGACACACCGTCAAGCCGGCTGTCGCCGCCGGGCCCGCCGTCTGCGGCCGGGCCCGCCTCCACCTGT
This sequence comes from Streptantibioticus cattleyicolor NRRL 8057 = DSM 46488, assembly GCF_000240165.1. NCBI lineage: Bacteria > Bacillati > Actinomycetota > Actinomycetes > Kitasatosporales > Streptomycetaceae > Streptantibioticus > Streptantibioticus cattleyicolor. The sequence continues at coordinate 2,058,320 of NC_017586.1, forward strand.
CGGGGGAAGACACTAACGAAACACGCGGCGCACCGGAGCGCCCTCCGCCCGCCGGGCCGACGGCGCGGGGCCGGCGGACGGCCACGTCGGCGGAGCCACCGGGAAGTGTACGGGGCACGTTCCACCGGTACGCCCACGCCGCCGAAGGTCACTCGTCCGGATGGCGCCGTGAACGGGCGGGCGGCCGTGCGCCGTTCGGCGTACCGGAGGGCGGGTCAGCTCAGCACTCCGTCGCGGTCGAGGTCGAAGCGGCAGATCACGGTCTTGCCGCCGGCCAGCCCCGGCACCCACCACAGGGCGTCGGTGAGCCGCTGGACGATCATCAACCCGCGTCCGGAGTCGGGGAGTAACGCCTCGGCCGTGTTCTCCGGCAGCTCGGCGGAGAACCCCTCGCCGACCGGGAGCACCGGGGGGCTGGAGTCCTCGTCGGTCACCTCGATGAAGAGCCGGCGCGGCCAGCAGCGCAGCGCCAGGTCGATGCGGCGGGCGGCGCCGGGCCGGGTGCGGAAGTCGTCGGGCACCGCGTGGTGGATGACGTTGCCGACCAGTTCGGAGACGACCAGCCGGGCGTCCTCGGCCAGATGCGGCAGGCCCCAGTCCTCCAGGGCGGCACGGGTCATCTCCCGGGCCGCCCGCACCGTGCCGGGCGTCTCCGCGAAGAGTGTCAGCGCCCGGAACCGCTCCGCGGGCTCGGACGGTTCCGGACCCGACCGGGTGAGCACGGCGAAGCTCTCGAAGCCCGGCCCACTCTTGCAGGTGTTCATCAGTCCCCTCCTGTTCGCCGTACTCCGCTGAGCCCGGCACCTCCAGTCAATGCCGTGCGGGCGCGGCGCGGGAGCGTACACAGGGGGGTTCATGTGGACACCGTGGGGGCGCAGGGGCGTGCGCCGGTGGGCCGGCCTGGGAGAAGGCCGCCGGGCGCGGCGCGACCGCGGCGGCCCCTTTAGCCGGTGCGGCGCCGTGCCGGGCCACGTTCGGCAAAATCCACCGCGCCGCGCCGAAGTCGCGTAATGGTGTGGGGGATATGCGCTCTCTCCCGGTGCGGCCCCCGCAGCGCCCGCTGCGACTTCCGCCAGGGGCCGCCGAGGAAAGGACGTCGTCTTCATGCACACCGTGGTGGAACGCGAACTCGAACTGAGCCTGGTGCTGTCGCCGGAGCGCAGCGTCCCGGTGCCGGCCCGGCTGGAGTACCGGGCCGACGATCCGTTTGCCGTGCACTTCACCTTCCACGTCACCTCGGACGCCCCGGTCACCTGGACGTTTGCCCGGGAGCTGCTGATCGACGGGGTGTTCCGGCCGTGCGGGCACGGGGACGTGCGGATCTGGCCGGCCAAGTCGGAGGGGCGCCCGGTGATCTGCCTGGCGCTCAGCTCGCCGGACGGCGACGCGCTGCTGGAGGCGGCCTCGTCGCCGGTGGCGGCGTGGCTGGAGCGCACGCTGCGCCTGGTGCCGCCGGGCAGCGAGCACGAGCAGCTCGGCCTCGACCAGGAGCTGGGCGAGCTGCTGGCGCCGACCGGCCGCGACCGGGAGGAGTCCTGGCTGCGGGAGGCCCGCCCGGGCGACGACGCCCCCGAGGGCGCGTAGTGCCGGACGCCGGTACGGGGGCGCACGCGCGTCGCACGTCCGCTCCCCGTACCCCGGCGGGTCAGAGCACCTTGCCCGGGTTGAGGATGCCGAGAGGGTCGAAGACCGCCTTGATGCCGCGCTGCAACTCCAGCCCTACGGGCCCGAGTTCACGGGCGAGCCACTCCTTCTTCAGGACGCCGACGCCGTGTTCGCCGGTGATCGTGCCGCCGAGTTCCAGCCCCAGCGCCATGATCTCGTCGAAGGACTCGCGGGCGTGGCGGACCGCTTCGGGGTCGCCGGGGTCGAAGCAGACGATGGGGTGGGTGTTGCCGTCCCCGGCGTGCGCGCAGACGCCGATGACGAGGGCGTGACGGTCGGCGATGGCGGCCACCCCGTCGAGCATGTCGGCCAGCCGGGAGCGGGGCACGGCGACGTCGTCGATCATCGTGGTGCCGGTGATCCGTTCCAGCGCGGTGAGCGCCAGCCGGCGGGCCTGGAGCAGCATCTCGGACTCGGCGGCGTCCTCGGCGGGCACCACGGCGGTGGCCCCGGCGGCGGTGCACAGCTCACCGAGGGCGGCCAGGTCGGCGGCGGGGTCGGGGGTGTCGTAGGCGGCGAGCAGCAGCGCCTCGGTGGTCTCCGGCAGCCCCATGCGGGCCAGGTCGTTGACGGCCCGGATGGTGGTGCGGTCCATCAGCTCCAGCAGCGAGGGGGCGTGGCCGCGGGCCATGATCGCGCAGACCGCGTCGCAGGCGGCCCGTACCGAGGGGAACTCGGCGGCCACGGCGAGCTGGCCGGCGGGCGCCGGCTTGAGGGCGAGCACCGCCCGGACCACCACGCCCAGGCTGCCCTCGGAGCCGACGATCAGCCGGGTCAGGTCGTAGCCGGCCACCCCCTTGGCGGTGCGGCGGCCGGTGCGCAGCAGCCGTCCGTCGGCCAGGACGACGTCCAGGCCGAGCACGTACTCGGCGGTGACCCCGTACTTGACGCAGCACAGGCCGCCGGAGCCGGTGCCGATGTTGCCGCCGATGGTGCACTGCTCCCAGCTGGAGGGGTCGGGCGGGTAGTACAGCCCGTGTTCGGCGACGGCCCGGGAGAGGACGGCGTTGACCACGCCGGGTTCGACGACGGCGGTGCGGTCCACCGGGTCGATGGCGAGGACGCGGTCCATCTTGACCAGGGAGAGCACGATCCAGCCGTCCCCGGCGTTGGCGGCGCCGGACAGCCCGGTGCGGGCGCCCTGCGGCACCACCGGTACCCGCAGCTCGGTGGCGGTGCGCATGACGTGCCGCACCTGTTCGACGGTGCGGGGCAGCACCACGACCGCGGGGGTTCCGCTCGCGCAGAAGCTCGCCATGTCGTTGGCGTACGAGGCGGTGACGTCCGGGTCGGTCACCACCGCCTCGTCGGGCAGGCCGGAACGCAGCCGTTCCACGAGATCCGTCATGGTCCCCAGCCTGGCACCGGGCGGCGGCACGGGGAAGGAGCCGTGCGGCGCCCGGTGCGGCGGGCCGGTCACAGGTTGCCGCGGCGCTCCTGCTCGCGCTCGATCGCCTCGAAGAGCGCCTTGAAGTTGCCCTTGCCGAAGCCCATCGAGCCGTGGCGCTCGATCATCTCGAAGAAGACGGTCGGGCGGTCCTGGACCGGCTTGGTGAAGATCTGGAGCAGGTAGCCGTCCTCGTCGCGGTCGGCGAGGATCTTCAGCTCGCGCAGCGTGTCGACGGGCACCCGGGTCTCGCCGACCCACTCCCCCAGCGTGTCGTAGTAGGAGTCCGGGGTGTCGAGGAACTCCACGCCCGCCTCGCGCATGGCGCGCACGGTGGCCACGATGTCGTTGGTGGCCAGCGCGATGTGCTGGACGCCGGGGCCGCCGTAGAACTCCAGGTACTCGTCGATCTGTGACTTCTTCTTGGCGATGGCCGGCTCGTTGAGCGGGAACTTCACCTTGCGGGTGCCGTCGGCGACCACCTTGGACATCAGCGCGGAGTACTCGGTGGCGATGTCGTCGCCGACGAACTCCTTCATGTTGGTGAAGCCCATGACCTTGTTGTAGAAGGTCACCCACTCGTCCATCTTCCCGAGCTCGACGTTGCCCACGCAGTGGTCGATGGCCTGGAAGCGGCGCGGGACGGGCGCCACCAGCGGCTCGCGGGCGTCGTATCCGGGCAGGTACGGGCCGTCGTAGCCGCTGCGGTCGACCAGGGTGTGCCGGGTCTGGCCGTAGGTGGCGATGGCGGCGAGCACCACGGTGCCGTGCTCGTCCTTGAGCTCGTAGGGCTCCTCCAGGCCGGTGGCGCCGTGCTCGACGGCGTGGGCGTAGGCGGCGCGGGCGTCGGGGACCTCGATCGCCAGGTCGACGACGCCGTCGCCGTGCGCGGCCACGTGCTCGGCGAGGAACCGGCCGTGGTCGGTGGCCGGCTTGATCACCGAGGTGAACACGAAGCGGGCGCCGCCCGACTCCAGGACGTAACTGGCGGTCTCCCGGCTGCCGTTCTCCGGTCCGGAGTACGCGACGAGCCGCATGCCGAAGGCGGTCGAGTAGTAGTGCGCGGCCTGCTTGGCGTTGCCCACCGCGAAGACGACGGCGTCCATGCCTTTGACGGGGAACGTGTCCTGGGTCTCAGTCATGTCAGAAGCGTCCCGCCACGGCTCAAGGTGCGCAATAGTTTGCGATTTGGCTGGACATACTGCCTAGCGATATCCGATTTGTGCTCGGCATTCTGTACATGATGACTATGAAGAGGGGCGGAGGTGGCATTTTCCATGGGCATCGACGCGCTGGACGGGCGGCTGATCACGCTGCTGGCCGAGGAGCCGCGGATTGGGGTGCTGGAGGCGTCCCGGCGGCTCGGGGTGGCCCGCGGCACGGTGCAGGCCCGGCTGGACCGGCTCCAGGCCGGCGGGGTGATCCGCGGGTTCGGGCCGCAGGTGGACCCGGCGGCGCTGGGCTATCCGGTGACCGCCTTCGCCACCTTGGAGATCAAGCAGGGCCAGGGCCCGGACGTGCGGGCCCATCTGGCCGGGGTGCCGGAGGTGCTGGAGCTGCACACCACCACCGGGCAGGGCGACATGCTGTGCCGGCTGGTGGCCCGCTCCAACGCCGATCTGCAACGGGTGATCGACCGGGTGGTCGGCTTCGAGGGCATCGTGCGCGCCGCCACGGCGATCGTGATGGAGAACCCGGTGCCGCTGCGGATCATCCCGCTGGTGGAGCAGGCGGCCCGGGACACCGGGCGCTGACCGCGGTCAGCAGGACGGCAGCGGGCGTCCGGTGGACAGCGCGTCGAGGGCGTCGAGCGCCCCGCCGAGGTCGGCGACGGGTACCAGGGTGAGCCCGGCGGGCAGGCTGGCCTTGGCGTCGGTGCACTCGTCGCGGGGGGCGAGGAAGACGGTGGCGCCGTCGCGCTTGGCGGCCTGTTCCTTCAGCGCAACGCCGCCGACGGCGCCCACCGCGCCGCTCGCGTCGATGGTGCCGGTGCCGGCGATCACCCGGCCGCCGGTGAGGTCGCCGCCGTGGCCGTCGCCACGGATCTTGTCGATGATGCCGAGGGTGAACATCAGCCCGGCGCTCGGGCCGCCGACGTCGGCCAGCCGGAGCTTGACGTTCACCCGGGCGGGTGACAGCCGGAGGTACCTGAGGGCGGCGGTGGTCGCCGCGTCCTGGGACTGCTTCATCTCGTCGGCGTTCTGCCGGGCGATCTGCTGGGGCGAGCCGTTGCCGGGGTAGACGGCGTCCGTGGGCATCACCGCCCGGTCGGTGCGGAACCACCCCTCGACCACGTCGAGCAGGTGCACCGACGCGTCGGGCCCGGTGGCCTTGATGGTGACCATCCGCAGCTGCCCGGCGGTCCCGCGGGTGGCGGCCCCGGAGACGGTGATCACCTGGGTGCTCTGGTATCTGCCGAGCACGTCGGCGGTGTCTCCCGGCTGCGCGATCGTCATCGGCAGCGGAGCGGACGCGGCCACCGCGAGCAGCGCGACGACGAGGGCGGAACAGGCGGCGAGGATCCTGGCGCGAGAAGACACGTAGGGCATTAAAGCCGCTCCCGCCCCGGCTCCCGTCCCCGGGGCGCGCCGCGCGGAGGGCGGGCGGCGGGGCCGGGATCAGCGCAGGGCCTGGGCCACTTCCTGGGCGGCGGCCACCACGCGGGGGCCGACCCGGTCGGGGATGACGTCGGAGAGCATCACGACGCCGACGCTGCCCTCGATGCCGGAGACGCCGACCAGCGGGGCGGCGGCACCGGAGGCGCCGGCCTCCAGCTCGCCGTGGGTGAGGACGTAGCCGGGGGTCTCCGGGGCCGGCTCGCCCGGGTGACATCGGTCGGGGCCGCCGGGGGCGGGGACGGTGGCGCGGCGGCGGGCGGCGCGGCGGCGCCCCTCCAGGATCGCCTTGCCGGCCGCGCCGCGGTCGAGGGCGTGGCGGAACCCGGTGCGGTAGGCGACGTGGTAGTCGGTCCAGGAGGGTTCGACGACGGCGACGGCGAGGGCCTCGTTGCCGTCCACCAGGGTCAGGTGGGCGGTGGCGCCGATGTCCTCGGCGAGCGAGCGCAGCGCGGGCAGCGCGGCCTCGCGCAGCAGCGGGTGCACCTGGTGGGCCAGGCGCAGCACGCCGAGGCCGACCCGGGCGCGTCCACCGAGGTCGCGGCGGACCAGCGCGTGCTGCTCCAAGGTGGCCAGCAGCCGGTAGACCACGGTGCGGTTCACCCCGAGCCGGGTGGCCAGTTCGGTGACGGTGAGCCCGTGATCGGTGTCGGCCAGCAGCTTGAGGACCTTCAGTCCCCGGTCGAGCGTCTGTGAGGTCTCCGCGGTCACGACGCCCCCTCCTCGACGGTGAGTGGCGGCTGCTCCCGGTGACCGCCGCCGTGCCGTCGGCAGCGCTCGCGAAGGCCGCCGGTCGCGTGGTACCCGGCTGCGCTCCGCGGCGGCGCTGCCACGGTGCGTGCGTGTCCGGGACAGTAGCGAGGCGTACCGCTGAGCGGAAGGGTTCGTCCACAATCCGGGCACAGAGCTTTACCAATCAACGACCGAGCGGGGTGTTACGGCCTGTTTACTCGCATTGCGCAAAGCGGAATCTTGACCTCGGCATGAATTCCGGACCCGGCCCGGCGGCGGCCGGCGGCGGTTACCGGTCACCGGTCACCGCCGGCCGTCACCGGCGACCGTCACCGGCGCCCCGTCCCCACCGGCCGCCCCGGCGCCGTCAGCGCATCCGGGTCGCCCACTCCTGCACCTTCTTGATCCGCTCCTGGATCTGTCCGGCGGTGGCCTCCGCACTGGGCGGGCCGCCGCAGACCCGGCGCAGTTCGTTGTGGATCACCCCGTGCGGCTTGCCGCTCTGGTGGTTGTAGGCGGCCACCATGGTGTTGAGGCGCTTGCGCAGTTCCAGCAGTTCCTTGTGGCTGACGACCGGGCGCCGTTCGGCGGGGAGTTCGACCAGGTCGGCCTCGGCGTCGGGCTTGCGGCGGCTGTGCGCGATCTGCCGGGCCTGCCGCTTCTGGAGCAGCAGCTGCACCTGGTCGGGTTCGAGGAGACCGGGGATGCCCAGGTAGTCCTCCTCCTCCTCGCTGCCGGGGTGGGCCTGCATGCCGAACTCGGCGCCCTCGTAGAGCACCCGGTCGAAGACCGCGTCCGACTCCAGCGCCTCGAAGGGGAGTTGGTCCTCGGTGACCTCGTCCTTGCCCTTCTCGGCCTCGGCGAGCAGCTTCTCCTCCTCGGCGTACGGGTCCTCCTCGCCGCCGTCCTTCTTCGGCCGGTCCAGGACGTGGTCGCGCTCGACCTCCATCTCGCCGGCGAACCCCAGCAGCGTCGGGATGGTCGGCAGGAAGACCGACGCGGTCTCGCCGCGCCGCCGGGAGCGCACGAAGCGGCCGACGGCCTGGGCGAAGAAGAGCGGGGTGGAGATGGTGGTGGCGTAGACCCCGACCGCGAGCCGGGGCACGTCCACGCCCTCGGAGACCATGCGCACCGCGACCATCCAGCGGTCGTCGGAGGCGCTGAACTCGTCGATGCGCTTGGAGGCGCCGGCGTCGTCGGAGAGGACCACGGTGGCGCCGGTGCCGGTGATCTCGCGGAGCAGCTTGGCGTAGGCGCGGGCGGTGTCCTGGTCGGAGGCGATCACCAGGCCGCCGGCGTCCGGGATCGCCTTGCGCACCTCGGTCAGCCGCCGGTCGGCGGCGCGCAGCACGTTGGGGATCCAGTCGCCCGTGGGGGCGAGCGCGGTGCGCCACGCCTGGGCGACGGCGTCCTTGGTCATCGGCTCGCCGAGCCGGGCCGCGATCTCGTCCCCGGCCTTGGTCCGCCAGCGCATGTTGCCGCTGTAGGAGAGGAAGATCACCGGCCGCACGACGCCGTCGGCGAGGGCGTTGCCGTAGCCGTAGGTGTAGTCGGCGACCGACCGGCGGATGCCGTCGGAGCCCTCGGCGTAGCTGACGAACGGGATCGGGTTGGTGTCGGAACGGAACGGGGTGCCGGTGAGCGCCAGCCGGCGGGCGGCCGGTTCGAACGCCTCGAAGCACGCCTCGCCCCACGACTTGCTGTCGCCGGCGTGGTGGATCTCGTCCAGGATCACCAGGGTCTTGCGCTGCTCGCAGCGGTTGCGGTGGAGCATCGGGCGCACCCCGACACCGGCGTAGGTGACGGCGACGCCGTGGTATTCCCGGGAGAGCGGTCCGGCGCTGTAGTCGGGGTCCAGCTTGATCCCGACCCGGGCGCCGGCCTCGGCCCACTGCTTCTTCAGGTGCTCGGTGGGGGCGACCACGGTGACCTGCTGGACGATGTGGTTGTGCAGCAGGTACGAGGCGAGGGTGAGGGCGAAGGTGGTCTTTCCGGCGCCCGGGGTGGCCACCGCGAGGAAGTCCTTCGGCTGCTGCTGGATGTACGCGTCGAGCGCCCCCTGCTGCCAGGCGCGCAGCTTTCCGGCCGTGCCCCACGGAGCGCGGCCGGGGAATGCGGGTGAGAGGTGGTGGGAGGCGGTTGTGGTCACGGTCTCCGATCCGTCTCTCGGGGTACGTACGAAAACCGTGCCAGCCTACCGGCGCGCGGCCGTCCCGCCGGACGACGACGGCCACCGGCGGGCCCGCTGTCGCACGGGTCACATCACGCCGGGTGGCCCACGGTGCGACCCGGCGCGGTGGCGGGCCGTTCGTGAACGGCGTATGGCGGTCCCGTCGCGGTCGGTCCGCGTCCGTCGGCCCGCCCCCGGGGGGCCGCCCCCATGGTCGTCGCGACGGGGAACACGGCCGTGTGCCCGAGTGGTTGAGGGGCTCGCCCGCGCGGCATCCATCAGCGGCCTGGCGGCCGCGGGGAGTGACGCCGGTTCGATTCCGGTCACGGCCTCCGGACGGCGGTGGTGCGCCGTGCGTACGGAAAGGAACCCGCGCCCCGGTGCGGGGTGCGGGTTCCTTTCCGTACGGCAGTGCGGCGGGAACGCCGGGCGGCTTAGTACGCCGAGTTCACGTTGTCGATGGAACCGTAGCGGTGGGCCGCGTAATTGCAGGCGGCAACGATGTTGGCGACCGGGTCGTACAGGTCGTTCGCGGTACCGGCGACGTGGTAGGTGTCGAATGTGGGCTGGATCACCTGGAGCAGGCCCTTGGACGGGATGCCGGCGGCGGCGTTCACGTCCCAGTTGTTGATCGCGTACGGGTTACCGCTGGACTCGCGCATGACGTTGCGGTGAATTCCCTGGTAGGTACCGGGAATGCCGTTCTGGTGCATGATGTCGAGCGCGTGCCGGATCCAGCCGTCGAGGTTGTCGGGGTAGCTGGGGGCGGCGGGCTGGGCCTGGATCGGCTGCCGGCTCTCGGAGCGGTTGGCGGCCTCCGGCTGGGTGTGCACCTCGGCCGGCGGCTTCGGCCAGTCCTTGGCGTTCTTGGCGGCGGTGGCCTGGGCGGTGGCCTGCTTGGCCACGCCGGCCGCCTGCGCGGTGACGTCGATCTGCTTGACCTGCGGCTCCGGCTTGTCGGCGCCGCCCATGGTGTAGCTGGCGACGGTCATCACCGGGTTGGCCGGGACGGCGGCGTGGGCGGTGCCCGGGGTCACGGTGAAGCCCAGGACGGAGGCGCCGACGGCGGCCAGACCGGCGGCGGAGACCAGGTGGTTGCGGGTCAGCCGGGTTGCTGCGACGGCGGCCACGTTGCTCTTGGCGACGCGGTCGGCGCCCTTGGCGACGCGGTCGGCAGCGGTGGCGGCCATGGTGCTTCCCGTCGCCCGAGCGGCGGTGGCCGCTGCGCCGGCGGTCCGGGTGATCCGGTCCACAGCCGTGGAAACGGTGCGGTTCCGGGTCAGACGGTTGAAGGCATCAATGGCGGGAATGGGCATGACTGAGCGTGTCCTCTTCCGGTTGCTGGCCCGCAGTCGCCTTCCGGCAAAGAAAGCGCCGGACGATCTGGACGGCGCCCTGCGGTCCCGGCAATTGTTAGCGGCCGGAAATTGCCCGGGCAAAGGTGTGACCTACTAAGCGGCTTCGTCGCCGCCCGGTTCGCCGGTACCGGAAAAATCGCCCGGATCGCCCGTGGGGCATGCCTTCGCGTATCCACTAGGCGGCTTCGTAAGTGACGTGCGCCCTATGGGCGGGCTCACACGGAGGAGCCCTCCGCATCGCTTTCCGTGACGCGATCGTCACCGGATTTCCGCGACCCGGAGGGCTCGTTTCCGGGGCCGACCCGGAAGAGGACGGGGGAAAGGGGGAGGGTCAGGCCGTGGGGGCCTTGACCACCGCGGCCTGCGGGCGGATCGGCAGCCGGTTCACCGGGCGCCCGGTGGCCGCCCGCACCGCCGAGGCCACCGCCGCCGGGGCGGCCACCACCGGCACCGCGCTGACCGCCTTGGCGCCGAACGGGGCCACCACGTCCCGTTCCTCGACCAGCTTGACGATGCGCACCGGCGGCGCGTCCAGCGCGGTGGGCAGGGCGTAGCCGGTCAGGGAGGGGCGTTTGACCGTGCCCCGCGAGGTCCGCAGGTCCTCCATGAGCGCCATCCCGACGCCCTGGGTGATCCCGGCCTCGATGCGGGCGGCGACCTGGCGGGGGTTGAGCAACCGCCCGACGTCCTGGGCGACCGCCATCTCCACCACGCGCACCGAGCCCAGCTCGATGTCCACGTCGACCACGGCGCGCACCGCGGCGAAGGCCAGGCCCACGAAGGCGTCGCCCTGCCCGTTGTCGTCCAGCGGCTCGGTGGGGTGCGGCCGGCACTGTGCGGTGGCCCACAGCTCCTTGCCGTCCAGCGCCTCGGCGACCGTGGTGCTCAGCACCCCGTCGTAGGAGGTGATCTTGCCGTCGGTGATGGTCAGCAGCTCCACCGACATCCCGAACTTGGCGGCCAGCGGTTGCAGCAGCTGGGTGCGGACCATCTTGGCGGCGCGCTCCACCGCGCCGCCGGAGACCCAGGTGTGCCGGCCGCGGGCGGAGGGCCCGGCGGGCGGCTGGTCGGTGTCGGCGGGGAGCACGGTGACGTCCTCCACCCCGAGGACCTCCTGCACGATCTGCCGGGCCAGCGTGGTGAACCCCTGGCCGGTCTCGACGGCGGCGCAGATCACCGTGGCCTCGGTGCCGCGCACCTTGACGGTGGCGGTGGAGACCTCGTCGTGGCCCTCGGCGCCCAGCATGTGGACCATGCCGAGCCCGTAGCCGACGCCGCGGCGGATCACCCCGGGCTCCCCCGCGCCCTCCAGGCCGCCGGGGAGCAGCGCCGGTTCCTCGGCCGGCGGCAGCTCCGCGTCGCGCACCGCCTTCAGCAGCTCGCCGACGGGGGCCGGGCAGGTCACGGTCTGCCCGGTGGGCAGCAGGTCGCCGGTGGCCATCACGTTGCGCATCCGGATCTCGGCCGGGTCGAGGCCGAGGCGGGCGGCGAGCTTGTCCATCTGGCCCTCGTAGGCCGCGCAGACCTGCATCGCGCCCTCGCCGCGCACGTGGCCGGAGGGCGGGTTGTTGGTGCGCACCGCCCACCCCTCGACGAAGACGTGGGGGACGACGTAGGGGCCGGCGGCGAAGGAGACGGCGGCGGCCAGGGCGTCGGAGGAGGCGTCCGCGTACGCCCCTGCGTCCAGCAGCAGCTGGGCCTCCACCTTGACCAGCCGGCCCTCGGCGTCGGCGTGGTGGCGGTAGCGCAGCAGCGCCGGGTGGCGGTGGGCGTGGCCGAGGAACGACTCCTCGCGGGTGGCCACCAGCTTCACCGGGCGGCCGGTGCGCAGCGCCAGCAGCCCCAGCGGCAGCTGGAACCCGGGGTCCTCGCGGTCGCCCATGGCCCCCGGCACCCCGGTGACCACCACTTTCACCCGTTCGGGTGCGAGGGCGAAGCAGGCGGCGGCCAGGTCGCGGTCGGCGTGCGGATCGGTGGAGGCCACGTACAGCTCGACGCCGCCGTCCGGCCGGGGCACCGCGAGCCCGGCCTCGGCGCCCACCGGGGCCGGGTCCTGGCGGCCGATCCGGTAGAGCCCCTCCACGATCACCTCGCCGGTGACCGACGGGTCGCCGAAGCGCAGCGGGATGTGGCGGACCAGGTTGCCGTCCGGGTGCAGCGGGGGCGCGGCGAACGCCTTCTCGGGGTCGGTGACGGGCTCCAGCACCTCGTACTCGACCATGATCGCGGCGGCGGCCAGCCGGGCGGTGTCGGGGTGCTCGGCGGCGACCGCGGCGATCGGCTCGCCGTGGTGGCGGACCACGTCGTGGGCGAAGACCGGGCGGTCGGCGACCCGGCGGCCGTGCATGGCGTCACCGGGGACGTCCTGGTGGGTGACGACGGCGTGCACCCCGGGCATGGCGGCGGCGTGGCTGGTGTCGATCGACACGATGCGGGCGTGCGGGTGCGGGGAGCGCAGCACCGCGGCCCACAGCAGCCCCTCGGCCCACAGGTCGGCGGCGTAGGGATAGGTGCCCTGCGCCTTGGCGTCGGCGTCGACGGGGAGCAACGAGGCCCCCACCCCGTGCGTCCGCTCCCCCGGCGCGGACGCGTCTGACGCGCCCGCGGCCACAGCGGTCGTCGCGGTCACCGCATCGGGTCCAGTCATTCGGCCAGCTCTCCGGTCAGCTCTGTCGTGGCGACGGGGCGGGTCACGGCGCGCTCCCGTCGGCGGGGGGTGCGGGGTCCGGCTCGGCGGTGGCCTGGTGCGGGATGCGGCCGGCCGCGGAGTCGGGGGCGGCGGGCTCCTCGGCCGCGGTGGCCTCGCGTTCGGCGACGACCTGGCGGACGGCGGCGAGCACGCCCTGGTAGCCGGAGCAGCGGCACAGGTTTCCGCAGATCGCCTGGCGGGTCTCCAGCTCGGTGGGGCGGTGGTTGCCCTCCAGCAGGTCGTGGAGGGTCATCGCCAGCCCCGGTACGCAGAAGCCGCACTGCACGGCGCCGTGGTCGACCAGGGCGCGCTGCACGTCGGAGGGCATGCCGTCGCGGGCGAGCCCTTCCACGGTGCGGACCTCGCTGCCCGCGGCGGTGGCGGCCGGGGTCAGGCAGGAGGCGACCAGCCGTCCGTCCACCTGGACCGAGCAGGCGCCGCACTCGCCCTGCTCGCAGCCGTCCTTGGCGCCGGCCAGGCCGAGCCGTTCCCGCAGGACGTACAGGAGGGACTCGCCGAGCCACGCGTCGGTGACGGGCCGGTCCACGCCGTTGACGTGGAGGACGTAGGAGGCGGTGGAGTGCTCACTGTGGGCGTCGGGAACCTCGGGGACGTCGGGGAGTCCGGCGGCCTCCCCGGCGGCGGCCTCGGGTTCGGGTCCGGGCTCCGGGACGGGTTCGGGTTCGGGGACGGCGTCGGGTCCGGGGGCGGCGGGGGCCTCGGGTGCTTCGGGTGCGGCCTCGGCCTCCGGGGCCGGCGCGGGCTCCGCCGGGTCGGGGCGCGGGTGCGGTTCCGGTCGCGGCTCGGGGTGGGGGTGGGCGGCCTGGTCGATCGCGGCGCCCACCGGGTACTCGCCCGAGTCGTCGCCGGTGTCCCCGGCGGTGAACGGCGCGGACCAGGGCGCCGGTTCGCCCTCGGGCCCGGGCTCGTGCGACGGCTCGTGCGGCGGCGCCCACTGGTGCGTTCCGGCCGACTGCTGCCACTCGGCCGCGCGCTGGGCCGCCGCCGACTCCTCCCACGGGCTGGCCGGCGCCTGCGGGTGGCCGCCGTAGTCGTACCCGGCCGGCTCGGCGCCACCGGTGAACTCCCCGGCGGCGTACGGGTGGTAGCCGTCGTGGGGCGCGTCGGCGGTGTGCGGGGGTACGTAGCCGTGGCCGGGGGCGGCCAGCGGGTCGGCGCCGGGGGGGCCGGCGGCGAACTCGGCGAAGTGCTCGGCGAAGGAGACGTGCATCGTCGCGTCGGCGTCGTACCCCTCGCCGCGCGGCATCGGCTGCCAGCCGGTGTCGTGCTGCGGATCCCAGTGGGCGGCGGCCGGGGTACCCGGGGCGTACCCCGGATCCGGCCGGCCCGCCGCGTTCGCGTCCGTGGTGCCGTCGTCGCTCACGAAAGAGCCCTCCCCAGTGCCCGGCGGGCCAGTGCGGCCACCGTACGCCGCAGATGTGCCACGGCGGGCGGCAGTTCGCCGTCCACCGCGTCCGGAATGCAGGCCATGGCGACGTACTCGCCGAACACGCCGGTCACCTGCGGGTCCAGTGTCCGGGTGCCGTCCCAGTCGATCAGCCCGGCCACCCACGCCTCGGCCTCCAGCGGGCGCAGCGGCATCGGGGCGACCGCGCCGACCGCGCACCGCACGCCGCGCCGCGCCGGGTCGAGCACCAGCGCCACCGAGGCGATCGCCCGGCCGGGGCCGGTTCTGGCGGTGGCCTTCAGGAAGACCTGCGGGGCGTGGAGCAGCGGGGCGCGGACGTAGGCCAGCAGCTCGCCGGGGCGCAACGGGTCGCGGCCGGCCAGCAGATGGCCCACCGGCACCTCCCGGCTGCCCTGCGGCCCGGCGAGGACCACGGTGGCCTCCAGGGCGGCGAGCACCGGCAGCGCGTCGCCGGTCGGGGCGGCGGTGGCGATGTTGCCGCCCAGCGTGCCGGCGTTGCGGATCTGCGGCGGACCGGCGGCCCGGGCGGCGGCGGCCAGCGCCGGGATGAGCGCGGCGAAGTCCGGGCGCCCCATGCGGGCGTGGGTGAGCCCGGCGCCGAGTACGGCGTGCCCGTCGGCGTAACTCCAGCCGCGGATCTCGCTGATCCGGCCGAGTCCGACGAGCGCCGCCGGGCGCAGCAGACCGGAGTTGACGGCGGCCATCAGATCGGTGCCGCCGGCGACCGGCACGGCTGCGGGCATGGCGGCCAGCGCCGCCACCGCCTCGTCGAGCGAGGCGGGCAGCGTCACCGTGCGTCCCGTCTGCCGTGCGTACGTGCTCAACGCAGCTTCCCTTCCACGGCGCCCCGCGGCCATCCGGCCGTCACGACCATGCCCGGCCTTGTCGCCGTACGGTACGTGCTGACAGCCCGGTCACGGCAACTCTGGCACATGATCCCAAGCGATCAACCTGTGGGTCCGTGAAGCGCGTTTCCTTCCGGGTCATGGTGGTGTGGGCGGGTTGACCACGGTCTTGACCCTGCGCGGAGTTGGCCGCCTTCCGGGCGTCCTGGGCGGATTCCGCCGGTGGCGCACGGCGCGCGGCGCGGGGGTGGCGCGGCACGGCGCCCCGACACGCCTCACACGATCGGGGGCGGTCCTTCGATCGGACGTCCGACGACGCCGGGGCGCCGCTGCCAGGGCCGCGGGCCGCCGGGCGGCCGGTACTCCACCCCGAGGGCGTCGAGCCGGACGTAGTGGGCGCGCATCCGGGCGGAGAAGGCGGCGAAGTCGCGCTCGGCCGGGGCGGGCAGCGCCGACCAGGCCACCTCGGCGAAGGCGGCCAGCCGCGGGAACGCCATGTAGTCCACGGCGCGCACCGAGTCGAGCACCTCGGTCCACACGTTGGCCTGGGTGCCCATCACGTGCGCGGCCTCCTGCGCGGTCAGCTCGGCCGGGACGGGCTCGAAGCGGTAGACGTCCTCCAGGGTGCGGACGAAGCCGATGGGCACCGGTTCGTCCGGGCCGTCGGCCTGCCGGTGGTCGAGGTAGACGTACTGCTCGGGGCACATCACCACGTCGTGGCCGGCGCGGGCGGCGGCGATCCCGCCCGCGTAGCCGCGCCAGGAGGAGACGGCCGCCTTGGGCGCCAGGCCGCCCTGGAGGATCTCGTCCCAGCCGATCAGCCGCCGGCCGCGCTCGGCGAGCCAGCGGTCGAAGTGCGCGATGAACCAGCTCTGCAGCTCGTGCTCGTCGGCGAGTTCCAGGTCCACGAGGCGGTTCTTGGCGGTGAGCGAGGCGCTCCACTGCTCCTTGGGGCACTCGTCCCCGCCGATGTGCACGAAGGTCGCCGGGAAGAGCTCCAGCACCTCGCTGAGCACGTTCTCGTAGAAGCGCACGGTGGTGTCGGTGGGGGCGAGTACGTTGGGGTTGACGCCCCAACTGGTGAGCACGGGGAGGGTGGTGGTGTCGACGACGTCGGTGTTGCCGAGTTCGGGGTAGGCGGCGATGGCGGCCTGGGAGTGACCGGGCACGTCGATCTCGGGCACCACGGTGATCTCGCGTTCGGCGGCGTAGGCGACGATCTCGCGGATGTCGTCCTGGGTGTAGTAGCCGCCGTGCGGGCGCTCGTCCCACAGCGTGGATTCCCGCAGGCCGACCTTGGTACGGGTGCGCCAGGCGCCGACCTCGGTGAGCTTGGGGTAGCGCCGGATCTCCAGGCGCCAGCCCTGGTCGTCGGTGAGGTGGAGGTGGAGCACGTTGAGCTTGTGGGCGGCGAGCAGGTCGAGGTAGCGCAGGACGACGTCCTTGGGCATGAAGTGGCGGGCGACGTCGAGCAGCATGCCGCGCCAGGCGAAGCGGGGGGCGTCCTCGACGGTCACGCACGGCAGCCGGGCCTCGCGGGCCCCGATCGGGGCACGCCGGAAGGCGTCGGGGCCGAGCAGCTGACGCAGCGTCTGGGCGCCCCAGAAGAGCCCGGCGGGGTCGCCGCCGACGAGTTCGGCGCGGTCCGGCCGTACGGTGAGCCGGTACGACTCGGTGCCCAGCGAGCCGTCCACGCGCAGCGCCAGGGCGCCCGCCCCCTCGCCCGGCGGCAGCCCCACCCCGAACGCGCCCGCCAGGACGCCCCGCAGCCACCGCTCGGTCCGCTCCGTCCCCGGCCCCGCGTCCACCCTCGTCCGCCCGTCGACGACGAACGCCGCCCCGGGCTCGGTCCGACGGAGGCTGCGCGGTGCGGGGATGAGGTCCATGCCTCGTGCCTACCGGCTCCGCCGGTCCCGGGGCAAGGGTCTGGTCTGGTCCGGCGTGGCGCGGGGGGTCATTGCGGGGACTGGGTGGCGGTGGGTGGGATGAGGCATGTCGTATCGACACCGAACGAAAGCTTGGTCGGCGGCGCCGGCGGCTTCCCGGCGCTCTCCACACTCACGGTGAAACGGTTGTCCGGAGCCGTCGCCTCCACGATCGCGCTCACCCTCGGCCCGCCGTACGGGCGGTAGCCCGTGATGGTGTAGCCCTCGCGCTCCAGGGCGGCGCGGATCTTGTCCACGGCCGCCGTGTGGTGCTCCACGGGCAGCGGGGAGTACGCCGAGTACATCAACTGGAACCGCTCATCGGTCGACGTCTCGCCGTGCTTGCCGAAGCACGGGCCGAACAGCGAATCGGGGCTGCCGGGCTCAAGTTCCAACCCCGCCGCGCCGGCCGCCTCCTCGGTGAAGCGGCGCGCCCAGTCCAGGGCGTCCTGCCTGCTCATCCGCGGCAGCGGGGCGTTCTTCCCCTCGTCGGACACGCAACCTCCGGTGAGCAGTGACAGCGACAAGGCGGCACACGCCGCCAGGAGGGCGGACCGGCCACGGTGCCGTGCGGCGTCGTCCGCGTGTCGATTACGCAACTGATCCCTTGTCCGTCATGGCCAATTGTAGGTGGGCGGATCAGGCGTGGGGTCGACCGTCAGCGGTTCGTACCCGGCGATGATCCGGCCCTGGTTGTGCAGGCTCTCGCTGAGCGTGCCGTTGGGGTCGACGGCCCAATATCCGCTGTGCCCATGGGTGTCGACGGCGAAGTCCCGGGCGCCGAACGACTCCCGCGCCGGGTTCTTGCCGAGTGTCGCGTCGGAGAAGTACTCGATGACCGGGTCGTCGGCGGCGGAGCCGACGAATACGTGGTCAGCGGTCATGTGGAGCCCGCGGACGTTGTCCACCGTCATGCCGGGGCTGCCGACCACCACGATGTCGTCGGCGCCCAGCCCGTGCGGATCGTCCGCCGCGGCGGCGCCGACCGTGGTGGAGCCGTAGCTGTGCCCGATCACCGTGAGGTGGCTGTGGAGCGGCCCCTGGGCGGCCCGCAGGTCCTGGACGAACTGCCGCAGGTTCCGACCGCCTTCCTCGGCGAGCCCGGTGCCCGCCACCCCGAGGTCGAAGTGGTCGCCGGGGACGTCCTCCTGCGGCGGGTCGTAACCGAGCCACGCGATGACGGAGGTGTCGTCTCCGGCGCCGGCTCTGGTCGCGGCCATGCGCAGCTTGTCGATCCGGTCGATCTGCCCCGGCATCGACGCCAGGTTCGTGTTGGTCCCCGGCACCAGCACCGCGGTGTTGGCGGCGGTGTCGGGGTTGCCCATGGCGACGACGGCGCGGCCGGTGCCGGAGGGGTCGAGGCGCAGGAGGTAGAGCCGGCGGCCGGGGTCGTCGTCGGTGGCGTCGTCGAGGCGGGACTTGAGGGCGCGCAGGGCGTCCTGTTGCTGGTTCCACTGGTCGGCGGTGAGGCCGGTGCCGGGGCCGGGGCCGCCGCGGCCGTCCAGGTATTCGTCGAGGAGGAGGCGGTTGGCCTGGTCGCGGGCGGTGGCGGGAAGGCCGCCGAGGGCGCCGATGAGCTCGGGGTGGAGGGTGAGGTAGCTCTGCTGCTCGTCGTGGCTGAGCGAACGCCACCAGGCCGCCGCCCGCTTCGGGTCCTTGCCGTCCGGGATGGCGTAAGGGCCGATGCCCAGCAGGCGGGTGGCCCCGGTGCTCTCCTCGGCCGCGGTGCGCAGCGCGTCGTCCTCGTCGAGGGTGCCGGGGGTGAGGGTGGCGAGGGCGCGGGCGCCTTCCTCGTCGGCCTGTTCGGCGTCCTTGACGGCCTGGTCGATCATCCGCTGGTAGGCGGCGAGTCGACGGTCCCAGGCGGCGGTCTCGTCCTGACGGTGCGGGTCCGCGCGGCCCTCCTCGACCCAGCGGGGAAGGGTGACGCGGCCGGTGGCGTCGTCCACCGTGAAGTGGTCGTGCTCGGCGTTGGCGACCGCGCTGCACAGGTTGCCCTGGGCCTCCGAGAGCCGGGCGTGCAGGGTGTCGAGCACGGTGGCGTAGGAGACCGCGTCGACCTGGGCGGCCTCCAACTGGCTCTCGATCCGGGCGAGTACGGGCAGCGCGGTCTGCGCGCCGAGCCCCTGCCAGGCGGGGTGCAGGGGGCCGGAGACCCGGTGGGTGTGGTGCTGGTGGGCGGTGGCGAAGGCGTCGGCGAGGCGGTGCCAGGAGCGGGCCGCCGCCTCCAGGTCGGCGAAGTCCTGCCGCGCCAGCCGGGCGAAGGTGCCGCTCACCGTTTGAGGTCCCCGGAGAACGCCTGGTAGACGCGGTCGTCGTGCCACTCGTGGCCGTTCGCGGTGTCGGTGAGCAGCGCGCCGATCCGGCCGATGCGCCGGTGCAGCCCCTCGAAGGCGGCCGTCCATCCGGCGGCGTCCGCCTCCAGCCGGGCGCCGGAGCCCCAGCCGGCCAGCGAGGCCGCGGCGGCCCGGACGTCGCGCAGTGCCGGGGTGACCGCCTGCGCCAGGTCACCGGCGACGGTGCCGGCCGCGGCGGCCGAGGCGCGCAGCACGGAGGGTTCGACGCCGAGCCGGTCACCGTCGGGGGAACCGGCACCCGTACCGCCACCCGCCCTCGGGTCCAGCCGCGTCCCGCCCCCGTCGAACGCCGCCCACTTGCCGCGGGCCGTGCCCCCCTCGCCCACCAGTCCCCCTCGTACCGGCCCTCGATCCCCGTCGGACGGCTCCCTACGGTACGAGGGCGCGCCGGGGGCGCGCATCCGTACGGGTACTCAGCGGCTCATGAGCACGCGAACGCGCCCGCAGGCCGCCTGCCGGGGCGGGCGGGCGGCCTGTGGGGCGGGACGGCGGGCGGGGCGGGGGCTACTTGTCGCCGCCCTTGCCGCCCTTGTCGTTGCCGCCGGCGTCCATGGACTCGAAGATCTCCTTGCACATGGGACAGACCGGGTACTTCTTCGGATCGCGGCCGGGCACCCAGACCTTCCCGCACAGCGCGACCACCGGGGATCCGGAGAGCGCGCTCTCCATGATCTTGTCTTTCTGGACGTAGTGGGCGAAGCGCTCGTGGTCGCCGTCGCCGTTGGACACCTGCGGTGTCGGCTCGACAAGGGTCCCGGTACCCGTCCCGCGCTCGGGCTCAAGAGTGCTCATGGGACCCAAGGGTACTCATGGCGGACCTCCTCAGTTGAGGCTCGGGTCGTCCGGGTAGGTGGCCACCATCGCCAGTTCGTTGCGCTGGCGGCGCAGCACCGAGCGCCACAGCCCCTCGGGCGCCGGGGAGGAGATGTCGCCGGGTTCGGACTCGACCACGTACCACGCGCCCTCGACCAGTTCGTCCTCCAGCTGGCCGGGGCCCCAGCCGGCGTAGCCGGCGAAGATCCGCAGCGAGCCGAGTTCGGCGGCGAGGAGTTCCGGCGGGGCCTCCAGGTCGACCAGGCCGATGGCGCCGTGCACCCGGCGCCAGCCCAGCGGTTCGGCGGGCGCCCCCTCGCCGCCGGGCGCCTCGCCGGGGACGACGGCCAGGCCCAGCGCGGAGTCGAGCGAGACCGGGCCGCCCTGGAAGACCACCTGGGGGACGCCGGCCAGCCGGGCCCAGGGCTCCAGCACGTCGCCGACGCCGACCGGGGTGGGCCGGTTGAGGACCACGCCGAGCGTCCCCTCCTCGTCGTGGTCGAGGAGGAGGACCACCGCCCGGTCGAAGTTGGGATCGGCGAGGGAGGGCGTGGCCACGAGCAGTCGGCCGGTGAGCGAGGACACCTCCGTCATGACCACATGATCCCGCATCCGCGGTCGGGATGGGCGCTTCTCGGCCGTGCCGGGGGCCGGGAGGGCGGACGGGGGCGGCGCCCGGGGCGGCGGGGGCGCAGGTGGGGGCGTACGGCGGGGCGCGCGCCGGGGAACCGCGGTGACCGGCCGGTGGCCGACGGGCACCGGCCTTGACGGGGGCGGCCGTCGGGCGCATTACCATTTCTTCCGGTACCGCGCCCGCCTCCGCAGCCACGCCAGTTGCGGCGCGCGCGCATGTCCGCCCCGGTACGGCGGGACGCGTCCGCCCAGGTGAACGGGTGTACGAATGGCCCGGGCGTACCGTGGCCGGCGCCTTCCCCCGTCCTCATCCTTCTCCAGGAACGCGAGCCCCATGACCGACGACGTCCTGCTTGTCCACGGCGGCACCCCGCTGGAGGGCGAGATCCGTGTCCGCGGCGCGAAGAACCTCGTGCCCAAGGCCATGGTGGCCGCCCTGCTCGGCAGCGGTCCGAGCCGGCTGCGCAACGTCCCCGACATCCGTGACGTGCGGGTGGTGCGCGGGCTGCTCCAGCTGCACGGGGTCACGGTGGGCCCGGGTGAGGAGCCCGGCGAGCTGGTGCTGGACCCCTCGCACGTGGAGAGCGCCAACGTCGCCGACATCGACGCGCACGCCGGCTCGTCGCGCATCCCGATCCTGTTCTGCGGGCCGCTGCTGCACCGGCTGGGGCACGCGTTCATCCCGGGCCTGGGCGGCTGCGACATCGGCGGGCGGCCGATCGACTTCCACTTCGAGGTGCTGCGGCAGTTCGGCGCGGTCATCGAGAAGCGTCCGGAGGGCCAGTACCTGGAGGCCCCGCAGCGGCTGCGCGGCACCAGGATCCGGCTGCCCTACCCGTCGGTGGGCGCCACCGAGCAGGTGCTGCTGACCGCGGTGCTGGCGGACGGGGTCACCGAGCTGTCCAACGCGGCCGTGGAGCCGGAGATCGAGGACCTGATCTGCGTGCTGCAGAAGATGGGCGCGATCATCTCGATGGACACCGACCGGACGATCCGGATCACCGGCGTCGACCGCCTCGGCGGCTACAACCACCGGGCGCTGCCGGACCGCCTGGAGGCCGCCTCCTGGGCCAGCGCGGCGCTGGCGACCAGGGGCGACGTGTACGTACGCGGCGCCAGCCAGCGCGAGATGATGACCTTCCTCAACACCTACCGCAAGGTCGGCGGCGCCTTCGAGGTGGACGACGACGGCATCCGGTTCTGGCACCCGGGCGGCGCGCTCAACGCGATCGCGCTGGAGACGGACGTGCACCCCGGCTTCCAGACCGACTGGCAGCAGCCGCTGGTGGTGGCGCTCACCCAGGCGTCGGGGCTGTCCATCGTGCACGAGACGGTCTACGAGTCGCGGCTGGGCTTCACCTCGGCGCTCAACCAGATGGGCGCCCACATCCAGCTGTACCGGGAGTGCCTGGGCGGCACCCCGTGCCGGTTCGGGCAGCGCAACTTCCTGCACTCGGCCGTGGTCTCCGGGCCGACCAAGCTCCAGGGCGCCGACCTGGTCATCCCCGACCTGCGCGGCGGCTTCTCGTACCTGATCGCGGCGCTGGCCGCGGAGGGCACCTCGCGGGTGCACGGCATCGACCTGATCAACCGCGGCTACGAGAACTTCATGGAGAAGCTGCGGGCGCTCGGCGGCCACGTGGAGCTCCCGGCCGGCGTCCGCGCCTGACGGCCGTACGTCGCCGTCCACGGGCCCGTACGGGCCGTGGACGGCGACGTACGGGTACGGAGAGAGGGCGGCCACCCCGGTGGGGGTGGCCGCCCTCTTCCGTCGGCTCGTCAGCGGCCGTCGCCCAGCGGCGCCGGGCCGGCTGCTTACTTGCCCTTGGCGGCTTCCTTGAGCTTGGAGCCCGCGGTGACCTTGACGGCGTGGCCGGCCGGGATCTCGATCGGTTCGCCGGTCTGCGGGTTGCGAGCGGTGCGAGCGGCACGGTGGGTGCGCTCGAAGGTCAGGAAACCGGGGATGGTGACCTTCTCGTCGCCCTTGGCGACGACCTCACCGACGGTCTCGGCGAGGGCGGCCAGAACGGCGTCGGCGTCCTTGCGGGTCACCTCGGCGCGGTCGGCCAGCGCGGCCACCAGCTCACTGCGGTTCATATTCGTACTCCCGTGTTCTTCTTGCCGTTGAGGCGTGTTGCGTCCTCGGCCGCCTCTGGATGGAGGAGGACCGCCGCGTTTTGAAGCCGATGTTGCCAGGTGCCTCGGACACAGTGTGTGCCCGGGCCTGAGACACGAGCCTCTCGCCCGAGTAGGCATCCTGCCCCCACCAGCGGCGGGAAAGCCAATCCGGCACCCGGGAGGGTCACACGAAAAGCGCCACAGCAACGGCTTGGTGACGCTGCGTTCCCATACGGCCGCGCGACGAGGGCCGCCCGGCGGCCCGCCCGCTCGCGTCTGGGCGACACCCTAGGGGCAGGACGGGCCGGGCGGCGGCGCGACGCGCCCCGGCCGGGCGGCGGATCCGTGGCCGCGCCCGGCCGGGCCGGGGTTCACTGCCCGGCGGAGGGCACCACGGCGGGGGCGGCCACCCCCTGGGCCCGGGCGGCGTCACGGACGGCGCCGGCCACCGCGCCGGCCACCTTGTCGTTGAAGACGCTGGGGATGATGTAGTTGGCGTTGATCTCGTCGTCGGCCACCACGTCGGCGAGGGCCCCGGCCGCGGCCAGCATCATCTCGGTGTTGACGGTGCGGGACTGGGCGTCCAGCAGGCCGCGGAAGACGCCGGGGAAGACCAGCACGTTGTTGATCTGGTTGGGGAAGTCGCTGCGGCCGGTGGCGACCACCGCGGCGGTCTCCCGGGCCACCGCCGGGTCGACCTCGGGGTCGGGGTTGGCCAGCGCGAAGACGATGGCGCCCTCGGCCATGGCGGCCACGTCCTCGCCGCCGAGCACATTGGGCGCGGAGACGCCGATGAAGACGTCGGCACCGCGCACGGCCTCCTTGAGGGTGCCGGTGATGTTGTCGGGGTTGGTGTTGTCGGCGATCCAGCGCAGCGCCGAGCCCGGGTCGGCGTCGACCAGGTCGGTGCGCCCGCTGTGCACCACCCCGTGGATGTCGGCGACCACCGCGTGCTTGACGCCGGCGGCGAGCAGCAGCTTGAGGATGGCGGTACCGGCCGCGCCCGCGCCGGACATCACGACCCGGACGTCCTCGATCTTCTTGCCGACCACCCGCAGCGCGTTGGTGAGCGCGGCGAGCACCACGATGGCGGTGCCGTGCTGGTCGTCGTGGAAGACCGGGATGTCCAGCGCCTCACGCAGCCGGGCCTCGATCTCGAAGCAGCGCGGCGCGGAGATGTCCTCCAGGTTGATGCCGGCGAACCCGGGGGCGATGGCCTTGACGATCTCCACGATGGCGTCGGTGTCCTGGGTGTCCAGGCAGATCGGCCAGGCGTCGATGCCGGCGAACCGCTTGAACAGGGCGGCCTTGCCCTCCATCACCGGCAGCGCGGCCTTGGGGCCGATGTTGCCCAGGCCCAGCACGGCCGAGCCGTCGGTGACCACGGCCACGCTGTTGCGCTTGATGGTCAGCCGGCGGGCGTCCTCGGGGTTCTGGGCGATCGCCATGCAGACCCGGGCGACGCCGGGGGTGTAGACCATGGACAGGTCGTCACGGTTGCGGATGGGGTGCTTGGACGCCATCTCGATCTTGCCGCCGAGGTGCATCAGGAACGTACGGTCGGAGACCTTGCCGATCGTGACGCCCTCGATGGCGCGCAGCTTGGTGACGATCTGGTCGGCGTGCGCGGTGGACGTGGCCGCGATGGTCACGTCGATCCGGAGCCGCTCG
The DNA here is from genome assembly GCF_000240165.1 of Streptantibioticus cattleyicolor NRRL 8057 = DSM 46488. NCBI lineage: Bacteria > Bacillati > Actinomycetota > Actinomycetes > Kitasatosporales > Streptomycetaceae > Streptantibioticus > Streptantibioticus cattleyicolor. The sequence goes on from NC_017586.1 coordinate 2,082,727, forward strand.
TGGCCGGAGGCGGTGACGTCCAGGCCGGTCACCGACCCGCCGGAGGACTCCACCGCGGTGGTGAGCTGGCTGACCGCGGTCCCGCTGGCCGGGACCTCCAGTCGCACCGTGATCGAGTAAGAGACGCTCGGCGCCGTTGCCATGCCGACTTTCCTCCGCTTGTCCGTGTCGTGTCCATGGATCGGGCACGAGACATCCGATGGTTGCACCTACCGGTGGGTAGGCGGTAACCAGCCCCGGTCGCTCGACGGAACGCCGGATTGCGGAAAGATACTTCCACGATGCGGGATGCCAGGGAAGGCTTTTCGGCCACCCGCACCCCGGAACCCAACCCTCCGGAAAGCGGATCCGGCCAAGGGGAATGGTCTTCAGGGGAGTCTTTGTTAATCTGAATACGGCACCGGCCCGATCCAAGCCCCCGGGCCCAACCATTGTCGCTACGAGCGACCGCTAGCCGCGAGGCGAGCATGGCGGGTCGGTGTCGCAAGCGTCACGAAGGGCGCCCCCCGTCGAGCACGGGGGGCGCCCTTCGTGGTCGGGTACGCGCCCGTACCGGGGCGTCCCCGCCCGCGCCGGAGCCGGGCGGGCAAGCGGGGAGGCCGGCGCGTCGTCCTCAGTCGCGCAGCAGGTCCGGGACGCCCGCCGCGTCGGGCTCGTCCCGTTCGCCGGCGACCACGGTGAGCTGCTGGGTGGCCCGGGTCAGCGCCACGTAGAGCACCCGCAGCCCGGCCGGCGACTCGTCGGCGATCTCGGCCGGGGAGACCACCACCGTGGCGTCGTACTCCAGCCCCTTGGCCTCCAGGCTGCCCAGCGGCACCACCCGGTCGCCCAGCCCGGCCAGCCACCGCCGGGCCTGCGCGCGGCGGCCCATCGCCACCACGACCCCGACCGTCCCCTCGACCTCGGCCAGCAGCTCCTCGGCCGCCGCCCGCACCGCCGCGCCCAGATCGGCGCCGGCCACCGTGAAGCGCGGCACCACCCCGGTCGAACGCACCGCCGACGGCGCCTCCATCCCCGGCATGGCCAGCTGGAGCACCCTGGCGGCCAGCTCGGCGATCTCCGCCGGGTTGCGGTAGTTGACGGTGAGCGTGAACCGCCGCCGGGTCCGGGAGCCCAGCGCCTCGTCGCGCGCCCGGGCGGCCTCGTCCGGGTCGCTCCAGGAACTCTGCGCCGGGTCGCCGACCACCGTCCAGGTGGCGCTGGTGCCGCGCCGGGCCACCATCCGCCACTGCATGGGCGTCAGGTCCTGCGCCTCGTCCACGATGACGTGGGCGTACTCGGTACGTTCCTGCTCCCGGCGTTCGGCGCGGGACCGGCGGGAGAAGTTGCGGTCGGCGAAGGTGGTGACCTCCTCCAGGCCGGTCAGCTCGTCCAGCGGGTCCACCTCGCGCGGCTTGGGCGGCTTGGGCGGGGTGCCGAGCAGCACCCGCAGCTCGTCCAGGAGCGCCACGTCGTGCACCGAGAGCGGACCGTCGCCGGCCGCCCCGAGCCGGGCCAGCGAACGGGCCACCAGCCGCGTCTCGCGGGGCGCCAGCACCCGCCGCGACCAACGGCCCAGCCGCCGCTCGTCGGCCATCGCGGCGAGCACCCGGCGCGGGGTGAGCACCGGCCACCACGCCTGGAGGAAGCCGCCGAACGCGTCCTCCCCCGACACGTCCTCGTCGAAGGCGGCCCGGGCCTCCGCGATCAGCTCCGGGTCCATCAGGTGACGGCCGCGCCCGGACTTGGCCCACAGCGCGTCCAGCACCAGCCGGCGGGCGCGCGGACGCATCAGGTTGAGCGGGGCGGTGCCGCCGAGGACGTTGCGGCGGATCCGGGCGAGCTCGTCGGCGTCCAGCTCCAGCCGGCCGCCGAAGGCCACCACACGCAGCGAGGTCGGCACGTCGGCGTTGTCCAGCGCGCCGCGCGCGGCCCGGCGCAGCACCTGCACCATCCGGGAGGAGCCCTTGACCCGGGCGACCGCGGGCTCGTCGTAGGTGGTCGCCTCGGCGCCGTCCAGCAGCGAGCCCAGCGCGCGGATGGCCACCTGGCCCTCCTCGCCCAGCGAGGGCAGCACGCCCTCGGTGTACGACACCAGCAGCGGCGTCGGGCTCACCACGAGGATGCCCCCGGAGTAGCGGCGGCGGTCCTGGTAGAGCAGATAGGCGGCGCGGTGCAGGGCCACCGCGGTCTTGCCGGTGCCGGGGCCGCCGGTGACCTCGGTGACGCCCGGGGCGGGGGCGCGGATCACCATGTCCTGCTCGGCCTGGATGCTGGCCACGATGTCGCGCATGGTGTGGCCGCGGGCCCGGCCGAGCGCGGCCATCAGGGCGCCGTCGCCGATCACCACGAGTTCCTCGCCGTCGAGGGTGGCGGTCAGCTCCGGACGCATCAGGTCGTCCTCGACGCCGAGGACACGGCGGCCCTTGCTGCGGATCACCCGGCGGCGCACCACCCGGCCCGGGTCCTTGGGGGTGGCCCGGTAGAACGGCGCCGCGGCCGGCGCCCGCCAGTCGATCACCAGCGGCGAGTAGTCGGCGTCCAGCACGCCGAGCCGCCCGATGTGCAGCGTCTCGGCGATCTCGGCGCGCCGGTCCGCCCCGATGGCGTCGTCGGCGACCTCGGTCGCGGTGAACGCCCCGTCCGGGCCGCGCCTGCCGTCCTTGCCGCGCAGCAGGTCGATCCGGCCGAAGAGGAAGTCCTCGAACTCGGAGTTGAGCCGGCTGAGGTGGACGCCGGCCTGGAAGACCTGCGCGTCGCGCTCGGCGAGGGCACCGGGGGTGCCGACCTGTGCGCGCTTCTCGGCGTCGTCCACGAGGAACTCCGCCTCGTGGATCTTCTCCTCCAGTCGGCGGTACACCCGGTCCAGGTGCGCCTGCTCCACCCCCACCTCCCCGGCGTCCCGAGAACCGTCCCGGGCCGCGCCCGGCTTGCTCGGGGTGAGGGAGTCCGCGCCGCGCGAGCCGTTTCGGGCTGCGCCCGGCTGGTCCGGGGTGAGGGGATCCGCGTCGCGCGGGACGTCTTGGGCTGCGCTTGGGTCCGTGGTGTTCGCTGCCTTGTGGTCGGCGGCGCGGACCATGTCACGCCCGGCCGTCCCGGCTCCGTCCCGGCCGGCGGCGTCGGCACCGTGCCGAGCCACGTCCTGCGTTGCCACGCAAGGACCCCCTTCTTGCAAACGTCGTGCGGTGGCCCCTGCGGGGCAGCCTGCAACCGTACGCCAAAGTTGCCGTATCCGCTCGCGCTGGCGGTCACCCATTTACCTCCCCGGGTGCCCCCGGTCCCCGTCTCGTCGTGGCTGGCGTCACGGATGTTTCCCCCCGCCCACCCGTGGCTGTGTTCGTACAGTGCGGGGTGCGCACTGTCTTCCTTGGTTTCCGGGGGCCCTCCGGGGTGACTCCTCGCTCCACGTATCCGCCAAGGCTTGGCTCCGGCTGCTGGGTCGCTGCGGGGACACCCCTGCACGCCCCCGTTCTGTTGCGTTCCGCGCTGCGGCACGGGGTGGGTGAGAAGGAGATCGGGGTGACCCCAACCTCCTCACTCACCCCCACCCGCGAAGAGAGGCACCCGCACGACGGCACAAGGGGGTGTGCCGGGGGTGTCCCCGCAGCGACCCAACAGCCGGAGCGCAACTGTGGCGGATACGCGGAGCGAGGAGTCACCCCCGGCGCGCCCCCGACCCCGTACCGGCAGTAGGCGAACCACCCCGGTGCCGAACCAAACCAAAAACCCCACCAACCACCCACCGGGCAGCGGGCCGCCGGGGGCCACCCCGGCAACCTGAAACGGGCGAACCGCCCACCACCGCATGGCCGTCCCAGCCGTGGGCGACGGGGATCCGGGGGTACCCCCGCCACACCGGGCCCGCCGGCGGCGACCCCGCATCCTGAAACGGGCGAACCGGCCACGGAGTAATGGCTGACCGCCGGCGCGAGGGAACCCCCTGACCGCCAGCGCGAGCGAACCCGCACGTCGGGAAGCCGGTACAGTACGTACGTTGACCGTGCTCGCAGTCGGGAATGTGCTGCGGAGCTCTCCAGCGCGTGGTGTGAAGCCATGCTCGCCGAAGAGGTTCGTGGTGGTTTCGTCAGACATTCCAGACATGCGTACCGGTTTCCGGCTCGCCGAGGCCCTGGCTGGGGCGGCCACGGCGCTGCACGCGGCCGAGGGGCCGGAGCAGACCATGGACACCGCCGTCGCCCTCGCGCGGGAGATCGTGCCGGGGACCGCCGAGGCGGGGATCACGCTGATCGAGCGCGGCACCCGGGTGCGTACCGGTGCCTGCACCACCGAGGCGGTGCGGGCGGTGGACGCCGCGCAGCGCAGCGGGCCGCAGCGTCCGGCGGCGCCGTACTGGGAGGCGCTGTGGGAGCGTCCCGTGGTGCGCCGGGAGGACACCGCGCGCGATCCGGCCACCGAGGCCGCCGCCAAGCTGGGCCTGCGTTCGCTGCTGTCGTTGCGGCTCTCCTCGGGCTACCGGCGGCTGTCCATCCTCAACCTGTACGCGTCCGGCGCGGACGCCTTCGACGACCGGGCGGTGCGGATCGGCCGGTTGCTGGCCGCGCACGTCTCGGTCGCCCTGGACTCCGCGCGGGTGCAGGAGCAGCTGACCGAGGCGATGCACACCCGGGACGTGATCGGGCAGGCCACCGGGGTGCTCATGGCCAAGCTCGACCTGGACGCGCGGGAGGCGTTCCGGCGGCTGGTGCGCGCCTCGCAGCAGGAGAACGTCAAGGTGCGGGACATCGCCTTCCGGGTGGTGGAGACCATCGGCGGCGGAAACGGCGAGCGGGGCAGCGGCATCGATTGACCCGGCGGGGGCAGACGAGGGTCGTGACCGCCTATGGCCCAGGGCTCGATTTCTCCGCGTTGCACCGCACGCTGGCCGGCACCGCCGGACTCGACGAGTTCCTCCAGGAGCTGACCGTCCGGGCGGTCAAGGCGATGCCGTACGTGGACGGGTGCAGCATCATGCTCCGCCGGGACGGCCGGCCCGCCACGGTGGCCAGCAGCGACGACGTCTCGCGGCTGCTGGACGAGCGGCAGTACGAGGCGCTGGGCGGGCCCTGCCTGAGCAGCGTGGAGCACGACCGGGAGCAGATCGTCGCGGACGCGCGCGACGAGCGGCGGTGGAACGGGTACGCCGACTTCCTGCTGGAGCGGGGCGTCCGCTCGGTGCTCGCGGTGCCGATGGGGCTGGACGGGGACGGGGTGGGGGCGCTCAACTTCTACGCCCGGCTGCCGCACACCTTCGACGCCGACGCGGTGACCGCCGCGCGCCGGCTGGCCGCCCAGGCGGCGGGCGCGGTCCACGTGGCGTTGCGCATCGACCGCCACCTGGAGGAGACCGAGGACCTGCGGACCGCGCTGACCTCCCGCTCGGTGATCGACCAGGCGCTGGGGATCGTCATGGCCCGTCGGCGCTGTCCGGCGCACGAGGCGCTGGAGCTGCTGCGCCGCGCCTCCCAGCACCGCAACCTGAAGTTGCGGGAGCTGTGCGCCGGGATCGTCGAGGAGGTCAGCGGCGCCCCGCCGTCCACCGGGGGCTTCCAGCCACGCCGGTGAGCCTCACCAGTGGGTGAGCACCGCCAGCAGTCCCATACCGGCCGCCGTCCAGGCCACGTAGTCGCCGATGTGGCCGGACTGGAGGCGGCGCAGCGGGCCGGTGCGGCGCAGCGGGGCGACGAGCGCCGGGCGGTACAGGGCGAGGGCGGCCAGCGCCACCGCGACGGCGGCCGACACCAGCCCGAGCAGCACGCCGGGCAGGGTCCAGCCGACGGCGGGGGGCGAGGGGGTGCCGGGCGGGCGGGCGTCGAGGACGGCGGCGGCGTAACCGGCGTGGTCGGTGAAGGAGACGGCGGCCCGCGCGACGGCGTCGGCCAGCGCGGGGACCGTACCCACCGCGAGCGCACCGAGCAGCAGCGCGGCGGCGACCGCGACCATCGGCGGCGGCACCGCGCGGACCTCGCCCTCGGTCTCCGGCTCCTCGCCGCTGCCGGAGGTGGCGTCGGCGCCGTCGTCGGTGAGGGGGCGCCCGGCGCCGAGGAAGACCCGGCCGGCCGCGCGCAGCACCGCGGCCCCGGTGAGGGCGGAGACCAGGACGAAGAGCACCGGCAGCGGGGTCGCGGACTCCTCGGCGACCGCCTTGCCCAACCCGGTGCCGAACGGCGGCAGCCCGGCCAGGGCGAGTCCGCCGACCGCGACGAGCGTGCCGAGGAAGGGCAACTCGCGGGCGCGGCCGTGCAGTTCGTGTTCGTCCACGCTGCCGTAGCGGTCCAGCAGGACGCCGGCGCAGGCGAAGAGCGCCGCCTTGGTGCCCGCGTGGCCGAGGACGTACAGGGCGATGCCGGCGGTGGCCTTGGGGGTGAACAGGGCGAGCGCGGTGAGGAAGAGGCCGGTGTGGGCGACGGTGGAGAAGGCGAGGAGCCGTTTGAGGTGGCGTTGCTGCCAGCACATCACGGCGCCGAGGACGGCGGTGAGGACGCCGAGGACCAGTAGCGCCCGCCGCGCGTCGGCCGCCGGTACGCCGCCGGGGCCGGCGAAGACGGTGTGGTAGACGCGGAAGACGCCGTACACCCCGGTCTCCACCATCACCCCGGACAGCAGCATGCACACCGGGGTGGGGGCGACCGCGTGGGCGTCCGGCAGCCAGAAGTGGAAGGGCACGGCGGCCGACTTGACCAGCAGCCCGGTCAGCACCAGCACGAACGCGGCGGTGAGCACGGCGTCGTGCCGGGGGAACTGGTCGAGCCGGCGGCCGATCTGGGCCATGCCGAGTTGGCCGGTGCGGGCGTAGAGCAGGCCGATGCCGAGCAGACTGGCGTAGCCGCCCAGGGAGTTGACCACCCCGAAGGTGAGGCCGCCCTGGACCGCGCGCCGGGCTTCGACCCGGTAGCCGGTGAGCGCGTAGGCGACCACGCCCATCAGCTCGAAGAAGACGAAGGCGTCGAAGAGGTCGCCGGTGAGCGCGAAGCCGGCCATGCCCGCCTGGAAGAGCAGGATCATCGCCGGGAAGGCGCCGGGGGTGCGGCGCGGCGGTTCGGCGAAGTACCGCCAGGAGTAGACCAGTACGGCGGCCGACAGCAGCGAGGCGAGTGCGGCCAGGCCCAGTCCGGTCCGGTCGCCGACGAGGACGATGCCGACGCTGTGGCCGTGTACCGGGGTCCAGCCGCCGAGCCAGGAGACGACGGGGCGGGGGCCGCGGGCGAGTTCCGCGCCGGCCAGCGCGGTGGCGGTGGCGGCGCACAGGAGGCCGAAGGTGTCGCCGGCCTGCCGGGGCAGATGGCGGCCGGCCGCGGCCAGCAGCGCGGCCCCCAGCAGCGGCACCACCACGATCAGCGGCAGCAGGCGCTCCACCCGCTCACCCCTTCAGTTCGGAGAGCGCGTCGGGGTCGACGGTGCCGTGGCGTTTGGCGATCTGGATGACCAGGGCGAGCAGCAGCGCGGTGACGGTGGCACCGACCACGACGTCGGTGAGGGCGAGTGCCTGCACCACCGGGTCGACCACCGGCCGGCCGGGCTTGATGTCGGAGAAGACCGGGGCGGTGGCGCCACGCCGGTAGCCGACGGCGAGCAGCAGCACGTAGGTGGCGGACTGGGCTACCGACAGGCAGCCGACCGCGTGCACCAGGTTGCGGCTGGTGGCGATGCCGGCCATCCCGGCCAGGAAGACGTACCCGGCGACCAGGTACGGAAAGACGCTCATGCCTCCTCGTCCTCCTCCTCGATCTCGACGGCCTGGTCGAGGAAGGAGGCCAGCAGGACGACCACGCCCGCCGCGACCTCCATCCCGACGGCCGCGTTGAGCAGCGGCACGGTGCCGCCGGACGACATGGTGTTGAGGGTGCCGTGCGGCAGCGTGTTGGTCAGGTAGGCGGCGCCGGTCAGCAGGGCGGCGGCGCCGAGGACCAGATAGGCGGCCTCGCCCGCGGCGTCGGCGAGTTCGTAGGCCCAGGTGGGGCGGACGCGTTCGATGGCGCGGTAGTCGGCGCCGATGTAGAGCAGGTGGAGGGCGGTGGCGACGACGACGCCGCCCTGGAAGCCGCCGCCGGGGCTGAGCTGGCCGTGGGCGATCACGTACAGGCCGATCAGCAGGGTGACCGGCAGCGCGACGCGGCCGTAGCGGCGCAGGGCGGGGACGACGGGGGCGGGCTGCGGCGGCACCCGGTGTTCGTCGCTGGCCTGGCGCAGCAGCACCAGGGTGCCGATGACCGAGGAGAACAGGATGGACTCCTCGCCGAGGGTGTCGAAGGCGCGCTGGTCGAAGTTGACGGAGCTGACGGTGTTGGCGGTGTGCTGGCGCAGCGCCGTCCATACCGCGCGGTCGCCGTAGGGGTGCCAGGCGCCGCCGAAGCGGGGCAGGCCGAGGCAGGCGGCGGTCAGCAGGACGGCGAGGACCGCGAGTCCGGCGGCCAGCACCCAGCGGCGTTCGCGCAGGCTCACTCGCGCCGCCCCTTGCGCCGTACCTTGCGCACCGTCAGCATGATCATCAGCGGGGTGACCGCCGACCCCACGGCCAGCTGCGACAGGCCGACGTCGGGTGCCTGGACGACCGTGAAGAGCACCGCGAAGCCGAGGCCGAGGAGCGACAGGACGATCGCCTGGCGGGCCGGGTCGCGGTTGAGCACGGCGGCGGTCGCGGCGACGGCGACGAAGACCAGGGCGAGCGCGATGAGGACGTCAGCCACGGCTGACCGCCTTGCTGGTGACCGCGCCGCCGACGATCAGCAGCACCCCGATGACCAGCAGCTTGACCAGGGAGCGGCCGGGGCCGGTCACCACGCACAGCGGGATGACGGTGAGCGGGGTGCCGACGAGGGTGACCGGGGTGAGCAGCCGCGCGCCGGGCGGGGTGCGCCGGATCTCCTCGTCCAGGAGTTTGGCGAAGACCAGGGTGCCGGCCGGGCCCAGCACCGAGATCACCAGGGCGAGGTCGACGTAGGCGGTGCGTCCGTAGCCCTGCGCGAGCAGCAGGAAGACCAGGCAGAGCAGCAGGGTCGCCATGTTCTGGGCGACCACGCGGCGTCCGGTGGTGCCGCGGGCGGCGCCCCACAGGCAGGGTCCGACGCCGCCGGCGAAGACCACGGCGGCGGCGATCAGCCAGCCGTTCACCCGGTCACCGCCCGCCGGGCCACGTACGCGCTGACCGCGCCGAGCAGCGCGGCGACCGCGCCGATCGCCGTCTCCAGCACGTCCACCGTGCTGATCAGCATCAGCCACAGCACCAGCAGTCCGGCCCACCAGCCCGCCACCTCGGCCACCGCCCGGACGTCACGCCGCCTCACGTCAACTCCACCTCCGCGCCGCCGGGTACCCGCCATCGCCCGCGTTGCACTCCGGAGAAACCCCAGCAAACCACGTAGAACGGGTGATTCACCGGCGCGACGCGTATCCCGCCGCCCGGGATCGGCGAGTTGACGGTGACGGCACGCCAGGAAGGCGTCGGGGCGCGGGCCTTGGGGGCCGGAGCGTGTCCGGCGGACCGGCGGAGGGAAGATCGGGACGGAGGAACGGCACCGATCGGGAAGGACCCCCCATGGCCCGCACCTGGCACGACGTACCCCTGACCGGCGGCCCCGTGGAGTTCCGGGGGGCGCTCGACGCGCGGCGCACCGAGCACGGGGTGCTGCCGCTGCGGCTGCCCGGCTGGACCCGGGCGCAGTACCCGGACGCGTTCGTGCGGGGCGTGGCGGAGATGCCGGCCGGGGTGCGGCTGGCGTTCGCCACCCGGGCGCGGACGCTGGAGCTGGAGGTGCACACCACGGTGTGGCGGTTCGAGGGCGAACCGGACGCGGTGCCCCCCGGCGTCTTCGAGGTGTACGCGGACGGGGAGCCGGCCGGGCGGACGGCGGTGCCGGCGTGCACGGTGTGGTGGCTGACCGGGCCCCGGGCGAGCCCCCGGGTGGTCCCCGGCCCGGCGGCCACCGTGCGGTTCACGCTGCCGCCCGGTACCGAGCAGGTGGAGCTGTGGCTGCCGCAGCAGACCCCCACCGAGCTGGTGGCGTTGCGGGCGGACGCCGAGGTCACCGCCCCGGCGCCGGACGGCCGCCGCCGCTGGGTGCACCACGGCAGCTCCATCAGCCACTGCCTGGGCGCCGACGGGCCCACCGGCACCTGGCCGGCGGTGGCGGCGCTGCGCGGCGGGGTGGACGGGGTCAATCTGAGCCTGGCCGGCAACGCCATGCTCGACCCGTTCGTGGCACGGGTGATCCGGGACGCCCCGGCGGACCTGATCAGCCTGAAGGCGGGCATCAACATCGTGGGCCGGGCGGCGTTCCGGCTGCGCACCTTCGGCCCGGCGGTCCACGGGTTCCTGGACACCGTGCGGGAGGGCCATTCGGACACCCCGCTGCTGGTGATCTCCCCGGTGACCGCCCCGGCGCTGGAGGAGACGCCGGGGCCGGCCGGGGCGGACGGCGACGGCATGCTGACCGCCCTCGGCGATCCGGCGGACGTGGCGGAGGGAGCGCTCACCCTGGGCGTGGTGCGCGAGGAGCTGGCGCGGATCGTCGCCGAGCGCCGGGCGCACGACCCCCGGCTGCACTACCTGGACGGCCGGGAGCTGTTCGGCCCGGCGGACGTGGCCGACCTGCCGGACGGGCTCCACCCCAACGCCGCGGCCACCCGGCGGATGGGCGAGCGGTTCGCGGTGCTGGCCTTCGGCCCGGACGGGATCTTCGGCTGAGCACGAAGAGACCAGGGAGCCGGAAAAGCCGAAGGGCCCCGCCGGTGTCGGCGGGGCCCTTCGGCCACATGGGACGAGTGGAGATGGCGGGAATCGAACCCGCGTCCTGAAGTGCGGAAACAGGGCTTCTCCGAGCGCAGTCTGCTGTGCTTTTCTCAGCCCCGGCGGTCACGCAGACAAGCCGCCGACGGGCTCAGCCACTGTTTGATTTCCCACCAGATCCCGTGGCCGGACCTAGTGGTTTAGTCCCCTAGCTGATGCCAGACACCGGGCCGGGAACACTCCCGGGCTGACACTTCGCGAGTCGCTACTTAGGCAGCGAGGGCGAAGGAATCGCGCTTGTTGTTGGCGATTATTTTTTTGCGACACGTGGTTTACGAGATCATTGCCGCTTCCTCGGCTCGCTTCCCCTGTCTCGACAGCTCCAGTCGAAACCGATCATCCCCATGTTCTCTTCTCAAGGTGCGGCCCTCGCGGGGCCTGGGCCACGCGACGGCGTCGAGCCCATGGTACGGGATCAACGGGCGGCCGGGCCAGCGTATTCCCGCCGGGCCCGGGGCGCGCCCCGCCGGGTCAGCCGCGGCTGCGCCGCCGGGCCGCCGACATCGCCCGGTCCGCCTCGCGGCGGTCCTGCTTCTCGCGCAGGGTCTGGCGCTTGTCGTAGTCCTTCTTGCCCTTGGCGAGCGCGATCTCGACCTTCGCGCGGCCGTCCTTGAAGTACAACGCCAGCGGGACGATGGTGTTGCCGGTCTCCTGGGTCTTGCCGACCAGTTTGTCGATCTCGGCTCGGTGCAGCAGGAGCTTGCGCTTGCGGCGTGCCGAGTGGTTGGTCCACGTGCCCTGGCTGTACTCGGGGATGTGGACGTTGTGCAGCCACGCCTCGCCGCCGTCGAGCTGCGCGAAGCCGTCGACCAGCGAGGCGCGTCCCTGGCGCAGCGACTTGACCTCGGTGCCGGTGAGCACCAGGCCCGCCTCGTAGGTGTCCAGAATGTGATAGTCGTGCCGCGCCTTCTTGTTCTGCGCGATCAGCTTGCGACCGGTCTCTTTAGCCATAGCCTGGTCATTCTCCCACTACGAGGCGGTGCCGAGGCCACTCAATACCGTCTCGGCGGCGGCCCCCGCGTCCCGGCCGCCGGCCACCGTCAGATCGGGGCGGATGCCGTGGCCGTCCACGGTGCGGCCGGACGGGGTGCGGTAGTGGCCGACGGTCAGCTCGGCGACCGAGCCGTCCGGCAGGGTGCTGGGCATCTGCACCGAGCCCTTGCCGAAGGTGGGCGAGCCGGCCACCACGGCCCGGCCGCGGTCCTGCAACGCCCCGGCCAGCAGCTCGGCGGCGCTCATCGTGCCGCCGTCCACCAGCACCACCAGCGGCGTGGTGGTGTCGCCGCCCTGGGCCGCGTACAGCGAACGCGTCCGGCCGTGCACGTCGTAGCGGGCCACCAGGCCGCCGTCGAGGAACGCGGAGGCCACCTCGACGGCCTCGGTGACCAGTCCGCCGCTGTTGCCGCGCAGGTCCAGCAGGACGCCGCGCCGGTGGTCGCCGGCGGCCAGCGCGCGCCGTACCCGGCCGGCCGTGCCGTGCGGGAACGAGTCCACCGCGATCTGGAGGATCCCCGGGCCCGGGCGGGAGACGGTGACCGTCTCGGCGGTGAGCACCGCGCGGCGCAGGGTGACCGTACGGTCGCGGGCGCCACGCCGCAGCACCAGCCGGACCGGGCTGCCGGGGCGGGGCGCGGCGGTGGCGTCCGGGTCACCACCGGCCCCGCGCAGCCGGGCCACCACCTCGGTCACCGGGCGTCCGGTCACCGCGGTGCCGTCCACCGCCACCAGCCGGTCGCCGGTGCGCACCCCGGCCCGGCGGGCGGGCGAGGCGTCCTGGACGCGGCTGACGCGCACCACGCCGTCCGGCGCGCGGCGCACCCACAGCCCGACCCCGGTGTAGCGGCCGTCGAGTTCCTGCTGGAAGCCCTCGTACTCCTGGGCGGTGTAGAACGCCGCCCAGCGGTCGCCGCTGCGGCTGACGAGCGCGGCGGCGTCCTGCGGGCCGACGGCGCCGTCGTCGATGGCGCGGGCCAGGCGTGCGGCGTCGAGCCGGTCGGCGGCCGGGGTGTACGGGCGCGGACGGGTGCGGACGGCGGCCGGGGCCGGGTCGCCCTCGGCCGCGCGGCCGAAGGAGCCGGTGGCCGCGCCGGTCGCCAGCACCGCCCCGAAGACCAAGGTCAGCGTCACCCCGCGGCGGATCGACCGGGGTTCGGCGAACATCGTGCGGCCGGACATGCCCGGGAGTGTAACGCCACGGCCGCGTCAACGGCGGGGCGCGTGGGCGGCGTTGGGCGGTGACCGGAACGACGGCGGGCGCCGCACGGACCGTTCGCACGACGGCGTCCGTACGGCGCCCGCAAGCGCCTTCGCACGGCGCGGACTTGGGGCCCGCGCCACAGGGTCACACCTTCAGGTACTTGCGCAGCGCGATGAAGGCGGCCAGGGCGGGCATCAGTATGCCGACCACCAGCACCAGCGGCAGCACCTTGATCACATCTCCCCAGCCGAGGAAGTGGATCAGCTGCACCTTCTGCGCCAGGCCGAGCCCCGCGTCGATCAGGTAGTAGCGCCCCACCAGCAGCATCACGCAGGCCACCACGCCGCCGATGAGCCCGGCGAGCGCGGCCTCCATGATGAACGGCATCTGGATGTAGAAGCTGGAGGCGCCCACCAGCCGCATGATGCTGGTCTCCCGGCGCCGGCTGAACGCCGAGACGCGCACGGTGTTGACGATCAGCAGCATCGCCACCGTCAGCATGAACGCCAGCACCGCCAGGGCCACGATGGTCATGCCGTTGAGCAGCCCGAAGAGGTTGTCCAGCAACTTGCGCTGGTCCTGCACCGACTGCACGCCGGGGCGGCCGTCGAAGGCGCTGGAGATCACCTGGAACTGGGTGGGGTCCTTGAGCTTGACGCGGAACGAGTACTGCATCTGGTCCGGGGTGATCAGATCGGCCCCGGGCTGCCCGGCGAACTGCTCCTTGTAGTGCTTGTACGCCTCCTGGGGCGTCTCCTTGTAGATCTTGTCGACCACCGGCAGCTTCTTCAGATCGGCCTCGATCTGGTCCATCTGCTCCTGGGTCACCGCGCCCTTGGAGCAGTTGGCGGTCTCGGTGCCGTCGGCCTTGTTGCACAGGAAGATCGACACCTGGACCTTGTCGTACCAGTAGCCCTTCATGGAGCTCACCTGCTCACGGGCGAGCCAGGAACCCCCGGCGAGCGCGAGGGAGAGGGCGACGGAGACGATCACCGCGAAGGTCATGGTGAGGTTGCGCCGGAGACCGACGCCGATCTCCGACAGGACGAACTGGGCGCGCATGAGGACCTTTCTGCCGCTGCCTCGGCTGCTGTTGGGGTTTCAGTGCTGGTAGCCGTAGACACCGCGTGACTGGTCGCGGACGAGCCGCCCCTGCTCCAACTCGATGACGCGCTTGCGCATCTGGTCGACGATCTGCTGGTCGTGGGTGGCCATCACCACGGTGGTACCGGTGCGGTTGATCCGGTCCAGCAGCTTCATGATGCCGACCGAGGTCTGCGGGTCGAGGTTGCCGGTGGGCTCGTCGGCGATCAGCAGCAGGGGCCGGTTGACGAACGCCCGGGCGATCGCCACCCGCTGCTGCTCACCGCCGGAGAGCTCCCCCGGCATGCGGTCCTCCTTGCCGCCGAGGCCGACCAGGTCGAGCACCTCGGGCACGGTCTTGCGGATCGTGCCGCGCGGCTTGCCGATGACCTCCAGGGCGAAGGCCACGTTCTGCGCCACGGTCTTGTTGGGCAGCAGCCGGAAGTCCTGGAAGACGGTGCCGATCTGACGCCGCATGTGCGGCACCTTCCAGTTGGACAGCCGGGCCAGGTCCTTGCCGAGGACGTGCACCGAGCCGGTGTCGGTGCGTTCCTCGCGCAGCATCAGCCGCAGGAACGTGGACTTGCCGGAGCCGGAAGAACCCACCAGGAAGACGAACTCGCCCTTGTCGATCTCCAGCGAAACGTCGCGGAGCGCGGGACGGTTCTGTTTCGGATAGGTCTTGCTCACATTGTCGAAACGGATCACAGCGATGCACCAGGGGTGGACTGGAGGGACGGACAGCCGACAGCACGGCTCTCCCGGTGGGGCGACCTTACGCGAAGCGCGCGCGAGCGCGCAGTCGCCGTCCGTGGTTGGTGGGTTTCCTCACCCGCTATAGGGGGACAAAGGTCGCATCGGTCACATCCGCCCGAACCGTTCCGCACGGGGCGCGCCGATTCGGCCGGAAGCTGGCACAGTGGGAGGAGGGCGGTACGCGGGGCACGGGTGGACGCGCCCCGGGGAACCGCCGGACGCCCCACGGCGTTAGGACAGGTGATACATGCGGCAGGGCCGTGTGGGAGGAGGCGGCGCATGACTTGCGACCGACTGGTGTGCGCCAACTGCGCCGGACCCGTCGCGGAGGGCCGCTGCGCCGTCTGCCGGGCCAACCGGGAACGGCTGCACCAGGAGAACCCCTTCGCCGCGCTGACCCCGGCGACCCTGGTCGCGCTGCTGCTCGCCCTGATCGCCGTCGCGGTGCTGGTGCGCCAGGCGGTCTGAGGCCGGGCCGCGGTACGGGAAAGGGGCCGGGTGGCGCGCATGGCCTGCGCGCTCCCCGCCCCCTTGTGACGTACCGGCCCCGGTCAGGCCGCGTTGCGCCGGTTGGCCAGGCGCGGCATCAGCCGGAAGCCGATCCCGCCCGCGATCATCGTCGCGGCGCCCACCAGCAGGAACGTGGTCTGCCCCGCCCCGGTCTCGGCCAGCTGCTCCTTGGCCTTGGCCTGCGTGACGGCCTGGGTGTCGGTGGACGTGTTGTTGTTGCCCCCGCCCCCGCAGTTCACGCTGTCCTGCGACAGCGTGCAGGTGCCGCCGTTGCCGCCACCGCTGTTGCCGGTGCCGCCGCTGTTCGCGGTGCCGCCGCTCTGGCTGCCGGTGGTCGAGCCCGCGCTGGTACCGGTCGACGTCCCGGTGCTGGTGCCCGTGGACGTACCCGTGCTGGTACCGGTGGAGGTGCCCGTGCTGGTACCCGTCGAGGTCCCGGTGGACGTACCCGTGGAGGTACCGGTGGACGTGCCGGAGTCGGTACCCGTGCTGGTACCGGAGTCGGTACCCGTCGAGGTGCCGGTGGACGTGCCCGTGGACGTACCGGTCGAGGTTCCGGTCGACGTACCCGTGGAGGTACCGGTGGACTCACCGGTCGAAGTCCCGGTGGATTCACCAGTGCTCGTGCCGGTCGAAGTGCCGGTGCTGGTACCGGTGGAGGTACCCGTGCTGGTGCCGGTGGAGGTACCCGTCGAGGTACCCGTGGACTCGCCGCCCTGGGCGCCCTGGGCGGCCCCGGCGACGGAGCCGCCGTCGGTCTCGCCGCCGTCCAGCGCGACGCTCACGCCGTGCGAGCCGGCGTTGACGCTCACGCCGCCGGCCTGGATGCCGATGGCCTGGGCGGTGCCGACCGCGGTCAGTGAGGCGCCGGCGGCGAAGACGGCGCCGGCGGCTATGCGTGCCATGCGCACGCGAGTTTTACGGTTGGTCATCAGCCAACTACCCCCAGTAGCTGCTAGCTCGAATTTGGGGCAGCTATGCGCAGGGGCGCGGTGGCCCGGGGTGTTCGCGGTACGGGATTCACGCCCGTCGCCCCCCGTCGGCTCACACCCCGTTCATAGATATGCCGGGCGCCAGCTTTCCTACTTTGCCGTGCATCGTCAAGGGCATTTCATACGCAATGCCCGGAACAATGGGCTATGTCAATGCCCCGGCCACCCAGCCTTTGCGAAAAAGGCACATGCCGCGGTGCCCAAGAGCCCGCGGCATGGGTCGTCGGCGCGCTTCCGCGCCTACTTCTCGCGCTGCTTCCGCCAGCGGATACCGGCCTCCAGGAAGCCGTCGATCTCGCCGTCGAGGACGGCCTGCGGGTTGCCGACCTCGTGGTCGGTGCGCAGGTCCTTCACCATCTGGTAGGGGTGGAGGACGTACGAACGCATCTGGTTGCCCCAGGAGTTGCCGCCGTCGCCCTTGAGGGCGTCCATCTTGGCCTGCTCCTCCTGGCGGCGCCGCTCCAGCAGCTTGGCCTGGAGGACGTTCATCGCCGAGGCGCGGTTCTGGATCTGCGAGCGCTCGTTCTGACAGGAGACCACGATGCCGGTGGGCAGGTGGGTGATGCGCACCGCGGAGTCCGTGGTGTTGACGCCCTGGCCGCCGGGGCCGGAGGAACGGTAGACGTCGATGCGGAGTTCGGACTCGTCGATCTCGACGTGGTCGCTCTGCTCCACCACCGGCAGCACCTCGACGCCGGCGAACGAGGTCTGGCGGCGCCCCTGGTTGTCGAAGGGCGAGATGCGCACCAGGCGGTGGGTGCCCTGCTCGACGGAGAGCGTGCCGTACGCGTACGGGCTCTTGACCGCGAACGTGGTCGACTTGATGCCCGCCTCTTCGGCGTAGGAGGTCTCCAGCACCTCGGTGGGGTAGCCGTGGCGCTCGGCCCAGCGCAGGTACATCCGCTGGAGCTGCTCGGCGAAGTCGGCGGCGTCCACCCCGCCGGCCTCGGCGCGCACGCTCACCAGCGCCTCACGCGCGTCGTACTCGCCGGACAGCAGCGTGCGGACCTCCATCTCGTCCACCGCCTGCCGTACCGAGACCAGCTCGGTCTCGGCCTCGGCGCGGGTGTCGGCGTCGTTCTCCGCCTCGGCGAGTTCGAAGAGCACCGCCAGGTCCTCGATGCGGGAGCGCAGCGCCTCGGTCTTGCGCAGCTCGCCCTGGAGGTAGGAGAGCCGGCTGGTGATCTTCTGGGCGTTGTCGGGGTCGTCCCACAGCGAGGGGGCCGCGGCCTGCTCCTCGAGCATGGCGACATCGGCCCTCATCTTGTCGAGGTCCAGAACGGCCTCGATGGACTCCATGGTGGAGGAGAGGGACTTGAGCTCTTCGGATGCGTCGAGGATTGCCACGCCTCAAGCGTAGCCGGTGGCCGCTGCGGCTCGCCCGTGTCCGGCGTCACCCCGGGAGGGCCCCGGCGCGGGAGAGGCGGCCGGCCGGGGTGACGGTCCACAGCTCCAGGCCGCCTGAGGCGGTGGCGGCGACCGGCCGGGAGGTGGGGGCGGGCAGCCCGGTCACGGTCCAGTCGGTGGGGTCGGCGGTGGGGGTGGCCGGGCCGACGGCCTGGGTGAGGCCGCCGCCGTCCGCCGGGGCGAACACGTAGACGTGGTGCCCGCGCACCACCGCCTCCGGGCGCCCGGCGGCCGACAGCCGGCCGATGATCTGGGTGGGCCGCCAGGCCCCGTTGGCGTACGGCAGCCGCAGCACGGCGCCGTCCGCCTTGCGCACCACGAAGGCATCCAGGGTGCCCGGGGCGCGGGAGAGGAGGGCGGGGGCGGCAGTGACGCGGCCGGGGGTGGGGACGACGGCCCAGGCGTTCCAGCGGTCGTCCACCAGGGAGGCGGTGACCAGGTCGCCGCCGGTGCGGCCGACGAGGTCGATGCGGCCGGGGGCGGAGGAGGCGGCGGCCGGGGCGGCGTCGAAGCGGGTGCGCTGGTCGACCATGTACCAGTCGTTCCACACCCCGCCGGCCAGCGTGCGCCGGTAGAGCAGGCCGTCGGTGCCGAGGGCGAACAGGTCGAGGCTGCCGGGGCGGGCGGAGACCACGGCCGGGTCGTCGGCGACGTGGATGCCGGTCAGCAGCTGCCAGCTTCCGTACCGGCCGTCGGACGCGTCGCGGGTGATGTACCACACATTGCGGTCGGTGCCGGTGACGAAGACGTAGGTGGCGCCGGCCATCCGCACCGCGCGCGGGCCGCCGGCCGGGCGGACCGGCGGGGCGGGGGCGTCGCGGAAGGCGGACCAGTGCGGCAGGACGGCCGGGGTGCCGGTGCTGCCCTGCGGGGAGGCGGCGCCGGCGGTGGGCGCGGTGGGGGTGGTGCGGTGGCCGGCCCCGCCGTCGGGGTGGTGGTCGTCGCGGCTGTTGGCCTTGGCGTCGTCGCCGGAGGAGGCGATGGCCCAGCCGCCGAGGCCCGCGGCGACCACGGCGGCGGTCGCGGCGGCGGCCAGCCGGAGCCGGCGGCGGCGCAGCGTCTCGGGTTCGGCGCGGCGGGGGCCGGCGCCGCGTCCGGCACCGGGGTCGCGGCGCGGGTAGGCGGCGAGTTCGCGGGCGGAGGGGAGCTTGATGTTGGTGTGGGTCTCGCGGCTGGAGTCCGGGGCGGCGGAGCGCACCAGGGGGACGGCGCCGCGGCGGGGGCGGGCGGGTTCCTCGGCGGCGCCGGGCGCGGCGGGGTCGGCGGCCGGGTCGGCCGGGGGCGCGGCGACGCGCAGCGGCGGCAGTCCGGCGAGCCCGGGGAGCTGTTCGCGCAGCCGGTCACCGAGTTCGCCGGCGGTCAGCCGGGAGGCGGGGGCCTTGGACAGGCACTGGGCGAGGATCTGCCACAGCGGGTCGGGCAGCCCGGGGACCGGGGCGACGGTCTCGGTGACGTGGCGGCGCAGCACCGCCCCGGGGTGTCCGCCGCCGAACGGGGTGGCCCCGGTGAGCAGTTCGTACAGGACCGTGGCGAGCGCGTAGATGTCGACGCTGGCGCGGGGCGGCAGCCCTTCGATGATCTCCGGGGCGAGGTAGTCGGGGGTGCCGATGATGCGGGTGGCGCGGGTGCGGCGGGGCGAGTCGACGAGCCGGGCGATGCCGAAGTCGGTCAGGAGGGCGGGCGGGGCGCCGCCGGGGCCGGCCGGGGCGGCGGTGTCCAGCAGGACGTTCTCGGGCTTGACGTCGCGGTGGACGACGCCGGCGGCGTGGGCGGCGGCGAGCGCGTCGGCGACGTCGGCGGCGACGGCGACCGCGGCGGCCGGGGCGAGGCGGCCCTCGCGTTCCAGCCGGGAGCGCAGGTCGCAGCCGCGCACCAGGTCCATCACGAGGGCGAGGTCGGTGCCGTCCACCACGAGGTCGCGGACGCCGACGATGCGCGGGTGGTCCAGCGAGAGCAGCGCCGTGCGTTCCTGGACGAAGCGGCCGACCAGGTCCTGGTCGGAGGCGAGGTCCTCGCGCAGCAGCTTGATGGCGACCGGACCCTCGGGTCCCTCGCCCAGCCACACCGTTCCGGCCGACCCCCGCCCGAGCACCTGCTGGGCGGTGTACCGGCTGCCGATCTTCCGTGCCAAGACTGCTCCGACTCATCCGACGTCCGGGACGTCATCCGACGGTCTGTTGGCGACAAAGCTACGCGGAGGACCGCCGGTTGGGGGCACCGGATGGTGGTGACCGCGGCTTCTGCGGGGGAAATCACCCTTCGGAAGTCGATAAATCTCCTAACTCGCGGTCCGCCGGGACGCGTGGGCCCGGTCCGCGGACCGGGCCCTTATCTGACGCTCCGTCAGTTTCCTTGGTTCAGGTCGTGCGCCGCGGAACCGATCGTGGAGACCCAGTGCCAGGCGGTGCTGACCAGGCTGGAGGCGGTCTCCCACAGCGAACGGCCCTTGGCCACCCACTCCGGCAGCGGGGTGAAGTTCCACACCAGCACCGCGACGACCACCAGGACGACGATGGTGAACAGGCACCCCTTGAGGCAGCCGGCGCCGGGGATGCGCATCCGGCTGCGCGGACGCGGCTCGCGGCGCGGGGCGGGCTCCCGGCGGGGCGGGGGCTCCCGGCGCGGGGCCGGCTCCGGCTCGGGCCGCCGGGACGGCTGGTAGCGCGGCGGCTCCGGTTCGTACCGCTGGGGCGGCGGCGGGGCCGGGCGGGCGCCGTAGCCGGCGGCGGGCGGCCCCGGGCGGCGGCGCGGCCGGTGGCGCAGCGGGTCCTGCGCGGGGTCGAGGTAGCCCAGCTCGGTCTGCTCGTTGCGCTGCCGGGCCGCGTTGAGCTGGGACTCCCACGGGTGCGGGCCCTGCGCGCCGGGCTGCTCCGGCGGCATCGGGGGCATCACCCGGGTGCCGCCGGCCGGCCCGGCACCGTCGGCGCCCGCGGTGGGCGGCAGCAGGCTGGTGGCCGCCTCCGGGTCGCCCGCGGACAGGCCGCGGCTGCCGCCGGGCAGCACTTGCGTGGGGTCGGCCTGGCCGCCGGCCGGGAGCACCTGGGTCGGGTCGGCGTCCGGGCCGGCCATGGCGGCGCCGGTGCCGGGGACCCGGGCCGGCCGCGGGTCGGGGGCGAGCAGCGCGGCGACGCCCAGCGCCGTCTCGGCGGCCTCCGGGGTGGCGTGCACCCCGATGCCGTGGGCCACCACGCGCAGCGCCCGGGCGAGGCTGACGGCGCTGGGCCGCTCGTCGGGGTTCTTGCGCAGACAGCGCTCGATCACCGTCCACAGCGGCTCGGGCATGGTGGACGGACGGCGCGGGTCGGCGCTCAGATGCTGGTGGAGCACTTCCAGGGCGCTCTCGCCGCGGAACGGCGGACGGCCGGTGGCCAGCTCGTACAGCAGGATGCCGGCGCCGTAGACGTCCACCGCCGAGGTCTGCGGGCGCCCCTCGGCGGACTCCGGCGCGACGTACGCGGGGGTGCCCACGAATTCATGCGTACGGGTGACTCCGGGCGAATCCGCCAGCCGGGCGATGCCGAAGTCGGTCAGCATCGGGTGCATCTGCGAGCCGTCCGGGGTGGCGGCGAGCAGGACGTTGGCGGGCTTCAGGTCGCGGTGCACGACGCCGTCGGCGTGGCTGGCGGCGAGCGCGTCGGCGATCTGCGCGGTCAGCAGCGCCGCGCCGGCCGGGCTGAACGGGCCGTTCTCCCGCACATAGCGATGGAGATCCGGACCGTCGACCAGGTCCATCACCAGGGCCAGCAGCTCCCCCTCGACCACCAGGTCGCGGGTGCGCACGATGTTGGGGTGGGAGAGCCGGAGCAGCACCGAGCGCTCCCGGAGGAAACGCATGACGATGTCCGCGTCGCCGGCCAGCTCCTCCTTGAGCACCTTGATGGCGACGACCTCGCCGGCCTGTGACGCGGTGCCGGCGCCGCCGCCCTGGGGGTACACCGTCTCGCGGACCCGGGCCCGCCAGACGGTGCCCGTGGCTCCTCGCCCGAGCACCTCCTCGAGCAGGTATTTGCTGCCTACCGGCCGCACGTCATGCGCTCCCAGATCGTGGTCGAGTGGTGTTCTCCGGCCCGCCGGACCCGTGCGGGCCCGGAACCGCCCCGTACGCCCGGTCCACTGTAGTGCCGGACCGCCGGTCGGGCCGGGGACCGCGAGCCGGGGGCTTCGGTGTAGGACGCGGACGGCCGCCGGTTGGTTGCCCCGGCCGGCGGCGGGCCGGGGCGCCGGGGCCGCCGAGGGGGGCGCCGGACGCGAGGTGTCGGTGGCAGGTGGGAGGATGCCTCCCGTACGACGCGGTGGGGGGCACGGCGCCCCTGCCGGGCTTCCCGGGGAGAAGGGACGCGCACGACGATGCAGATCCGGCTGACCGTCCTCGGGCCGCGCAGCGGCCGTGGCTGCGATGTGCTCGTCACCGCTCCGGCGGGGACGGTGCTGGGCGCGGTGGCCGGTGCGCTCGCGGCGAGCGCCGGTTCCGGGCGCCCGGCGCCGCGCTCCGGCGCGTCGGTGGTGCTCTACGCGGGGGCCCAGCGGCTCGATCCGGCCACCGCCCGGCTGGGCGTGCCGCCGCTGGTCGACGGGGCGGTGCTCGCGCTGCACGCCCCGGCGGACCCGGGCGGCTTCGACCGTACGCCGCCGGAGGCGCCCGCCCGGCTGCACGTGGTCGGCGGCCCGGACGCGGGCGGGGTCCACCTGCTCCAGGGCGGCCGGGTGCGGATAGGGCGCTCGGGCGACGCCGACGTCCCGCTGGACGACCCGGACGTCTCCCGGCTGCACTGCGTGGTCACCGTGGACCCGGCGGGCGGCCGGGTGACCGTGGCCGACCTGGGGTCCACCAACGGCACGTGGCTCGACGGCCGCCAGGTCGGGGAGCGGGCGGTGCCGGTGGCGCCCGGGGCGCTGCTGCGCATCGGCGAGTCGACGCTGCGGCTGGAGGCGGCCGAGGGGGCGGGGCGGGCGGTGCCGCCGCTGCCCGCGGGTCCGCCGGTGGTGCCGGACGCGGAGGGCCATCTGCGGGTCACCGTGGCGCACGGGTCCGGCGCCCGCCTGCTGCCCGCGCCGCGCGATCCCCGGCGCGACGACCAGGGGCGGCGCCCGGCCCGGCCCGCGCCCGCGGTGGCCAGCGCCCCGGACGGCCAGGACGCCGCGCTCGACCGGGCGGCCGGGGCGCGCCGGGAGACCACCACGCACGCCGGACGGGGCGGGATACTGGGCGGCCCGCTGCGCCCGGAGGCGTTCGCCCCGGCCGCGGAGGGCGCCGACGCGGAGGGCGCGGGGACGTCCCGCGGGATCTCCTCGGCCATAGGCGCCTGGGCCCGGCGGATCGCGGCCGGCCGGGGCACCGGGCGCGGCGCCGGCGGGCGGGACGCGGCCGAGCGGCTGGCCGCCGAGGCCGCCGCGCTGCGCGACCGCGCCCCCGACCCGGCCTGCGTCCTGGTCACCGCGCTCGGTCCGGGGCCGCGGCTGTGGGAGCGCACGCCGGAGCATCCGGACGCGCTGACGGTGCGGCTGGGCACCGCCGACCTGCCCACCGGCGCGGCGGACGTCCCGGCGCCGTCGGACGGCCCGGCGGTGCTGCCGGCGGTGCCGGTCACGGTGGACCTGCGGCGGTCCGGCTCGCTGGGGCTGGCCGGGCCGCGTCCCCGGCTGAGCGGGCTGGCCCGGTCGGTGGTGGCCCAGCTGTGCGCGCTGCACGCGCCGGCCACCGTCGAACTCGTCCTGATCAGCGCCGACCGCGAACGCCCCGCCGAGCAGCGGGCCGACGAGTGGGGCTGGCTCAACTGGCTGCCCCATCTGCGTCCCGCCCACGGTCAGGACTGCCGGCTGCTGGTGGCCTTCGACCGCGACCAGGCCGAGGCGCGCACCGCGGAGCTGGCCCGGCGGCTGGCGGACGGTCCGCTGGGCCCGGGGTGGGCCGGGGCGGACGACGACTCGGTGGCCGCGGCGGCGGCCGGGCGCGGCGGCGGCTTCACGGTCGTGGTGGTGGACGGCGATCCGGGGTCGGCGGCGCTGCGGGAGACGGTGGAGCGGCTGGCGCACGCCGGTCCGGCCGCCGGGATCCATCTGGTGTGCCTGGCCGACTCGGTGGAGCGGCTGCCCGCCCGGTGCGGCGCGGTGGCCCGGCTGGAGGGCGAGGTGGCGACCGCGCTGACGCTGCTGCCCGAGGGGCCGGGCCAGGTGACGGTGGACGCGGTGTCGGGGGCCTGGGCCGAGCGGTTCGGGCGGGCGCTGGCGCCGTTGCGGGAGGCGGACGGGGCCGGGCCCCGGGTGCGCAGCGCGCTGCCGCCGACGGCACGGCTGCTGGACGAGCTGGACCTGGCGTTGGCGACCCCGGCGAAGATCTCGGCGCGGTGGCGTTCGGGGGCGGCGGGGCGGGCGGTGCTCGGCGCCGGTCCGGAGGGGCCGGTGGCCGTCGATCTGGTCGCGGACGGGCCGCATCTGCTGGTGGGCGGGGCGCCCGGGTCGGGCAAGACGGAGCTGCTGCGGTCGCTGACGGCGGCGCTGGCGGCCTCGGCGCCCCCGGACGAGCTGGCCCTGGTGCTGCTGGACGGCGCCCCGGAACGCGGTGAGGGGCTGCGGCTGTGCACCGACCTGCCGCACGTGACGACGTACCTGGCCGCCGCCGACCCGGCCCGGATGCGGCAGCTGGCCCAGGCGCTCGGGGCCGAACTCCGTCGCCGCGAGGAGCTGTTGGGCCCGGTGGCGTACGAGGCGTGGCGGGCCGCGCGGGTGGCGGCGGGTCCGGCGTCGGCCACGGCGGGCGCGGCGGGGCCGGCGGCGGACGGCGCGGAGCCCGGCTCCGTCGCGCTGCACGACCGGACCGGCGCCGGGCTGCCCCGGCTGGTGCTGGTGGTGGACGACTTCGACGCGCTGGCGGCGCCGGCGCTGGGCAGCCCCGGCCGCCCCGCCGCCGGTTCCGTGGTGCGGGCGGTGGAGGCGGTGGCCCGGGCCGGGGCGCGGCTGGGGGTGCACCTGATGGCCGCCACCGGACGGCCGGAGCGCACCGCGGGCACCGAGGCCGACGAGCTGGCCCGGCTGCGGATCGCGCTGCGCACCGGGGATGCGGAGTCGGCGACGCTGCTGGTGCACGTGGAGGAGCCGGCCGCGCTGGACGAGTCGGTGCCGGGGCGGGGCTACCTGCGCCGGCCGGACGGCGCGGTGACCGCGTTCCAGACCGGCCGGGTCAGCGGGCGCATCCCGCGCACCGCGACGCTGCGGCCCACCGTGGTGCCGGTGGAGTGGGAGCGGATGGGCGACCCGCCGGCCCGGCGTCCGGTGCGGGAGCTGGGCAACGGTCCGACCGATCTGGCGCTGCTGGCCAGCGCGTTGCACCGGGCCGCCGAGTCGGTCGGCGCCCAGCCCGGCGAACCGCTGCTGTGACCCGGCGGACGGCCCCGTCGAGGCGCCCAAGTCACGCCCGCCGAACGGGGTTTGACCTTGCATCACGTCATGGTAACGATCACCGTTCCGGCCCCGCAGGCGGCCTTGCGAGGGGTGACCGGGCGGCGTAGGACTGTGCCGCACGGTAACTGCGAGCAGCGCTACATCACGGGGGACGGGACGCCCGGCGCGTAGGTTCCGGCGCCGCCGGTGGCCGGCCCCCACGAGGGGATGGGCACATGCGTGGAGCGGGCGGGGTGCGGTCCGTCGTGACGGCGGCGGTGGTGGCCGCGCTGGCGGTCGGCGCGGCCGGCTGCGGCAGCGGCGGTGGCAAGGGCGGCGGCAGCGGGTCCTCCCCCGGCACGGGCGGCGGCCGGCCCTCGGTGAGCCTGCCGGACCTGCACGGCCAGCACCTGGAACTGGCCGCCGTGTGGACCGGGCCCGAGCAGAAGAACATGGAGAAGGTCCTCAAGGAGTTCGAGAAGCGCACCGGGGCCACCGTCACCTACACGCCCACCGGCGACAGCGCCTCCACCTTCCTCGGTACCAAGATCGCGGGCGGCAAGCCGCCGGACGTCGCGCTCCTGTCCCAGGTCGGCGTCCTGCACCAGTTCGCGCAGAAGGGGTGGATCAAACCGGCCGACGCCGAGGTGCAGCGGCAGCTCGACGCCAACTACTCCAAGGGGTGGCAGGACCTGGGCGCGTACCAGGGCAAGCGGTACGGGGTGCCGTTCAAGGCCGCCAACAAGTCGCTGGTCTGGTACAACTCCGCCGCGTTCCAGAACGCGGGGGTGGCGGTGCCGAAGACCTGGGCGGACTTCCTGAAGACCGCGCAGGCCATCTCCGACTCCGGCACCCCGCCGGTCTCGGTGGGCGGCGCGGACGGCTGGCCGCTGACCGACTGGTTCGAGAACGTCTACCTCAGCCAGGCCGGCGGCGAGAAGTACGACCAGCTCACCCAGCACAAGATCAAGTGGACCGATCCGTCGGTGAAGGCGGCGCTGACCACCCTCGCCCAGCTCTTCGGCAAGGACCAGCTCCTCGCCGGGGGCCGCAACGGCGCGTTGCAGACCGACTTCCCCAAGGCGGTCACCCAGACCTTCACCGGCAACCCGCCGGGCGCCGCCATGGTCTACGCGGGCGACTTCGCGGCCAGCTTCATCCTGGCCAACACCAAGGCCAAGGTGGGCGCCGAGGCCAAGATCTTCCCGTTCCCGGCGGTGGGCGGCGGGCGTCCGCCGGTGGTCACCGGGGCCGACACGGCGGTGGCGCTGACCGGGGGCAAGGGCGCCCAGGCGCTGCTGGCGTTCCTCGCCTCCCCGGACGCGGCCCGCATCTGGGCCCAGGCGGGCGGCTTCATCTCGCCGGACAAGTCGCTGGACCCGTCGGTCTACCCGGACGAGGTGACCCGGTCCATCGCCAAGCAGCTGATCGACGCCGGTGACACCTTCCGGATGGACATGTCCGACCAGGCGCCGGCCGCGTTCGGCGGCACCAAGGGCGAGGGCGAGTGGAAGGACCTCCAGGACTTCCTGGCGCATCCGGACGACATCGCCGGGGCGCAGGCGAAACTGGAGCAGGACGCCGCCAAGGCGTACGGGAACGGCTGACGCCATGTCGTCCGCATCGGTCGCCGCGGGGGACGCGGCCGGGCCCGTGGCTCCCCCCGCCCGCCGGCCCCCGGCCGGCCGGGGCCGGGTGCTCGGCGCCCGGCCGTGGGTGGCGGCGCTCTTCCTGCTGCCCGCGCTGGTGCTCCTCGGGGCACTGGTGGTCTACCCGATCGGCTACTCCGTGGTGCGCTCCCTGTTCGACGCCGACGGGTCGCGCTTCGTCGGGGCGCACAACTACGGGGCGGTGTTCTCCGATCCGGGCACGCTGACCGCCATCCGCAACAACGCGATCTGGGTGGTGGTGGCCCCGTCGGTCACCACCGCGCTCGGCCTGATCTTCGCGGTGCTCACCGAACGGGTGCGCTGGGGAACCGCGTTCAAGCTGGTGGTCTTCATGCCGATGGCGATCTCCATGCTCGCCTCCGGGATCATCTTCCGGCTCGTCTACGAGCAGGACCCGGCCCGCGGCGTGGCCAACGCGGTGATCACCGGCGTCCACGACACGTTCGCCGAGGCCTCGGCGTACCCGGGGGCCCGGCCCCGTCCCGGCGCCGACCTGGCGCCCTCGGACGGCGGCGGGTACACCACCCGCACCGCCGCGCGCCCCGGCAGCCCGGCGCTGCTGCCGCTGGTGGGCATCGCCCCCGGGAAGCTGCCGTCCGGCGTGGCCGACGCCCGTCCGCCGGCCGCCGGGGACGGGGTGCGGGGCACGGTGTGGCTCGACTTCACGCCCGGTGGCGGCGGTGCGCCGGGGGTGATCGACCACGGCGAGAAGGGGCTGAAGGGGGTCACGGTGCAGGCGGTGCGGGACGGCCGGGTGGTCGCCACCGCCAAGACCGGCGCCGACGGCACCTTCACGCTGCCCGACTCCGCCGCCGGCGCCCGGCTGCGGCTGCCCGCGGCCAACTTCGCCACCGCCTACGACGGCGTCGACTGGCTCGGCCCGGCGCTGGTGACCCCGTCGATCATCGGCGCCTACGTGTGGATGTGGGCCGGGTTCGCCATGGTGCTGATCGCCGCCGGGCTCGCCGGGGTGCCGCGGGAACTGCTGGAGGCGGCCCGGGTGGACGGCGCGGGCGAGTGGCAGGTCTTCCGGCGGATCACCGTGCCGCTGCTGGCACCGGTGCTCGTCGTGGTGGCCGTCACCTTGATGATCAACGTGCTCAAGATCTTCGACCTGGTCTACATCATCGCCCCCGGGGCCACCCAGAACGACGCGATGGTGCTCGCCCTCAAGCTGTATCTGACGTCCTTCGGCGGCGGCGACGACCAGGGTGTCGGCAGCGCGATCGCCGTGCTGTTGCTGCTGCTGGTGCTGCCGGTGATGGTCTTCAACATCCACCGGATCCGAAGGGAGACCCGCCGGTGACCGCCATCGACACGGCGGCGGCCACGTCCGCCCCGGTGCCCGTACGCCGCCGTCCGTCCGTGGCCGCGCGGCTGGCGGGCCGGGCCGGCGGCGGGGTGGTGCGCCTGGTCCTGATCCTGGTGGCGCTGTTCTGGCTGATGCCCACCATCGGCCTGCTGCTGTCGTCGCTGCGCTCCCCCACCGACATCGCCGCCTCCGGCTGGTGGAAGGTGTTCACCGCGCCCTCGCAGCTGACCCTGGCCAACTTCCGCGCCCTGCTGGGCAACGGGGAGGTCACCCACTCGCTGCTCAACACGGTGTGGATCACCGTGCCCTCCACGGTGCTGGTGGTGGTGATCGGGTCGCTGGCCGGATACGCCTTCGCGTGGATGGAGTTCCCCGGCCGCGACTGGTGGTTCCTGACGGTGGTGGGGCTGCTGGTGGTGCCGGTGCAGATCGCGCTGATCCCGGTGGCCAAGCTCTTCGGCGCGCTGGGCATCTTCGGCTCGATCACCGGGGTGGTGCTCTTCCACACCGCCTTCGGGCTGCCGTTCGCCGTCTTCCTGCTACGCAACTTCTTCGCCGAGATCCCCCGCGAACTGCTGGAGGCGGCCCGGCTGGACGGCGCCGGGGAGGCGCGGATCTTCACCACCGTGGTGATGCCGCTGGGCGGACCGGCCATCGCCTCGCTGGGCATCTTCCAGTTCCTGTGGGTCTGGAACGACATGCTGGTCGCCCTGATCTTCGCCAACAGCGACGCCGCCCCGATCACCGTCGCCCTCCAGCAGCAGGTCCGCCAGTTCGGCAACAACATCGACGTGCTGGCGCCCGGCGCGTTCGTCTCCATGGTGATCCCGCTGGTGGTCTTCTTCGCCTTCCAGCGGCAGTTCGTCTCGGGGGTGATGGCGGGCGCGGTGAAGTGACGTCCGGCGCCCGTCAACCGGCGCGTCGCGCGCTCACCCTTACGACGGGCGCGGCCCCTTCGGGGCGGGCGCGCCGGGGGCACCGGCGTAACCCGGCGCCCGGCACGGGAGTTGGCCCAGCGAAACGGCCCACGCCGCCGCGCGGCGCGTGCGGGGCGGCGGGGCCACCGCCGCTGTCGATCCCTGGATGTGCCGTGCCCCGGTTCAGCGTCATCGTGCCCGCCTTCAAGGTCCAGGCATATCTGCCCGAAGCCCTCCAGTCGGTGCTGACCCAGTCGTACCGGGACGTGGAGGTGATCGCCGTGGACGACCACTCGCCGGACCACTGCGGCCGGATCATCGACGAGGCCGCCGCCGACCCCCGCGTGGTCCCCGTCCACCTGCCGGAGAACGCCGGGCTGGGCGCGGCCCGCAACGCCGGCATCGACCGGGCCCGCGGCGACTACCTGCTCTTCCTCGACGGCGACGACACCCTCACCCCCGGCGCCCTGCGGGCCGTGGCCGACCGGCTGGCCGCCACCGGCGACCCCGACGTGCTCGTCTACGACTACGCCCGCACCTACTGGAACGGCGATGTCCAGCGCAACGCCCTGGCCCGGCTGCTGGCCGAGGAGGAACCGCCGGTGTTCACCGTGGCCCAACGCCCGGAATTCCTGCGGCTGTTGATGATCGCCTGCAACAAGGCGTACCGGCGGGACTTCATCGCCCGGCTCGGGCTGGCCTTCCCGCCCGGCTACTACGAGGACACCCCGTGGAGCTATCCGACGCTGCTGGCGGCCGGGTCGGTGGCGGTGCTGGACCGGGTCTGCCTGCACTACCGGCAGCGGCGGCGCGGCAACATCCTGGGCACCACCAGCCGCTGCCACTTCGACATCTTCGACCAGTACGACCGGGTCTTCGCGTTCGTCGGCGCCCGCGCGGGGCTCGGGGTGTGGCGGCCCCTGCTCTTCCAGCGGATGCTCGACCACCTCACCACGGTGCTGGCCGCCCCCGACCGGCTGCCGCCCGACGCCCGCGCCGAGTTCTTCCGGCGCTGCCGCGCCCAGTACCGCCGCTACCGGCCGCTGGCCGACCGGGCCCGGCCCGAGCTGCTCGCGGCGGTGGCGGAGGGCACGGTGGCGCCGGGGGCGGTGCCCGCGCCGGGGCGCCGGGCCCGGCTGCGGTACCTGCTGATGCGGCTCGGCGCCCGGCGCACCTTCCGGCTGATGTGGTCCGCCGACCGGGCCCGCGGCCGGCTGCGGGCGGCCGGCCGGCGCGGCTACGCCCTCGCACGGGCCGCCCTCCTCCAGCTCCACTACCGGGTGCAGCGGCTGCGCCCGCTCGACGCCGACCTGGCGGTCTTCGCCGCGTACTGGCACCGCGGCTACGCCTGCAACCCGGCCGCCATCGAGGCCGCGGTGCGCGAACACGCCCCGCACATCCGCACCGCCTGGATCACCGGCCCGGAGTACGCCCACACCCTGCCGCCCGGGGTGCGCCGGCTCCACCCCGGCTCGGCCGCGTACTGGACGGCGCTGGCCCGGGCCGGCTACCTGGTCAACAACGTCAACTTCACCCACCGGCTGGTCAAGCGCCCCGGCCAGGTCCACCTCCAGACCCACCACGGCACCCCGCTGAAGCGGATGGGGCTCGACCTTCAGGCGTACCCGGCCGCCGCCGCGGGGGTCGACTTCGGGCGGCTGCTGCGCCACGCCGACCGCTGGGACTACTCGCTGTCCGCCAACCGCCACTCCACCCTGGTGTGGGAGCGGGTCTACCCGGCCCGCTTCACCACCTTGGAGTTCGGCTACCCGCGCAACGACATCCTCCACCGGGCCACCGCCGACGACGTGCTGCGGGTCCGCGCCGAGCTGGAGATCCCGCCGGGCACCACCGCGATCCTGTACGCGCCGACCCACCGCGACTACCGGCGCACCCCGCCGGAGGCCCCGGACCTCGCCCGGCTGGCCCGCGCCCTCGGCCCCGGCTTCACCCTGCTGACCCGCGCGCACTACTTCCACCGCCCCTTCCCGGCCGCCGACGCCGACGGGGACGCCGCCACCGTGCTGGACGTCTCCGCGCACCCGCGGGTCGAGGAGCTGTACCTGGCCGCCGACGGGCTGCTCACCGACTACTCCTCGGTGATGTTCGACTACGCCAACCTCGACCGGCCGATCGTCGTCGCCGCCTGCGACTGGGAGGCGTACCGGGCGGCCCGCGGCACCTACCTGGACATCACCCGGCACGCCCCCGGCCCGGTGGCCCGCACCGAGGAGGAGCTGATCGCGGTCTTCACCTCGGGCGAGTGGTGCGGGGCGGAGTCGGCGCGCCGGCGGGCGGCGTTCCGCGCCCGGTTCTGCCCGTACGACGACGGCCACGCCGCGGAGCGGGTGGTGCGCCGGGTCTTCCTCGGCGAACACCGGCGGATGACGGACGAGCTCTCCCCGCTGGTCGTCCCGCTGGCCGACCGGACCCCGCCGCCGGCCGCGCGGGCGGCGGCGGCCCCGGCGGCGGTCAGCGTCCGAACAGCGGCAGCCGCGCCAACGGACGCGGAAGGCGCGGTTCCACCGCCCACTTCGCGGCCTTGCGCACCGGAGGTGTCGTGAGCAGCAGCGCCAGCGCCACCGCCCCGGCCGTCAACGACACCACCGCCAGCGGCCCGGAGCCGGCCACGATGTCGTACAACCCGCCCGCCTGCGCGGACTTCACGATCAGGCCGTGCAGCAGATACGGGTACATGGTCACGGTGCCCAGCGCGGTCAGCCACAGCCGGCGGCCGGGCACCAGCGCGAGGGCGGCGGCCACCAGCACCGCGGAGGCGGCGAACAGGCCGACGCGGATGGCCAGGTACTCCACCGTGCCCACCCCGAGGTCGGAGGCGCCCCACTCCATCGACAGCCAGTCGGCGTTGGCCCCGGGCGCCAGCAGGTAGGCCACCGGCAGCGCGGTGACCATCGTGACGGCCGCCCAG
The DNA here is from genome assembly GCF_000240165.1 of Streptantibioticus cattleyicolor NRRL 8057 = DSM 46488. Taxonomy (NCBI): domain Bacteria; kingdom Bacillati; phylum Actinomycetota; class Actinomycetes; order Kitasatosporales; family Streptomycetaceae; genus Streptantibioticus; species Streptantibioticus cattleyicolor. The sequence continues at coordinate 2,114,639 of NC_017586.1, forward strand.
ATCCGCACCGAACGGCGGCGCAGCACCTGGAAGTGGCCGGGCTCCAGGAAGAGCCCGGCGACGAACCACGGCAGGAACTGGAGCACCCGGGAGAGCGCCAGGTCGGTGCTGACCGAGGTCACCCCGGCCACCAGCGAGACCACCACGGCCAGCGGCACCGGCCACGGCACCGCCCGCCACACCGGCGTGGTCAGCCGCCACACGAACAGCGCGATCAGGAACCAGCACAGATAGCTGGGGTAGGTCAGGTCGAACTTGAACGGGTGGCCGTCGGCCTCGGCGACCACCACCAGGTAGAGCGTCTCGAAGATGAGATACGGCAGCAGCACGGTCTTGATGAGCTTGCGCACCTGTTCCGGCCGGGCCTCGAAGCGCCGCGAGAAATAGCCGCTGAGCAGGATGAACGCCGGCATGTGGAAGGCGTACACCACCAGGTAGGCCGCCTTGACGGCCCGTGAGTGGCCGATCAGCGGATACCAGTTGTGCCCGATGACGACCAGCACGACCAGCAGGAACTTCGCGTTGTCGAAGAACGGGTCACGGGCCGGCCGCGGTCTGGCACTGACCGGCGACTCCCCCTGCGGCTGCCCGGACGCGGTCCCGTTCGTCTGCAAAGTGTCGGCGGTGGTCACTGGATCGAAACTAGTGAGGACCCCCCGCCTGTCCGCAAGGGGGCGGGCGCGGATAACTCCTACGGGTGACATGACTCATACGACGAACTGGTGCGTCCGGCGGGTTTCGGGCGAAACCAGCAATCCGCGAAATTCGCTGATCGTTCCAAAACGACCCGCGGCCGTCGTCCGGCGGCGACCCGCCCGCCGCCTTCCCGTAACCCCCGGGCGGTCATTGTCCTTCGGGTGCCCGGGCGGCCCCGGCGGACGCGGGAGGGTTCATGGCGGGTGTGCTGACGGCGGCGGCGCGCGAGGGGCGCGGCGAGGGGCCGGGCGGGAACGGCACGGCGGGCCGGTGGCGGGACGCGGCGGGCCGGTGGCGGTCGCTGCGGCCGGGGCCGTACGCCGTCACCGCCACGCTGTTCTTCGCCCTCGTCACGGTGCTCGCCTGGCGCAACCCGGTCATCTCCGACTTCGGCCAGCACGCCTCGGCGATCGAACGGATCAAGGCCGACCCGCTGCACCCCGCCAACCCGCTGGTGGACCTGCCCGGTGACGGCAGCCCGTACTACTCGCCGCTGATCGTCGCCCTCGGGCTGCTGGCGCGCGCCACCGGGCTCGCCGGGCGGGAGGTGCTGCGCGGCTGGGGCGCGGTCAACGCGGCGGTGCTGGCGGCCGGGGTGGCGGCGTTCGCCCGTACGCTGAGCCGGCGCCGCTGGACGCCGGTGGCCGCGCTCGCCGCGATGATGCTGCTGTGGGGGGTCCGGCCGGCCGCGTGGAGCGGGTTCCTCAACCCCGGCGCGCTCACCCGCAACCTCACCTTCCCGTCCACCTTCGCGTTCGGACTGACGTTGCTGACCTGGGCGTTGACGGCCCGGGCGGCGCGGGCCCGGCGCGGTTTCGGCACCCACGCGGCGATCGGGGTGCTGACCGCGCTGATCCTGCTGATCCACCCGATCACCTCGATCGGCGCGGCGGCCGGCATCGCCGCGCTGGTGGCCGGGTGGCAGCACCGGTGGGACCGGGCGGCGCTGGCGCGGTGGGCGGTCACGGTGACCGTGGCGGTGGCGGTCGCCGTGCTGTGGCCGTACTACGACGTCTTCGCGCTGGCCGGGGACACCACGGTCGACAAGTTCCACAAGCAGCTCTACGGGCGGCGGCTGCTGACCTGGTACGGGCTGGGCGTGGTGGGGCTGCCGGCGCTGGCCGCCCGGTGGCGCCGGCACCGGCTCGACCCGCTGGTGCTGCTCTTCGCCGCCGACGTGGCGATCGCGGCCTACGGCTGGTTCAGCGGCCGGTACACCTACGGGCGGATCTTCGGGCTGCTGCTGGTGCCGCCGCAGTTCGCGCTGGCGGTCGAGGTGACCGCCCGGCGGCCGTGGCGGACCCGGCGCACCGTGACGGCCTGGGTGGCCGGGGCGGCGGCCGGTGTCGGACTGGTGGTGCAGCTCGGCTCGATCGTCCCGCTGCCGCCGTTGCAGCACCTGGTGACGTGGCCGGAGTACGGGTGGGCGGCGCGGCACATCCGCCCCGGCGAGGTGGTGCTCAGCAACGACTACCGGGCCACCCATGTGCTCCCCGCCTACGGCGCCTTCCTGGTCTCCGGCGCCTGGCCGGATCCGTCGCTGCCGGTGGCGGTGCGCAACCGGCGCGCGCACGACGTGCGGGTCTACTTCTCCCGGCACGCCTCGGCCGGCGTCCAGCACCTGGTGGCCGCCCGGTACCACGCCCGGTGGGCGCTGCTGGACCGCGGGCAGCCGGTGCCGTCCGGCGGCCGTACGGTCGCCGTCTCGCCGGTGACCGGGGAACGGCTGGTGCGGCTGGCGGTGCCGCCCGGCCGGTGAGGCGGGGCGGGAACGCCGCACGGGCCGCACCCTGGAAGGGGTGCGGCCCGTGCGGGCCGACGTGGATCAGCTGTGCGACCTCAGCAGGGTGCGCATGGTCCGCATCGCCACCGACAGATTGGCCAGGTCGAACGATTCCGACCCCTGGATCTCGTCGAGGGTGGTGCGGGCGCGGCCGAGCAGGGCGGCGTTCTTCCCCTCCCAGGCGGCGAACCGCTGCTCGGGCGATCCGGAGCCGTCACCGGCGGAGAGCACGTCCTGGGTGAGGGCGGCGTGCGCGGCGAACAGGTCCTCGCGGATCGCCGCGCGGGCCATCGACTGCCAGCGGTCGGCGCGCGGCAGCTCGATGATGCGGTCCAGCAGCTGGGTGATGCGCAGCCGGTCGGCGAGGTCGTAGTAGATCTCGGCGACCTCCAGCGGGTCCTTGCGGGTGCGGTCGGCCACCGCGACGATGTCCAGCGTCGGGAAGGCCGAGGAGAACCCGGCGACCCGGTTGGCCAGCTCCTCGGGGACCCCGGCTCCGGTCAGCTCGTCGTGGATCTGCTGGTACCACGCCTGGTCGGCGCCGCGCAGCAGCTTGGGCAGCTGGGCCCAGACCGCGGCGACGCCCTCGCCGAAGAAGTCGATGGTCTCGGCGATGGCCAGCGGCTGCGGGCGGTTGTTGAGCAGCCAGCGGGTGCCGCGTTCGACCAGGCGGCGGGAGTGCAGCCGGACGCGGGTGAGCACGGCGGCGTCCACCACGTTGTCCAGCGCCTCGACCTCGTCCCAGATCCGGCCGAGGCCGAAGATGGCGCGGGCCGCGGTGTGGGCGCGGACGATCTCCTCGGTGGAGGCGCCGGTCTCCTCCCGCAGCCGGTGCAGGAAGGTGGTGCCGCCGGAGTTGACGGTGTCGTTGACCAGCACCGTGGTGATGATCTCGCGGCGCAGCGCGTGGCCGTCGACCTGGGTCTCGAACTTCTCGCGCAGCGCGTGCGGGAAGTAGGCGTGCAGCAGGCCGCGCAGGTAGGGGTCGTCGGGGAGCTCGGTGGCGAGCACCTCCTCGGCGGCGGTGATCTTGGTGTAGGCGAGGAGCACCGAGGTCTCCGGCTGGGTGAGTCCCTGGCCGGCGCCGAGCCGTTCGCGGATCTGCCGGTCGGCGGGGAGGAACTCCAGCGCCCGGTCGAGCTTGCCCTCGCGCACCATCCGGCGGATGTACCGCTGCTGGGCCGGCAGGAGGCTGTGCGCCTCGGCCATGGAGTTGGCCAGCGCCACGTTCTGCGCGTAGTTGTTGCGCAGCACCAGCGCGCCGACCTCGTCGGTCATCTCGGCGAGCAGCGTGTTGCGCTGCTTGACGGTGAGGTCGCCGTCGGCCACCACCGAGTTGAGCAGGATCTTGATGTTGACCTCGTGGTCGGAGGCGTCCACGCCGGCCGAGTTGTCGATGGCGTCGGTGTTGATCCGGCCGCCGGTGCCGTCGGGGCCGCCGCTGCGGGCGAACTCGATGCGGCCGAGCTGGGTCAGGCCCAGGTTGCCGCCCTCGCCGACGACCTTGACCCGCAGCTCGCTGCCGTCCACCCGGATCGCGTCGTTGGCCTTGTCGCCGACGTCGGCGTGGGACTCGGTGGACGCCTTGACGTAGGTGCCGATGCCGCCGTTCCACAGCAGGTCGACCGGGGCCTTGAGGATCGCCTTCATCAGCTCGGCGGGCGTCATCTTCGTCGCCCTCCCCTCGATGCCGAGCGCCTTGCGGACCTGCGGGGTGATGGTGATCGACTTGGCGGAGCGGGGGTGGACGCCGCCGCCCGCCGAGATCAGCGAGGTGTCGTAGTCGGCCCAGCTGCTGCGCGGCAGCTCGAACATGCGGCGCCGCTCGGCGTAGGAGGCCGCCGCGTCCGGGTCGGGGTCGAGGAAGATGTGGCGGTGGTCGAAGGCGGCGACCAGGCGGATGTGCTCCGACAGCAGCATCCCGTTGCCGAAGACGTCGCCGGACATGTCGCCGATGCCGACGACGGTGAACTCCTCGCTCTGGGTGTCGTGGCCCATCTCGCGGAAGTGGCGCTTGACCGACTCCCAGGCGCCCTTGGCCGTGATGCCCATCTTCTTGTGGTCGTAGCCGACCGAGCCGCCGGAGGCGAAGGCGTCGCCGAGCCAGAAGCCGTAGGACTCGGCGACCTCGTTGGCGATGTCGGAGAAGGAGGCGGTGCCCTTGTCGGCGGCGACCACCAGGTAGGTGTCGTCGCCGTCGTGGCGGACCACGTCCTTGGGCGGTACGACGTCGCCGCCGACGAGGTTGTCGGTGATGTCGAGCAGGCCGGAGATGAACGTCTTGTAGCAGGCGATGCCCTCGGCCAGCCACGCGTCCCGGTCGGCCGCCGGGTCGGGCAGGCGCTTGCCGACGAAGCCGCCCTTGGCGCCCACCGGCACGATCACCGTGTTCTTGACCATCTGCGCCTTGACCAGGCCGAGGACCTCGGTGCGGAAGTCCTCCCGCCGGTCCGACCAGCGCAGACCGCCGCGGGCGACCTTGCCGAACCGCAGGTGGACGCCCTCCACGCGCGGCGAGTAGACCCAGATCTCGTACGCCGGGCGCGGCGCGGGCAGCTCCGGGATGGCCTGCGGGTCGAACTTCATCGACACGTACGGGTGCGGGCGGCCCTCGGCGTCGCGCTGGAAGTAGTTGGTGCGCAGCGTCGCCTTGATCAGGGTGAGGAAGGAGCGCAGGATGCGGTCCTCGTCGAGCGAGGCCACCTGGTCCAGGGCGCCGTCGAGCTCTTCGAGGAGCCCGTCGGTCAGCTCGCTGCCGGCCCGCCGGTGCTCCGGGGAGAGCCGCGCCTCGAAGAGGTTGACCAGCAGCCGGGTGGTGTGGACGTTGGTGCGGAGGGTGTCCTCCATGTAGTCCTGGCTGAAGGTGGCGCCCGCCTGCCGCAGGTACTTGGCGTAGGCGCGCAGCACCATCGCCTGACGCCACGTCAGACCGGCGCGCAGCACCAGGGAGTTGAAGCCGTCGTTCTCGGCCTGCCCGGTCCACACCGCAGCGAAGGTGTCCTGGAAGCGCTCGCGGGCGTCGTCGCCGAGGTCGCCGGCCGAGCGGTCGATGCGCAGCCCGAAGTCGTAGATCCACGCCCGGCTGGAGTCGGCCCGCTTCAGCTCGTAGGGGCGCTCGTCGACCACCTCGACGCCGAGGTGCTGGAGCACCGGCAGGACGGCGGTGAGGGAGACCGGGGCACCGGTGCGGTAGATCTTGAAGCGGCGCTCGCCCGGGGAGGCGGCGACCGGCTCGTAGAGGCTGAGGGTGAAGTCGTCCTCGGGGCGCAGCCGCTCGATGTGGGTGAGGTCGGCGACCGCGGTGCGCGGCGGGAAGTCGGCCTTGTACCCCTCGGGGAAGGCGTGCGCGTAGCGGCGGGAGAGTTCGGCGGCGCGCTCCTCGCCGCATTCGGCGCCCAGCGCGTCGGCGAAGCCGTCGTCCCACGAGCGGGCCGCCTCCACCAGCCGGGTCTCGATGCGGTCGATCTCGGCGTCGGTCAGCTCCGGGGTGGTGGCGCCGGTGGGGACGCGGACCACGAAGTGCAGCCGGGACAGGACCGATTCGGTGTTCCAGGCGGTGAAGTCGACGGTGCTGCCGCCCAGTTCCTCCATGAGGATCTCGGTGAGCCGCAGCCGGACGGCGGTGGTGTAGCGGTCCCGCGGCAGGTAGATCAGGGCGGAGTAGTAGCGCCGGTACTCGTCCTGGCGCAGGAAGAGCCGCAGCCGGCGGCGCTCCTGGAGGTACAGGACGCTGGTGACGATGGGGCGCAGTTCGTCGGCGCCGGTCTGGAAGAGCTCGTCGCGCGGGTAGGTCTCCAGGATCTGGAGCAGGTCGCGGCCGTCGTGGCTGTCCGGCGAGAAGCCGGCGCCGGAGAGCACCTCCTGCACCTTGCGGCGGATGACCGGCACCCGGGTGACCGACTCGGTGTAGGCGGCGGACGAGAACAGGCCGAGGAAGCGGCGCTCGCCGGTGACGTTGCCGTCGGCGTCGAACATCTTGACGCCGACGTAGTCCAGGTAGGACGGGCGGTGGACGGTGGCGCGGCTGTTGGCCTTGGTGAGGATGAGCAGCTTGTGCTCGCGGGCCTTGGCGCGGGCGTCCTGCGGCAGCCGGTGGAAGGCGCCGGAGACCGGGTGGGTGCCGTCGTGGTCGCGGTGGGTGGGGTCGGCGCGCAGGATGCCCAGACCGGTGCCGGGGACGGCGACCAGCACGTCCTCGGGGCCGCCGTCCGGGCCCGGCTCGGTGGCCAGCTTGTACTCGCGGTAGCCGAGGAAGGTGAAGTGGTCGTCGGCGAGCCAGCGCAGCAGCTCCCACGCCTCGCCGACCTCCTGCTCGGGCAGCGGCGGCGGGGTGGCGGCCAGCTCGTCGGCGATGCGCAGCGCGGCGTCGCGCATCTTCGTCCAGTCCTCGACGGACTCGCGCACGTCGTTGAGGACGCGGCGCAGGTCGGTGGTGATCTGCTTGAGGTCGGCGCGGTCGGTCTCGCGGTCCACCTCGACGTGGATCCACGACTCGATCAGCGCGTCGTGCGGCAGCTCGGCGCCGGGCAGCCCGGCGTGGGCCGCCTCGACCAGGTTGCCGGTGCCGAGGATCTCCAGCAGCTTGCCGGCGACGTCACGCCGGACGACGACCTGGGGGTGGATGACCACGTGGATGGCGCGGTCCTGGCGGGACAGCTCGTTGGTGACCGAGTCCACCAGGAACGGCATGTCGTCGGTGACCACCTCGACGACGGTGTGGCTGCACGTCCAGCCGTTCTCCTCCACGGTGGGCGTGTGCACCCGCACGTTGGCGGTGCCCTGGGGGCGGGATTCGGCCAGCCGGTAGTGGGACAGGGCGGCGCCGTAGACGTCGACCGGGTCGCGGTCGAGGAGGTCCTCGGGCGCGGTGTGCAGGTAGTAGCGGTGGAGGAACGTCTGGACGGCCTCGGTGGTGTCGAGGCCCTGGCCAGGTTGTCCCCCCGCCGGGCTGTTCTCAGCTACCCGGGCCGCTCGGGTGAGCAGCTCGGCCTTGGCTTCGTCCAGCTTGGTCTGCATGTCCTCTGACTCCTGTCGCGCGCCGTTGCGTGACGTGAACGGGTGTGGTGAGGTCACGTCGGCCCGGCGCGGGATTGCCGTTCGGAGTCGACGTTATGCCTCGACGGTGGGGATCCGGGTTGATCCGGTGGCATGTGACCCGGATGTGACGATCGGCGCGGTCCCGGTGCGGCCACCGCACCGGAGGCGTCAGGTCCCGGGCAGGTGCTCCCGGGCCGGAGGCGTCGTCGCCCCCGCTCGCTATCGCGCTGATCACGAGGCCAAGGCTATCGCTTGGGGCCCCAAACCTGTCAGGGACCTTTTGTGTACAAGGACACACTGCGATACTTCCACTTTGGACAGAGCGCGGGGCAGGCGCACCCGGTGACATGCCTCCGTGCGCCCCCGACACGCGCCCCGGTACTCAGCCGGCCAGCCGTCCGGCGGTCTCCACGGCCTCGGCGAGGGTGTCGACCACCGGCACCCCGGCCGCCGCCAGCGCGGCCCGGCTGTGCGAGCCTCCGGTGTAGAGCACGGCGTGGGCGCCCACGTGGGCGGCGGCCAGGGCGTCGTCCAGCGCGTCGCCGATGACCACGGTGTGCCGCGGGCGTATCCCGTCCAGGGCGGCCAGATGGCGCTCCATGTGCTCGGCCTTGCTGCCGCCGGAGGGGCCGGTGCGCCCCTGCACCCTCACGAAGCGCCGCTCGATGCCGAACCGGCGCACCAGCGGCACCAGGTCCTCGTGGCCGTACATCGACAGCAGCGACTGGCTGCCGCCCGACCCCTGCCAGGTGTGCAGCAGCGTCTCGGCGCCCTCGGTGAGCCGGCAGCCGGCGCGGTGCTCGGTGTAGTGGCGGTGGAAGGCGCCGTCCATCCGCCGCCACTCGGCGTCGGTGGGCATGCGGCCGATCAACTCGGCGTAGAAGTGCTGGATCGGTATGCGGTAGGTGTCGCGGTAGCGCGCCAGGGACAGCGGCGCCAGCCCGACCTCGGCGAAGGCGGCGTTGGTCGCGCTCAGCACGGCGTCGATGTCGTGGAAGAGCGTGCCGTTCCAGTCCCAGACGATGTGCGGCGTGGACGTCCCCATGGGTCAAGACGGTAACCGAGGGGTGTGACAACGCGCCGGGGGCGGCCGGCTCAGCCGATCAGGGCGGGGATCTCCTGGGTGGCGAACCACAGCAGCTCGTGGTCCTCGGCGCCGTCCACGGTGAACCGGGCGTCCTCGTCCCCGGTGTCGGCGGCGCCGATCACCGCGGCGGCGGCGGCCACGTCCTCGCGGGCGTCGTCGGCGTCCACGTGCACCGCGGCGGCCTTGGCCAGCGGCACCGGCCGGGCGATGCGCACCGCGCCGAGCGCCTGCGGGTCCAGGCCGCGGTCGGGGTCGTAGGAGACGGCGGCGTCGGCGACGTCCACGGCGACCACGACCCGGCGCGGCACGGCCGTGGGGTCGAGCGCGATCAGCCGCAGGGAGCCCTGGGCGGCCCGGGTGAGCGCCGCGTACTCCAGTTCCTCGATGTCGTCGGAGACGTACCACTCGCGCAGCGCCGGGGTGACCGCGTAGGCGTCCAGCGGGGCGGGGCCCAGCTCGCCCGCCTTGTGGGCCTCGGCCAGTCCTGGCAGGGTCGTGGGGATGTAGACGCGCATCGCTGCCGCTCCGTGAAGGGCCGGTGGGGAACGCTGTGCACTGACAGCTGCGCTCAGCATACGGTCGCGCCGGCGCCGCCGGTCAGCCCGGTGGCGGGTGGTCGTGCTCACGGTGGCGCCGGCGGGCGTCGCGCCGGGACGCCGGGTGTCCTCCGTTCCGGTGCATCGAGGACTCACGGTGGCGCCGGCGGGCGTCGCGCCGGGACGCCGGGTGTCCTCCGTTCCGGTGCATCGAGGACCGCCCCTGGACAGAGCATCACCGTCCGTTCGTCCGCTCTGGCCTGCGCGAACACCCTCCCGTTCACCCTGATAGGTGAACTTTCGGGGCCCTTCGGCGGCGGAGTTCCACCCCTTGCCGGTCACCGTACGCGGTCGTAGGAAGGCTCTCGACCACGCAGAGCTACCGCCCGGCCGTATCCGCCGGGCCCGTGGAACGGGGACCCGCATGAACACCGCCACCACGACCCGCACCGTCCCGACCCGGCGGACGGGCACCACCGCGCCGCCGTCCCGCACCGACCCCCGCCGCCCCGCCACGGCACGCCGGGCCGGCCCCGTGCCCGGCGCGCCCCGCTGGTTCGCCGACCGCCTCGTCGAAGTGCTCAGCGGGCGGCGCCCGGCCAGCTGGCTGCTCAGCCACACCGGCGGCGCCGACACCTACGACCGGCTGTGGGACCTCGCCGCCCGCGGCGTGCTCCGGCCACCGGCCGGCCACCCCGCCCCCGTCGTCCGCCGCTGCGGCTGCCGCCCGGCCCGCCCCGGCGCGCTGGAGGTCTTCGCCACCGTCGCCTCCGGCCCCGCCGTACGCGCCCTCGCCTTCCGCCTGGAACGCGGCGCCGACCAGCGCTGGCGGTGCACCGCCGTGGACTTCGCGGGCCCCTCGTGGCGGTGAGCGCGACGGCCCCCGCGAAACGCCGAAGGCCGGCCCCGCGATGCGGAACCGGCCCGGCAGAGGTGGCCTCGGTCGGCGGGGCGCTACTTCTTGCGGCGCCGGCCGCCCTTCTGCTGCTTGCGGCGCTCGGCGCGGGTCAGCCCGTCGCCCTCCTCGCCGGCGGCGGGCTCGCTGGTGAAGTCGCCCTCCACGATGTCGCCCTCACCGTCCACCTTGGGCGCGGAGAAGTGCAGCCGGTCCGGGCGCTGCGGGGCCTCCAGGCCCTTGGCGCGGATCTCCGGCCGCGGGGCGCCCACCGGCACCGCCTCCTGGCCACCCTGCGCCGGCACCTCGTCGGCCGCCACCGGAACCTCCTCGACCTGCTGCTCCACCTGGACCTCCAGGTTGAACAGGTAGCCGACGGACTCCTCCTTGATGCCGTCCATCATCGCGTTGAACATGTCGAAGCCCTCACGCTGGTACTCCACCAGCGGGTCGCGCTGCGCCATGGCCCGCAGGCCGATGCCCTCCTGGAGGTAGTCCATCTCGTACAGGTGCTCACGCCACTTGCGGTCCAGCACCGACAGCACCACGCGGCGCTCCAGCTCACGCATGATGTCCGAACCGAGCTGCTCCTCACGGAGCTTGTACTGCTCGTGGATGTCTTCCTTGATCATCTCGGCGATGAGGTCGGCGGTGACCCCGGCCCGGTCCCCGGCCTCCTCCTCGACGTCCTCGACGGTGACCTTGACCGGGTACAGCTGGGCGAAGGCGCTCCACAGCTTCTCCAGGTCCCACTCCTCCGCGAACCCCTCGGAGGTCTCCGCCTTGACGTAGTCGTCGATGGTGTCGTCCATGAAGTGGACGATCTGCTCACGCAGGTCCTCGCCCTCCAGCACCCGGCGGCGCTCACCGTAGATGACCTCGCGCTGCCGGTTGAGGACCTCGTCGTACTTGAGGACGTTCTTGCGGATCTCGAAGTTCTGCTGCTCGACCTGCGACTGGGCGGAGGCGATCGCCCGGGTGACCATCTTGTTCTCGATCGGCACGTCGTCCGGCACGTTGGCCATGGCCATGACGCGCTCGACCATCTGGGCCTTGAACAGCCGCATCAGGTCGTCACCGAGCGAGAGGTAGAACCGCGACTCGCCGGGGTCGCCCTGACGGCCGGAACGGCCGCGCAGCTGGTTGTCGATACGCCGCGACTCGTGGCGCTCGGTACCCAGCACGTACAGCCCGCCGAGCTCCTTGACCTCCTCGAACTCGGCCTTGACCGCCGCCTCGGCGCGCTCCAGCGCCTCCGGCAGCGCCGCCGCCCACTCCTCGACGTGCTCCACCGGGTCCAGACCGCGCTGCCGCAGCTCGGCCTCGGCGAGGTCGTCCGGGTTGCCGCCGAGCTTGATGTCGGTGCCGCGGCCGGCCATGTTGGTGGCCACCGTCACCGCACCCTTGCGGCCGGCCTGGGCGACGATCGTCGCCTCCCGGTCGTGCTGCTTGGCGTTGAGCACCTCGTGCGGCACGCCGCGCTTGGCGAGCTGCTGCGAGAGGTACTCGGACTTCTCCACCGAGGTGGTGCCCACCAGCACCGGCTGGCCCTTGGCGTGCTTCTCGGCGATGTCCTCGACGACCGCCGCGAACTTCGCCTCCTCGGTGCGGTAGATCAGGTCCGGCCGGTCCAGCCGCTGCACCGAGCGGTGGGTCGGGATCGGCACCACGCCCAGCTTGTAGATCTGGTAGAACTCGGCGGCCTCGGTCAGCGCCGTACCGGTCATCCCGGACAACTTGTCGTACAGCCGGAAGAAGTTCTGGAGGGTGATGGTGGCCAGCGTCTGGTTCTCGTTCTGGATCTCCACCCCCTCCTTCGCCTCGATCGCCTGGTGCATGCCCTCGTTGTAGCGGCGGCCGGCGAGGATACGGCCGGTGTGCTCGTCCACGATCATGACCTCGCCGTCCATGACGACGTAGTCCTTGTCGCGCTTGTACAGCTCCTTGGCCTTGATCGCGTTGTTGAGGAAACCGACCAGCGGCGTGTTGACCGACTCGTAGAGGTTGTCGATGCCCAGCCAGTCCTCGACCCGGGAGACGCCCTCCTCCAGCACGCCGACCGTGCGCTTCTTCTCGTCCACCTCGTAGTCGCGGTCGAGCTTGAGGCGCAGCACCAGCTTGGCGAAGTCGCTGTACCACTTGGTGGCCTGGTCGGCCGGGCCGGAGATGATCAGCGGGGTACGGGCCTCGTCGATGAGGATCGAGTCGACCTCGTCCACGATCGCGAAGTTGTGGCCGCGCTGCACCAACTCCTCCTTCGACCACGCCATGTTGTCACGCAGGTAGTCGAAGCCGAACTCGTTGTTGGTGCCGTACGTGACGTCACAGGCGTACTGCTCCCGGCGCTCGGCCGGGGTCATGTTCGCCAGGATGCACCCCACCGACAGGCCCAGGAAGCGGTGCACCCGGCCCATCCACTCCGAGTCACGCTCGGCCAGGTAGTCGTTGACGGTGATCAGGTGCACGCCCTTGTCGGAGAGCGCGTTCAGATACGCCGGCAACGTACCCACCAGCGTCTTGCCCTCACCGGTGCGCATCTCGGCCACGTACCCCAGGTGCAGCGCGGCGCCGCCCATCAGCTGGACGTCGTAGTGGCGCTGGCCGAGCACGCGCTTGGCCGCCTCGCGCACCGTGGCGAACGCCTCGGGCAGCAGGTCGTCCAGGCTCTCGCCGTCGGCGTAACGCTGCTTGTACTCGTCGGTGAGGCCCCGCAGCTCGGCATCCGTCAGGTTGACGAAGTCCTCTTCGATGGAATTGACCTGGTCCGCGATGCGGTGCAGCTTGCGCAGGATCTTTCCCTCACCTGCGCGCAGGATCTTGCCGAAGACGGACACGTAGGCTGGCTCCTTGCCGGTCGGGCCTGGCACGTTACTCTCGCGCTGGGCACAGCGGGTGGTTCCCTCTCCCCGGTGGGAGACCCGCCGGGGACGTCCTTGTAGGGCCCGCTGCAACGGCCATCGTAAGCGAGGACACCAGCGGGTCGGGAGGTCCGCCGTAGGACCGGCGTGCTGTCACCCCGGGCGGTGACGGAAAACGTACATAAAGGGGGCACCGGCGGGCCGGCGCCCACGGGCGCGCAGGCCGGGAAAACGGTGTGCCCCCCGCCACCGGGCAACGCCATACTCCGTGGATGGAACCCGTTTCGCTGACCACCGAACGCCTGCTGCTGCGGGCACCGGAGCCGGGCGACGCCGCCGCCGTCCACGCCGCCTGCCAGGATCCGGAGATCCCGCGCTGGACCACGGTGCCCTCCCCCTACACCCGCGCCCGCGCCGAGGCGTTCGCCTGCGAGGACTCCGCGGCCGGCTGGCGCGACGACACCGCCTACACCTTCGCCGTGCTCGCCAAGGACGACGGCGCCCTGGTGGGCGTCATGTCCCTGATACGCCTCGCCGAGCTGCACACCCCGCGCCACCAGGCGGAACTGGGCTACTGGACCGCCAAGGAACACCGCGGTCGCGGCTACACCGCCGAAGCCGCCCGCGCCGTGTGCCGCTGGGCCTTCACCGACCTCGGCGTGGAACGCCTGGAGTGGTACGCCGACGTCGGCAACGACGGCTCCCGGGCGGTCGCCCTCAGCACCGGCTTCCACATGGAGGGCACCCTGCGCGCCCGCGACGTCCAGGGCGGCGCCCGCCGCGACGTGTGGATCGGCTCGCTACTCCCCTCCGACTGGGGCCTGGCCCGCGAGGGCGCGACACCGTACGAGCCGTCGCCGCGGGGGTGACGGGGCTGTCAGTGGCGGCTCCTACGCTGATCGACATGACGAACCCGCCGCCCGAGGTCACCCTGTCCGCCGACGACGCCCGCAGGATCGCCCTGCGCGCCCAGGGGCTGCTCGGCGCCCCCGACCGGCGCGGCGGGGTACGCGGCGTGCTGCGCCACCTCGGCGCCGTGCAGCTCGACACCATCTCGGTGCTGGCCCGCTCGCACGAACTGGTCCCCTACGCACGCCTCGGCGCGGTGGGCCGGGAAGCGGTGGAACGGGCCTACTGGGGCGGCGGCCACGCCTTCGAGTACTGGTCGCACGCCGCCTGCGTGCTGCCCGTCGAGGAGTGGCCGCACTTCGCGTTCCGCCGCCGGGCCCGGCGCGCCAAGGGCTACCGCTGGCACACTCTGGAGGACTCCGAGCGCTCCCGCGCCGCGGTCCTCGACCGGCTGGCCGCCGAAGGCCCGCTCACCGCAACGGAGTTGGGCGGCGCGAAGAACGGCGGCCCGTGGTGGGACTGGTCGCAGACGAAGATCGCCGTGGAGCTGCTGCTGGACACCGGTGACGTGGTCTGCACCGAGCGGCGCGGCTGGAAACGCGTCTACGACCTGGCCGAACGCGCGATCCCGGACCACCTGCTCCACGACGACCTCACCGACACCGAGTGCATACGCCGGCTCGTCGCCCTCGCCGGGCGCTCCCTCGGCGTGGCCACCCGCGCCGACCTGGCCGACTACCACCGCCTCAAGGGCGAGCAGGTGGACGCCGTGCTCCCGGACAGCGGCCTGGTCCCGGTGGCCGTCGAGGGCTGGGCCAGGCCCGCCTGGGCCGACCCGGCGGCGCTGGCCCGTCCGCCCCGCGGACGCCACCGCACCACGCTGCTCTCCCCCTTCGACTCCCTGGTGTGGGACCGCGCCCGCACCGAACGGGTCTTCGGCTTCGCCCACCGCCTGGAGGCGTACGTCCCCAAGGCCGAGCGGATACACGGCTACTTCGCCATGCCGCTGCTCGCCGGCGGCAGGCTGGTCGGCCGCGTCGATCCGGCCCGCGAAGGGCGCACCCTGGTCGCCCGGCAGGTGTCGGTGGACGGCGAGAAGGCGGTGCGTCCGCTCGCCGAGGCGCTGTGGGAGGCGGCGCGCTGGGTGGGGTGCGAGTCGGTACGGGTGGAGCGCTTCGACGACGCGCGGCTGGCGGGCGCGCTGGAGAGGGAGCTGCGGGAGGCGGCGGGGTAGCGCGAGGCCGTGGGGCCGGGCCCGACGGTGGGGGCCGGCGCCCCGGGCCGCGGTGGCGGCGGGGGTCAGCGGATTTCGAGGATCTTCTCGCGCATCGCGTAGACCACGGCCTCCATCCGGGAGTGGAGCTGGAGCTTCTCCAGGATGTTGCGCACGTGGTTCTTGACCGTGTTCTCGCTGATGAAGAGTTCCTTGGCGATGTCCCGGTTGTTCATCCCGGTGGCCACCAGCTTGAGGACCTCCAGCTCGCGGTCGGTCAGCCGGGGCGCCGGCACCAGGCGGCGCTCGTCGGTGCGCTGGATCATCGACTTGAACTCGGTGAGCAGCTTGGAGGCCATCGACGGGCTGATCTGCGACTGGCCGTCGGCCACCGCCCGGATCGCGGTGGACACCTCGTCGGTGGAGATCTCCTTGAGCAGGTAGCCGGTGGCGCCCGCCTTGATCGCCTCGTAGAGGTCGGCCTCCTCGTCGCTTATGGTCAGCATGATGATCTTGGCGCTGGGGGCGACCTCCTTGATCGAGGTGCACGCCTCGATGCCGCCGCGCCGGGGCATCCGCACGTCCATCAGCACGATGTCGGGCAGCAGGTCGGCCGCCTTCTCCACGGCCTCCGCGCCGTCGCCCGCCTCGCCGACGACCTCGATGTCCTCCTCCTGGGCCAGCACGATCTCCAGACCGCGCCGGAAGAGCGCGTGATCGTCCACGACCAGGACCCTGATGGGCTCCCTGCGCCGCTCGCCCGCGTCCCGGCCGCCCTCGTACTCGTCGGCCGCCGACTCGAAGCCGTCCGGCATCGGTTCCCTCCCCCTCAGGCCAGTGCACCTCGTAGCCGCACAGCGCAGCGCGGCGCCAACCGGGCAGCGCCGGACCCCGGTTGACTCCCCAGCCATGATTCCATGCCCGCAGGACGGAGGCCGGATTCCGTCGGCCGGAACGGTCCCGCGGGCCAACGGGCGGCGCCCCCGGCGAACCGGGGGCGCCATGGTGCGTCGGTCACCGGTGGAGCGCTCCGCCCGCACCCGTGGGGGCCTCCTGCGCCGCCGGGTCCTCCTTGAGGTAGATCACGCCGTAGTCGTAGCCGTGCCGCCGGTAGACGACACTTGGCTGGTTCCTTTCGGAGTCGACGAAGAGATAGAAGTCGTGTCCGACCAGTTCCATCTCGTACAGCGCCTGGTCGAGCGTCATCGGGGAGGCGGTGTGCGTCTTCTCGCGCACCACCAGCGGCCCTTCCCCCTTGACCTCCAGCGGCCCCATCCGGGTGGTGGGGACGCCCTCCGGCTCCGGCTCGGCGCCGGCCCCGTCGCCGTTGCCCGCCAGCGGGGCGGTGAAGGCGGCGACGCTCATCGCGGACCTGCCACCGCGACGGGCCGCGTGCCGCTTGTCGGCGAGCTTGCGCAACTGCGCTTCCAGCTTGTTGGTCGCCATGTCCAGCGCCGCGTAGGGGTCGGCCGCCGCGGCCTCGGCCCGGATCACCGGACCCCGGGAACGCAACGTGATCTCGACCCGGTCGGAACGGTCGGCCTGCCGGGGGTTGTGCTCCTTGGAGAGTTCGACGTCCAGGCTGATGATCTTCCCGTCGAACTTCTGGACCTTGTCCAGGCTGAGCTTGTCGGCCACGTGCTTGCGGAACCGCTCGGGCACTTCGGTCTTGCGGCCCTTGACGACGATGTCCACGCAGAACTCCGTTCCCGGACCGGCCCGCGCGAGCGGAACCGATCCTTTGCGCTAAGGCCGGCGGGCACCGGTCCCGCCGGGCACTGCGTCAAACAGCTACCCCGCCAACACCCGGCGAAGTCCAGGCATCGCCGAAGCGGCGGAGTCGCGGCTTCCACCACCTCCTCCCCCCGGGGAGAGATTGAAACCCCACCCGATCGAGGAATCCCCACCCGATCGAGGGGCGGCGTCCCGGACCGTTGACATGACCCGCGACGACCACCGGGGAACAGGCCCCCGCCCCCGGGCCGGACCCGTTCCGGAACGCCCCTAGCGGTCCCTCCGGGCCCCACCGACGCCCGGACCACACGGCGGATGCCCCGGCGGCGCCCCCGGGCCCGCCATCACGATGGGCGGCACACCTGCCCCTTCCGGACGCCAAAGCCGCATCGCCGATCACTCCCGACATAGCGCCTGACACTCCTCACAACCGAACATAGCTCCGCCGACCCCGCCTCGGCACCCCCGGACCCGAAGAGGGCGTGAGACCCGAAGAGGGCCTACCGCGACACGCGGACGTGGGGTGCGGTCGCGGCCGGCGCTCACGTGAAGCACCGGCGCCCCTCGTCACCCGTACGTCTTCTCCGCCACCGCGACCACCGCCGCGCCCACCACCCGGCCCCCCGCCTCCCTGACCGCCCGCGCCGCCTCCACCACGGAGGCGCCGGTGGTCAGCAGGTCGTCCACCACGACGACCCAGCCCGAGGTCAGCAGGCGTTCGGCGCCCTTGACCACGCCCAGCGCCCCCGCCAGGTTCGCCAGGCGCTGCGACGCGGTGAGCCCGGCCTGGTCGGCCACCGCCCGCCGCTGCCGCAGCACCGGGAGGACCTGCGCCCCGACACCGTGCCGACGCAGCTCACGCGCGGCCCGCAGCGCGATCCGGCGCAGCGGATCGTGGCCGCGGGCGGCGGTGGAACGGGGGGAGGAGGGGACGGGGACGAGGAAGAGGGGGTCGGGTGCCGCTCCGGGGGCCCCCTCCCCCACCCTCCCCTCCGCCCCCACCACCCCTCGCACCGCCTCCGCCAACGCCCTCCCCAACGGCTCCGCCAACCGCAGCGCCCCACGCTCCTTGTGCGCCAGCAGCACCGCGCGCGTACTGCCCTCGTACACCCCGGCCGCGTGGACCGGGGGCAGCCCGGGCGGGACCGGGTCGGGCCGGACCCGCCGTACGGTGCCGGGTCCGTACAGCCCCGCCCGGCATTCGTCGCACAGGGTGCAGCGCGCCCGACCGCACCCGGCGCAGTCGACCGGCAGCACCAGATCGGTGATCTCCCGGTACCAGCCCCGCATGGGGATCATGTTGCACGGGATCGGCGCGGCCCGCCAGCCCCTGTGGATAACTCCGCGGGACACCGTCCGACCAGCGGTTTCCCTATAGGTGGGACCGGTGCGCCGACTCGGCGCTCACCCCGGGTACACCGGGGCCGTCCCGTCCGGTGACACCTGCTTCCAGTCGGCGTCCGGCGGGAGGCGGAACATGCCCTCGTCGGTGGTGTCGATCAGCAGCGGACGCTTCTGGTCCTCGAACGCGGCCACCGCGGACACCTTGCTGATGCCGGGCAGGGTCGGGGTGTAGGCGGCGGAGCCGTCGGTGTCCACGTACTGGAGTTGCTGCACCCCCCGGGAGGGGCGGCCGACGACGACCAGGCGGCTCTCACCCGCCCAGGACGCCGCCTCCACGTCCTCCAACTGCGGGGCGACCGTGCGCAGTTCGGTCACCGAGACCACCGGACGGGCGGCGGTACCGGAGCGTTCCACACGGCCGAGCTGGAGCGTGGTGCGGTCGCCGTGGCTCACCAGCAGCGCGATCCGCACGCCGTCCGCGGCCACCCGCAGCGCCTTGATGCGGCCGTCCGCGAGGTTGGGCACGGTGACCTCCGTGGTCGTGCCGTCGTGCCACATCAGCAGCCGGGGGTGGCCGGGGTCGCGGTCGGCCACCCACAGGTCGCCGAGCCCGTCCCAACTGGGCGCGCTCAGCCCGCGGTTGGCGCCGACGACGGCGTCCGTGCTGGTGAGCGCCTGGCGCTCGGTGCCGTCGGCGGACAGCGGCGCCACCCACAGCGACCTGCCGTCGGTACGCACCCCGGCCGCCGTCTTCTCGTCCCGCGAGACGGCGACCGACCGCAGCCGCGCCGTCGCCGTCTCCCCGAACGGGCCGGACACCGGGCGGGCGGTGTCGGCGCCGTCGGTGACGCTCACCAACCGGTGGTCGGTGTCGACGAAGAACTGCTGCGAGCCGTCCCCGGCGACCCGGGACGGGGCGTACACCTGCGCCTGGTCGTGACCGAGCGAGCACAGCGACGAGCCGTCCGCGCGGTTCAATTGCACCGCGGAGACCTGAGCCGACGTCTGGTCCTGGACCGTGTGCAGGATCTGCGCCGCCATCCGCTCGCACCGGTCCCGGACGACGACCTGGTTCAGCGGACCGCTCAACCGCACGGTCAGCCGGCCGGAGTCGTCGAGGGTCAGCTTCTGGTCGCGTCCGGCGAGCCGGGTCCCGGGCGGGAACGCGGAGGAGACCACCGGCTGCAGCCATGTGCTCGGGCCCCCCAGCAGCGCCTGGACGGTGGAGGTCACCGGGTCTATCCGGCGCCGCAGGTACACCGGGTCGGCCACCAGCACGTCGGCCGCCGCCCGCGACCGGTCGGCGTCCGGGCCCGGCTGGGCGAAGTAGTACATGTTGACGGAACGGTAGATGCGCTGGAAGTCGGAGTCGGTGAGCACCAGCCCTTCCGGCAGGCTGTCGATCCGCCACTCCCCGTTCACCTTCACCAGGTGGAACGAGGTGCGGTACGTGGACTGGACGGGCGCGTAGGAGTGCTTGCTGTCGACGGCGGCGACCTGGGTGGCCGTCAGGCTGACGGTGGTTTCGGTGGCGTCGGCGTCGGTGCTGCCGTCGCTGCTGTGGCCGCCGCGTCCCTGCGAGAGGCTGAAGCCGGCGCCGGAGACGACGGTGGTGCGGGCGAACGGGTTCCAGCCGGTGGCCTGGCCGGTCAGGTAGCGCCGCGCGGTCTGGTAATCGGCCTCGTCGCTGGTGGTCGCCTCCAGGAAGCCGCCGACGATCGCCAGTGGCTGCTCGTTCTTCTGCGGCTGCACCCCGAAGACGCGGACCTGGGGGTCGGCGTCCACCCGGGGTTCGCCGCCGACCTTGGAGACGTCGCTGCTGTCGGGCATCGAGGCGCACCCGGCCAGCACCAGGGCGCAGCCGAGCAGCGCCGCGGTCCGTGTGAGCGTGCGCCGGCGCACGTTCCGCATGCCGGTTGTCCTCCCCCGGCCCACCGGGCCGCGCTCCGGGCCGCTCAGCGGTCCCGCTCCTGCTCCTGTTTCCGCTCCTGCTGGTCGCCGTCCCCGGTGGGGGCGCTCCGCGGGTTGTGCGCCGGGCGCGCGCCCGGCGCGGGGTACGTGTCCTCCCCGTCGGCCGCTCTTGTGGCGACGGCCGCGGACGCCACCGCGGGCTCGGGGGAGCGTGGTGCCACCACCCGCGATCCGCTGCCCGGCAACGCGGCCGGTCCGGCGGAGACCGGCGGCGGGGGCGTACGCCCCGGGGGCACCGGAAGGTCGGGCAGCGCGGACCGCGCGGCGCGCGCCGTCGCGGTCCCCGGAGCTTGCTCGGGTGCGCCTTCCGTGCCCGGCGCGCCCGCCCGCGCTGCGCCCGGTGTCGTACCGTTCACGCCGCTCGTGCTCCGGGCCGTGCTCCGGGCCGCCCTGCGGCGCCGTGAGTCCTCCGGTTCCAGCGGTATCGGGGAGCCGCGCAGCGACTCGCCCGCGGTACGCGGCAGGGTCAGCCGGAACTGGGAACCGCCGCCCGGCTCGCCCCACGCCTGGAGCCAGCCGCCGTGCAGCCGGGCGTCCTCCAGCGCGATGGACAGGCCCAGGCCGGTGCCGCCGGTGGTCCGGGCGCGGGCCGGGTCGGCGCGCCAGAAGCGGTTGAAGACCCGGGTGGCCTCGCCGGGCTTGAGGCCGACGCCGTAGTCCCGTACGGCCACGGCGACGGCACCGGCGGCGGAGGCGAGGCGCACCACGACGTCCCGTCCCTCGCCGTGTTCGACGGCGTTGACGACCAGGTTGCGCAGCACGCGTTCGACGCGGCGGGCGTCCGCCTCGGCGATGACGGGCTGTTCGCCGCCGCGGACGACGATGCGGCTGCCCTTGCGTTCGGCGAGGGGTTCGGCGGCGTCGACGACGCGGTGGACGACTTCGCGCAGGTCGATCGGCTCGGCGTCGAGGGCCGCCGCTCCGGCGTCGAAGCGGCTGATCTCCAGCAGGTCGGCCAGGAGGGACTCGAAGCGTTCGATCTGGCTCTGGAGGAGTTCGGCGGAGCGGGCGGTGACCGGGTCGAAGTCGCCGCGGGCGTCGTGGATGACGTCGGCGGCCATCCGCACGGTGGTCAGCGGGGTGCGCAGTTCGTGGGAGACGTCGGAGACGAAGCGCCGCTGCATCCGGGACAACTCCTCCAGCTGCTGGATCTTCGTCTGGAGGGTCTGCGCCATCTTGTTGAACGATTCACCCAGCCGAGCGATGTCGTCCTCGCCGCTGACCTTCATCCGTTCCTGGAGGAGGCCGTCGGCGAGCCGTTCGGAGATGCCCGCGGCCATCCGCACCGGGGTGACCACCTGCCGTACCACCAGCCAGGCGATGGCGCCGAGCAGGACGACGACGAAGACGCCGGCGGTGGCCAGGGTGGTCTCGACCAGGTTGAGGGTCTTCTCCTCCTGGGTGAACGGGAAGAGGTAGTACAGCTCGTACGCCTTGCCGCCGATGTCGTTGAGGCGCTTGCCGATGACCAGGCCGGGCTGGCCTTCCGGGTCGCCCTCGCGGATGATCCTGGTGTCGCGCTGGTGGGCGCCGGACTGGGTGGCGACGGTGTTGCGCAGCGCGGCGGGGACGCTCTCCTCGGGGAGGACGTCGCCGGAGGCGCGCGGGCCGCGGGTGCTGGGGCTGCTGTCGCCGCGGTAGAGCTGCTGGTCGGCGTCGGAGCTGAGGGCGACGACGTAGTACACGCCCTGGCCGCCGCTGGCGAGCTGCTGGACGAGGGTGGTCAGCCAGGTGCCGGGGTCGGTCTGGCCGCGTCCGGTGGCGGTGCCGGAGGGTCCGGTGGTGCCGGTGTCGCCCTGGCCGCGCGGGTCGCTCTCGCCGGCCGCGAGCCCCTGGGCGACGTTGAATCCGCCGAGCGCCTGGCCCTGGGCGGCGCGGGTCTTGGCCTCCAGCAGCCCGTTGCGGACCTGGCCTATGACGACGAGGCCGAGCACCAGCACCACGCCGAGCGACATCAGCAGCGTGGTGGCGACCACCCGCAGCTGGATGTTGCGCCGCCACAGCCGGGCGGCGGGCAGCAGGGGACGCTGGGCGGCCCGCCCCACCAGCCGCAACAGCGGCAGCGCGCCGAGGCCGGCGGTGCCGCCTCGGCCCGCCTGGTGGGAACCGGTGCCGGTGCCGTCCCGTTCCGGCGCGAGGGTGCCGCCGCCGGTGCGCCGCTCGGTGCGCTCGCCGACGGCCGCGTACTGCGCGTCTTCCACGTACTCCCCGTACTCCAGGTGTCCCCCCTGGTGCCGATGGTTCGCCGGCTCGGGCGGGCGGGCGCCCTGGCGGGGGCGCGGCACGCCGGGGCCGCCCTGACCCGTCGCCATGGGCAGCTCAGCCCGGCCCGGCCTTGTAGCCGACGCCGCGGACGGTGACCACGATCTCCGGGCGCTCCGGGTCCTTCTCGACCTTGGAACGCAGCCGCTGGACGTGCACGTTGACCAGGCGGGTGTCGGCGGCGTGCCGGTAGCCCCAGACCTGTTCCAGCAGCACCTCGCGGGTGAAGACCTGCCACGGTTTGCGGGCGAGCGCCACCAGCAGGTCGAATTCGAGCGGGGTGAGGGCGATGGCCTGCCCGTCCCGCTTGACCGAGTGGCCGGCCACGTCGATGACGAGGTCACCGATGGCCAGCTGCTCCGGCGTGGGCTCCTCGGCGCGCCGCAGCCGTGCCCGTACCCGGGCCACCAGCTCCTTCGGCTTGAACGGCTTGATCACGTAGTCGTCGGCCCCGGATTCGAGGCCCACCACCACGTCGACCGTGTCGCTCTTCGCGGTGAGCATGACGATCGGCACCCCGGACTCGGCCCGGATCTGCCGACAGACGTCGATCCCGTCCCGGCCGGGCAGCATCAAATCCAGCAGCACGAGATCGGGCTTCGTCTCCCGGAAGGCGGCCAGAGCCTTGTCACCGTCCGCCACGAACGACGGCTCGAAGCCTTCTCCACGCAGGACGATGCCGAGCATCTCGGCCAGTGCGGTGTCGTCGTCGACGACGAGGACGCGTCCCTTCATATCGACATCATCCCATTTTCGCATTCGCGACATGGACAAGGGTGATTCAGGTCACTGACCTGCGTCGACACACGGCGGTCCGGGACGGGGCCGGACGGCCCGGGACGGGCCGCCAAGCACCGGTCGCGGTGGGCCGCCGTGGTGCCGTACGGGGCAATCCTTCCAGGTACCGGCGCCCGTGGATACCGAAAGTCGTCACTGAACGGAAGGGACGGTCGTCATCGGTGACGGGTGACGGTCGTCATCGGCGGCGGATGACGACCGTCGAGGCCGTCACGGCTGGGCGCGGACGGGGCCGGGGCGGGCGGCCAGGGCGGCTATGGAGGAGCCGGTGACCGGGGAGGCCACGCCGGTCTCGGTGACCACGGCGGTGATCAGTTCGGGCGGGGTGACGTCGAACGCCGGGTTGTACGCCGGCGTGCCCAGGGGCGCGACGGGGATGCCGGTGGCGCCCTCGCGGTCCGGGCCGGGGCGCGGTCCGGTCAGCTCGGTCACCTCCTGCGCGGGGCGCTGCTCCACCTCGATCGCGGTGCCGTCGGGGGTGGCCAGGTCGATCGTGGTGGTGGGGGCGACCACGACGAAGGGGACGTTGTGGTACCGGGCGAGGACGGCCAGCGGGTAGCTGCCGACCTTGTTGGCGGTCGAGCCGTCCGCGGCGATCCGGTCGGCGCCGATCAGCACCGCGTCGACCTCGCCGGCCGCGAAGAGCGACCCGGCCGCGCCGTCCGGCAGCAACGTGTGGGCGACGCCGGCCCGGGCGGCCTCGTAGGCGGTCAGCCGGGCGCCCTGGAGCAGCGGCCGGGTCTCGTCCACCCACAGCCGGCGCAGGAGTCCGCCGCGGTGGGCGGCGAGGACGACGGCCAGGGCGGTGCCCTCGCCGCCGGAGACCAGGGCGCCGGTGTTGCAGTGGGTCAGCACCCGGTAGCCGCCGCCGGGGACGAGTTCGTCCAGCAGCGCCAGGCCGTTGCGGGCCATGCGTTCGCTGGCCCTGGCGTCCTCGGCGTGCAGCGCGCGGGCCTCGGCGAGGGTGGCCGCCGCCGCGCCCGTGTCGTCGGCGCCGCCGGTGACCGCGGTACGGTACGCGGCCAGCGCGCGGCGCACCCCGTAGGAGAGGTTGACGGCGGTGGGCCGGGCGCCGGCGAGTTCGTCGGCGGCCTGCCCGACGTCGTAGCCACGGGCGGCGGCCAGGGCGACGCCGTACGCTCCGGCGAGCCCGAGCAGCGGCGCGCCGCGGACGGCGAGGGTACGGATGGCCTGGACGAGCGCGGGCACGTCCGTACAGAACAGTTCGACCTCCTCGACGGGGAGCCGGGTCTGGTCGAGGAGGACCAGCACGGGCCCTTCGGGAGGCTCTTCCCAGCGGAGAGCGGGTTTCGGCTCCGGGGTCCCGGACCCCGTGCCCTTGGCCAAAGGCTGTACGGACTGATCACCCATGTCGTCAGTCTGCCCCGCGGAGCGGAGGCGTTGAACGGGCGCGGCGCAATTCGTCCGAGGCCGGCCGGTCGTGGTGGCCCGGTGCCGCCGCCGTACCGACCGTTCCGGGCCGGGCGCGGAGCCGGGCGCGGGGCGGGCTTCGCGCGGCGGCGGGAGGTACGGGCGGTCGTGACACGATGACCGCGGACCCGGACCGGCCGGTCCACCGGCCGCGTCCCGGCCGCACCGTTACGAAGGAGTCCCGATGAACAACTCTCCGGGCTGGGATCCGCCCGGACCCGCCCCCTCCGATCCCGGTCGGCCCCCGGCCGACGGTGACGCCCCGACCGAGGGCGGAGCGGAGCGTCCCGCGGCCGAGGGTGCCCCACCGCCGAACTGGTCCGAACGGCAGCCTCCGCCGGCGCATTGGCCGACCGCCGGCGGAACGCCCGCTTCCGGCGCCGCTCAGCCCCCCGTCCCGCCCGCTCCACCCCAGCAGGTCCCGCCGCCCCGGCACCCGATGCCCGGCCCGTACGGGTGGGGCCCCGGACCGGGCGGCAGGCCGCCGTACGGCCCCGGGATGCCCGGGATGCCGCCGCCCGGCCCGTACGGTCACCACCCGGCGTACTACGCGGCGCCCAAGCCCGGCGTCATACCGCTGCGCCCGCTGAGCGTCAGTGACCTGCTCGAAGGCGCGGTCGCCGCGGTACGGGCGCACTGGCGGACCGCGCTCGGCGTCTCGCTGTCGGTCTCGGTGGTCGTGCAGGCGATCTCGACGGCGGTCAACGGCGCGTTCTTCGCCCACACCGCCAACCCGTACTCGCTGACCACGGCGGGACGGTACGTCGACCCGGGTGAGGCGCTGCGCTCCCTCAGGCGGCTCACCGCCCAGGCGGCGGTCACCTCGATCGTGGGCATGCTCGGCCAGGTGCTGGCCATCGCGCTGCTGACCATGGTGGTGAGCCGGTCGGTGCTGGGGCGCCCGGTGACGTTCGCCGAGACGTGGCGCGACGCCCGGCCTCAACTCGGCCGTCTGCTCGGGTTGTTGCTGGTGGTCGTGGTGGTCCCGGCGTTGGGGCTGGGGATCGGCATCGTGCCCGGGGCGATCGTCGCGGACACCGGTTCGGTGGGGGCGGGGATCGCCCTGGTCATGCTGGGCGGTGCGATCGCCTCGGCCGTCGTGTGCTGGCTGGCCGTCAGCCTGAGCCTGTCGGCGCCGACGCTGATGCTGGAGAAGCAGGGTGTCCGCGCCGCGCTGACCCGCTCGTTCCGGCTGGTACGCGGTTCGTGGTGGCGGATCTTCGGCATCGGGCTGCTGTCCGGGCTCCTGGTCTTCCTGCTCACCGCGTTGCTCCAGGTCCCGTTCACCACGATCGCCTTGAGCGCGGGGCCGGTGGGCTCGTGGCCCAACCTCGTCGTCACGGCCGTCGGCGCCGTCATCGGCACGACTCTCGCTCTGCCGTTCACGGCGGGCATGACCACGCTGCTCTACATCGACCAGCGCATCCGGCGTGAGGGCCTCGACATCGAACTGGCCCGCGCGGCTGGCATCCAGGGCTACGGCGCCACTCGCTGATACGGAAAGAGGGCGGGGTCCGGGGAATCGTCTGATTCCCCGGACCCCGCCCTCTTTTCTTCGGAGCTTTTGGGACTAACGCGAAAAGGCCGTTGGCCCGTACCGGATGACACACGGTACGGGCCAACGACCCACAAATTGTTCGGCGGCGTCCTACTCTCCCACGGGGTCCCCCCCGCAGTACCATCGGCGCTGAAAGGCTTAGCTTCCGGGTTCGGAATGTAACCGGGCGTTTCCCTAACGCTATAACCACCGAAACACTATGAAGTAAACAACCAGACCACACAACACACCCTACACGGGGATTGTGACGGTTCGTTACCTCAGAACCTACACAGTGGACGCGAGCAACCTATGGACAAGCCCTCGGCCTATTAGTACCGGTCAACTCCACCAGTCACCTGGCTTCCATATCCGGCCTATCAACCCAGTCGTCTACTGGGAGCCTTACCCCATCAAGTGGGTGGGAGCCCTCATCGGGAAGCAGGCTTCCCGCTTAGATGCTTTCAGCGGTTATCCCTCCCGAACGTAGCCAACCAGCCATGCCCTTGGCAGAACAACTGGCACACCAGAGGTCCGTCCGTCCCGGTCCTCTCGTACTAGGGACAGCCCTTCTCAAGACTCCTACGCGCACAGCGGATAGGGACCGAACTGTCTCACGACGTTCTAAACCCAGCTCGCGTACCGCTTTAATGGGCGAACAGCCCAACCCTTGGGACCGACTCCAGCCCCAGGATGCGACGAGCCGACATCGAGGTGCCAAACCATCCCGTCGATATGGACTCTTGGGGAAGATCAGCCTGTTATCCCCGGGGTACCTTTTATCCGTTGAGCGACGGCGCTTCCACAAGCCACCGCCGGATCACTAGTCCCAGCTTTCGCTCCTGCTCGACCCGTCAGTCTCACAGTCAAGCTCCCTTGTGCACTTACACTCAACACCTGATTGCCAACCAGGCTGAGGGAACCTTTGGGCGCCTCCGTTACCCTTTAGGAGGCAACCGCCCCAGTTAAACTACCCATCAGACACTGTCCCTGATCCGGATCACGGACCCAGGTTAGACATCCAGCACGACCAGAGTGGTATTTCAACAACGACTCCACCCAAGCTGGCGCCTGAGCTTCACAGTCTCCCACCTATCCTACACAAGCCGAACCGAACACCAATATCAAACTGTAGTAAAGGTCCCGGGGTCTTTCCGTCCTGCTGCGCGAAACGAGCATCTTTACTCGTAATGCAATTTCACCGGGCCTATGGTTGAGACAGTCGAGAAGTCGTTACGCCATTCGTGCAGGTCGGAACTTACCCGACAAGGAATTTCGCTACCTTAGGATGGTTATAGTTACCACCGCCGTTTACTGGCGCTTAAGTTCTCAGCTTCGCCCTGACGAATCAGAGCTAACCGGTCCCCTTAACGTTCCAGCACCGGGCAGGCGTCAGTCCGTATACATCGCCTTACGGCTTCGCACGGACCTGTGTTTTTAGTAAACAGTCGCTTCTCGCTGGTCTCTGCGGCCACCCCCAGCTCACCGTGCACGACGGATCACCAGGAATGGCCCCCCTTCTCCCGAAGTTACGGGGGCATTTTGCCGAGTTCCTTAACCATAGTTCACCCGAACGCCTCGGTATTCTCTACCTGACCACCTGAGTCGGTTTAGGGTACGGGCCGCAACAGCACTCACTAGAGGCTTTTCTCGACAGCATAGGATCATCCACTTCACCACAATCGGCTCGGCATCAGGTCTCAGACTATGTGTCATACGGATTTGCCTGCATGACGTCCTACACCCTTACCCCGGGACAACCACCGCCCGGGCTGGACTACCTTCCTGCGTCACCCCATCGCTCACCTACTACCACGTTGGACCGGCGGCTCCACCACTCCCCCTCACTCCGAAGAGATCAGAGGCGGCTTCACGGCCTTAGCATTCGAGGATTCAGCGTTGGCGCACTGCCACGGGTACCGGAATATCAACCGGTTGTCCATCGACTACGCCTGTCGGCCTCGCCTTAGGTCCCGACTTACCCTGGGCAGATCAGCTTGACCCAGGAACCCTTAGTCAATCGGCGCAAGAGTTTCCCACTCTTGTATCGCTACTCATGCCTGCATTCTCACTCGTGAACCGTCCACAACTACCTTCCGGCGCTGCTTCACCCGGCACACGACGCTCCCCTACCCACCCACACCCTCGTTGGAGGTATTGTGTGAGTGACACGACTTCGGCGGTGTACTTGAGCCCCGCTACATTGTCGGCGCGGAATCACTTGACCAGTGAGCTATTACGCACTCTTTCAAGGATGGCTGCTTCTAAGCCAACCTCCTGGTTGTCTCTGCGACTCCACATCCTTTCCCACTTAGCACACGCTTAGGGGCCTTAGTCGATGCTCTGGGCTGTTTCCCTCTCGACCATGGAGCTTATCCCCCACAGTCTCACTGCCGCGCTCTCACTTACCGGCATTCGGAGTTTGGCTAAGGTCAGTAACCCGGTAGGGCCCATCGCCTATCCAGTGCTCTACCTCCGGCAAGAAACACACGACGCTGCACCTAAATGCATTTCGGGGAGAACCAGCTATCACGGAGTTTGATTGGCCTTTCACCCCTAACCACAGGTCATCCCCCAGGTTTTCAACCCTGGTGGGTTCGGGCCTCCACGAAGTCTTACCTCCGCTTCACCCTGCCCATGGCTAGATCACTCCGCTTCGGGTCTTGAGCGCGCGACTGACTCGCCCTGTTCGGACTCGCTTTCGCTACGGCTACCCCACACGGGTTAACCTCGCCACGCACCGCAAACTCGCAGGCTCATTCTTCAAAAGGCACGCAGTCACGACCGCCAAGCAAAACCTGACGGCGACGCTCCCACGGCTTGTAGGCACACGGTTTCAGGTACTATTTCACTCCGCTCCCGCGGTACTTTTCACCATTCCCTCACGGTACTATCCGCTATCGGTCACCAGGGAATATTTAGGCTTAGCGGGTGGTCCCGCCAGATTCACACGGGATTTCTCGGGCCCCGTGCTACTTGGGTGGCTCTCAAGCAAGCCGCTGATGTTTCGACTACGGGGGTCTTACCCTCTACGCCGGGCCTTTCGCATGCCCTTCGCCTACACCAACGGTTTATAACTCGCCGACCGGCCGGCAGACCGGTCAAGAAAGCTCCCACAACCCCGCCTGCGCAACCCCTGCCGGGTATCACACACAAACGGTTTGGCCTCATCCGGTTTCGCTCGCCACTACTCCCGGAATCACGGTTGTTTTCTCTTCCTGCGGGTACTGAGATGTTTCACTTCCCCGCGTTCCCTCCACACTGCCTATGTGTTCAGCAGTAGGTGACAGCCCATGACGACTGCCGGGTTTCCCCATTCGGACACCCCCGGATCACAGCTCGGTTGACAGCTCCCCGGGGCCTATCGCGGCCTCCCACGTCCTTCATCGGTTCCTGGTGCCAAGGCATCCACCGTGCGCCCTTAAAAACTTGGCCACAGATGCTCGCGTCCACTATGCAGTTCTCAAGCAACGACCCATCCCCCACACCCAACACCTCACGGCGCCTTCGGCGAGACCGGTCTCCATGTCCGAGGGGACTCATCGTTCCCTCAGGACCCAACAGCGTGCCCGACACCACCCCGCTCAAGGACCACGTTCCACGCCGAAGCAGTACTAGTGCCCATCACAAGGCCATGCCGAATAGTCAACGTTCCACCCATGAGCAACCGTGCGAGACACTCGCTCGCATCCGGCTATGTGCTCCTTAGAAAGGAGGTGATCCAGCCGCACCTTCCGGTACGGCTACCTTGTTACGACTTCGTCCCAATCGCCAGTCCCACCTTCGACAGCTCCCTCCCACAAGGGGTTGGGCCACCGGCTTCGGGTGTTACCGACTTTCGTGACGTGACGGGCGGTGTGTACAAGGCCCGGGAACGTATTCACCGCAGCAATGCTGATCTGCGATTACTAGAGACTCCGACTTCATGGGGTCGAGTTGCAGACCCCAATCCGAACTGAGACCGGCTTTTTGAGATTCGCTCCACCTCACGGTATCGCAGCTCATTGTACCGGCCATTGTAGCACGTGTGCAGCCCAAGACATAAGGGGCATGATGACTTGACGTCGTCCCCACCTTCCTCCGAGTTGACCCCGGCAGTCTCCCGTGAGTCCCCATCACCCCGAAGGGCATGCTGGCAACACAGGACAAGGGTTGCGCTCGTTGCGGGACTTAACCCAACATCTCACGACACGAGCTGACGACAGCCATGCACCACCTGTACACCGACCACAAGGGGGCCCCCGTCTCCAGGGTTTTCCGGTGTATGTCAAGCCTTGGTAAGGTTCTTCGCGTTGCGTCGAATTAAGCCACATGCTCCGCCTCTTGTGCGGGCCCCCGTCAATTCCTTTGAGTTTTAGCCTTGCGGCCGTACTCCCCAGGCGGGGAACTTAATGCGTTAGCTGCGGCACGGACAACGTGGAATGTCGCCCACACCTAGTTCCCAACGTTTACGGCGTGGACTACCAGGGTATCTAATCCTGTTCGCTCCCCACGCTTTCGCTCCTCAGCGTCAGTATCGGCCCAGAGATCCGCCTTCGCCACCGGTGTTCCTCCTGATATCTGCGCATTTCACCGCTACACCAGGAATTCCGATCTCCCCTACCGAACTCTAGCCTGCCCGTATCGAATGCAGACCCGGGGTTGAGCCCCGGGCTTTCACATCCGACGCGACAAGCCGCCTACGAGCTCTTTACGCCCAATAATTCCGGACAACGCTCGCACCCTACGTATTACCGCGGCTGCTGGCACGTAGTTAGCCGGTGCTTCTTCTGCAGGTACCGTCACTTGCGCTTCTTCCCTGCTGAAAGAGGTTTACAACCCGAAGGCCGTCATCCCTCACGCGGCGTCGCTGCATCAGGCTTTCGCCCATTGTGCAATATTCCCCACTGCTGCCTCCCGTAGGAGTCTGGGCCGTGTCTCAGTCCCAGTGTGGCCGGTCGCCCTCTCAGGCCGGCTACCCGTCGTCGCCTTGGTAGGCCATTACCCCACCAACAAGCTGATAGGCCGCGGGCTCATCCTGCACCGCCGGAACTTTCCACCCCAGGGCATGCGCCCTAAGGTCGTATCCGGTATTAGCCCCGGTTTCCCGGAGTTATCCCAGAGTGCAGGGCAGATTGCCCACGTGTTACTCACCCGTTCGCCACTAATCCACCCCGAAGGGCTTCATCGTTCGACTTGCATGTGTTAAGCACGCCGCCAGCGTTCGTCCTGAGCCAGGATCAAACTCTCCGTGAATGCTTCCGGGCTATCCCGGTGACACAGTCACGAGAGCGGCACGGGCCGGAGGAATAATCCGGTCCGTGCACAGCGTCCTCGCTGTGTTTTCTTCAAAGGAACCTCATCCATCCAGGCCGTCAGGCCCGGCGGACGGGGTATCAACATATCTGGCGTTGACTTTTGGCACGCTGTTGAGTTCTCAAGGAACGGAAGCTTCCTTCGTTGCCGTTTCCGGCCCCTCCGGGCTTTCCCTTCGTTGTCTCCAACCTTACCAGATCCGTTTTGCGTTTCCGCTTTCCGTTTCCGGCCCCCGGTTGGATCGGGGTTTCACCTTCGGCGTTTCCGCTTTCCGGTGTCTCCGACCTTAGCAGATTCGCTTTCCGCCGGTGAAATCCGGCTTCGGCTCGTCCGAAAGGTAATTCGGAGGTTGCTCCGCCCGATTCCGCGGACGCGAAGTACGAGGACTTCGGGTCTTGGGGATCTTGGTGGAGCCAGGGGTAGAAGCTACCCGACCGTCACGCGCATGTCCAGCTCCGTGACAACCGTGTAAACCTACCTCCCCACACACCTGGTGTCAACCGGGTTTGCGGGGCGCAGTGGAGACTAGCAGGTCAGCGGGGCCGGACGCACATCGAGGGAAGTGGCCCGGCCGCCGGGGGCGAGCGGTGGCCGGGGTGGCGGATTCATCCGAACGCCGAGGGCGGCGTGTCGAGGTCCTCCAGCTCGATGCCGGGCGCCGCCAAGACGACGTCGCCGGCCAGGTGGACGGTGTGGCGCTCGCCGGTCTGCACGTCGCTGACCTGGTACTCCTCCACCATCAGGGGGTCGTTGTCAGTGGCGTGTGCTGTCCTGTCGACCAGGGCCCAGGACTGGTCCAGGGTGCGGGGCGCGAGCACGGGGGAGGTGAGCGCGACGAGTCGGACGCGGGTGGCCGGGGCGCCGGGCTCCAGCCGGAGCAGCCGGGCGGTGGCGACGAGAAAGGCCGGGGACGCGCCGGTGAAGGCGTGGGCGGGGACGTTTCCCTCCCGTGCGTGCTCGCCCGTGGGGTCGGTGCGTACCCAGGTGACGCCGTCGAGCGCGGCGCCGCGTACCTGCCAGCCGCCGGCGTGGAGTTCCAGTCGTACCGGGCGGCCCAGGGCGTCGGTGGTCAGGTCGACGGAGCCGGTGTCCCGGCCGTCCGGGGAGGTGGTCCGGGCGGTGTAGCGCCAGCCGGAGGGGCCGGTGGCGCAGTGGAAGTGTTCTTCGCCGAGGGGGGTGTGGTCGTGGGTGTCGTGGAACGAGTAGCGCCCGCGTGGCATGGTGAGGGCTTTCGGTTCGCCCGGAGCCTGCTGTTCCGGGGTGTCGCTGTGCTGTGGGCCGTGCTGGGAGGGTACGTCCGGGGCCGGTGGAAAGGGCGAGGCCCCCGCCGGTGGGACCGGCGGGGGCCTGCGCCTGGTGGCTCAGTAGCGGTAGTGGTCGGGCTTGTAGGGGCCCTCGACCGGGACGCCGATGTAGGCGGCCTGGTCCGGGCGGAGCGTGGTGAGCTTGACGCCGAGCGCGTCGAGGTGGAGGCGGGCGACCTTCTCGTCCAGGTGCTTGGGCAGGACGTAGACGTCGGTCGGGTACTCCTCGGGCTTGGTGAACAGCTCGATCTGGGCGATCGTCTGGTTGGCGAAGGAGTTCGACATCACGAACGAGGGGTGGCCGGTGGCGTTGCCGAGGTTGAGCAGGCGCCCCTCGGAGAGCACGATGATCGACTTGCCCTCGGGGAAGGTCCAGGTGTGGACCTGCGGCTTGATCTCGGTCTTCACGATGCCCGGGATCTTGGCGAGGCCGGCCATGTCGATCTCGTTGTCGAAGTGGCCGATGTTGCCCACGATGGCCTGGTGCTTCATCTTGGCCATGTCGGAGGCCATGATGATGTCGCGGTTGCCGGTGGTGGTGACGAAGATGTCGGCGGTCTCCACGACGTCGTCCAGGGTGGCGACCTGGTAGCCGTCCATCGCCGCCTGGAGCGCGCAGATGGGGTCGATCTCGGTGACGATGACCCGGGCGCCCTGGCCGCGCAGCGACTCCGCGCAGCCCTTGCCGACGTCGCCGTAGCCGCAGACCACCGCGACCTTGCCGCCGATGAGGACGTCGGTGGCGCGGTTGATGCCGTCGATGAGCGAGTGGCGGCAGCCGTACTTGTTGTCGAACTTGGACTTGGTGACCGCGTCGTTGACGTTGATCGCCGGGAAGAGCAGCACGCCCTCGCGCTGCATCTCGTACAGGCGGTGGACGCCGGTGGTGGTCTCCTCGGTGACGCCGCGGATCTCGGAGGAGAGCCGGGTCCACTTGGTGGGGTCCTCCGCCAGGGTGCGGTTGAGGAGTTCGAGGATGATGCGGAACTCGTCGCTGTCGGCGGTGGACGGGTCCGGGGCGGCGCCGGCCTTCTCGAACTCGACGCCCTTGTGGACCAGGAGGGTGGCGTCGCCGCCGTCGTCCAGGATCATGTTGGGGCCGCCGGTGGGGCTGTCCGGCCAGGTCAGCGCCTGCTCGGTGCACCACCAGTACTCTTCGAGGGTCTCGCCCTTCCAGGCGAAGACGGGGATGCCGCGGGGGTTGTCCGGGGTGCCGTCGGGGCCGACGGCGATCGCGGCGGCGGCGTGGTCCTGGGTGGAGAAGATGTTGCAGGAGGCCCAGCGCACCCGCGCGCCCAGCGCCACCAGGGTCTCGATCAGGACGGCGGTCTGCACGGTCATGTGCAGCGAGCCGGTGATGCGGGCGCCGGCCAGCGGCTGGGACTCCGCGTACTCCTTGCGGATCGCCATCAGGCCGGGCATCTCGTGCTCGGCGAGGGTGATCTCCTTGCGGCCGAACTCGGCCAGGGAGAGGTCGGCGACCTTGTAGTCGGGGTTTGCGGGGGTCGACGTCATGCGGTGGGCTCCTCGCGGTTGACGGATCGCGGGTGGGCGTCGTTCTGTCCGCTGCGGCCGTCCGGTCGGCCGTATGACGGCGTGCCGAACGGGACCGGGGAGCCGGTCCTGATACCGCAGCGCAGTCCGTCGGAGGCCCTCTCTCCCTCGGCCGGCCCGCGTCGTACGGGGCCGCCCGACCGCCATCAGCAGCGACGTCTGGCCCCTCGAATCTACACCGAACGGGGGTGGCTGCCCCAGCCCGTCCGGGGAATCCGCGCGAGGGCGGCCGGCCGGCGCGGGGTGGGCCGACCGGGTGGCATCCGGGCGTGTCCGGGGGCTTCGCCCTGGCCGGCGGGTGATGGAGGATGCGACGAGCGGTCGCCGCGGGCGGCCGGTTTCGGTACGGAAGACGGAAGAAGGAGACGACCACGTGACCAGGCCAGCCGATCCCCCCGAGGACGCGGGGACCGCACGCGAGGGGCTGAAGCTGCTCGCGGTCACCGCCTGTCCCACCGGGATCGCCCACACGTACATGGCGGCGGAGAAGCTGACGCGGGCCGCCGAGGCCGCGGGGGTGTCCATCAAGGTCGAGACGCAGGGCTCGATCGGGGCGGAGAACGTTCTGACTGACAACGATGTCAGCTCGGCGGACGGGATCATCGTGGCGGCGGACAAGGAGGTGGATCTGAGCCGGTTCGTCGGCAAGCCGGTGCTGAAAGTGCGGGTGTCGGAGGGGATCAGCCACCCGGAGCGGCTGATCGAGCAGGTGCGTGACGCGCCGGTGCACCGGGGGGACGGGTCCGCGGGCGGGGCGCGGGGCGTTCCGGCGGGCGGTGGCGGCGGGCGGGACGGGTCCGGCGGCCCCGCGGTCGCGGGCAAGGAGCGCAGCGTCACGTACAAGTCGCTGATGAACGGGGTCAGTTACATGATCCCGTTCGTGGTGGTCGGCGGGTTGCTGATCGCGGTGTCGCTGGCGTTCGGGGGCCATCCGCAGCCCAGTGGCGGGCTGGTGATCCCGCCGGGGTCGTTCTGGAAGCACGTGAACGACGTCGGGGTGATCGGGTTCACGCTGATGGTGCCGGTGCTCTCCGGTTACATCGCCTACGCGATCGGGGACCGGCCGGCGCTGGTGCCGGGCATGATCGGGGGCTGGATCGCCAACACGGGGGCGCTGTACGACTCCAAGGCGGGGGCGGGCTTCATCGGGGCGATCGTGACCGGTTTCCTCGCCGGTTACCTGGTGCTGTGGATCAAGAGGGTCCGGGTGCCGAAGTTCGTCCGGCCGATCATGCCGATCATCGTGATCCCGATCGTGGCGACCACGTCGCTGGGGCTGTTCTTCATCTATGTGATCGGGCGGCCCATCGCGTGGGTCTTCGAGCATCTGACGAGCTGGCTGAGCGGGATGACGGGGACGAGCGCGATCGTGCTGGGCGCGATCCTCGGGCTGATGATCGCGTTCGACATGGGTGGTCCGGTGAACAAGACGGCGTTCCTGTTCGGTGCGGGGCTGATCGCGTCGGGCAACGGGACGGTGATGGGGATGTGCGCGGCGGCGATCCCGGTGATGCCGCTGGGGCAGGGGCTGGCGACGCTGGCGCGCCGCCGGCTCTACAGCGAGCAGGAGCGGGAGACGGGGGTGGCCGCGTTGTTCATGGGCTGCTTCGGGATCTCGGAGGGGGCGATCCCGTTCGCGGCGGCGCGGCCGGGGAAGGTGATCCCGGCGAACATGCTCGGGGGTGCGGTGGCCGGTGCGGTCGCGGGGCTGACCGGGGTCACGGACGCGGTGCCGCACGGTGGTCCGATCGTGGCGGTGCTGGGCGCGGTCGGCGGGGTGCCGTGGTTCTTCGTGGCGGTGGTGGCCGGTGCGGTGGTGACCGCGGTGACGACGGTGGGGCTGGTCTCGACGGAGGGCGGCGGCCGGGTGCCGGAGGCGGTGGTGCCGGCCGTGGTGGCGGCGCCGGTGCCGGCGGTCGCGGGGGCCGGTACGGGTGCGTTCGCCGCGCCGGCCGCGGCGGTGGCGGTCTCCGGGGCGGTCGCCGTGGCCGAGGAGCCGGTCGTGCTGTCCGGGTATCTGACCGCGCCGAGCGTGTCGTTGGAGCTGGGGGCGCGGGAGAAGGACGCGGCGGTCGCCGAGTTGGCGGGGCTGCTGGCGGCGACCGGCCGGGTGGCGGACGAACGGGCCCTGGTGGAGGCCGCGTTGGCCCGGGAGGCGCAGGGGACGACCGGGCTGGGTGAGGGGATCGCCGTTCCCCATGCGAAGACGGACGCCGTGACGGCACCTGTGGTCGGGTTCGCCCGGTCCGGGGCAGGCATCGAGTGGGGCGCGCCGGACGGTACGAGGGCCCGGCTGCTGTTCATGATCGCGGTGCCGGAGGCTGCGGCGGGTGACGAGCATCTGCGGATCCTCGCGATGCTCTCGCGGAAGCTGATGGACGCCGGTTTCCGCGAGCGCCTGCTGGAGGCGGGGTCCCGGGAGGAGGTGCTCGGGGTGCTGTCGGAAGTCGGCTGAGGGAGCCGAACGTGTCCCCGGTTTCGGCCGGGGTGGCCGGGGCGGAGTCTCCCACCCCCGGCGCGGGCGCCCGAGTTGGGGATGCGGTACGGGTTCGGCGCCGGTCTGGCGTGTCAGGCCGTCCGGGGCTTGGGCCATGGTTGGAGCGCCGCACCGCGCTCGGGGTTGCCGATGCGTTGACCGGCTCGGCGCCGGTCCGACGGGTCGGGCCTGCCGGGGCCTGGGCCATGGGTCGAGCGCCGTGGCCGCGTCCGGGGCGGGGTGCGCGTCAGGCCGCGTCGCGGGGACGGGGCGCCATGCCCGCACCCCCGCCCCGGCGACCGAGGCCGCACCCTGCCGGGGACGGCACCGGCACCACGCCCGTACCGCCCACCCCGACGCCGTATCCGCGCCCCGAGCGGCTACCGGGGCCGGTCCTCCCCCGCCGCGGCTCCCTCCGGCACCGCACCGACGCCGAATCCGCACCGGCTACCAGGGCCGACCCCCACCACGGACAGCACCGGCACCCCCACCGGGGCGGCACCGTACCCGTACCGCCCGCACACCCGACCGGGGCCGCGCCCCGTCGAGGGCGGCACCGAAGCCGGAACCGCACCCGTACGCCGCGGCCCCCCACCCGGTCAGTGGCCTGGGCCGCCTGGGGTGGCTAGGGGGTCGGGGCCGGCGGCTGCGGCTTGTTGGGAGTAGATGTCGGGTTCGAGGTAGATGACGCGGGCGATGGGGACGGCGGCGCGGATGCGTTCCTCGGCGGCGTCGATGGCGCGGGCGACCTGGGCGGCGGTGTCGTCGTGGCGTACCGCGATCTTCGCGGCGACGAGGAGTTCTTCGGGGCCGAGGTGGAGGGTGCGCATGTGGATGACGCCGGTGACGGTTTCGCCGTCGGCGGCGGCGGTGCGGATGGCGGCGACGGTCTCGGGGCCGGCGGCCTCGCCGAGCAGGAGGGATTTGGTCTCGGCGGCGAGGACGAGGGCGATGGCGACGAGGAGGGCGCCGATGCACAGGGTGCTGACGCCGTCCCAGACGCCGCTGCCGGTGGCGAGGGAGAGGGCGACGCCGGCCAGGGCGAGGACGAGGCCGATGAGGGCGCCGAAGTCCTCCAGCAGGACGACGGGGAGTTCGGGGGCCTTGGCGCGGCGGACGAACTGGGCCCAACTGAGCTTGCCGCGCAGCTCGTTGGATTCCTTCAGGGCGGTGCGGAAGGAGAAGCCCTCGGCGACGACGGCGAACAGGAGGACGCCGACCGGCCAGTACCAGGATTCCAGGGCGTGCGGGTGGCTGACCTTCTCGTAGCCCTCGTAGAGCGCGAAGACGCCGCCGACGGTGAACAGGACGACGGAGACGAGGAAGCCGAAGACGTAGCGTTCGCGGCCGTAGCCGAAGGGGTGTTCCTCGGTGGCTTTCTTCTGGGCGCGTTTGCCGCCGATGAGGAGGAGGGCCTGGTTGCCGGAGTCGGCGATGGAGTGGACGCCTTCGGCGAGCATGGCGGAGGAGCCGCTGAAGGCGAAGGCCACGAGCTTGCTGACGGCGATCGCGAGGTTGGAGCCGAGGGCCGCGATGATCGCCTTGGTTCCGCCGGACGCGCTCATGGGTGCAGGGGTCCCTTCCGCGGGCCCGGCGCGCGGGCCTGCCACATTGCCATCTCTTTACGGAGCGGTCATTGTCGCAGGCCCGTCGCCGGGCGGGGGCGACGGGATCGTGGTCAGACCACGTCGGTGGCGCGGAAGACGGTGCCCTGGCCGGTGAGGGTGACGGTTTCGCCGGCGGGGACGAAGGCGGACTGGCCGCGGTGGAGGGTGAGCGTGCCGTCGCCGGTCAGTTCGGCGTGTCCTTCGGTGCACAGCAGGATCTGCGGGGTGCGGGGGCTCAGCCGGCGGGGGTCGCCGTCGGCGGCGAGGACGTGGCGGGAGAGGCGGAACTCGTCGATGGGGGTGTCGTAGACCTCTTCGCCGCCGGCGTCGGCCTCCGGGCGCAGCACGGCGGGGTCGCCGGGTTCGAAGCGGGTGACCTTGAGCAGTTCGGGGACGTCGACGTGCTTGGGGGTCAGGCCGCAGCGCAGGACGTTGTCGGAGTTGGCCATGAGTTCCACGCCGAGGCCGTCGAGGTAGGCGTGGGGGACGCCGGCGCCGAGGTAGAGGGCTTCGCCGGGCTGGAGCGTGACGTGGTTGAGGAGCATCGCGGCGAGGACGCCGGGGTCGCCGGGGTGGTGGTGGGCGAGGTCGGCGTAGGCGGCGTAGGCGGTGGCGTGCGGGGTGGGGCCGTCGGCGAGGGCGGCGGCGGCCGAGGCGGCTTCGGCGACGGTGTCGGCGGTGGCGGCGCGGTCGGCGGTGAGGATGGCGGCGAAGACCTCGCGGAGCGCTTCGCCGGCGGGGCGGGCGGCGCGCAGGATGTCGGCGTAGGGCTTGAGGGCGCCGACGGCGAGGGCGTCGAGGAGGTCGGCGGTCTCGGCGGGGCGGCGGAAGCCGCACAGTCCCTGGAAGGGGGTGAGGGCGCAGATCAGCTCGGGTTTGTGGTTGGCGTCCTTGTAGTTGCGGTGCGGGGCGTCGAGGGGGATGCCGCGGGATTCCTCGTCGGCGTGGCCGGCCTTGGCCTGGTCGAGGTCGGGGTGGACCTGGAGGGAGAGCGGGGCGCCGGCCGCGAGGACCTTGAAGAGGAAGGGCAGCCGGGGGCCGAACTTCTCGGTGGTCTCCTTGCCGAGCCGGCCGTCGGGGTCGGCGGCGATGGCCTGGTCCAGCGGGAGTTGGCCGTCGGGGCGGTCGAGCCGGGAGGGGGCGCCGGGGTGGGCGCCCATCCACAGTTCGGCCTGGGGTTCGCCGGTGGGCTCGGTGCCGAGGAGTTCGGGGATGGCGGTCGTGGAGCCCCAGGCGTAGGGGCGCACGGTGTTGGCGAGGCGGTCCATGGAGCGCGGTGCTTCCTCTTTGCGTGGGCCGGCGGGTGCGGGCCCGTGGTGGACGGGTCTCAGGCGTCGGGTGCCGGGTGGTGGCCGAGGGCCAGGTAGACGGCGGTGAAGTCGGTGAGGGTGAGGAGTTCGGCGAGGGCGACCACGGGTGCGCCGGGGGGTGTCTCGATCTCGCTGACGCCGGTGGCGTGGGCGGCGGCGGCTTCCTGCACGGCGGGTACGGGTGCGGTGCCGCTGTCGCGCAGCAGGACGATGCGGGGGCGCAGCCGGTCGGGTTCCTCGACCCGGTCGCGGAAGAAGTCGTCGAGGTCGCCGGTGGTGCCGCCGCCGTCGGCGGTGAGGACGGCGTGGTGGCGGTCGACGGCTTCGGGCAGGGCGGCGCCGAGCGCGGGGAGTCCGGCGAGGGTGGTCAGGGCGTCGGTGAAGCGGCGGGCGACCGGTGCGGTGGCGGTGCCCTGGTGCCACACCAGGGGCAGGGTGCCGGTCAGTTCGGTGGCGAGGCTCTTGGCGGGGTTGCGGTAGGTCTCGGTGGCCGGGCCGAAGCGTTCGGCGGCCTGGTCGAGGCGGTCGGCGAGGGCCTGGACGTGCTCGGGCGGGGCGGCGAGGAGGCCGAGGCGGTCGGCGAGGGCGAGCAGCGGGGTGAGCAGGGCCCAGAAGGCGCCGGGGTCGGCGGCGGAACGCAGCGTCTCGACGGGTTCGGTGGCCGGGTCGGCGGTGGCCTCGGCGTAGGGGGCGTGGGCGAACGGCAGGGCGAGGCCGTGGACCTGTTGCAGCGCTTCGGCGAGGGGGGCGTCGGCCGGGGCGACGGCGGCGACGGCGCAGTCGCGCCGGTAGGCGGCCTCGACGAGGGTGGTCAGTCCGGGCTCGGTGCCGTAGGGGGTGGCGAGCAGCACCAGGTCGGACGAGCCCGCCCAGCCGGGGAGTTGCCAGCGCAGGTCGTGCGGGGCGGGGCCGGGGCCGGTGGCGGGCAGGGTGAGGACGGGGCAGGCGGCGAGCGTGCCGAGCAGGTCGGCGATGTGGCCGGGGGCGGGGCCGGGGCCGGCGACCAGGACGGTGCGGGGGCGGCCGTCGGGTTTGAGGCCGGCGAGCCCGGCCTCGGCGGCGTGCCGGGCGGCGGTGCGTACCCGGGCGCCGGCCGCGGCGACGCCGAGCAGGAGTCCGCCGGTGTCGGCGCGGGCGAGGGCGTCGGGGTTGTCGAGCGAGGACTCGTCGAGCATCGTGGGCCTCCGGCCTGGCGCCGCCGCGGGTGGCTATGCGGGGCGGCGGGCCTCGTCGATGAGAAGCACCGGGATGCCGTCGCGTACCGGGTAGGCGAGGCCGCAGTCGTCGCCGGTGCAGATCAGTTCGGCCGTCTCGGTGTCCTCGCCGGTCTCGCGCAGCGGGGCGTGGCAGGCCGGGCAGGCGAGGATCTCCAGGAGGCTGGCTTCGAGCGGCATGTGCGGTTCCTCTTCGGCGGTCGTCGGGGTGCGTGCCGGGCTGGCGTGGCCAGCGTACCGCCGTGGGTGCGGGGGTGGCGGCCGGGGACGGTGGGGCCGTCCCCGGCCGCGTCGGTCCGCCGGGTCAGCCGCGGACGATGGCGAGGACCTCGTCCTTGAGGCGTGCCACGGTCCGCGCGTCGCGGGCTTCGACGTTGAGCCGCAGCAGCGGTTCGGTGTTGGAGGGGCGGAGGTTGAACCACCAGTCGGTGGTGGTGACGGTGAGGCCGTCGAGGGTGTCGATGGTGACGCCGTCGCGGCCTTCGTAGGCGGCGCGGACGGCGGCGGTGCGGCCGGCCTGGTCGTCGACGGTGGAGTTGATCTCGCCGGAGGCGGCGTACCGGTCGTAGGCGGCGACCAGGTGGGAGAGGGGGGCGTCCTGTCCGCCGAGGGCGGCGAGGACGTGGAGGGCGGCGAGCATGCCGGTGTCGGCGTTCCAGAAGTCGCGGAAGTAGTAGTGGGCGGAGTGC
Source organism: Streptantibioticus cattleyicolor NRRL 8057 = DSM 46488 (assembly GCF_000240165.1). Lineage (NCBI taxonomy): Bacteria > Bacillati > Actinomycetota > Actinomycetes > Kitasatosporales > Streptomycetaceae > Streptantibioticus > Streptantibioticus cattleyicolor. The sequence continues at coordinate 2,156,119 of NC_017586.1, forward strand.
TCGCCACCGAAGATGGCGCCGGTGTCGGCCATCTCCTGCTTGATGAAGGAGTGGCCGACGCGGGTGCGGACCGCGGTGCCGCCGCTCTCCTTGACGACCTCGGGGACGGACCAGGAGGTGATCAGGTTGTGGATGACGGTGGAGCCGGGGTGCTTGGCGAGTTCGCGGGCGGCGACCAGGGCGGTGATCGCGGAGGGGGAGACGGGTTCGCCGCGCTCGTCGATGACGAAGCAGCGGTCGGCGTCGCCGTCGAAGGCGAGGCCGATGTCGGCGCCGGTCTCGCGGACCTTGTGCTGGAGGTCGACGAGGTTCTTCGGGTCGAGCGGGTTGGCCTCGTGGTTGGGGAAGGTGCCGTCGAGTTCGAAGTACATGGGCACCAGTTCGACGGGGAGCCCTTCGAAGACGGTGGGGACGGTGTGGCCGCCCATGCCGTTGCCGGCGTCGACGGCGACCTTCAGCGGCCGGATGGAGCCGAGGTCGACCAGTTCGCGCAGGTAGTCGGCGTAGTCGTGGAGGATGTCGCGCTGCGTGACGGTGCCGGGGGCGGCGTCGGTGGCGGGCAGGCCGGTCTCGCTCCAGCGTTCGGCGAGTTCGCGGATCTGGGCGAGGCCGGTGTCCTGGCCGACCGGGGCGGCGCCGGCCCGGCACATCTTGATGCCGTTGTACTGGGCCGGGTTGTGGCTGGCGGTGAACATCGCGCCGGGCAGGCCGAGCTTGCCGGAGGCGAAGTACAGCTCGTCGGTGGAGCACAGGCCGATCTCGGTGACGTCGGCGCCCCGGGAGGCGGCGCCGCGGGCGAAGGCCCGGGAGAGCCCCGGTGAGGAGGGGCGCATGTCGTGGCCGACGACGATCGCGGTCGCTTCGGTGACGGTGGCGAAGGCGGCCCCGAACAGTTCGGCGAGCGCCTCGTCCCACTGGTCCGGGACGACACCGCGGACGTCGTACGCCTTCACGATGTGTGACAGGTCGGGCACAGCAGCTCCAGGGTCAACTTCACCCGCCGGTCGAAACGGCAGGCTGGTGGACGGACATCTGGGCCTTAACCTACCCGGCCGCGCGGCGTGGCCGACGAGTACGCGACACGTCGGCCACGAGTACGGGAGGTGACCGTGGGGTGCGCCGACCGGCGGGATCGTCCGGCGGGGGTGGTGCGGGGGGCCAACCGGGCGGGAGCGGCGCGGTGTTGACGGGGCGTGACGCGGCCGGTCAGGGCTCCGGGGAGCGCAGCACGCGCAGGTGTCCGCGGCGGGCGACCTCGACCGGATCGCCGTCGCGGCCACCGGAGGCGGCGGGGCGGCGGGGCGGGCGGGCGGCCTCGCGGACGGCGTTGGCGAGCGCTTCGAGGTCGTCGCCGGTGGGGCGGGCCGGGCCGGGGTCGACGGCGAGCCGGACGACCTCCCAGCCGCGGGGCGCGGTCAGCCGGGCGGAGTGTTCGGAGCACAGGTCGTAGCAGTGCGGCTCGGCGTAGGTGGCGAGCGGACCGAGGACGGCGGTGGAGTCCGCGTAGACGTACGTCAGCGTCGCAACGGCGGGTCTACCGCACGCGGTGCGCGAACAACGACGTACAGGGCTCACGACGTTGGACGGTACCGCACTCTTGAGCGGGCCGCGACGACTCTCCACGACCTCACTCGCTCGTGTCGTACCGGTTCGCCGGGATCGCGTACCTCGTGCCGTAGGGGACGACCTGCGGGAAGGCTCGCTGGTCCAGGTGGCGGACGGGACGGAACGGTCACCGATCATGACATTGGGCGCCATTTGTGGCATCGGGAGCGTTCAACCGTGCTCGACCGAGCGGTCGCCTTTGCGCCGGGAACGGGCATCCGACGACATCACGGCTGTTGTACGGCATGCCGTACGCCGGGCGCGGCGAGGGCTACCCTTCCGGTGATGGACACGTCCGTACCTCCTTCCGCCTCCGGCCGGCCGCCCGGACCGCGCCGCCGTGACCGGCACGGCCGTGGCATGCGCGGCCCGATCGCGCCGCCGCAGGTGCCGTTGGCGGTCAGCCGTTCCGAGGCCTTCGACGACCTGGTGCGGGACGCGGCGGACCGGCTGGAGCGGCGCTGGCCGCAGCTGGCCGAGGTGGAGTTCGCGGTGCAGGAGGTGCCGCCGGCGATCACCGACGCCGACGAGGTGGACGTGGCCGACCTGGTGCCGCTGGGGCGGCTGATCCCGGCGGACGGGCCGCCCGGCCGCGGCTCCCCCAACCGCATCGTGGTCTACCGGCGGCCGGTGGAGATCCGGGCCAAGGGGCGGGACGAGCGGGCCCTGCTCGTCCACGAGGTGGTGGTCGAGCAGGTGGCCGAACTCCTGGGGCTGTCACCGGAGAACGTGGACCCGCGCTACGGCGAGGAGTGACGGGCCCACGCCCGTGGCTCAGCGCTGGAGCACCGTGAGGTCCTGCCGGGCGACCGGCACCGCGACCGTGCCGCCGTCGTCCGGCAGCGGCTGGATGGTGAACGCGGGTACCGCGTCCTGCGGGAGCGCCAGCATCCGGGAGGCGTGGACGGGTCCGCCGGAGAGGGTCTCCACGGTGACCGCGAAGGTGCCCTTGAGGCCGGCGGGGGCGGGCGGGGCCACCGCGACGGTGGTGCCGGGCCTGACGGTGACCGTGGTGGTCGCGGGCGAGCCGCCGCCGCTCCCGGCCGAGCTGCTGATGCGTACCGTGGCGGCGGCGGTGGGGGCGGTCAGCGCGATGGTGGAGCCCTTGGCCCGGTTGTCGGCGGCGGTGGCGCGGGCGCCGACCGGCGCGGTGGCCGGGATGAACGCCGTTTCCTGGTTGAGCCCCTTGCCGCGGGTGACGCGTACCGCGGCGACGAAGGGGGCGCCGCCCCGGTCGGTGGGGGTCAGCCGCAGCGAGCCGGGCTCGCCCTGGGTGAGCGAGGGCAGGTCGACGGCGGTGGTCATGCCGCTCTTGACGTGCAGCGTCTCGTGGCCGGCCGGGGTGATCGGCCCTTGCGGGGTGAGGAGTTGCACCTTGAGGTCGGCGTCGTTGTCGCCGGTGGCGTAGGCGATCAGGCGCACCGAGGTGGCGTCGGCGGGGATGCCGGGGATGACCGCGTCGGCGGCGGGGGGCGCGGTGGCCGGCAGCCAGTCGCCGCCCGCCTTGGCGTCCATCGCCTGCAGGTCGGCGCCGACCCGGCCGCTGCGTACCGCGACGTGCACGGTGAGGTCGCCGGCGTGGCCGGCGGCGAGGGTGGAGAGCAGGACGGGGACGGTGGCGCCGCCGGGGACGGTGATGCCGTCGCCGCCGGTGGTCTTGACGGCCCCGTTCGCGTCGTACAGCTCGATGTCGACGACGGCGGCGGTGGGGTCGGGGTTGATCAGGTGGACGTAGTCCTGGCGGCCGGCGGCGGTGGAGGCGCCGGGGAACCAGAAGTCGGCGCCGGGGGCGGTGCAGGAGGTGCCGAGCAGGCCGCGGCCGGCGCCGGCGTCCACGGTGGTGGTGGCCTGGGCGGCCCAGCCGGGGGCGAGGCGGCCGTCGGCGGTGCCGGTGAGCGCGGGGGTGGTCCGGCCGCCGTCGGCGGTGACCGGGGTGCCGGGCCGGGTGAGCGGGGCGACGGGTTTGCCGCCGCCGCCCGTGGCGGTGCCGCCGGCGCCGTCGGAACGCTGGGCGGGCCGCAGGCTCGCCGTGCCGTCATCGGTGCCGCCGGTGCCGGGCGGGGTGTAGGAGGTCCAGGTGGTGGAGGCGTAGTCGGTGCCCTCGACGCCCGGGCACAGCAGGGTGGAGCGTTCGACGGGCTTGCGGGCGACGGTGCCCTGCGTGGCGGGCCGGGTGGCGGTGTCGGGGGCCGGGGCGAGCGCGGTGGCGGCCCCGGTGACGGCGGCGAGCGCCACGACGACGCCGGCGAAGGAGACGATGGTGCGGTTCACTGCTGGTCGCTCCCGTCGCGGTGGTGGCTGCCGGGGTCGCCGGCGCCGTAGGCCGGGTCGTAGCCGTGCGGGTCGTAGGGCGCAGCCGCCGGCCCGGGCTGCTGGTAGCCGTACGGGTCGGGGTAGCCCTCGGGCGGCGGGTACGGCTCCTGGTAGCCCTGGTAACCGCCGTCCTGGTAGCCCTGGTAGCCGCCGTCGCCGGGGTAGCCGGTGTAGGGGTCGGGCTGCTGCTGCGGGTACGGGTAGGCGTACGGGTCGGTGTAGGGCTGGGCGTCGCCGTACTGGGGGGCGGGGTAGGGCTCGGGGGCGGGCGCGGGTTCCGGTTCGGGGGCCGGCGGTGCGGCCGGGGTCCCGGGGGCGGGCTGCCGTGTCGGGTCGGCGGCTTCGGCCGCTTCGGCGGCGGCGCGCAGGCGGCGGGCGCGGCGGCCTTCGCCGGCCACCGGCTGGGCGGGGATGGCGAGGGGTTCGGCCGCGGTCTCCTCGGGCAGGTCGTCGTCGACGTCGCGGCGCCGGCCCGGCAGCGCGAGGACGATCATGACCAGGGCGAGGAAGCCCTGCGCGGGCAGCCACAGGGTGTGCGCCAGCGGCTCGTGGTAGACGAGGTCGAACCGGCCGCCGTCGGCGGGGAGCCGGAAGCCCTGGGCCCAGCCGTCCACGGTGACCGGGGTCAACGGCTTGCCGTCGAGCGTGGCCTGCCAGCCGGGGGCGGCGGTGTCGGCGATCCGCAGGACGCGGCCGTCCGGGCCGGAGGGGATGGTGGTGTGCGCCTCGACCTTGCCGGCGGCCACGGTGACCGGGGCGGTGGCCGAGCCGCTGGGGGCGGTGATGGTGATCCGGGCGACGTCGGAGGAGACCCGCCACAGCGCGGTGCCGCCGGACTGGCTGAGCCGGTTCAGGCCCGGGGTGGCGTCCAGGATGCGGCTCATGGCGGCGGGGGCGCCGGGGCGCAGCAGCACGTAGCGGATGGCGTAGCCGCCGAGTTGGCCGGCCTGGTCGCCGCCGGAGCCGGCCACCAGGTTGCCGACGACCGCGTCGAGCCGGGGGTCGCGGCCGGCCTCGGCGGTGATCTCGGCGTCGCCGATGCGGGCGCCGGAGCCGCGGACCAGGCTGTAGGTGACGTGGCCGGGGTCGCCGTCGAGGACGAGGGTGCGGGCCTGGTCGCGGGTGGAGCTCTCCTCGGCGACGAAGGCGGGCACCTGGGTGGGGTCGCGGCGTTGCAGGGGTCCGGCGGCGCCTCCGATGGTCCAGGTGACGGCTGCGATCAGCGGGGCGGCGCCGGCGGCGAGCGCGATGAGCACGGCGACCGGTTGCCGCCAGCCGAAGCCGGAGGCGGAGATGCGTTCCCGGGCGCCCTCGGCGCCGACCACGGCGGCGGCCAGCAGGGCGAGCCCGTAGACGAGGGTGGCGGGGCCGGCCCAGGCGGTGTGGTTCTGGCCGGCGGCGGCCAGCAGCGCGGTGAGCGCGACGGCCCAGGCGGTCAGCACGGCGGTGCGGCGTTCCCGGCGCAGCGGGGCGGCCAGCGCGGCGAGGACCAGGCCGACGAGGAGGAAGCCGGCGCCGGCCTTGGGGCCGCCGGGGCTGAGCATGAGCAGGTCGAGCCCGGAGGCGGTGCCGCCGCGGTAGGGCAGCCCGGCCTCCCGCAGCCAGAACGAGGGGTGTTCCAGCAGCGTCAGCGACCAGGGGGCGAGCACGATCAGCGGGGTGGCCAGCACCCACAGCAGCCGCAGCGTCTGCGGCAGCAGCAGGGCGCGCCGGCCGCGTACCAGGTGGGCCACGAGCAGGAGCACCGACAGGACCGCGGCCAGCGGCCACACCACCGGGGTGAAGGCGGTGGTGGCGGTGAGCAGCAGGGCCAGGCCCCAGGTGGCGCGCCAGGTGGGGCGCAGGCCACGGTCGACGGCGGCGGCGGAGAGCTGGAGTCCGGCGGCGGCGACGGCGCAGCGGGCCATCAGCGGCAGCAGCACGGCGAGCATCGCGGTGCCGATCCGGCCGCCGGCCAGGGCGCCGGTGGCGGCGGGGAGGAAGGCGTAGGCGACGGCGGCCCAGGCGCGCAGCAGCCGGGATGCGACCAGGGGCCGGGAGGCGAAGTAGGCGCTGATGCCGGCCAGCGGCACGGAGGCCACCAGCAGCACGGTCAGGGTCAGCGAGGTGCTGCCGAAGAGCACGGAGGACAGCAGGGCGAGCGCCGCGAGGTAGGGCGGGGCGGCCTGGACGGTGCCGGTGCCGACGGCGTGCCAGGCGCCGGCGTAGGCGCCCCACAGGTCGTGGGCGCCGTCCGGGGCGGGCAGCAGGGCGCCGCCCATCAGCGAGCCGCCGCCGAGCAGGCCGCGGCAGGCGATGAGGGAGGCGAGCAGCAGGACGGCGAAGAGCACCGGTCCCGGCTTGTGGGCGACGCGCTTGAGCCGGGCGAACTGTTCGACGTCGAGGAACTCGGCGTCGTCGTCGCCGGGTCCGCTCTCGACGGCGCCGCCGTGGCGGCCGGCCGAGGAGGTGTCGGCCTCGGCGCGGCCGGCGACGTTGCCGAGGAGTTGTTCGACGGTGGCGCGGACGGTGGCGCCGTGCGGCGGGAACAGGGCGCGCAGTTCGGCCGGGGAGATGGCGGGTTTGCCGCGTTGTCTGCGGGCGGCGAGGATCCGGCCGGGCCGCAGCAGGACGCCGAGCAGCCCGGTGACCTCGTCCAGCGCCTGTCCGGGGACCTTGCCGACGAGGAGGCCGAGGGTGCGCAGCAGGGTGCTGAGGATGATGCGCACGGTCACGTAGGGCAGGGCGGCGCCACGGGTGTTGGCCAGCAGGGTGTAGACGGCGCCGGCCTTGTCGACCCGGTGCGGGGAGGGTCCGCGCAGCGCGAACCGTTTCGTCGCGGTCTCGGTGCCGGTGTCGGCGGCGCCGGTGGGGCGGCCGGCGGTGCGTCCGCCGCAGTCCACGGCGCGGCGTTCCCGGGAGGCGGCCTCGGCGTGCCGCAGTACGGCGTCGGGGGCGACGAGGACGCGGTGGCCGGCGGCGTTGACGCGCCAGCAGAAGTCGGTGTCGTCGCGCATGAGCGGCAGGCGGCGGTCGAATCCGCCGAGTCGGTCCCACACGTCCCGGCGGACGAGCATGCCGGCCGAGGAGACGGCGAGGACCTGGCGGACCTGGTCGTGCTGGCCCTGGTCCTGTTCGCGGCGTTCCAGGCCGGTCCAGCGGCGTCCGCCGCGGGCGATGCTGACGCCGACCTCCAGCAGTGCGCGCCGGTCGTACCAGCTGCGCAGTTTGGGGCCGACGACGGCGGCGGAGGGGGTGGTGTCGGCGACCCGCAGGAGTTCGGCGAGGGCGTCGGGGGCGGGTTCGCAGTCGTCGTGGAGGAGCCACAGCCACTGCACGGGTTCGCCGTTCGGCGCTCCGGCGGGGTGGGCGGGGCCGGCCGCGCGGACGGCTTCGGCGACGGCGGAGCCGAAGCCGGCGCGGCGGGCGAGGTGGACGACCCGGTCGGCGCCGAGGGCCTCGGTGAGCAGCCGGGGGGTGTCGTCGGTGCTGCCGGTGTCGGCGGCGACGACCTGCTGTACCGGCCGGTGCTGGCCGAGGAGTCCGGCGAGCGCGTCGGGGAGCCAGCGGGCGCCGTCGTGGGCGACGAGGACCGCGGTGACGACGTGGCGCGGGAATTCGACCGCGGGGGACGGGCCCTGGCCGGCGTCGTAGCCGTCGTAGGCCGGTGGCTGGGCGGAGTACGCGCCCTGGTGACTGTGCACGGACATCGAGGTGCGGGCCCCGGTTCGCTGGACTGCGGTGGGCGCGTGGCTCCCGTGGGGAGCTGACGAGCCTCGGACGGCCCCCCACACTAACGGCTCCCCGGCGGTGCGGTTCCGGCAGCGTTCGGTGGCAGGGCGTCCAGCGGCCTGACGGGCAGTCAGCCCGTTGGGTCGGGGCGGCGAGGGCGTCACCGGTTCGGGACCGGCGGCGGCGACCGGGGTTCGGCCGCGGAGCGGCAGGACGGGCGCGGGCCGGGGGCTTGCGCGTGGACGCCCTGGGGTGGCGCCCCGGGACACGGCCCGCAACGGCGGCCTCGACCGGGCCGTCGGGACGCGGCCTCGCAGTCCCGGACCGGGACCGGGCGGCGGCGTCGGCCGTGGCCTTCGATCGCGGCCTTAGATCGCGGCCTTCTTCAGGCGGCGGCGTTCCCGCTCGGACAGGCCGCCCCAGATACCGAAGCGTTCGTCGTTGGCGAGGGCGTACTCGAGGCATTCGGCGCGGACTTCACAGGCGAGGCAGACCTTCTTGGCCTCACGTGTGGAACCGCCCTTTTCCGGGAAGAACGACTCCGGGTCGGTCTGCGCGCACAGCGCGCGTTCCTGCCAGCCGAGCCCCTCGTCCGCCCCCTCGGCCAGCAGTAGCTGGAACTGCTCGGTCATGCGCGCCCCTCGTCCGTCCGTCGCTTCCCCGTGATGCCGTTGTTACCGTTCGCGGCTTGACGACACGTCTGAAATTACAAGTGTGCGGATCCGGGCCGGTCAAGCCGAGATCTGCTATTGAGCCCCTTATTCACTCTGCGGAACCAAGGGCATGCAGTAAGTGTTCAAATCAGCCCAAACCATGACACTCATAATCGGTGGTTCACTGCGGCCTCCCTCGCCCCGCGCGTCTGCGGTGTGAGACGCGGCAGCCACGCGCACCGTTCCCGTACGCCGCGCGGAGCGGGGTGGATCACAGTCCGATCACGAAAGCGCAACGGCGCCTCCGCGGACGGTTGCTGCGGCAGGTATCCCGACATCGGGTTGAGCAAACCTTTCACCTGAGTGGTCAACCGGATCAGGTGAAACATTGGCGAGGAACCCGGCATCAAGTTGACAAGGCGGTCGCTCAGCCGCTCTGCTGGTACGCATGCCAGTGACCTACCTGCCCGCCCGGACTCGCGCCCGCGAGTTCCGCTGCGTCGTGCCGGTGCACTGTGCCCTCTCCTGTCGCCGCTGTCCGAGCTGCCGCTGACCCGCCGCGCTCCAGCGCCGACGACCGCCCCGCACCACGGCCGTCGTCCTCCGCCGGCCCCGGCGGACCCGTACGACGCCGGACCCGTGCCCACCCCGCCCCGGGCCTCCGGCACCACGGCACACCCCACGCGTAACGCGCCCGCACCGGGCCCCGGCGCCGTACCACCCGCACGGCCCCCGCCCGGCCCCCAGACCCGTCACGACCACGAGGACTCCCCCGTGCACCGCGCCACCCCTCGGCCGCCGGCCCCGCTCCCGCACTCCGACATCTCCATCGCCGGCGACCCGCTCGCCCTGCCCCACCTGCTGCCGCCCGTACCGGCCCACCCCACCACCGTCGCCGGCTTCGCCGGGCTGGCCCGCGCCATCGCCGCCGACCGCGACCGCTGGGCGCCGAAGGTCCGCTTCGACCCGGTCAGCCGCTGGTACGACCGGCTGGCCACCGGTCCCGGGTACGAGGTGTGGCTGCTCAGCTGGCTGCCCGGCCAGGGCACCGGCCTCCACGACCACGGGCCGTCCAGCGGCGTACTGACCGTGCTCCACGGGGAGTTGACCGAACGGGCGCTCGGCGCCGGCGGCGAGACCCGGCGCACCCTGACCGCCGGTCACCAGCGGGTCTTCGCCCCCGGCTACGTGCACGAGGCCGTCAACGACACCCTGGAGCCCGCCGTCACGCTGCACGTGTACTTCCCCGGGCTGACCGAGATGAACCGGCACGGCTGCGCCCGCCCGGCGGCACGGGAGTCGGCCGTCCACTGACCCCGCCGGGCCTGCGAGACTGTCCCCCATGCGCATCGTGGTACTGGCCGGCGGCATCGGGGGCGCCCGTTTCCTGCGTGGCCTCAAGGCAGCGGCGCCGGACGCGGAGATCACCGTGATCGGCAACACCGGCGACGACATCCACCTGTTCGGTCTGAAGGTCTGCCCCGACCTCGACACCGTGATGTACACCCTCGGCGGTGGCATCCACGAGGAACAGGGGTGGGGACGGGCCGACGAAAGCTTCACGGTCAAGGAGGAGTTGGCCGCCTACGGGGTCGGCCCCGAATGGTTCGGCCTGGGTGACCGGGACTTCGCCACCCACATCGTGCGCACCCAGATGATCGACGCCGGGTATCCGCTCAGCGCGGTCACCGAGGCGCTGTGCGCGCGCTGGCGGCCCGGGGTGCGGCTGATCCCGATGAGCGACGACCGGGTCGAGACGCACGTCGTGATCGACACCCCGGAGGAGGGCCGGAAGGCCGTCCACTTCCAGGAGTACTGGGTGCGGCTGCACGCCTCGGTGCCCGCCCAAGCGATCCTGCCGGTCGGCGCCGAGACGGCCAAGCCGGCGCCCGGGGTGCTCCAGGCGATCGGCGAGGCCGATCTGGTGCTCTTCCCGCCGTCCAATCCGGTGGTCTCCATCGGCACCATCCTCGCGGTGCCCGGGATCCGCGCGGCGATCGCGGAGGCCGGGGTGCCGGTGGTCGGCCTCTCGCCGATCATCGGCGGCGCCCCGGTACGCGGCATGGCCGACAAGGTGCTGGCCGCCGTCGGGGTGGAGTCCACCGCCGCCGCGGTGGCCGCGCACTACGGCTCCGGGCTGCTCGACGGCTGGCTGGTGGACACCTCCGACGCCGCCGCGGTGGCCGAGGTGGAGGCCGCCGGGATCCGCTGCCGCGCGGTGCCGCTGCTGATGACCGACGTGGAGGCCGCCGCCGCGATGGCCCGCGAGGCGCTGGAGCTCGCCGAGGAGGTCCGGTGAGCACGCCCGGCTACCGGGTGTGGGGCGTGACCGGGATCCCCGAGGTACGCCCCGGCGACGACCTGGCCGCGCTGATCGCCGCGGCCGGCCCCGAACTGGCCGACGGGGACGTGCTGCTGGTCACCTCCAAGATCGTCAGCAAGGCCGAGGGCCGCGTCGTCGCCGCCGACGACCGCGAGGCGGCCATCGACGCGGAGACGGTACGGGTGGTGGCCCGGCGCGGACGGCTGCGCATCGTGGAGAACCGCAACGGCCTGGTGATGGCCGCGGCCGGGGTGGACGCCTCCAACACCGCCCCCGGCACCGTCCTGCTGCTGCCCGAGGACCCGGACGCCTCGGCCCGCCGGCTGCGCGCGGGACTGGCCGCGGCGCTCGGCGTCGACGTCGCCGTGGTCCTCACCGACACCTTCGGCCGCCCCTGGCGCACCGGTCTGACCGACGTGGCGATCGGCGCCGCCGGCCTGACCGTCCTGCACGACCTGCGCGGCGCCACCGACTCGCACGGCAACGAACTCAACGTCACCGTGGTCGCCGTCGCCGACGAACTCGCCGCCGCCGCCGAACTCGTCAAGGGCAAGGCCGACGGGGTGCCGGTGGCCGTGGTCCGCGGACTGGGCCACCTGGTACGGGACGACGACGGCCCCGGCGCCCGCGCGCTGGCCCGCGGCGCGGCCGACGACATGTTCCGGCTGGGCACCTCGGAGGCGCTGCGGCAGGCGGTGACGTTGCGGCGTACGGTGCGGGAGTTCACCGACGAGCCGGTGGACGGGGCCGCGGTACGCCGCGCGGTGGCCGCCGCCGTCACCGCGCCCGCGCCGCACCACACCACGCCGTGGCGGTTCGTCCTGCTGGAGTCCGCCGACTCCCGGCGGCGGCTGCTCGACGCCATGCGGGACGCCTGGCGGGCCGACCTGGAACGGGACGGCTTCCCGCCGCCGAACGTCGAACGCCGGCTGCGCCGCGGGGACGTACTGCGCCGGGCGCCGTACCTGGTGGTGCCCTGCCTGGTGGACGAGGGCGCGCACGCCTACCCGGACGAGCGGCGGGCCACCGCGGAACGCGAGATGTTCGTCGTCTCGGCCGGCGCCGCCGTGCAGAACCTGCTGGTCGCCCTCGCCGGGGAACAGCTCGGCTCGGCCTGGGTCTCCTCGACGATGTTCTGCCGGGACGTGGTGCGCAAGGTCCTCGACCTGCCGCCGTCCTGGGACCCGATGGGCGCGGTGGCCGTGGGCCGCCCCGCGACGGCCCCGCCGGCCCGGCCGGAACGCGACGCGGAGGGGTTCGTGGAGGTCCGCTGACCCCGGCGGCCCCCGGCGGCCCCCGGCGGTCAGATCAGGCGGAAGTCGCGCGGCGCGAACCGGGGGGCGCGGCGCGGCGGCCGGACGCCGGTGAGCAGGATCAGCCGGACGGCCCGGTGCCGCTGGCCGGCGTAGGGGGCGAGGAGTTCCAGCATGCCGGCGTCGTCGGTACGGGCGCCGGTGAGCGCGTGGCCGACGACGCCGGGCAGATGGAGATCGCCCACGGTGACGGCGTCCGGGTCGCCGTGGGTGCGCTGGACGGTCTCGGCGGCCGTCCACGGGCCGATGCCGGGCAGCGCCTGGAGCCGGGCGGCGGCCCGCTCCGGGGTCATCGCGGCGGCCTCCTCCATCCGGGCGGCGGCCCGCACCGCCCGCAGGATCGTCGCGGAGCGCTTGGCGTCCACCCCGGCCTGGTGCCACCCCCACGACGGGATCAGCGCCCAGGCGCGCGGCGCGGGCATCACCCGCATCCGCCCCACCCACTCGGCCGGGCCGGGCGCGGGCTCGCCGTACCGTTGCAGCAGCAACCGCCACGCGCGGTACGCCTCGTCGGAGGTGACCTTCTGCTCCAGGATCGACGGGATCAGCGATTCCAGCACCAGCCCGGTGCGGCACAGCCGCAGCCCCGGGTGGCGCCGGTGGGCCTCGTGGACGAGGCGGTGGCGGGGGGTGAAGCCGGCGGGTTCGTCGTGGGCGCCGAGCAGCTCCGGCAGCCGGTCGAGCAGCCAGGCGGCGCCCGGGCCCCAGGTCTCGGCACGGACGCCGCCGTCGCGGGGGGTCAGGCGGAGGGTGGCGGGGCCGTCGGGGGTGCGGGTGGCTCGCCAGAGCGAGCCGTCGGGGGTGACGCGGAACGCGGGGTCGCCTGGTCCTCGGCGCAGGGGGCCGAGGACCAGGTCGAGGTCGAGGGGTGCGTTCGGCACCCAGTGCCGCGTGCGGGGCGTATCCACCGTTCCGAGGCTACGTCCCCCGTACGCCCTCCCCCGCCCCGGCCTCCTCGGGGTTCCCCCGATCCCCCGTCTCGTCGTGGCTGACGTCACAGATTGTTCCCCCCGCCCACCCGTGGCTGTATTCGTCCAACGCGGGATGCGCACTGTCTGCCTGGGTTCCGGGGGCCCTCCGGGGTGACTCCTCGCTCCAGGTATCCGCCACAGCTTGGCTCCGGCTACTGGGTCGCTGCGGGGACACCCCTGCACGCCCCCGTTCTGTTGTGTTCCGCGCTGCGGCACGGGGTGGGTGAGAAGGAGATCGGGGTGACCCCAACCTCCTCACTCACCCCCACCCGCGAAGAGAGGCACCCGCACGACGGCGCAAGGGGGTGTGCCGGGGGTGTCCCCGCAGCGACCCAGCAGCCGGAGCCAAGCTGTGGCGGATACGCGGAGCGAGGAGTCACCCCCGGCGCGCCACCGACCCCGTACCGGCAATAGGCGAAGCCACCCCGTGCCGAACCAAACCAAAACCCACCCCACCCCCCACCGGACAGGGGCGAACGGGGCCACCCGGAACCCTGAAACGGGCGAACCGGCCACCACGTAATGGCTGACCGCCAGCGCGAGCGAACCCGCTGATCAGCAGCGTGTAGCGGACCGTCAGCGGTGTTGGAGGCGGGCGGCGGCTTGGCGGATCTGGGGGAGGAGGGCGTACAGGCGGGAGCCGGGGCATTCGGTGGGGTAGCCGTCGCGGTGGCCGGAGATCGCGTGGAAGCGGGGGTGGGCGCCGCGCCGGTAGCGTCCGTTGCCGCTGGAGGTGAGGGCCGCGGTGCCGCGCGGATCGCGTCCGGTCAGACCGAGCTTCCACGCCGCGAGCCGTTCCAGCGCGCGGAGGGCCGCGGTCGGCGGGCGCGTCCGCTGGTAGTCGCCGAGGAGGGCGACGCCCATGGTGTGGGCGTTGAAGCCGAGGGTGTGGGCGCCCATGACGGCCTTGGTGATGCCGCCGGCCCGGCCCTCGTAGATCCGGCCGCACTTGTCGATCAGGAAGTTGTAGCCGATGTCCCGCCAGCCGAGGCTGCGGACGTGGTAGCGGTAGATGCCGCGGATGATCGAGGGCACCTGGGAGCAGCGGTAGCCGTTGCCGGTGTCGCTGTGGTGGACGAAGACCGCGCGGATACCGGAGGTGTAGAGGTAGCCGCCCTTGCGGAGGCGTTCGTCGGCGCCCCAGCCGCGTCGGGTGGTGATCGCCGGGCGGGGGGCGCGGTGGCCGCGGGGGCGTTGTCTGCGGGGCTTGTGGCCGTGTGCGGGCCGGCCGCCGGGGTCGGCCTCCCCGGCGCGGGACTCGGCCTCCGCGTCCTCCTCCGCCTCGGCCTCGGCCGCGGCCTCGTCGTCGGTGACGTAGGTGTCGTCGTCCGACCACTCCTCGTCCGACCAGTCGTCGCCGTCGGCGGGGTCGTCGGCGTCGGCGGGCAGGACGTCGTCCGCCTCGTCCTCGTCGGCGGCGTCGGGGCCGGGGTCGATCATGTCGAGCCGCAGTCCGGCGGGGAGCGCGGCGGACAGGGCGCGTACCTGGACGCCGTCGGCGGGGCCGGTCCACAGCGGGGCGGTGGCGCCGCGCAGGTGTCCGGTGGCGCGGTCCGGGGAGCGCTCGTCGGGGGCGTCGTCGTCGTTCACCTGGACGGGGCGCCAGGGGGACCACCGGTGACCGGACGCCGAGCGGGTGCGCACCTCGACGGTGCCCGCCAGCCGGGCGGCGGGGTCGTTCCAGGTGAGGCCGAGGAGCGAGAAGGGTGCGACGGTCCGGGCCGGTACGCCTGCCACGTCGCGCCGGCCCACCGCCCGGGTGCTCGGCAGCCGGGTGAGCGGCAGGGTGTGGGTCCGGCCGGGCACCCCGTGGGCGGCCGGGCGGCGCGACGGGTGCCCGGCGGCGGAACGGAACGCGGGGCCGGCGACGGTACCGGAGGCTCGGGTGGGTTCGAGCAGTTGCGGGGTGAGCGCGACCGCGCCCGCGCAGGCGGTGGCGATCGCGGCCGTGGTGATGGCACGCGTAGTGATGGCACGCATGGACAAATAGTGACACAACCGGCAAATATGGCGAGTCATCATCTGGTGGTACGTCAACCCGGCGACCGGCGGCCTCGTAGGCTTGGCCTCGTGACCACTACCGCCCGCACCCCCGCCGACCTGTTGCGTTCCGCGCTGGAGACGGATCCGGCCCGGCCGCTGCTGACCTTCTACGACGACGCCACCGGTGAGCGCGTCGAACTGTCGGTGGCCACCTTCGGCAACTGGGTGGCCAAGACCGCCAACCTCCTCCAGGACGACCTGGCCGCCGAGCCCGGGGACCGGCTCGCGCTGCTGCTGCCCGCCCACTGGCAGACCGCGGCATGGCTGCTGGCCTGCTTCTCCACCGGGGTCGTCGCCGATGTGCAGGGCGATCCGGGCTCCGCCGACCTGGTGGTCAGCGGGCCGGAGACGCTGGAGCGGGCGCGGGCGTGCCGGGGTGAGCGGATGGCGCTCGCGCTGCGGCCGTTGGGGGCACGTTTCCCGCAAGCGCCGGAAGGTTTCGCCGATTACGCCGTCGAGGTGCCGTCGCAGGGCGACCGCTTCACCCCGTACGCGCCGGTGGACCCGGACGCGGTGGCGCTGGCACTGCCGGACGGCACCGAGCTGACCGGCGCCGAGGTGGTGGCCCGGGCCCGGACGCGGGCGGCGGAGCTGGGCCTGGAGCCGGGGTCGCGGCTGCTGTCGGCGCTGCCGTACGACGACTGGGAGGGGCTGGCCGCCGGGTTGCTGGCGCCGCTGGCGGCCGGCGCCTCGGTGGTGCTCTGCCGCAACCTCGACCGGCTCGACGAGGGCGGCCTCGACCGGCGCCGGGACTCCGAGCGCGTCACCCACACGGCCCTCGGCTGACCCGCGCGCTCCGCCCGCCCCGGGGAGATCGGACAGTTTGCCCGGGTGTAAACGCAGGCAATTTGTCACGGGCGCCCGTCAGGCGCTGAACTGTGCAGCCAGTGTGGGCGGTTCGGCCGGAACGGGGCGGTCGCGCGTACACGACGACCGACCGAGACGACCGACCGATCGTGCGCCCGGGGGGTAGGCGCGGCGTGCAGTGACGGAGGGCATGGGCAACCGTGGACACGCAAGGCCCTGGACACACCGGCCCGGAGGACGCGGGGACGGACCCCGCCGACCAGTGGGTCCTGGACCCGGAGACCGGCCGTTACGAACTGCGGCTGGACGCGGCCGGTGGCGGGGGCCGCGCGGGTGACTCGATCGCGTCCCGTCCCACCGTGCACGGCACCGGGGTGAGCGCGGTCGGCTCGGACGGCGACGGCTCCGGGGGCGCGCGGTCCGGCGGGCGGCGTGCCGCGCGGGGCGGACGCGGCCGGGCCGCCGGATCCGGCGGCGGGCGCCGCAAGGCGCGCGGCCGGGCCGCCGGCGGCAGCCGCAAGCGCAAGGTGCTGGGGTGGTCGGCGGGCGCGCTGGGGTTCGTCCTGGTCGTCGGCAGCGTCGGCGCCTACCTGCTGTACCAGCACTTCAACAGCAACATCAGCACCGTGGACGTGGGCGACGCGGGCAGCGGCGGTCCCACCTCCGACGGTCCGCTGAACATCCTGGTGATCGGCACCGACAGCCGGGTGGGCCTGGGCCGCAAGTACGGCGACGAGGGCAGCGTGGGCCACGCGGACACCACGATCCTGTTCCACGTGGCCAAGGACCGCAGCAACGCCACCGCGCTGTCCATCCCGCGTGACCTGATCACCGACGTCCCGGACTGCCCGACCCGGCAGTCCGACGGTTCCGTCAAGGTGATCCCCGGTCAGCGGGGCGTGCGCTTCAACACCAGCCTCGGTCAGGACGGCCGCGACCCGGGGTGCACCATGCGCACCGTCAAGAAGCTCACCGGGATCGACGTCGACCACTTCATGATGGCCAACTTCAACGCCGTCAAGGACCTGTCGACCGCGGTCGGCGGGGTGGACGTGTGCGTGGGCAAGGACATCGACGACAAGGGCGGGTCGGGGCTGAAGCTGACCCGCGGTCACCACGTGGTCGCCGGGGAGCAGGCGCTGGCGTTCGTCCGTACCCGGCATTCGGTGGGCAACGGCGGCGACCTGGACCGGATCAAGCTCCAGCAGCAGTTCCTGGGCTCGCTGATCCGCAAGATGAAGTCGAGCGGGACGCTGACCAGCCCCACCAAGCTGTACCGGCTGGCGGACGTGGCCACCAAGGCGCTCACCGTGGACACCGGCATCGGGACGGTGAAGAAGCTCGGCAACCTCGCCCAGGACCTGTCCTCGGTCAACCCGAAGGACATCACGTTCGCCACCGTGCCGGTGGTGGACAACCCGGCGGAGACGGTGCACGCCACGGTGGTGCTCAACCAGACTTCCGCGGGGGACCTGTTCGCGATGGTGCGGGCGGACAACCCGCTCGGCGGCGCGAAGAAGCGGCAGCAGACGGCCGCCGGGCACACCGCCGACCCCCGGCAGGGTCCGAAGGCCGACCCGGCCCAGGTGCGGGTGAACGTGCTCAACGGCAGCGGGCTGCTGGGCGCGGCGCAGGACACGGTGGCGTGGCTCCAGAACAGCCAGGGGATCGTCCGGTCGAGCAACGGCGGCAACGCGGCGGCCGGTTCGCCGCGGACCACCCTGGTCTACGCGGCCGGCCAGGCGGACCAGGCGCGCCGGCTGGCCGAGGTGATGGGGCTGCCGGCCGCGGCGCTCGAGCAGAGCCCGGCCGGGACGGCGTCGGCGCCGATGACGCTCACCCTCGGCAAGGACTTCACCGCCCCGGGGCAGCCGTTGACCGCGCCGACCAAGGCGCCCGCGGATGTACAGCACGTCAAAGCGAGCGATCAGAATCTCTGCGCCAAATGATCAGAAACAGAAGGTAACAAGCAAGGACGCAACCACACGCCCGATTCGGGTGTCTTACGGGCGTGACACGTTTGTCTGAGCAAGCCCCCGGCGGTGGCGAGGCCGCCGGGGACGGGCCCGGCCGTCCCCGAAGCGGCGGCCGGCGGCTCGTCCTGAAGTGGCTCACCGTCACCGCGACCGTGGTGGTGCTGGGCGCGGCGGCGGGCGCGTGCGCGTACTACGAACGCCTCAACGGCAACCTGCACAAGGGCGACCTCAACCTGGGCGGCAAGCCGCTGGACAAGGCGCCGGCCAACGCCGCCGGGCAGACCCCGCTCAACATCCTGCTGCTCGGCTCGGACGGCCGCAACACCGCCGAGGACCTGCGGCTCGGCGGCTCCCACGCGGACGCCGGGCGGGCCCCGCTGGCCGACGTCGAGATGCTGGTGCACGTCGCCGCGGACCGCGGCAGCATGACGGTGCTCAGCGTGCCCCGGGACACCCGGGTGACCATCCCGCGGTGCACCGACCCGGCCACCGGGACGACGTACCCGCAGACCGAGGACATCATCAACGCCAGCCTTCAGCACGGCGGTCCGGGGTGCACGGTGGCCACCTGGGAGGAGCTGACCGGCATCCCCATCGACCACTTCATGATGATCGACTTCTCCGGGGTGGTCGCCATGGCCGACGCGGTCGGCGGGGTGCCGGTGTGCGTGTCGGCCAACGTGTACGACAAGGACTCCGGGCTGCGGCTGACCAAGGGCACCCATGTGATCGCCGGGCAGCAGGCGTTGCAGTGGCTGCGTACCCGGCACGGCTTCGAGGACGGCAGCGACATCGGCCGCACCCACGCCCAGCACATGTATCTCAACGCCATGGTGCGGCAGTTGAAGTCCGGGGCGAAGCTGACCGACCCCGGTGAGCTGATGGGGCTGGCCGACGCCGCCACCAAGGCGCTCACCGTCGACAAGGGGCTGGGCTCGGTGAAGAAGCTCTACGACCTGGCCGACGACATCAAGCGGGTGCCGACCGGCCGGATCACCATGGCCACCATGCCGTGGGACCCCGACCCCAAGGCGCCGGACGAGCACGTGGTGCCCTCGGCGCAGGCCGCGGCGCTCTTCGCGATGATCCGCGGCGACCAGCCGGTGGACGGCGGCCCGGCGGCGAAGCCGCGTCCCGCGCCGCACCCCTCCCCCGCCGACACCGCCGCCCCGCGCGACCGGATCGCGGTGGGCGTGGCCAACGGCACCGGGACGGCGGAGCTGGCCCCGGTCCCCGGGCGGGCGGCGGAGATCACCGCGCGGCTGGCGGCGCTGGGGTTCACCGAGGCGACCACCGACACCACGCCACGGGCCCAGGCCGACACCACGATCAGCTACCCGGACGCCGGGCTGAAGGCCGACGCCGAGGAGGTCGCCAAGGCGCTGGGCATCCCGCTGTCGGCGGTCCGCAAGTCCCCCGAGGTCTCGGGCATCACCCTGGTCGTCGGGGCCGACTGGCGCGGCGGCACCGGCTACCCCGCCCCCGCGCCGCCGCCGTCCGCCGACCGCCTGACCCACTCCGCGTCCGCCCTCAACGCCGGTGACACCACGGCCTGTATGCAGGTCAACGTGGCCGGCGGCTACAGCTGGTAAGAGGAACCCCGCCATCCATGAGCAGCACCGCCGACCGGGCCGAGCCCGCGGCGGCCTCCGCCGAGGCTGCCTCCCCATCCCGTCGCAGCCGTGGCGGCGCCCCGCCCGCCCCGTCCGGCGGGCGGCGCCGCCGCGGGCGAATACTGCGCCGGCTGGCGGCCCTGGTCGCGGCGGCCCTGCTCGCCACGGCCGCCGCCGGCTGGCTGTACTACCAGCACCTCAACCACAACCTGCGCAAGGGGCAGCGCAGTAGCAGCAGCCATGTCTCGGTGCCCAGGCCCAAGCCGAACGCGGCCGGGCAGACCCCGGTCAACATCCTGCTGATCGGCTCGGACGGCCGCGACAGCGCGGACGACCTGGCGCTCGGCGGCAGCCGGGAGAACGCCGGCGGCCCGGCGCGGGCGGACGTGGAGATGCTGCTCCACCTGTCGGCGGACCGGAAGCACGCGGCGCTGGTGAGCGTGCCGCGGGACACCCGGACGACCATCCCGGAGTGCACCGACCCGGCCACCGGCCACCGTTATCCGCCGGTCAACACGATCATCAACGAGTCGCTGGCGCGCGGCGGTCCGGGATGCACGCTGGCCACCTGGGAGAAGCTCACCGGGGTGTGGATCGACCACTGGGTGCTGGTGGACTTCGCCGGGGTGGTGCGGATGGCGGACGCCATCGGCGGGGTGGAGGTGTGCGTCAAGCAGAACCTGTGGGACCGGCCCACCCCGGCCATCCCGCACGGCGGTTCGGGGCTGAAGCTGACCGCCGGCACCCACACCGTCCAGGGCGAGCAGGCGTTGCAGTGGCTGCGTACCCGGGACTCCTTCGGCAGCGACCTGGGGCGGGCCGAGGCGCAGCACATGTACCTCGCCTCGATGCTGCGCTCGTTGCGCTCGCAGGACGTCTTCGGCGACGCCGGGCGGCTGATGGACCTCGCGGACGCGGCGACCAGGTCGCTGCGGGTCTCCGAGGAGATCGGCTCGGTCAAGGACCTGTACGACCTGGCCACCCAGTTCCAGGACATCCCGTCGGACCAGGTGACCATGGTGACGATGCCCAACATCACCGATCCGCAGGACGACGACCATCTGCTGCCGGACCCGGTGGACGCCCCCAAGGTCTGGTCGATGCTCCGCAACGACGTGCCGTTCGACGGCGCCGGGAAGCAGACCGCCGGCACCGGCGCGTCGGCGTCGCCGTCGGCCGGCACCTCCCCGTCCGCCCCGACGGTGACGCCCACCGCCACGGCGTCCGCCACCGGGGCCGCCGCGCCCGATCCGGGGACGGTCGCGGTCACCGTGGTCAACGGCACGGCCGACGGCGACGGCGGACAGGTGGTGCCGGGGCGG
Organism: Streptantibioticus cattleyicolor NRRL 8057 = DSM 46488; assembly: GCF_000240165.1. Classification (NCBI taxonomy): domain Bacteria; kingdom Bacillati; phylum Actinomycetota; class Actinomycetes; order Kitasatosporales; family Streptomycetaceae; genus Streptantibioticus; species Streptantibioticus cattleyicolor. The sequence goes on from NC_017586.1 coordinate 2,176,769, forward strand.
GCCGGCGACGTGGCGCACGCGCTGGCCGGGCACGGGTTCACCAGGGCCGCGGCGAGCGAGGAGACCGCCTCCCAGCAGGGCAGCGGGGTGACCTATCCGGCCGGGGGCGGGGGACGGGCCAGGGCGGACGCGCTCGCGGTGGCCCGGGCGCTCGGGCTGCCGGCCGGCGCGGTGCGCGCCGCCAAGGGCTCCGACCCGGTCACCGTGACCGTGGGCGCCGACTGGCCGGAGGGCACCGACTACCGCAGCACGCTGCCGCAGGCGGTGCCCACCAGCGCCGACGTCCTGCACGGCGACGACCGGCACGCCTGCATGGACGTCTACAAGCCGTACCGCTGGTAGGGGCGTCAGACCTCGGCGCGCCGCCGCACCGGCGGGCGGCGGGAGGCGATGACCTTGCGCGCCAGCGACTTGGGGCTGGTCAGGAAGCCCCAGCCCCACGACATGTGCATGGTGGCCAGCGCCAGGGGGATGCGTACCCGGGCGGCGGCGTCCAGGCCCTTGCCGGCCGGGACGGAACCGGCGGCGATGGCCACCAGGTAGCCGCCGGGGACGATCCAGCCCACCGGGTGCACCAGGGCGCCCGCCACCACGCCCGCGGCGATGGCCACCACGGCGGCCGGCGGGGCCAGGTAGCGCAGGTTGATCGAGCCGGAGTGGTAGCGGGCGACGACGTGCCGCCAGCGCCCGTAGTTGCGGTACTGCTTGGCCAGTTCGCGTACGTTGGGCCGGGGGCGGTAGGAGACCCGCAGTTCGGGCGAGAACCAGATCAGGCCGCCGGCCTCGCGGATGCGGTAGTTGAGCTCCCAGTCCTGGGCGCGGATGAACTCCTCGTTGTAGCCGCCCTGTTCCTCCAGCACCTCGCGGCGGAAGACGCCCAGGTAGACGGTTTCGGCGGGGCCGGCCTGGCCGCCGGTGTGGAAGGCGGCGTTGCCCACCCCGATCCGGGAGGTCATGGCGGCGGCGACGGCCCGCTCCCAGGCGTTCTCCCCCTCGGCGTGCATGATCCCGCCGACGTTGGCCGCGCCGGTCTCCTCCAGCAGGCGGACGGCGGTGGCGATGTAGTCGGGGGAGAGCATGCCGTGGCCGTCGACGCGGACGACCACGGGGTGCCGGGACGCCTTGATCGCCGCGTTGAGCGCGGCGGGGGTGCGGCCGGTGGGGTTGGGCACGGTACGGACCCGGGGGTCCTCGGCGACGAGTTGCGCGGCGATCTCGTCGGTGCGGTCGTCGGAGGGGCCGAGGGCGATCACCACCTCCAGCTCGCCCGGGTAGTCCTGCTCCAGGATGTGCCTGACGGATTCGCGCAGGTGTCGTTCCTCGTTGAGCACCGGCATGATCACGGAGACCGCGGGGGTGGCGGTACGCAAAGGCTGGGCGTTCACCGGCGTCACGTTACCGCGAACGGGCCAGGGCGGATCGATCGGCCGGGTGGCCGGGGCGGGGCGGCGGCGTGGGAGCGCGGGCGGTACCGGACGGCGGCCTAGAGTGAACGTTTCTCCAGGCCCCCACCGGCCCGGTACCGGCCCGCTTCCGCGGAGGTGCGTTGGATGACCGCCCCTGTTGCCCGCCGCAGGCTGCGCAAACGGCGCGTGATGCGGCTGGCCGGAGCCGTCTCGCTGGCCGTGCTGACCACCAGCGGGCTCTCCCACATCGCGGTGGGCGGCCTGGGGCACGCGATCACCCGGGTGGACCCCTTCACGGGGCTGGGCCGGCGCCCCGCGGTGGGCGCCGGGCAGAACTTCCTGCTGGTCGGCACCGACGGCCGGGACCGGATCGGGGAACGGGACCGGGAGCGCTACCGGCTCGGCGGCGAGCCGTGCCACTGCACCGACACCATGATGCTGCTCCACCTGTCCGCCGACCGCTCCCGGCTGAGCGTGGTCGGCATCCCCCGCGACACCTACGTGGAGCTGCCCGCCCCCCACGGCGGCCGGCCGCGCCCCGCCAAGCTCAACGCCGCCTACGCGGTCGGCGGCCCGGGGCTGACCGTCCGTACCGTCGAGCGGCTCACCGGGGTGCGCGTCGACCACTACCTGGAGCTGGACTTCACCAGCTTCATGCGCACCGTCGACGCGGTCGGCGGGGTGCCGGTGTGCACCGCCCGCCCGCTGCACGACCCCAAGTCGGGGCTGGAGCTGCCGGCCGGCACCACCGTGCTGGACGGCGGCCGGGCGTTGCAGTACGTGCGCTCCCGGTACCTGGACGGCTCCGCCGACCTGGGCCGGATGCAGCGCCAGCAGCGGTTCGTGGCCCAGCTGATCCACCGGGCGACGGGCAGCGGGGTGCTGCTCAACCCGGTGCGGCTGTCCACCACGATCGGCTCGGCGCTCTCCTCGGTGCGCGCCGACAAGGGGCTGACCACCACCGATCTGCTCGACCTGGCCGGTACGGTGCGCGGTTTCACGCCCGCCTCGGCCGAGTTCGCCTCGGTCCCGGTGGCCGAGGCCGACCACCAGGTGCCGGGGGTCGGGTCGACGGTGCGGTGGGACCGGCGGCGGGCGGAGCGCCTCTTCGCGGCGGTGCGGCGGGACGAGCCGCTGGCGGCGGCCCGGGAGGAACGGGAGCACGACGGGGCGCCCGGTCCGGGGACGCGGGCGCCCGGCGGCGTCCGGAGCGCGGCGGCGTCCGGGCCGGGGCGCCCGCACGACCCGGCCCGGCCCCGGGTGCCGGTCCCGGTCGATCCGGCCACCGTCACGGTGCAGGTGATGACCGATGGCCCGCGCGGCCGGCTGGTCGCCGACGAGCTGCGGGCCACCGGTTTCCGGGTCGTCTCCGCGCCCCACCGCCGGCTGTGGTGGACGCCCCCGCACACGGTGATCGACTACGACCCCGGCCGGATCCGTTCGGCCCGTTCGCTGGCGGCGGCGCTGCCGGGGGCGGAGCCGCGTCCGCAGGAGGGCCTGGGGGCGGTGCTGCGGGTGACGGCGGGTGAGGACTTCGCCGGGGTCACCCCGGTGCGCCCGGACAACCCGGCGCCCAGGGTCAACCCGGCCACCGGGGTCGGTGCGGTCACCGGGGACCAGGTGGTGTGCCCCTGACGAGCCCGCCGACGACGCCGGTGGTCTCGTCGCCGTCGTGGTCGCTGCCGGCGGTGCCGGAGCCGGCCTGGGCGTTGAGGGTGCGGTCGATCTCCAGCCAGGAATCGGCGTGGGAATTGTCGATCAGGGTGAATCCGCTGCCGCCGGGCGGGTTTTGTCCGGCGACCGCGGTGGTCGTCGGCACGGTGAGCGCGAGCACGGTGGACGCGGTGACGGTGAGGGCTTTTCCGTAATGCCGCCGAAGTGGCACCGGACGGGTCATGAGACAGCCGTGGCGAGGGGTTGCGGAATGATTTCGGCCGGGGGCGCGTGGTGGCGGCTGATGTTCTTCTCCAGCAGTTCGGTGGAGACCTTCACCCCGACGCCGTTCTCCCCCATTTCCGGCAGCCGGCCGTCGGCGGCCTTGAGTTCGGCCAGCGCGGTGTCGATGGCGGTGTGCGCGGCGAACAGGCAGGGCGTGCTGTAGATGGCGACGTCCACGCCGAGTTCGGTGAGTTCGGGGAGGGAGATCCGGGGGGACTTGCCGCCGGCGATCTGGTTGAACAGCAGTGGTTTGCCGCCGATCACCTTGCGTACCTTGCGGATCCACTCGACGCTGCGGACCCCGTCGACCAGCACCACGTCGGCGTCGGTCTCGGCGAGCGCGGCGGCCCGGCGCAGGATCTCGTCCTCCTCGGTGGCGTCGGTGCGGGCCACCACGAGCAGGTCGCGGCGGCTTTCGAGGACCAGCTCCAGCTTGGCGAGGTACTCCTCCAGCGGCAGGATGAGCTTGCCGTCGGCGTGGCCGCAGCGGCGCGGCCGGCGCTGGTCCTCCAGGATCACCCCGGAGGCGCCGGCCTTCTCCAGCCGCTGCACGACGTGGCAGGCGACCTCCGGGTCGACGTAGCCGTCGTCGATGTCGACCAGCAGGTGGTGGTGGGGGAAGGCGAGCCGCAGCCGTTCGACGAAGGCGACCATGTCGGGCCAGGCGATGAAGCCGATGTCCGGCAGCCCGTAGTACGAGGCGGCGAAGCCGAAACCGGAGACGAAGAACCCGTTGTAGTGGCGGGCGGCGATCGACGCGGAATACATGTCGTAGATCCCGATCAGCGGTGTGGTCCGCGGACCGGAGATCTCCGTGCGCAGGGCATGCCCGTACCGCATTTGTCCTCCTTGGATTCCGGATGGGAACTCACCCGGGAAAACCGGCCGGCCGGATTTCCCGGGGCTCGCTCGGCAGCACCGCGCACGGCTTTTCGGCCATGCGCCGAGGACATGTCACAACGGACCTGTACCGGGCCTTACGTCCCCTTGGCGCGCCGGGAACGATGATGGCAGACGAGCAAAGGGAAATAAAGGCAACAGTAAAGAGTTCGCCAACTCATATCGTAGGATTAAGCCATCCGACGCACCGGGGACGTATCGCGGGGCCAGTTACTCGGCGAAGCCCTCGGCCACCCGCTGGTCGCGCAGCTCCATGATCGCCCGGCGCCGGGCCAGCCGGTGGGTGCGCCGGATCTGCGCCTCCTGCCAGCGGCGCCGGTCCTTCTCCGTCTCCGGGGCCAGCGGCGGCACCGCCCGCGGCTTGCCCTCCGCGTCCACCGCCACGAAGACCAGGTAGGCGCTGGCCACGTGCTGGGCGGGGGTGGCCTCGTTCCACCGCTCCGCCATCACCCGCACCCCGACCTCCATCGAGCTGCGGCCGGTCCAGTTCACCTGCGCCTTGACGATCAGCAGGTCGCCGACGCGCACCGGCTCCAGGAACGCCATCTCGTCCATGGCCCCGGTCACCGCCGGGCCGCCGGAGTGGCGTCCGGCCACCGCCCCCGCCGCGTCGTCCACCAGTTTCATCACCACACCGCCGTGCACCGTGCCCAGCAGGTTGGTGTCGTGCGCGGACATGATGTGCGACAGGGTGATCCGCGAGGCGGAGGTGGGCTTGGCGGGAAGGGGCTCAATCATGCGTCAACGGTACGTCGGCCGCCCTGGACGCCCGCCGTGGGACCCGTACGCTTCGCTCGACCGGTCACACCAGGCGCAGCGAGAGTCGTAGGTGTCATGAAGCCCGATCTTCCCCCCATCGCCGCCCCCGTCCAACTGGACCACCGCAGCACCGAGTTGCGTCTGCTCGCCGATCCGCGCACCTTCGCGGCGGTCCGGCGGACGGTACGGGCGCAGCTGGGCGAGTGGGGGCTCGCGGAGCTGACGACGGCGGCGGCGATGTGCGTGACGGAGCTGCTGAGCAACGTCCACAAGCACGTGCCGTCGCCGCGGTGCGTGCTGAGGTTCACCAGGATCACCGGGGGCATCCGGATTTCGGTCACCGACGGTGACCCGGCGATGCCGGTGGTGTGCGAGCCGGACTGCCTGGCGGAGCGGGGCCGCGGGCTCTTCCTGCTGACCGAGTCGGTGGCGGACTGGGGGGCGCGGCCGGATCCGGTGGGCGGGGGCAAGGTCGTCTGGTTCGAGCTGCGTACCGATGGATGAGCACAGGGTGACCGGTGGGGCGCGGGTGACGTGGCGGATCCGGGGATCATGGGCATGACTGTGTGAACAATCCATCAGTCCTGCTACAACCCCGTCTCCGATGCTGTCCGGCTCCGGCGCAGCGGGCACACTGCACTGCATGAACGGATGGCCCGAGGGTTGGACCGACGACAGCGAGCCGGAAGGCGCCCGCGTGATGCCACACGTACGGCGGCCGGCGAATCCGGGCCGGCCGTACGGCGGCGGTTACGGTGCGCAGCCGCCCGTACCCCCGCAGGGGTCCGCGGCGCGGTCGCCGCACGCCGAGCCTCCGCTGCCTCCGGAGCTGTCGCCGCGGCGGGGGGCGGCGCACGGCGCCGTGCCGCGGCAGGCCGCCGGGGCGGGCGGTGCCACCACCTACCGGGCCGGGCGCGGCGGCGGACGCGGCGGGCCGGGCGCCCCCGGCGGGCGGCCGAAGAACTGGCGCAAGCGCATCGGCTACGGCGCGCTGACCCTGGTCGTCGTCCTGCTCGCGGTCTCGGTGGGCACCTACTTCTGGGCCGACGGCAAGCTCAAGCACACCGTCGACCTGGCCTCGCTGCCGGACCGGCCGGCGGCCGGCCAGGGCACCAACTACCTGATCGTCGGCTCCGACAGCCGGGAGGGGATGACCGACGCGCAGAAGCAGGCGCTGCACACCGGGTCGGCCGACGGCAAGCGCACCGACTCGATGATGATCCTGCACGTCGGTGACAACGGCGACACCCTGCTGTCGCTGCCGCGCGACTCCTACGTCACCATCCCGGCGTTCACCGGCTCCAAGGGCACCCACTACCCGGCGACCCGGCACAAGCTCAACACCGCGTTCGCCTGGGGCGGCGGGGCGCTGCTGACCCGCACCGTCGAGTACAACACCGGGCTGCGCATCGACCACTACGCGGAGATCGGCTTCACCGGCTTCGTCGGCCTGGTCGACGCCATGGGCGGGGTCGACATGTGCCTGGACAAGCCGATCAAGGACACCGCCTCCGGCGCCGACCTGAAGGCCGGCTGCCAGACGCTGAGCGGCGCCCAGTCGCTGGCCTTCGTCCGCGAGCGCCACCAGGAGGCCGACCAGGACCTCGGCCGCATGCGCCACCAGCAGCAGTTCCTGTCCACGCTGGCCCACCAGGCGGCCTCCCCGGCCACCGTGCTCAACCCGTTCAAGCTCTACCCGGTGCTCGGCGCCGGGCTGGACACCCTGGAGGTGGACAACGACATGAGCCTGTGGGACCTGGGCGAGATGTTCTTCTCCATGAAGGGCGTCACCGGGGGCGGCGGCAAGTCGATGACCGTGCCGATCGGCAACGCCAACCTGCCCACCCCCTCCGACGGCGACGCGGTGACCTGGGACAAGGCCAAGTCGCAGCAGCTCTTCGACCAGCTCAAGAACGACCAGGCGGTGACCGTCTCGGACAAGTGAGCCGGCCCCGGTACGCTGCCGGGAACGCCGACGCCGGGCGGGGACGTGGTGTCCCGCCCGGCGTTCGCGTTCCCGGCGGTGTGCCGGCCGCGGCCCGGACCGCTCCCGGCGGCTCAGACCAGTTCCTTCTTCCGCTTGGCGGTGCCGACGAAGATCCCGGACAGGACCGCTCCGGCCAGCACGATCGCCGAGTTGACGATCACCGCGACGCTCACCCCGTGGAGTACCGCGTGGGAGGTGCTGGCGGCGCCGATCCCGGCGGTGGCGATGGCGCTCATGATCGGGGTGCCCATGGTGATCCCGATCTGCTGGGTCATGGTGGCCAGGCCGGTGGCCATGCCCTGCTCGTCGTCGGGCAGGCCCGAGGTGGCGGTGACCATGAAGCCCACGATGGCCAGCATGTTGCCGACGCCGCCGGCGAAGGTGGCCACCAGCAGCAGCCCCAGCCAGCCGTGGCTCTCGCCGAGGGTGGCCAGCGAGGCGGTGGCGACCGCCTGGAGCACACCGCCGGTGATCAGCGTGGCGCGGGTGCCGATGCGGGCGATGACCCGGGCCGCGGCGACCCCGCCGACGATGGTGCCGACGCCCAGGACGCCGAAGGAGAGCCCGGCGGCCAGCGGCGAGAAGCCCAGCACCTTCTGCAGGTAGAGGGTCATCAGGAAGACCAGCGAGGTCTCGGTGACGAAGGCGATCAGGCCCTGGATGTTGCCGAAGATCACCGAGCGGCGCTTGAGGACGCGGACCGGGACGAGCGGGGCGGCGGCGCGGGACTCGATGGCGTAGAAGGCGATCAGCAGCAGCACCCCGACGGCGAGCGCGCCGAGCGCCAGCGGGTCGCCCCAGCCCTTGTCACCGGCGGTGGTCAGGCCGTAGACGAGGGCGAGCAGACCGGCGGTGACGGAGATGGCGCCGGGCACGTCCAGCTTGGGGCGCTCGTCGGGACGGGACTCGCGGATCACGGCGGGGGCCAGCAGCAGCACGGCGAGGGCGACGGGGACGTTGATGAAGAAGGCCCAGCGCCAGGAGAGCAGGTCGGTCAGGACGCCGCCGAGGATGGCACCGGTGGTGAAACCGGCCGACATCAGGGCGCCGTTGAGGCCGAGCGCCTTGTCGCGCAGCGGTCCCTCGGGGAACGAGGAGGTCAGCAGGGCCAGCCCGGCCGGGGTGACGGCGGCGGTGGCCAGGCCCTGGGCGACCCGGGCGATCATCAGCATCAGCGGGTCGGTGGAGAGCCCGCCGAGCAGCGAGGCGCCGCCCAGCACGGCGAGTCCGACCAGGAAGAGCCGGCGGCGGCCCACGATGTCGGCGACCCGGCCGAACAGCAGCGTGAACCCGGCGGCGGCCAGCGCGAACGCGGTGACGATCCACTGGAGGTTGGCGAGCGAGAACCCGAGGCCCTTGCCGATGACGGGCAGGGCGACGTTGAGGATGGAGAAGTCGACCGCCAGCATGAACTGGGCGGCGAGCAGCACCACCAGGGTCAGCCGACGGCGGCCGGTCATGACGTTGTCGGGCGCGGTGTCCACGGCGAGCGCCGCGGTGTCGGGAGTGGTGTACGTCGTCATGCCGGTAAGACTGGTCCGCCCCGAGCGGCCCACCCAGCCCTCTGGTTTGCGTACCAATCGCGGGGTTACCAACGCGAGGGTTACCAATGGCGGGGTCATGCTGACGGCTCCTCGGCCGGCCGGGGAAGGTGCACACTGGGCCCATGGACCGTAAAGAGGGATCGTCCGAACTCGGGGAGTTCCTGCGGACCCGCCGCGCCCGCTTGCAGCCGGAGGACGTGGGACTGGTCAGTTACGGCAACCGGCGCCGGGTGCCGGGGCTGCGCCGCGAGGAACTCGCGCAGCTCGCCGGGGTGAGCGTGGCGTACTACACGCGGCTGGAACAGGGGCAGTCCGGCAACGCCTCGGACGACGTGCTGGACGCGATCGCCCGGGCGCTGCGGCTCGGTGAGGACGAGGTGGCCCACCTGCGCAACCTGGCCCGTCCCCGGCGGGCCAAGCGGCGCAAGGCCGCACCGGTGGAGTACGCCCGGCCGGGGGCACGGCAGTTGATCGCCGCGATGCCGGAGGTGCCGGCGGTCGTCCTCGACGTGCGCTTCGACGTCCTGGCGTGGAACCCGCTGGGCCACGCCCTGGTCGCCGGCCACCTGGACCCGGCCGCCCCGGACGACCCCGCCCGACGGCCCAACCTCCAGCGGCTGTTGTTCCTCGACCCGCGCACCCGGGAGCTGTATCCGCAGTGGGAGGACGAGGCCCGGCGGGCGGTCTCCAGTCTGCGGCTGTTCAGCGGAAGCAGCCCGGACGACGAGCGACTTGCCGAACTCGTCGGCGAGTTGTCCATGAAATCCGGGGAGTTCGCCGCCCTGTGGTCCCGGCACCCGGTGCACAACTGCACCTTCGGCCGCAAGTGGTTCCGCCACCCCGAAGTGGGCGAGCTGGAGCTGGACTTCGAGATGACGCTGCTCCCGGAGTCCGGGCACCGGCTGCTGATGTACAGCGCGGAGCCGGACTCCCCGTCCAAGGCGGCCCTCGGTCTGCTGGCCTCCACCGCCCGCCGCTCCCCCACCCGCCCCCCGGCCGACACCCCCGCCCAGACCCCCCACCGCTCCTGACCCCCGCCTCCCCCGCAAACCGCCGGCCCGCCACGGCGCGGCCCGGCCCCGCGGCCCTCGCGTACTCCCCCGGCGCGAGGGCCGTTGGTGTCGCAACGAGGTCAAATATCCCAGTACGGGAATATTTCCCAGATGCCGTAGACGGGTCTCGGTCGGGCCTCCTAACGCCTCCCCCGGGGGTCAGGGACCGGCCCTGACCAACGCTGAGGGGGGCGCCATGGCCCGTGAGGAACTGGCCCGGCTCACCGGTGAGGGGGATGGAGAGTGCGGGGGTGATGACTGCCCCAACGTCTACCTGACCGCGTCGGGATCGTTGGTGGTCCAGGGTGACGTGTCGAACGCCTTCGTCCCGCCGGACGGTGAAGCGCTGGTGGAGATCCCGGAGGCCGTTCTGAGGGAGGCCGTTCGTGCTCTTGGCTGGTGATGACTGGCGGAGGGCGTTCGACGCCATGGAGTACGAGGCGTGGCGTTTGGAGACCCTGCCCGTCTACCGGGTCCCGCAGGAGGAAGACGCCATCCGCCGCTTTCTGGCGGGGGAGCCGGTGACGCGACAGGCAACACAGCCTTGGTTCGACCGGGTCCAGGCTTACGTGGCGAGCGGACGCAGCGTCGGACGGGTCCACATCGTCACGCAACCGCTCTCGGACTACCTCCGCTTCGAGTTCGACCATTACCGTCACAATGTCGAGGCCGGGGAAGCCGTTCGCGTCCTCGACGTGACGAACCGCCCCAACCCTCTGGACGGGGTCCAGGACTTCTGGATGTTCGACCGTTCCCGCATCGTGCTCATGCACTACGAGGCGGACGGCACCCAGGTGAGCCGGGAAGTATACGGCGGCGACCCGGAGCCGTTCCGGGAGTACCAGCGCATCGCCCTGGCGGAATCGGTTCCCTTCGAGGAGTACGTGAAGGGTCTTGACGCTTGAAGCGGAGCGGCTAGGGAAACCGAAAGCCGACCTGGCCGAGACGTTGCGCACACTTCGGAAGCGAGTCGGGCTTTCCCAAGTCCGGCTCGCTCAGCGTTGTCGGATGTCCCAGTCGAAGATCAGCAAGTTGGAAACCAATGAGATCACGCCGACTCTGGTTGACGTCGATCTCATCTTGCGGGCGCTCAAAGCCCCTGAGCATGTGATGGCCGAGGTGACGGCCATGGCTCGGCTCGCGAACACGGAGTGGCACCCCGTCCGGGCCTCGTGGCGGCGTGGACTGGAGAAGCGCCAGGCGGAGCTGGCCGGTCTGGAGGCGAAGGCCACGGAACTCCGGTACTTCCTCCCGGCAATGATCACAGGGTTGTTGGCTACCCCCGAATACATTCGGGCGAGCCTCGAATATTCACCGGGAGACGTCTCCAGGACTGTGGCACGAAAGCTTGAGCGGCAAGCGGTGCTTTACGACGCCACGAAGCGCTTCACCTTTCTGCTCACCGAGCAGGCCATCAGGTGGGCCGTGGTGCCGGCCCCGGCCATGGCCGTGCAGATCGACCATTTGGCGTCGCTGTCCCATCTGCCCAATGTCCGGATCGGACTCGTGCCCATGGGTACGGTCATGAGCCGTGGCCCCATGAACACGTTCACCGTCTACGGCGAGAGACTGGCCACGGTCGAGACCTTCACGGGCCGAACCGTCTTCAGCGACTCCCGCGACATCGCCGAACACCTGGAGATCTTCCAGCAGTACGAACAGCTTGCCCAGTTCGGAGACGCGGCAAGGAATCTGCTTCGGGAATGGGCCGGCCTCTACCGTTGATCTTTAGTAGACAACGGGAATGACTCTCGCCTACATCCGTCAACCGGCGGACCATGGTCGAACCACGAAGCCGGGGCGGGGGCCCACGGGCGTTCACACACCATCCGACCAGGAGGAAGAGACGTGACGATCACGCATGCCGGCCAAGCCGAGGTCCTGGGCCTCATCAGCCCCGCCCTCCGGGCGCGGCTCATCACGGACGTGCGCAAGAACTGGCCCGACCTCACCGACGACATGGGCGAGCGCGGCGTGAACCAGACGGCGGCCTTCCTGGTCACCAGCGCCCGCACCACCGAGACGCTGACGCCCTCACTACGGGTGGACGCGTTCTGGCACCGGTTCATCCTGCGGTCGCAGGACTACGCCGCGTTCTCCGAGAGGTTGGGTGCCGGGTTCATCCACCACTTCCCGGACCCCTCCGAGCAGACCGATCCCGTCAAGGGCCGCGCCGCCCTGGAGCGGGCCACGGCCGCCATCGCGGCGGCCGGGTTCACCATCGACGCCGAGTTCTGGCCCGGAATGGGCGCTGCGGAGTGCACCCAGTGCCACGCTGGATGCACCGACAGCCCCGTGAACACGTAGCCACGGCAGGTCGGTCGGCCGCCCGGCGTCCTGCCGGGCGGCCATGCCCGTGGGCAGGAACGGAGGACATGTGACGGACCCCCGCAGTGCGGCATGGGACACGCATGCACACACCAGACCTCAACGGCGCACGACGAACGCCAAGGGCGAGACGACCTGGTTCAACTGGACCCAACATCCCGACCACGGCCCGGGGGCCGAAGCGCTCGGGCTGAAGCCCGGGGACAGCGTCCTCGATCTGGGGTGCGGGTCGGGCGGTAACCTCGCGCACCTGGCCACACTCGGCATGCGGGCCGTGGGAATCGACTTGTCGGGCGCCCAACTCGCCAAGGCCCGCGAACGCTGGGCGCACGTGGACGGGATGGAACTGCACCAGAGCGACGCCCTGGCCTTCCTGGCAGCCTCCGCCACTTCGTACAACGCGATCTACTCGGTGTTCGGCGCGGCCTACTTCACCGATCCTGGTCAGGCCCTGCCCGCCGTTCACGGGCGCCTCCTGCCCGGGGGCGTCTTCGCCATGTCGCAGCATCCACCGGTGGAAGGCTGCTACGGCTGCCAGGCGTCCTACATCCCGCGCGGGCCCGACGAGGACCCGGCAATCGTCAAGCGATGGGACCACCCCCCGGCGGTGTGGACCGGGATGTTGAAGAAGCACGGGTTCGAGGACGTGACCGTCACCGTCCTCCCCGCGCCGGAACACAGCAGGCGCCGAATCGGCACGCTGCTGGTCCGTGGGGTGCGCGGCTCGTCGTAGGAAGGGGGCCCGGCCGTCGACGGCCGGGCCCCCTTCGTCCGGGCAAGGCGGAGGTGCGGTACCCCGCTACGGCAAGTTGCGGGCCATCACGATCCGCTGGACCTGGTTCGTGCCCTCGTAGATCTGCGTGATCTTGGCGTCGCGCATCATGCGCTCCACCGGGTAGTCGCGGGTGTAGCCGTAGCCGCCGAGGAGTTGGACGGCGTCGGTGGTGATCTCCATGGCGACGTCGGAGGCGAAGCACTTGGCGGCGGCGCCGTGGAAGGTCAGGTCGGCGTCGCCGCGTTCGGACTTGGCGGCGGCGGCGTAGGTGAGCTGGCGGGCGGCCTCCAGTTTCATGGCCATGTCGGCCAGCATGAACTGGATGCCCTGGAAGTCGGCGATGGCCTTGCCGAACTGCTTGCGCTCGGTCACGTAGCCCTTGGCGTAGTCCAGGGCGCCCTGGGCGATGCCGAGGGCCTGGGCGGCGATGGTGATGCGGGTGTGGTCGAGGGTCTTCATCGCGGTGGCGAAGCCGGTGCCCTCGGCGCCGATCATGCGGTCGGCGGGGATGCGGACGTTGTCGAAGTAGACCTCGCGGGTGGGCGAGCCCTTGATGCCCAGCTTCTTCTCCGGGGCGCCGAAGGAGACGCCCTCGTCGGACTTCTCCACCACGAAGGCGCTGATGCCCTTGGAGCGCTTCTCGGGGTCGGTGACGGCCATCACCGTGTAGTACTCGGAGACGCCCGCGTTGGTGATCCACCGCTTGACGCCGTTGAGCACGTAGGAGTCGCCGTCGCGTACCGCGCGGGTCTTCATGCCGGCCGCGTCCGAGCCCGCCTCCGGCTCCGACAGGCAGTAGGAGAACATCGCGTCGCCCTTGGCCAGCGGCCCCAGGTACTTCTTCTTCAGCTCCTCGGAGCCGGAGAGGATCACCGGCAGCGAGCCGAGCTTGTTGACCGCCGGGATCAGCGAGGAGGAGGCGCAGGCGCGGGCCACCTCCTCGATCACCAGCACGGTGGCGAGCGCGTCGGCGCCGGCGCCGCCGTAGGACTCCGGGACGTGGACCGCGTGCAGGTCGGCGGCGACCAGGGCGTCGTGCGCCTCCTGCGGGAAACGCGCCTGCTCGTCGACGTCCGCGGCGAACGGTGCGATCTTCGCCTCGGCGAGCGAACGCACCGTCTCACGGAGCATCTCGTGCTCCTCGGAGAGGCGGTAGAGATCGAATTCGTTGGAACCCGCCAAGGCGTCTCACTCCCGACATCCGCATAACCGTGCCCGCCGTGCGGGCGCGCCTGCTAATTACCGTTAAGTAACGTCATCCTAGGCCCGAGGCCGACTCCGCGATACGTGAGCTACCCGACAGCCTGCCCGGCCACGCCCCCACGCACCGCCTCGTCGCACGGCGGCCCGACTATGCTCGGTTGCCACGCGTGCAACCGATGCAGCACCTCGCACCACCCGTGGCACCCCCGAAAGGCGATACAGGCGTGAAGCTCACCGTGATCGGCACCGGATACCTCGGAGCGACCCACGCGGCGGCCATGGCGGAGCTGGGCTTCGAGGTGCTGGGGCTGGACATCGATCCGGACAAGATCGCCATGCTCTCCCGGGGCCACCTGCCGATCTACGAGCCCGGCCTGGACGAGCTGCTCCAGCGGCACGTCGACGGGGTGGCCGGCTCCACCGGGCGGCTGCGCTTCACCACCGACTGGCAGGAGGCCGCCGACTTCGGCGACGTCCATTTCGTGTGCGTCAACACCCCGCAGAAGCGCGGCGAGTACGCCTGCGACATGTCGTACGTGGAGAGCGCGGTGGAGTCGCTCGCCCCGCATCTGACCCGGCCGACGCTGGTGGTGGGGAAGTCCACGGTGCCGGTGGGCAGCGCCGAGCGGCTGGCGGAGCGGCTGGCCGCGCTCGCCCCGGCCGGGGCCGCCGCGGAGCTGGCGTGGAACCCGGAGTTCCTGCGCGAGGGGTTCGCCGTGGAGGACACCCTGCACCCGGACCGGATCGTGATCGGGGTGCGCTCGGAGGAGGCGGAGAAGGCGCTGCGGGAGGTCTACGCCACCCCGATCGGGGCCGGCACCCCGCTGGTGGTCACCGACTACGCCACCGCGGAGCTGGTGAAGAACGCCGCCAACTCCTTCCTGTCCACCAAGATCTCGTTCATCAACGCGATGGCCGAGGTGTGCGAGGCGGCCGGCGGTGACGTGGTCAAGCTCGCCGAGGCCATCGGGTACGACGACCGGATCGGCCACAAGTTCCTGCGCGCCGGGATCGGCTTCGGCGGCGGCTGCCTGCCCAAGGACATCCGCGCCTTCATGGCCCGGGCCGGCGAGCTGGGGGCCGACCAGGCGCTGACCTTCCTGCGCGAGGTCGACTCGATCAACATGCGCCGCCGGGGGCACATGGTGGAGATGGCCCGCGAGGCGTGCGGCGCCGACGGCTCCTTCCTCGGCAAGCGGATCGCGGTGCTGGGCGCCACCTTCAAGCCCGACTCCGACGACGTACGGGACTCCCCCGCGCTCAACGTGGCCGGCCAGATCCAGCTCCAGGGCGGCCAGGTCACCGTCTACGACCCCAAGGGGATGGAGAACGCCGCCCGGCTCTTCCCGACCCTGACCTACGCCGCCAGCGCGCTGGAGGCGGTGCGCGGCGCCGACGTGGTGCTCCATCTGACCGAGTGGCGCGAGTTCCGTGAGCTGGACCCGGTGGCGCTGGGTTCGGTGGCCGCCGTCCGGCGCATCCTGGACGGCCGCAACACCCTCGACCCGCAGACGTGGCGGTCGGCGGGGTGGACGTTCCGGGCGATGGGCCGCCCGCGGGTGTGAGGCGCCCGGCCGGGCCGCGCGGCCCGGCCGGCCATCGGCACGGTCAGCCGTCGAGCTGGTCGATGGTGGCGGTCGACGGGCCGCGTACGGAACGCAGCCGGACGGCCACCGACTCCGCCTCGCGCAGCACCCGCAACGGGTTGTGCCAGGTCAGCTTCGCCAGGTCGGTCTCGGACCAGCCACGGCGCAGCAGCTCGGCGACGAGGTTGGGGTAGCCGGAGACGTCGGCGAGGTCGGCCGGGGTGAAGGCGGTGCCGTCGTAGTCGCCGCCGACGCCGATGTGGTCGACGCCGGCGACCTCGCGCATGTGGTCGAGGTGGTCGGCGACGGTCGCCGCGGTGGCCACCGGACGCGGGTTGGCGGCCTCGAAGGCGCGCTGCACCGCCATCGCCTCGGGCGTGGTGTCCAGCGGGTGGAAGCCGTGGGCGCGCATGTTGTCGTCGGCGGCCCGGGTCCAGGCGATCGCCTCGGGCAGGATGAACTTGGGCACGAAGGTGGCCATCGCCACGCCGCCGTTGGCCGGCAGGGCCGCGAGCACGTCGTCGGGGACGTTGCGGACGTGGTCGCAGACCGCGCGGGCGGAGGAGTGCGAGAAGATCACCGGCGCCTCGCTGACCCGCAGCGCGTCCCGCATGGTGTCGGCGGAGACGTGGCTGAGGTCGACGAGCATGCCCAGCCGGTTCATCTCGCGGACGACCTCCTCGCCGAACCGGGTCAGTCCGCCGGCCGCGGGCTCGTCGGTGGCCGAGTCGGCCCACGGGACGTTGTCGTTGTGGGTGAGGGTCAGATAGCGCACCCCGAGCGCGTACAGCGCCCGCAGGGTGGCCAGCGAGCAGTTGATGGAGTGGCCGCCCTCGGCGCCCATCAGGGAGGCGATCCGGCCCTCGGCGCGGGCGGCCTCCACCTCGTCGGCGGTGAACGCCGGCCGCAGGTCGGCCGGGTGGCGCTCGGCGAGCCGCAGCACGCAGTCGATCTGCTCCAGGGTGGCGCTGACCGCGTCGTCGCCGGCCAGGTCGGAGCGGACGTAGACGGACCAGAACTGGGCGCCCACGCCGCCGGCCCGCAGCCGGGGCAGGTCGGTGTGGAGCACCCCGGTGCGGTCGGCGGCGATGTCGAGCCGGTCGAGGTCGTAGCGGACCTGTTCGCGCAGCGCCCACGGCAGGTCGTTGTGGCCGTCGACCACCGGGTGGGCGGCGAGGAGTTCGCGGGCGCGGGCCGTCAGGTCGCCGCTCACTTGGCGAACCCGAAGTTCTTGCCGCCCTCCACCTTGGTGCGCAGCCGCCGGCCCTTCTCGGTGGCCTGGTGGTTGAGGTCCTCCTGGAAGTGGCCCATGCGCTCGGCGAGTTCGGGGTCGAACGCGGCGAGCATGCGGACCGCGAGGAGCCCGGCGTTGCGGGCGCCGCCGACCGAGACGGTGGCCACCGGGACGCCGGCCGGCATCTGCACGATGGACAGCAGCGAGTCCATGCCGTCGAGGTACTTCAGCGGCACCGGCACCCCGATGACCGGCAGGGTGGTGACCGAGGCGAGCATCCCCGGCAGGTGGGCGGCGCCGCCGGCCCCGGCGATGATCGCCTTGAGCCCGCGGCCGGCCGCCTGCTCCCCGTAGGCGATCATCTCGCGCGGCATGCGGTGCGCGGAGACCACGTCCACCTCGTAGGACACCTCGAACTCGTCGAGCGCCTGGGCGGCGGCCTCCATCACGGGCCAGTCGGAGTCGGACCCCATGACGACGCCGACGGCGGGCGCCTCGGCCGTGCGGGCGCCGGAGCTGGGTGCGGGCGGGACGTTGCTCACTCTTGGATCGTTCCTCGCAGGTAGTCGGCGGCGTGCCGGGCGCGTTCGCGGACGTCGGCCAGGTCGTCGCCCCAGGTGTTGACGTGCCCGACCTTACGGCCTGGCTTGACGTCCTTGCCGTACATGTGGATCTTCAGCCCCGGGTCGCGTGCCATGCAGTGCAGATAGGCGAAGTACATGTCGGGGAAGTCGCCGCCGAGGACGTTGCACATCACGGTCCAGCGGGCACGCGGGCGCGGGTCGCCGAGCGGCAGGTCGAGCACGGCGCGCAGGTGGTTGGCGAACTGCGAGGTGACCGCGCCGTCCTGGGTCCAGTGGCCGCTGTTGTGCGGGCGCATGGCGAGTTCGTTGACGAGGATCCGGCCGTCGCGGGTCTCGAACAGCTCGACCGCGAGGTGGCCGACGACGCCGAGGTCCTTGGCGATGGTGAGCGCGAGTCGCTGGGCGGCGGCGGACAGTTCGCCGGACAGTCCGGGGGCGGGGGCGATCACGGTGTCGCAGACGCCGTCGACCTGGACGGACTCGACCACCGGGTAGGCGACCGCCTGGCCGTGCGGGGAGCGCACGACGTTGGCGGCGAGTTCGCGGGCGAAGTCGACCTTCTCCTCGGCGAGCACCGGGACGCCGGCCTTGAACGGCTCGGCGGCCTCGGTGACGTCCCGGACGACCCATACGCCCTTGCCGTCGTAGCCGCCACGGACGGTCTTGAGGACGACGGGGAAGCCGTCGGTGCCCTCGGCGGCCCCTTCGGCGGCGAAGGCGGCGACGTCGGCCGGGTCGGCGACGATGCGGTTGCGCGGGCAGGGCACCCCGATCGCGGCGAGCCGGGCCCGCATCAGCCCCTTGTCCTGGGCGTGCATCAGGGCGTCGGGGCCGGGGCGTACGGTGACGCCCTCGGCCTGAAGGGCCCGCAGGTGTTCGGTGGGTACGTGCTCGTGGTCGAAGGTGAGCACGTCGCAACCGCGGGCGAAGGCGCGCAGGGTGTCGAGGTCGCGGTAGTCGCCGACCACCACGTCGTTGACCACCTGGGCCGCCGAGTCCTGCGGGGTGTCGCTGAGGAGCCTGAACCTGATGCCGAGGGGGATGCCCGCCTCGTGCGTCATACGCGCGAGCTGGCCGCCCCCCACCATGCCGACTACGGGGAATGTCACCCGTCCAGGGTATCGGCCGTTGCCCGGTTCCATGACGTGGGCCTCGTAGGAACGCACCAAGAGCCGCTCCGGGGGCGCCTCCGGCCTCGGCGGATCGCACAGAACGCGACGGACGGAGCGGCCAGTGTGCGACACGCCCGAGCGCGTGGGGACGTCACGAGAATGTAAGACGAATTTCAGCCTGCGCACCGAACCCCATCGCCACCTGGATCGTCTACGCTCACGCGGGTGCGCCGTACCCGGCCTCCCGCACCCTCAACTGGCTCGAAACAAGCGGGTTTCATACCCTTGCCGAAGCCGCGTTACACCACTCGACAGGCGCTCGTTCATTTCCGGTGGTTAGCATGAGGGCCGGGGGAACAGCCGAACAGCCCAGAAGACCGGCCACCTACAGACAGGGTCCAGCGATCATTATGAGTCGACTGAGCGCGTTGAACGCCCGACTGAGGTTCCTCTACCGCGAGATCGCCAAGTTCGGCATCGTCGGGATCGCCGGCATCGGCGTCAACCTGGTCGTGTTCAACCTGCTGCGCAACGTCACCAACCTGCAGACGGTCCGCTCCAGTGTCGTCGCCACCGCCGTCGCCATCGCCTTCAACTACGTGGGCTTCCGGTACTTCACCTACCGCGACCGGGACCGTGGCGGGCGCGGCAAGGAGATGGGCCTGTTCACGTTCTTCAGCGTGATCGGCCTGGTCATCGAGAACGGCATCCTGTACGGCGCGACCTACGGCATGGGCTGGGACGGCCCGCTGGCCAACAACTTCTTCAAGTTCGCCGGCATCGGCGTGGCCACGCTCTTCCGGTTCTGGTCCTACCGCACCTGGGTCTTCCGCTCGCTGCCGGCGCAGGCCGTGGAGCAGGCCGAGGCGATCCTCAGCGACGCCGAGCGGCAGCAGCGGGTCAACATCGCCCGCAGCGCCGAATAACCCGATCGGGCGACCCCGCACCGGGCCGCCCCCGCACCGTCCTTCCGGGCCCCCGCAGCGGGGCCCGTGGCGTTCGCGGGCGGAAGACCGGGCCTGGCGGCGTCACCGTATCGGCGACGGCCCCTGGTCGTCCTCCGCGGGGCGTGTGGCGGCCCCCGGGGCGCCCTCCCGGGCCAGGAAGAGCGCGAAGACCGGCGGACGCCCCTGGAGCAGCTCCAGCCGCCCTCCGTCGGCCTCGGCGAGGTCACGGGCGACGGCGAGCCCGAGGCCGGTGGAGTTGCGGCCGGACACGGTGCGCTCGAAGACCCGGGAGCCCAGGTCGGCGGGGACGCCCTGGCCCTCGTCGGTGACCTCGACGACGACCTGGTTGCCGGTGACCCGGGTGTGGATGCCGACCGCGCCGGCGCCGTGCATCAGGGCGTTCTCGATCAAGGTGGCCAGCACCTGGGCGACCGCGCCGGGGGTGCCCACCGCGCGCAGCCCGGGGGTGCCGGAGCGGGAGATGCCGCGGCCCTCACCCCGGTAGGCCGGACGCCACTCCTCCAGCTGCTGCTTGATCACCTCGTCGAGGTCGAAGGCGACCGCCGAGCCGGTGCGCGGGTCGCGGGAGTTGGTCAGCAGCCGCTGCACCACGTCGGTGAGGCGCTCGACCTGGCCGAGGGCTATCGTCGCCTCCTCCTTGACCGTGTCGTGGTCGTCGGTGGCGATGATCTCCTCCAGCCGCATGGAGAGTGCGGTCAGCGGGGTGCGCAGCTGGTGGGAGGCGTCCGCGGCGAGCCGCCGTTCCGCGGTGAGCATCCGGGCGATCCGTTCGGCGCTGGCGTCGAGGACGTCGGCGACCCGGTCCAGCTCCGGCACCCCGTACCGCTTGTGGCGCGGGCGGGGGTCGCCGGAGCCGAGGCGTTCGGCGGTCTCGGCGAGGTCGGTCAGCGGGGCCACCAGCCGCCGGGCCTGGCCGATGGCGAGGACCACGGCGGCGGCGATGGCCAGCAGCGCCACCGCGAGGATCACCAGCAGGGTGCGGCCGATCTCCTGGCTTATCACCGACCGCGGCTCCTGGACCACCACGGACTCGCCGTGCACCCCGTCCCGCCGGGCCTGGACGACCTGGCCGGACGGGGGCGTGCCCAGGGTGATCGGCGGCTGCCCGGGGACCCGCACCACGGCGTACCGGCGGGAGTCGATCTGCCGGGTCAGCGCGGGCGGGGAGACCTTCTCGCCGGCCGCGATGCGGTTCTCCACCACCCCGATGAGCTGGATGGCGTCGGACTGCACGGCGTCCTTGGCGCTGCTCTCGATGGTCCGGCTCTCCACGATCACCAGGGAGAGGCCGAAGACCGCGATCACCACGAGGACCACGGCCAGGGTGGAGTTGATCAGTCGGCGGCGCATCGGGGGCGGGCGGCGGCGCGGGCCGCGGTCAGTTCTTCTCGAAGCGGAAGCCGACGCCGCGCACGGTGGAGATGTACCGCGGGTTGGCGGCGTCGTCGCCGAGCTTCTTGCGCAGCCAGGAGATGTGCATGTCGAGCGTCTTGGTCGAGGACCACCAGGTGGTGTCCCACACCTCGCGCATCAGCTGGTCGCGGGTGACCACCCGGCCGGCGTCCCGCACCAGGACCCGCAGCAGGTCGAACTCCTTGGCGGTCAGCGACAGTTCGTCGTCGCCGATCCACGCCCGGTGCGACTCGACGTCGATGCGCACGCCCTGGGTGGCCGGCTGCGACTCGGCGCTGCCGCGGCGCAGCAGGGCCCGCACCCGGGCGAGCAGTTCGGCGAGGCGGAAGGGCTTGGTGACGTAGTCGTCGGCGCCGGCGTCGAGGCCGACCACCGTGTCCACCTCGTCGGCCCGGGCGGTGAGGACGAGCACCGGGAAGCCGTGGCCCTCGGTGCGCAGCCGGCGGCACACCTCCAGGCCGTCCATCCCGGGCAGGCCGAGGTCCAGCACGAGCAGGTCCACGCTGCCCTGGAGCCCGGCGTCGAGCGCGGTCGGTCCGTCTTCGCGCACCTCCACGTCGTATCCTTCGCGGCGCAGTGCGCGTGCGAGCGGTTCCGAGATGGAGGCGTCGTCCTCGGCGAGCAGTACGCGGGTCATGGGCTGATGGTAGTCCGCGGGGCATCGCCCGGGGGCGCACGGGCGGGCGCACGCAGGGGCATTGCCGGAGCCAGGGGTCCACGGCGGTCTCGCGTACGGTTCCGGGCGCCCCTGTGACGTATCTCTCAAGCCGGTGCAAAGGGCACGCATCTTGACCTACCGTGTGAGGACGTCCTTAGCACTACCAGGAGACCTTTGGCCGACACGACGTGCCAAGGTCCCTTATTCGTGCGGAGACCGGCACGAACCGGGATCCTCAGTGACGTGAACCAGTCGGCCGGGCCCTTGCGTCGAAGGTGACGCACGGGCAGGGGGCCGGCCACCCCCCACCGCGGGCGCGTCCTGGTGACAGCGCGCGTCCCAGCACACAAGGAACGACCATGGCGTCCAGCCTGACGAAGGACGCCGCCGCGCAGGTCACCCCTGCATCCGGCGGCAAGACCTTCTTCGGCCACCCGCGCGGCCTGGCCACTCTCTTCATGACCGAGATGTGGGAGCGCTTCAGCTTCTACGGCATGCGCGCCCTGCTCGTGCTCTACCTGGTCGCCCCGGCGGCCAAGGGCGGTCTCGGTTTCGCCGCGGCGACGGCCGCCGCGATCTACTCGGTCTACAACGCCACGGTCTACCTGCTGGCGATGCCCGGCGGCTGGATCGCCGACCGGTTGTGGGGTCCCCGCAAGACGGTCGCGGTGGCCGGCACGATCATCATGATCGGCCACTTCCTGCTCGCGGTGCCGGTCGAGATCTCCTTCTTCGTCGGCCTGGTCTTCATCGCCATCGGTTCCGGCCTGCTCAAGGCCAACATCTCCACGATGGTCGGCCACCTGTACCCGGACCGCAACGACCCGCGCCGGGACGGCGGCTTCACCATCTTCTACATGGGCATCAACCTCGGTGCCTTCGCCGCCCCGCTGGTGATCGGCACCATCGGCCAGAACGTCAACTGGCACCTGGGCTTCGCGCTCGCCGGTGTCGGCATGGCGCTGGGCCTCGCCCAGTACCTGCTGGGCACCCGCCACCTGGCCCCGGTCAGCAACGAGGTGCCGGCGCCGATGCGCAGCGAGGAGCGCACCGCGCTGCTGCGCAAGGCGGGCCTGTGGGCGCTGGCCGCGGTGGTCTTCTACGTGGTGGTGCTGGCCACCGGCTCGTTCACCATCAACTGGGTGCTGTGGCCGCTGTCGCTGGCCGGTATCGCGCTGCCCGCCTGGTACTTCGTGCGGATCCACCGGGACCGTGACCTGACCTCGGACGAGCGCTCGAAGATGACCGGTTACGTCTGGTTCTTCATCGCCGCCGCCGTGTTCTGGATGATCTACGACCAGTCCGGTTCGACCCTGACGGTCTTCGCCCAGGACCACACCGCGGGCAGGCTGTGGGGCGTCGGCTTCCCGAGCAGCTGGTTCCAGTCGCTCAACCCGCTGTACATCATGGCGCTGGCCCCGGTCGTCGCCGCGCTGTGGGTCAAGCTGCGGTCGAAGAACCCGTCGACCACGGTGAAGTTCGCCTACGGTCTGCTCGGCATCGGCATCTCCTTCGGCGTGATGATGATGGCCCAGGCCGCGGCGTCCGGCGGGGCCAAGGTGACCCCGCTGTGGCTGGCGCTGGTCTACCTGATCCAGACGGTCGCGGAGCTGTGCCTGTCGCCGGTGGGCCTGTCGGTCTCCACCAAGCTGGCGCCGGCCAAGTACGCGGGCCAGATCATGGGGCTGTGGTTCCTCGCGGTGACCGCCGGTGACTGCGTGGCCGCCATCACCCAGCTGGTGCTCGGCAACGCCTTCCTCTCCCAGGCGTCCTTCGCGGTGCAGGGCGCGATCGCGGCGCTGGCCGGCGTGGCCTTCGTGCTGTGGCGCAAGAAGGTCATCCGGCTCATGGGCGACGTGCACTGACGTCCCACCGTGGTCCGACCGGGGCCCCGCGGCTCATAGTGCCGCGTCAGCCAGGGTTCGCCCCGTCGCGGCGTCCGGCACGGCGCCTCGCGGCGTTGCCGGATCAGCCGAGTAGACCCACTACGAGGCCGATCCGGCGCCTTGCGACGCACCGCACCGGACGCCGCTCCTTACCGGGCAAACCCTGGCTGACGCGGCACTACAGCCGCGGGGCCCCGGCGTACCCGGGCGTCAGCGCCGGGCGCGGCGCCTGGGCAGGAAGGTGAAGACGGCCGCGCCGAGCAGCACCAGGGTGCCGGCGACGAGGCCGAGGGCGTGCAGGGCGCCGGTGTCGCTCGCGCCGGTCTGGGCGAGTCCGCCGGCCGATCCGGTGCCGGTGGAGCCGCCGGTGCCGGAGGTGGTGGCGCCGGTGGTCCCGGTGGTGCCGGCCGAGCCGCCGCCGGTGCCGCCCGGCTGGGCGGAGGTGTCCAGAGTGAGCGAGGCGCCCGGGTCCTTGGCCGGGGTGCAGGTGGTCGTGGTGCCCAGCGCCTCGACGGTGAGGACGCCCGGGGTCAGCGTGGCCTTTCCGGTGACGCCCGGCTTGTAGGTGCCCGTCAGGTCGGGGATGACGATGGGGGCGCCGGCCTTGATGGGCTGGGCGTTGACCGGTCCGGTGGTCGCCACCGAGCCGGAGTCGGCGCCGCCCACGGCGACCCGCATCGAGGGCTTGACCGCGCCCGCCGGGATGTCGGCCGGGCTGTTCATCACGCTCTTGGCGAAGTGCACGGTGAGCGCGAAGTCCCCGCCCGCCTTGGCCGCGTCGATCTCCACCGGCGAGACGGCCTCCTTGGCGCCGATCGGCGTCCGGCACTTGTAGTCCACGTCGACCGGGGTGCCCTTGAACGAGGTGGGCCCGCCGGATCCGCCGGTGCTCTGGCCGCCGCTGGTGCCGGACGTCGAGGTGCCGCCGGACGTCGTGGTGCCGCCCGATGACGTCGTGCCGCCCGATGTCGTCGTACCGCCGGACGTCGTCGTACCGCCGGACGTCGTCGTACCGCCCGATGTCGTCCCACCCGACGAGGACGTCCCGCCCGTGGACGTCCCGCCCGTCGTCGTACCGCCCGAACTGCCGCCGTCGGACGTCACCTTGATGGTGACCGCGGGCGGCACGGTCGCCGTGGCCTTGCACTTGGTGTCCGTGGAGAGGGGTTTGCTGACGTTGATGTCGTAGTCGGCGGGGGTGAGGGTGACGTCGCCGGCCTGGGTGAGCTTGAGCGTGCCGGTCATGTCGGAGAGGACCATGGGGCTGTTCTTGGGGATCGGCGGGTTGCTGCGGGGGCCGGAGACGGCGAGGGAGCCGGTGGCCGCGCCGCCGATGGTCAGGTGGCCGCTGGGCTGCACGGTGTCCTTGCCCAGGTCGATGATGCCCGGGTTGTTCGAGGCGGCCTGGAGGGTTTTCCACACCACCGTGACCGTGTCGCCGACCTTGGCCGTGGCGGGGGCGGTGATGTCGGCCTTGGTGGTGCCGTTCACCGGGGGCAGCCCGGAGATGGGCGGCGGGACGCACTGGGTGGCGAAGTCGGACTCGGCGGCACGGGCGGCCCCGGAGGAGAGCATCAGGGCGGCCCCGCCGAGGGCGAGCGCGAGACCGGCCGCACCGGCGGCCCGGGTCGCGGATGGTCGGGTACGTAACGTGGTCACGGGGTTCCCTTCGCGCTGGGACGGTCATCGGTGGACGGTGCGGAGGGCGTGGCCGGTGCGGGGCGCGCGCCGGGCATGGAGTGCGGGGCGAACCACGGCAGCGTGGCGGCCCGCGGACCGGGCGGCGGACCGGACGGCGGGCGCCGGGGGCCTCGGGGGCGGCGTGGCCGTATCCGGTCGACCACCGCCATGCCGATCCGGAAGACGGCGGCCGGGACCACCACGCACAGCAGCACCCAGAAAAGCGTCACGCCCCAGGGGCGGGCGACGGACCAGGGCTGGACGGCGAGCACCCGGCCCGCGTACGCCACGCTGATCCGGTAGTCGCCGTGGGCGCCGGCCGCCAGCTCCACCGGGAGCCGTACCAGGGCCTTGGCGCCGGGGGCGACCGTGCCGTGCCACCGCTGGTCCTGCCACTGCGGGGAGTAGACGCCGTGGGCGACGCCGATCCGGAAGACCGGGTCGCGGGCCGGGTCGGCGGCGGTGTTGCCGACGGTGAGCACCAGTTGCCGCTGGGCGGGGGCGCCGAACCAGGTCAGCAGGGAGCCGTCGCCGTCGAGCCGGACGGCCAGCGCGGTGAGCCGGCCGCCGCCGTCGTTCGGCGGCAGCGGGGCGACCGGGTGGCCGGCCACGGTGAACGGGGCGTCCACGGCGGCCGGTTGGCCCAGCACGGTGGCCACGTGCACCACGCACGGGCACGGCTTGGGCGGTTCGGCCACCGGCAGCGACTGCCGGAAGGCGCCCGTGGTGTCGGTGGTGGCGGTGCGGCCGGCCGCGTTGGCGCAGGCGTCGGTGCCGCCGATGGCGTCCTGGCCGCAGATGAGCAGGGTCAGCAGGGTGTGCGGGCGCCAGCCGGTGCCGGTGACCGTGACGGTGCCGCCGGCCCCGCCCTGCTGGGCGCCCAGGCGTACCGCGGGGCCGTCCGCGGCGGCGGCCGGGAACGGCAGGGCCAGCGCGGCGAGTACGGTCAGCAGGGCCGCGGCCCACGTCCTGGCCGTCGCGCTCACGGTCGGGCTCCCGTCTCCCGGCGGGGCGGCCGGCCCCCGCGCCGCCGTCGGCTCCACAGCCCGGCCGCGCCGAGTCCGGCGCCGGCCACCGGGAGCGCCACCGCGAGCGCGCCGGTGGACACGGCGGTCCAGCCGGCCGTGGCGGTGGCGGGCGGGGCGCCGGGGACGGTGGCGGTCACCCGGATCCGTACCCGGTCGGCGGCGGGCGGGTGCGGCCACACCAGGCTGAACGCCGCCGAGCGGCCCGGTGCCACGGTGACCGCCGGCCGGTACGCGGCCGGCCGCCAGCTCGTGCCCAGCAGCCCGTCCGCGCGCACGTCCAGCGACGGCGCCGACACCTCGGTGTTGCCGCGGTTGACCAGGGTGCCGTGGATCCGCGCGCCGCCGCCGGGCGCCGGGCCGACCCCGACCCCGGTGACCGACAGCGCGGTCAACTCCCGTCCGGTGACGCGCAGATGGACGGGGACCACGGCACGCCGCCCGCTTTCGGAGGTGACGACCACGGCGGCCGGATGGCCGCCGGGGCGGGCGTCGGCGGGGACGGTGACGGTGAACGGCACGTCGGCCCGGGTACGCGCCGGTATCCGCGGGGCCGCGTCGGCGAACCGCAGCCAGCCCCCCGCGTCGGCCGCGGTGGCCGGATCACCCGCGGTCACCCCACCGCCCGGACCGGCCACCGCGTCCGCCCCGCGCACCGTGAACCGCTCCGCCGTGCGGCCGGTCTCGGTCACCGAGACGGCGTCGTGGAGCACGGCACCGGGCGGACCCTCCAGGTAGACGTAGGGGCGGTCGCCGGCCGGGCGGGCGGTCCAGCCGCCGGTGGCGGCGCAGGCGAGGACGAGGAGTCCGGCCGCGCGCCACCGTCGCGCCGGCCGGGCCGGTCGCGGGGACGTGGGCGACGCCATGAGCGCTCCTCCCGCTGGTCGCCGGTGCGTGGTGGCTACCGGGTCCGGGTGCGCCGGCCCAGCCAGAGGACGCCGCCGGCGCCGAGCAGCAGGACGGTGCCGCCGAGGGTGCCGAGCGCCACCGCGTCGTCGGCCGGGCCGGTCCGGGGCAGTTCGGCGCCGCCGCCGGTGGTGGAGCCCGTGGAACCCGTGGAGCCGCCGGCGGCGGTGACGTCGAGGGTGAGCGAGGGGCCGGGGTCGTTGCCGGGGGTGCAGGTGGTGGTGGTGCCGAGCGCCTTGATGGTGAGCACGCCCGCGGTGAAGGTGACCTTGCCGGTGGCCTTGGGGGTGTAGGTGCCGCTCAAGTCGCTGATCTTGATCGGGGTGTTGGCGGGGACCGGCTGGTCGTTGGGGGGTCCGGAGACGTTCACGGTGCCGGAGTCGGCGCCGCCGACCTTGACGACCGCGCTGGGGTTCATCGCGCCCTTGCCCAGTTCGATCGGACTGGAGGAGACGCCCTTCTCGAAGGACATGGTGAGCCGGTAACCGGAGCCGTCCGGCGCGGCCTTGATGCCGATGGGCGACACACCGCTCTTGGGGCCGATCGGGGTCTGGCACCGGTAGTCGACGTCGACCGTGGCGGCGTACGCCCCCGGCGCCACGGCCAGCGCCGCCCCGGCCACCAGTACGGTCGCGGTGGTGAGCGCCGCGACCCGGGCCGTCGTCCCGCGCGTGGAGTAGGACACGGCTGCCTCCCTTCGTGCCATCCGCCCATTACTGACGGCACATCAGATTTGGCGCCCGACAGTACGCCGGGGACCGTGCCGAGGGAAGAGCGACGGCCGCCCGGGACCTCAGGTGAGCGCCTCGGGCCGCGGGCAGGAGGGCTCGAAGTCGGCGACCGCCCGCAACGTGTCGGCCAGCAGCCGGGCCAGCAGCGCCCCGACCGTGCCACGGTCCGGCTCCCGGTCGCGCAGCCAGTCCAGGGTGAGCCCCTCCACGCACGACATCCAGCCGATCAGCGCCAGCCGGGCCAGCGGCGGCACCTCGGCGCGCCCCCAGGCGCCCTCGGCGATGGCGGCCAGGATCCGGTCCCGTACCCGGTCCCGGATGGCGTGCACCTCGGCGTCGGAGCCGACGCCGCCGGTGACGATGGCGCGGTAGGCGGCCTGGTGGTGCTCGGCGTAGCGCAGGTAGCCGTCGATGGTGCGGCGCAGCCGGTCGGCCGGGGTAAGGCCGCCGGTCTCCTCGGCGCGGGCGACGAGGTCGGCCACCGAGTCCTCGATGATCGCCAGGTAGTAGCCGCGTTTGCTGGCGAAGTAGTAGTAGATCAGCCCCTTGGCGACGTCCGCGTGGCGGGCGATGTCGTCCATGGACAGCGCGTCGTAGGACGTGTCGGCGAACAACTTCCGCCCGATGGCGATCAGTTCGGCGCGGCGGGCGCGGTACCGCGCGGAGTCCGGGCGCCCACCGGCCCGTTGACTAATGTTCAAAACGGCGCCACTCTCCAAGTGTCGCGGGTCACAGGCCCGCAGTATGGACCACCCCCTGCGCGTCCGTCTGCCCCAGGGAGGTACCTTCCGTGAGCACCGCGCCCCCCTCTCGTCCCGCCCCCTCAGGCCCCCCTCCGGCGCCGCCCGGCGAGGGCCGCACCGCGTGGCGCCGGGCCGCGCCGCCGGCCATGGCCGCCGTCACCGCGGTCGGCGCCATGGCGATCGCGATGGCACACGGCGCGCTGGCCGCCTCCTTCGCCGTCTCCGGCACCAGCTTCCAGGTCTCCTCCGGCCGGCTGACCAGCGCCGGGCTGGCCTCCTACGTCGCCACCGACCACGCCACCGACGGCTCCGGCCACCCGGTGGCCCTGCTCGGCCTCGGCCGGGCCGTCCTCAGCGACATCTGCCAGGCGGTGACGGTCAAAACCCCGGTCGGCGATGTCGTCTTCAAGCTCACCGCGGGCGGCCGGGCCGGCCAGGTCACCGCCGACCGGCTCGTCATCGACGGCTCCGACCTGGTGGGCGACGCCTACTTCGGCACCGCGCAGATCGGGCGGGACGCCTCCGCCCTCGACCAGGTGCCCGGGGTGCACGGCAAGGCCGGCGACTTCGGCCTTCAGGCGGGGCGGATCAGCGTGGCCGGGGTGCGGTCGCACGCGTGGTCGGCCACCGGCGGCGACTTCCGGCTCAAGGGGCTCAGGCTCGACGTCTCGCTGGACGGCCGGCGGTGCTTCTGACCGCCGGGGCCCGACCCGGTGCCGGTGCGGCGCGGGCCCGGCTGCGCGCCTGGCGCCGTACCCGCCCGTTCTGGGCCGGGCTGCTGCTGGTGCTGGCCGGGGCGGAGCTGCCGCTGGCCCCGCTCGCCCCGTTGCCGGTGCTGGTGAGCCTGGGGGTGGGCGGGCTGGCCGCGCTCGGCATCGGGGCGGCGCTGGTGGTGGCCGGGCTCTTCCTGTGGTTCGCCCCGCACGCCCGGCACTACGTGGCGGTCAACGCGCTGATCCTGTCGGTGGTCTCGTTCGCCGCCACCAACCTGGGCGGCTTCGGGGCCGGGATGGCGCTGGGTGTGGCGGGCGGCGCGATGGGGTTCGCCTGGACGCCCGGGCCGCGCGGACCATCGCGTACGGCGCGGCGGCGGGGCCGTACCCTCGCGGTCGCGGTGCCGTTGCTGCTGCTCGCGGTGGCGGTGCCGGCGCGGGGCCCGAAAGCCGCGGCGTCGCCCGCCCGGTACGCCCCGGTGCCGGCGCCGGTCACCGCGCCGGTGGTGACCACGACCCGGTTCGCGCCGGACGGCTTCACCGTCGCCGGGATCACCGAGGTGGTCACGGCGGCCGGGCCGCGCAAGGTGATGGTGCTGCGGATGCGGGCCGCGTCGCTGACCGACTACCGCCTCACCACCCGCGACCCCGGTCCCCGACTGGCGCTCGGCGCGCGGTCGTTGCGGCTGACCGGGGCGGTGACGCTCTACCTGACCCGGTTCAGCGGTTGTCTGGAGGGCGTGGTCTGTCTGACGTTCACCCCGGAGCGGCTGCCGGTGCCGCCGCTGGTGCCGCCGTTCGTCTACCTGACCCGGGTCTGCGCCGAGCAGGCGCTGGTGACCTCGGACGCCATCAGCGCCGACGGGCTCACGCTGCGTACCCCCGGATGACGCGCCGCCCCGGCCGGGGAACCGGCCGGGGCCGGGTCAGCCCGGCCAGGCCAGCTCCGCCCAGACGGTCTTGCCCGGCATCCGCTCGGCCCGCCGCACGCCCCAGTCGAGGCAGAGCCGCTGCACGATGAACATCCCGTGGCCGCCGGGGCGCCCGGCGCGGTGCGGGGTGCGCGGCGCCGGATCGCCGGTGCCGCCGTCGGTGACCTCCAGCCGCAGCAGCTTCGGGGCGCCGTGCAGCCGCAGCTCCTGGGGGCCGCCGCCGTGCAGGCAGGCGTTGGTGACCAGCTCGGAGACGACCAGCAGGATGTCCTCCGCGCTGGCCCGGCGGTCGGCGCTGGTGGCGGGAAGCCACCCCCAGTCGTGCAGCGCCTGCCGCGTGAAGTCGCGGGCCAGCGGTACCACCCCGCTGGCATCGGCGAGGGTGAGCGTACGCACCTGGTACCCGGACGGCGCGACGACGCCCGAGTCGTCCGGGCCGCCGTGGTCCCGCCCACGGTCGTCCGGCGCGAAGGGCCGGGTGGTGCTCATCAGCGCTTCACCTCACCGATGTCCGACAGTTCGAGGAGTCTTCTGCCCGACGACGCCCGGGCAAACACCCATGGGTTCCCCTGGGTGGCGGGGCGTCCTCGGGGCCGGCCGGCGGTTCACCGGCCGGTACGACGGCAGGGCGTCATCCGGCCAGCGCCTCGGCCAGAGTGTCGTGCACGGTGAAGACGGCTTCCGCCCCGGTGATCTCGAAGACCCGGGCGACCACCGGCCGCAGTCCGGCGAGGTGGACTCCGCCGCCGGCGGCCTCGGCCTTCAGCCGGGCGCCCAACAGCACGTTCAGGCCGGTGGAGTCGCAGAACTCCAGCTTGGAGCAGTCCACCACGAGCTTGGTGCACCCCTCGTCCACGCTGCGTTCCATCGGCTCCCGGAGGAGCTCGGCCGTGTGATGGTCGAGCTCACCGGCGGGCGTGAAGATCGCACAATGCCCCTGCTGCTGCACGGCGACACTGAGACGGTCCCGGCCGGTCGTGCCGACCACCCCGCGGTCCATGCGGTTCCTCCTGGTTGGCCTGGTGACTGCGCCTTGAAACCTTACGCCGTTCGTGGTGCTCACGGTAGCCGGACCGGGTGAGCGCGCGGCGTGTCGGACCCCCTCGGAACCCCCGCGAGCCCTTGCGACCTCTTCACACCGAACTTGCACCGGCGCACTGTGAAGGGGTAGGGCTGGAGGGGAGATGTCCGTACACGGCCGGTTGGGAGGCGCCGCAGGGAGCACGCTGCCGGTGACGGCAGCCAGTGATACCGGCCTGAGGGAGGAGATCATGGCACCCCAGCTCGACGCAGAAACGCTTCGGGAGCAGAGCGGAGACGCGGGCTCCGAGGAGGTGTACGAGGCGTCGACGAACCCGCCCGCCGACGGGTCGGCGCGGATCCCGGAACTTCCGGAGATCCCGCCGTTCGACGAGGTGGGACCGCTGGACGCGCGGGCCCTGTCCAAGACGCTCTTCCGGCGTCTGGAGACCCTGGAGGAGGGCACCCACGAACACGCGTACGTCCGGAACACGCTGGTGGAGCTGAACCTGGCCCTGGTCAAGTTCGCCGCCTCCCGCTTCCGGTCGCGCAGCGAGCCGATGGAGGACATCGTCCAGGTGGGCACCATCGGTCTCATCAAGGCGATCGACCGGTTCGAACTGAGCCGCGGTGTGGAGTTCCCCACTTTCGCGATGCCGACGATCATCGGCGAGATCAAGCGGTTCTTCCGCGACACCAGCTGGTCGGTACGGGTGCCGCGGCGCCTGCAGGAGCTCCGGCTCGACCTGGCCAAGGCCGGTGACGAGCTGGCCCAGAAGCTGGACCGGGCGCCCACCGTGGCGGAGCTGGCCGACCGGCTCGGGCTCAGCTGCGAAGAGGTCATCGAGGGCATGGCGGCCAGCAACGCCTACACCGCCAGCTCGCTGGACGCCCAGCCGGAGGAGGACGACTCCGAGGGCGCGCTGGCCGACCGGATCGGGTACGAGGACCACGGTCTGGAAGGCATCGAGTACGTGGAGTCGCTCAAGCCGCTGATCGCCGAACTCCCGCCGCGCGACCGCAAGATCCTCTCGCTGCGCTTCGTGGGAAACCTCACCCAGTCCGAGATCGGTGAGGAGCTGGGCATCTCGCAGATGCACGTCTCCCGGCTGCTGTCGCGGACGCTGACCAAGCTGCGCCGCGGCCTGCTCACCGAGGAGTGAGCGCGAGCCGTTGACGAGGAGGGCCGGACCCGGCGGGTCCGGCCCTCCTCGTCATGGCACCGAGCGGGTCACACCACGCGCGCCCCGGCCCGCCAGACGGCGCGCACCAGCGGCACCCCGGGCCGGTAGGCCAGGTGCACGTGGGAGGGGGCGTCCAGCAGGACGAGGTCGGCGCGGGCGCCGGGCCGGAGCCGGCCGATGTCGGTGCGGCGCAGCGCGGCGGCGCCGCCCGCGGTGGCCGCGTGGACCGCCTCGTCGGGTGTCATGCCCATCTCCCGTACCGCCAGCGCCACGCAGAACGGCATGGAGCTGGTGAACGACGACCCGGGGTTGCAGTCGGTGGACAGGGCGACGGTGACCCCGGCGTCCAGCAGTCGGCGCGCGTCGGGGTAGCGGGAGCGGGTGGAGAACTCGGCGCCGGGCAGCAGGGTGGCCACGGTACGGCCGCCGGCCAGCGCGTCGACGTCGGCGTCGGTCAGGTGGGTGCAGTGGTCGGCGGAGGCCGCGTCGAGCTCCACGGCGAGCTGGACGCCGGGGCCGGGGCCGAGCTGGTTGGCGTGGACCCGGGGCACCAGTCCGCGGTCGCGGCCGGCGGTGAGGATGGCCCGGGCCTGGTCGCCGTCGAAGGCGCCGCGCTCGCAGAAGACGTCCACCCAGCGGGCGTGCGGGGCGCAGGCGTCCAGCATGGCGCCGGTGACCAGCGCCACGTATCCGGCCGGGTCGTCGGCGTACTCGTCCGGGACGATGTGGGCGCCGAGGAAGGTGACCTCGTCGGTGTGGCGGGCGGCGACGCGCAGCGCGCGGGCCTCGTCGGCCACGGTGAGCCCGTAGCCGGACTTGGTCTCGATGGTGGTGGTGCCCTGGCGCAGCGCCTCGGCGGTGTAGCGGGCCACGGCGGCGTCGAGTTCGGCGTCGGTGGCGGCCCGGGTGGCGGCGACGGTGGTGCGGATGCCGCCCGCGGAGTAGGCGCGGCCCTCCATGCGGGCGTTGAACTCGGCGGTGCGGTCGCCGGCGAAGACCAGGTGGGAGTGGGAGTCGACGAACCCGGGAAGCACCGCCCGCCCCTCGGCGTCGAGGTGACTGTCGGTGGCGGGTGCTTGACTGGTCGTACCGATCCAGACGACGCGATCGCCGTCGATGACGACGGCCGCGTCCTCGACGAGCCCGAGCGGGCCCCGGCCGAGGGAGGGGTCGTTGGTGACCAGGGTGGCGATGTTGCTGATGAGGGTGGTCATCGTGGTGGTGCTCTCCTTCGGGGGCGGCCCGCCGGGGGTCAGGTGCGCTCGTGCAGGGCGCCGATCGCCCCGGCGAGCGCCGCGGGCACGTCCGGGACGAGCTGGTGGTGGCCGTCGCGCACGATGTGGCGGCCGGCCACCACGGTGTGGCGCACGTCGGCCGCGGTGGCGGCGAATACCGCGGTCTCGGCGGCGAAGCGGGGCGCGGGTCCGGCGGTGCGCACCGAGTCCAGGGCGATCGTGGTGAGGTCGGCGAGGGCGCCGGCCTCGATGCGGCCGGCGTCGGTCCAGCCGAGGCAGGCGTGGCCGTCCTCGGTGGCGGCGCGCAGCAGCGCGGCGGCGGTCCAGTGGCCGCGGGTGCGGCTGCGCAGCCGTTCGTCCAGCTCCATGGCGCGGGCCTCCTCCAGCAGGTCCACCACCGCGTGGCTGTCGCTGCCCAGGCTCAACGGGGCGCCGGCGGCGGCCAGTTCGGGGGCCGGGCCGATGCCGTCGGCCAGGTCGCGTTCGGTGGTGGGGCACATGCACACGGTGGTGCCGGCGCCGCCGAGCAGCGTGATGTCCTCGCCGGTCAGATGGGTGGCGTGGACGGCGGTGGTGCGCGGGCCGAGCACCCCGTGGTCGGCGAGGAGCCGGGTGGGGGTGCGGCCGTGCGCCGCCTGGCAGGCGTCGTTCTCGGCGGTCTGCTCGGACAGGTGGACGTGGAGCGGCGCGGCGCGTTCCCCGGCCCAGCGGGCCACGGTGGCCAACTGGTCGGCGGGGACCGCCCGCACCGAGTGGATCGCGGCGCCGACCTTGGCGTGGCCGCCGCCCTTGAGCCCGTCCGCGCGCACCGCCCACGCCTCGGCGTCGCCGTCGCTGAACCGCAGCTGTCCGGGCTGCGGCGGGGTGCCGAAGCCGGCCGACAGGTAGCAGGTGTCCAGCAGCGTGATGCGGATCCCGGCCTCGGCGGCGGCGGCGATCAGCGCCTCGCCCATGGCGTTGGGCTCGGCGTAGGGGGTGCCGTCGGGCTGGTGGTGCAGGTAGTGGAACTCGCCGACGCAGGAGATGCCGGCCAGCGCCATCTCGGCGTAGACGGCACGGGCGAGGGCGAAGTAGCTGTCGGGGGTGAGTTTCCGGGCGACGGAGTACATGACCTCGCGCCAGGTCCAGAAGGTATCCGGCGCGCGCAGCACGCCTTCCGCCGCGGCGTGTCCCCGCGCGAGCGGGGGTGTTCCGGTCCCGGATCCCACCTGTACGGTGCCGCGCAGGGCGCGGTGGAAGGCGTGGCTGTGGGCGTTGGCCAGCCCGGGGATGGTCAGTCCGCGCAGCGTGGTGGCGCCGGGCGGCGGGGCGGGCGTGCCGGTGCGCACGGCCGTGATCCGCCCGTCGGCGGTCTCCACGGTGACCCCGGCCTCCACCGTGCCGGCGAGCCAGGCGTACTCGGCCCAGTAGGTGGTCACTGGCACGCGAGGCCCTCCAGTACGTCGGCGAGTGCGGTGACCCCGGCCCGGCAGTCGTCCTCGGCGGCGTGCTCGGCCGGGGAGTGGGAGACGCCGGTGGGGTTGCGCACGAAGAGCATGGCGGTGGGGACGGCGGCGGAGAGGATGCCGGCGTCGTGGCCGGCCCCGGTGGGCAGCACGGGCACCGGGCGGCCATCGGTGCCGAGGCGGGCGGCGAGCCGGTCGCGCAGCGCGTGGTCGAACTCGACGACGGGGGTGAACGATTCGCGGGTGACGCTCACCCGGACCCCGTCGCGGGTGCCGCGTTCGGCCGCGGCGCGTTCGATCTCGGTGACCACGGCGGCCAGCGTCTCCTCGTCGGCGGCACGGGAGTCGAGCCAGCCGCGGACCAGGGAGGGGATGGCGTTGACGCCGTTGGGTTCCACGGCCACCTTGCCGAAGGTGGCCAGCGCGCCGGCCAGCCGGGCCTTCTTGCGGGCGGCGAGCACGGTGTTGGCGTAGGTGAGCATCGGGTCGTGGCGGTCGTCGAGCCGGGTGGTGCCGGCGTGGTTGGCCTCGCCGTGGAAGTCGAACCGCCAGCGGCCGTGCGGCCAGATCGCGGAGGCGACGCCCACCGGCGCGCCGGCCAGGTCGAGCGCCCGGCCCTGCTCGACGTGGAGTTCGACGAACGCGCCGACGCGGGCGAGGCGTTCGGGGTCGGCGCCGATCGCCTCCGGGTCGCATCCGGCGTCGGCCATGGCCCGGGTCAGGGTGACCCCGTCGGCGTCGCGCAGCGCGGCGGCCTGCTCGGGGGTGAGCACGCCGGCGGTGAGCCGGGAGCCGACGCAGGCCACGCCGAAGCGGGCGCCCTCCTCGTCGCCGAAGTTGACGACGGCCAGCGGGCGGATCGGGGTGCGTCCGCGGGAGCGCAGTTCGTCGAGGGCGGCGAAGGCGGCGACCACGCCGAGCGGTCCGTCGAAGGCGCCGCCGTCCGGCACCGAGTCCAGGTGGGAGCCGGTCACCACGGCGTCGCCGGCCGAGGGGTCGCCCAGCCAGGCCCACTGGTTGCCGTTGCGGTCGGTCTCGTAGGCCAGGCCGCGGGCGGTGGCCTGGTCGCGGAACCAGGCCCGGCAGTCGGCGTCGGCGCCGGTCCAGGCGTAGCGGCGGTAGCCGCCGGAGCCGGCGTGGCGGCCGATCGGCAGCAGTTCGCGCCACATGCGCAGGAAGGGGTCGCCGGAGGGCGGGGGCGGGGCGGTGGTGCCGGCGGCCGGGCCGGCGGCGGTCACGCGTCCTCCCGCATGGGGACGCGGACGCCGCGCTCGGCGGCGACCGAGTCGGCGATGTCGTACCCGGCGTCGACGTGGCGGATGACGCCCATGCCGGGGTCGTTGGTGAGCACCCGGCGGATCTTCTCGCCGGCCAGCGGGGTGCCGTCGGCGACGGTGACCTGGCCGGCGTGGAGGGAGCGGCCCATGCCGACGCCGCCGCCGTGGTGGATGGAGACCCAGGAGGCGCCGGAGGCCACGTTGACCATGGCGTTGAGCAGCGGCCAGTCGGCGATGGCGTCGGAGCCGTCGAGCATGGCCTCGGTCTCCCGGTACGGGGAGGCCACCGAGCCGCAGTCGAGGTGGTCGCGGCCGATGACGACGGGGGCGCTCAGCTCGCCGGAGGCCACCATGTCGTTGAAGCGCTCGCCGGCCTTGTCGCGTTCGCCGTAGCCGAGCCAGCAGATGCGGGCGGGCAGCCCCTGGAAGTGGACGCGTTCGCCGGCCATCTTGATCCAGCGGGCCAGCGACTCGTTCCGCGGGAACAGGTCCAGGATGGCGCGGTCGGTGGCGGCGATGTCCTTGGGGTCGCCGGAGAGCGCGGCCCACCGGAAGGGGCCCTTGCCCTCGCAGAACAGCGGCCGGATGTAGGCGGGGACGAAGCCGGGGAAGTCGAAGGCGCGGGTGTATCCGGCGAGTTGGGCCTCGCCGCGGATGGAGTTGCCGTAGTCGAAGACCTCGGCGCCGGCGTCGAGGAAGCCGACCATCGCCTCCACGTGCCGGGCCATCGACTCGCGGGCCCGGGTGGTGAAGCCGGCCGGGTCCTTGGCGGCGGCGTCGGCCATGTCCTCGAAGGCGACGCCGACCGGCAGGTAGGACAGCGGGTCGTGGGCGGAGGTCTGGTCGGTGACGATGTCGATGGGGGCGCCCATGGCGAGCAGTTGCGGGACGAGTTCGGCGGCGTTGCCCAGGACGCCGATGGACAGCGGCTTGCGCTGGTCGCGGGCGTCGACGGCGAGCTTGAGCGCGTGGTCGAGGGAGTCGGCGCGCACGTCGAGGTAGCGGTGTTCGATGCGGCGCTCGATGGCGCGCGGGTCGCAGTCGACGCAGATGGCGACGCCGTCGTTCATGGTGACCGCGAGCGGCTGGGCGCCGCCCATGCCGCCGAGTCCGGCGGTGAGGGTGATCGTTCCGGCGAGGGTGCCGCCGAACTTCTTGGCGGCGACGGCGGCGAAGGTCTCGTAGGTGCCCTGGAGGATGCCCTGGGTGCCGATGTAGATCCAGGAGCCCGCGGTCATCTGGCCGTACATGGTCAGGCCGAGGGCCTCCAGGCGGCGGAACTCCTCCCAGGTGGCCCAGTCGCCGACCAGGTTGGAGTTGGCGATGAGCACCCGGGGGGCCCATTCGTGGGTGGTCATCACGCCGACCGGGCGGCCGGACTGGACGAGCATCGTCTCGTCGTCCTTGAGCGTCCGCAGGGTGCGCACCATGGCGTCGAACGAGCGCCAGTCGCGGGCCGCCTTGCCGGTGCCGCCGTAGACGACGAGCTTGTCGGGGTGCTCGGCGACCTCCGGGTCGAGGTTGTTGTGGAGCATCCGCAGCGCGGCCTCCTGCTGCCAGCCGCGCGTGCTCAGCGCGCTGCCCCGGGGGGCACGGACCGGACGGGGACCGGGGTCGTTCACGGCCGATGCGGACATGCGGGTCGCCTCCTCGCACAGCGTCGCCCGACCGGGTTGGATCGGGCCATTCACATATTTGCTGGCTGAATAGTTGTAGTCAACAGGTCGACGCGCTGCCGGTGCCCGCGTCCTCTGGCCGCCGCGGGCCCGCGGTGATGGAGTGGGGCCATGGCCGACGTCCCGCACCCCGCGTCCACCGTCTCCGCCTTCCCCGCCGCCGCCGGGCGACGCGCCCTGGCGCTGCGGGCCGCCGTCGAGCAGCGCCTGGTCACCCCGGAGCAGCCGCTGGCCGGGCTGCTCGACGTGGCCGGGGTCCGCGCCTCGGCGGCCGAGCTGCGGGCCGCGTTCGCCACCCCGGGCGTGGCGGTCACCCACACCTTCGCGGTCAAGGCCGCCGCCCTGGTGCCGGTGCTGCGGCTGCTGCACGCCGAGGGGATCGGCTGCGAGGTGGCCGGCCCCGGTGAGCTGGCGCTGGCCCGGGCGGCCGGGGTGCCCGCGGAGCTGACCGTGCTGGACTCCCCCGCCAAGACCGACGGCGAGCTGCGCGAGGCGCTGCGCCTGGGCGTCGCGGTCAACGCCGACAACTTCGCCGAACTCGCCCGGCTGGACGCCCTGGTGGCCGGCGCGCCCGGCGGCCTCCCCGCCTCGCGGCTCGGGGTACGGGTCAACCCGCAGCTCGGCGCGGGCACCATCGGCGCGCTGAGCACGGCCACCGCCACCTCCAAGTTCGGCGTGGCGCTGCGCGACGAGGGCGCCGCCGACCGGCTGGTGCGGGCGTTCCTGGCGCGCCCGTGGCTGACCCGGCTGCACGCCCACGTCGGCTCCCAGGGGTGCCCGCTCGAGCTGATGGCGCGGGGCGTGCGGGTGGTGTACGAGCTGGCGGAGCGGATCAACGCGGAGGCGGGCCGGCGGCAGGTGGACACCGTGGACATCGGCGGCGGCCTGCCGGTGAACTTCGCCTCCGACGAGGTGACCCCGACCTTCCGGGGCTACGCCGACCTGCTGCGGGCCACCGTGCCCGGGCTCTTCGACGGCCGCTACGGCATCGTCACCGAGTTCGGCCGCTCGCTGCTGGCCAAGCACGGCACGGTGCTGGCCCGGGTGGAGTACGCCAAGTCGGCCGGCGGCCGGCCGATCGCGGTGACCCACGCCGGGGTGCACGTGGCCACCCGTACCGTGCTCACCCCGGCGGTGTGGCCGTTGCGGGTGATCGCGCTGGATCCGCTGGGGCGCCCCAAGGACGGGGAGCCGGTGGTGCAGGACGTGGCCGGACCGTGCTGCTTCGCCGGTGACCTGGTGGCCGAGGGGCGCGCCCTGCCGCCGCTGGCCGAGGGCGACTGGGTGGCGCTGCCGGACACCGGGGCGTACTACTTCTCCACGCCGTACCAGTACAACTCGATCCCGCGGCCGGGGGTTCACGGGTACGTGTGCGACACGGACGTGCCGTCCGGCGTGCGTTTCGGCACGGTCCGCGCGCCGCAGACGCTCGCCGGGGTGGTGGCCGAGTCCGGGGGTGGCGACCCGGAGGCGCTGGCCGCGCTGGGGTGAGGGTCAGGCCGCCCGGACGACCGTTTTCGTCCGCCGGGCGCCGCCGGGGCGGGCGTCCCCGGCGGCCGGGCCGGTGGTCTCGTACCCGGTGACGCCGCCGCCCGCCGGGCCGTGGCGCAGCGCCTGCTCGGGGCGGACCCACAGCAGGACGGCGTGCCGGTGTTCCCAGCGGCCCAGGCGCACCGCCTTGGCCCACAGCCCGGCTCCGGCACCGGCGAGCAGCAGGCCGCCGGCGCCGGGGGCGGCGGCCGAGGAGGCGAGCGCGGCGACGAAGGCGAGCAGCAGCCACCAGCGGCGCGGGCGCAGCCAGGCGCGGGCGGTGACCCGGCGGTCCTGGAGCACCACGGCGCGGTCGGCGCGGACGGCGTCGCCGGCCAGGGCGGTGTAGCGGCGGGCGCGGGCCAGGAAGGTCACGAGGGCGGCGGCCACGAAGAGCGCGACGCCGCCGAGGAGTCCGATCCGCGCCCCGGTGTACCCGGGGACGAAGGCGCCCCCGGCCGCCGCGACCAGCCCCGGCCACCAGCACCACTTCGCCGCCGTCCGCACCAGCACCGCCACCCTGGCCAGCCCGTATGCCCCGCGCCCCACGACCGTCCTCCCTCGCTCCAGCGGAACCCGACGTGTGTCCTACGGCTGGGCAGGGTAGTGCGGAATTCTCAAAATTGCCTGAGCCGGACGGGCCGTGTCGCGGGTGCCGGGGCGTTCAGTCGGCGAACAGGCCGCGGGCCGCCGCGCGGGCGTCGAACTCCTCCAGCCGGGCCTGCGCTCCGGGCAGGTGGTCGCACATCGCCTCCAGCAGCACCCGGCCCAGCAGCATAGGGGCGCAGGGGGTGTCGAAGACCAGCGCGGTGCCGACGGCGGCGGGCAGCAGCAGGTCGGAGTGTTTGGCCACCGGGGCGAAGGAGGAGTCGGCCACGGTGACCGTGGTCAGCCCGCACTCCTTGGCGTACTCCAGGGCCTCGACGACCTCGCGGGGGTGGCGGGGCAGCGCGAAGCAGAGCAGCGCGGTGGCGCCGGCGTGGACGGCGGCGTCGATCCGGTCGGTGAGCATGGTGCCGCTCTCGTCCAGCGGGCGCACGTCGGGGTGGACCTTGGCGGCGAAGTAGGCGAAGCCGCGGGCCTGGGCGGCGGCGGCGCGCAGCCCGAGCACCGGCAACGGGCGGGAGGCGGCGAGGAGTTCACCGGCCCGGGCCACCGGTTCGGGGTCGGCGAGGAGCGCGGCGAGGTGGCGGAGGTTCTCGATCTCGGCGTGCACGGCCTGCTGGTACTCGTTGCCGGTGTCGGCCTCGCGGTCGGCGGCGGGCGCCGGGGCGACCTCGCGCAGGTGGCGGCGGAGCGCCGGGTAGCCGTCGAAGCCGAGGGCTACCGCGAACCGGGTGACCGACGGCTGGCTGACCCCGGCGAGTTCGGCCACCTCCACGCTGGACAGGAAGGGGGCGTCGGCGGCCCGCCGTACCAGGCAGTGGGCGATCCGCCGCTGCGTGGGCGTCAGCCGGTGCCCGTCGAAGAGCCGCATCAGCCGCGCGGCTCCCCCGTCCTCGCTCCCCATCAGCGTCTCCCTCTTCCGCGTGCCCGCGTCGTCCAGCATGCCCGGCCCGCCGTCCGTCCCGGGCCGCGGGGCGCGTCGGCGGAAAGCCCATGATCGACGGTCCGGGCGGCCGGGCGGTAGCGGATTACCCGCCTCGCCCAGGTCACCGGTGCGCGGCCGATCCGCGCCGGAGTATTGACTTTCCATTCACTCACCCCTGACTCTGCATGACCATATGCAGTCCGGGCAAGGCACCGGGGGGCGCGCACCGGCTGACGACGGAACGAAAGGGGTCCGGCAGCGATGGAACGCCGCTCGATCGAGGTGGTCCCGGACGGTGAACGGCACGGCCGGCCGTTCAGCCAGTTCACCCTGTGGCTCAGCGCCAACCTCCAGATCACCGCCGTGGTGACCGGCGCGCTGGCGGTGGTCTTCGGCGCCGCCGCGCCGTGGGCGGTGGCCGGTCTGCTGATCGGTAACCTGCTCGGCGGCGCGGTGATGGCGCTGCACGCCGCCCAGGGTCCCCGGCTCGGACTGCCGCAGATGATCTCCTCCCGGGCCCAGTTCGGGGTGCGTGGCGCGATCGTGCCGCTGCTGCTGGTGGTCGTGATGTACGTGGGCTTCTTCGCCGCCGGGACGGTGCTCGCCGGTCAGGCGGTGGGCCATCTGACCGGGCTCGGCGACACCCCGGGCATCGTGCTCTTCGCGCTGGTCACGGCCGCCGCGGCGGTGGCCGGCTACCGGGTGGTGCACCTGCTGGGCCGGATCGCCGGGCTGATCGGCGCGGTGGCCTTCGTCTTCCTCGGCGCCCGGCTGCTGGAGCGCGCCGACCTGTCCGCGCTCTGGCACCACCACGCGTTCTCGCTGCCGCTCTTCCTGCTCGCGGTCTCGCTGTCGGCCTCCTGGCAGCTGGCGTTCGGCCCGTACGTCGCCGACTACTCGCGCTATCTGCCGCGCGACACGTCGGGGCGGTCGGTCTTCTGGTGGACGCTGGGCGGCACCACGCTGGGCTCGCAGTGGTCGATGACGTTCGGCGCGCTGGCCGCGGCCACCGCGGGGCCGGCCTTCACCGGCCACGAGGTGCCGTACGTGGTGGGGCTCGGCGGCGGCGGCGCGCTGATGACCGGGGTGCTCTACCTGGTGATCGCGCTCGGCAAGCTCACCATCAACGTGCTCAACACCTACGGCGGCTTCATGTCGCTGGCCACCGGGGTGAGCGCGCTGCGCCGCCGCCGGGAGCTGTCGGCCGGGACGAGGGTGGCCTACATCGCGGGCGTGATGGTGGCGGGCACGGTGGTGGCGCTGCTCGGCAAGGACTCCTTCCTCTCCTCCTTCAAGGACTTCCTGCTGTTCCTGCTGGCCTTCTTCACCCCGTGGTCGGCGATCAACCTGGCCGATTTCTACTGGGTCTCCAAGGAGCGCTACGACCTCGGCGCGCTCTTCGACCCGGCCGGCCGCTACGGTTCCTGGCGGTGGCGCACCATCGCCGTCTACGTGGTCGGGGTCGCCGCCCAACTGCCCTTCATCAGCTCCTCGTTCTACACCGGCCCGCTGGTCGCCCCGCTCGGCGGCGCGGACGTCTCGTGGCTGGTGGGGCTCGTCCTCACCGCGGCGCTCTACGTGGTCTGCGGGGCGGGGAGGGCGTCCGGGCGCAGCGGGGCGGAGCCGGCGGGGCCGCGCGGCGCCCGCGGGGAGCCGGGGCGGGACGTCAACGCGCGGGTTTAGCCTCCGCACGCCGATTACACTTTGCTATGAGCCTTCTACCGTAAGTAATTGAATGGCGCGCCGCGCCAGTTTCCTCGCGGAGAAGGAGAATCCCATGCGCCGTACGTTTTCCACGCTCGGCACCCTCGCCGCCGCCGCCACACTCGTGGTGACCATGCCCGCCGCCGCGCACGCGGCCCACGGCTCGCTCTTCGTCAACGGGGTGCAGTACGAGAACCCGCACAGCGGTTGCCATCACGTCCCGCACAGCGGCCCGGGCGTCTGGGTCGTCAACAACACCGACGAGGACGTCCTCGTGTACTCCTCCGCCGACTGCCGCGGTGCGGTCTCGCGGGTCTTCAGTCACGGGGACTTCGGTCCCGCCTGGGGCAGCGCCTTCTTCGTCCGTGGTGACCACGACGGCCACGGGCCGGGGCACGGCCACGGTCACGGGCACGACCACGGTCCCGGCTTCGACCTCGACGACGACGAGGACGCCTGGTAAGCCGGACCGGGAACGGTGACGGGCCGGACGCGGCTGCCACCGCGTCCGGCCCGCGACCCGGCGTGGCGTCAGGTCACCGCCTGCCGGAGGGGTCCAACTCGCGTACCCGTCCGGTCGGTTCACCGGGCGCTGCGCCACCGGTCCGCTCCGCGCGGTCGCCGTGCCCCGGCCACCAGGCGGCGTGGCCGATCAGCGCGGTCAGCGCGGGGGTGAAGAACATCGCCATGACGAACGCGGCGACCACGATGCCGAAGGAGACCGCGAAGCCCATCTCGCTCAGCAGCGAGTTGCCGGCCAGCAGCATCGTGGCGAAGGTGGCGGCCAGGATGAAGCCGGCCGCCGCCACCGTGGGACCGGCGTGGCGCACCGCCATGCCGGCCGCGTCGCGCGGCGAGCGCCCCTCGCGGGCCTCCTCGCGCAGCCGCGCCACCATCAGGATGTTGTAGTCGGTGCCGATGGCGACCACGAACAGGTACATGATCACCGGCAGCATGAACATCAGGCCGTCGTGCCCCTGCGCCTTCTGGAACAGCAGCACGGTGGAGCCCAGGGTGGCCCCGAAGCCCAGGCCCACCGAGGCGATCAGGTACCAGGGGGCGACGACGCTGCGCAGCAGCAGCCCCAGGATCACCATGATGAGCACGGCGGCCACTGGGAAGACCGTCCGGTAGTCGTGGTTGACCGCCGCGTCGATGTCCTTGTAGACCGCGGACATGCCGCCCACCAGCGCCTTGGTGCCCGGGGGCGCGGCGGCGTGGGCGACGGTGCGCACCTCGCCGACGGTGGTGAGCGCCTGGTCGCTGGCGGCGCCGGAGGTGAAGGTGGCGGTGACGTCGGCGGTGCGGCCGTCCTTGCTGAGGGCGGCGACCCGGGCGTCGGCGACCCCGTCCACGCCCTTAATCCTCGCGACGAACGCGGGCAGTTCGCTCTTGGCGAGCGGCTTGCCGTCGGTGCTCGTCAGGTAGACGCCGGTGGGTTCGGCGGCGCCGGCCGAGTAGGCGCTCTGCATCTCGCTCTGGACGACCATCGACTCCTTGGTCTTCGGCATGGAGCCGGAGGCCATGTCG
Source organism: Streptantibioticus cattleyicolor NRRL 8057 = DSM 46488 (assembly GCF_000240165.1). Lineage (NCBI taxonomy): Bacteria > Bacillati > Actinomycetota > Actinomycetes > Kitasatosporales > Streptomycetaceae > Streptantibioticus > Streptantibioticus cattleyicolor. The sequence goes on from NC_017586.1 coordinate 2,220,964, forward strand.
AAGGTGGCCTTGAAGCCCAGGGTGCCCAGCGCCAGCACCGCCATGATCACCCCGGCGACGGCGGCGACCAGCGCGGGGCGGCGCCGCACCCCGCGGCCGAGGGCGGCGAACCGGGCGTTCTCGGGCTCCTCGCGCCACGCCTTCGACGGCCAGAAGACCTTGGGGCCGATCAGCGAGACCACCGCGGGGATCAGGGTGAGCCCGGCGATCAGGGTGGCGCCCACCGCGATGGCGAGCGCCGGACCCATCTGCTTGAGGAAGCCGAGGGTGGACAGCAGCAGCGCGAGGAAGGCGATGATGACCGCGCCGGCCGCGGAGGCGATCGCCTCGCCGACCCGGCCCACCGCGTTGATCATCGCCTCCTTGGGTTCGTCCCCGGCCCGCAGCCGTTCCCGGTAACGGAAGATCAGGAAGAGGAAGTAGTCGGTGCCGACGCCGAAGAGGACGACGATCAGGATCGCGGAGACCGAGGAGTTGGCCTGGAGGCCGAAGAGCTTGGTGGCGTAGGCGATCAGCCCGTTGGCCACCCCGGCGACCACCCCGATCAGCACCAGTGGCAGCACGGCCAGGATCGGCGCCCGGAAGATGATCAGCAGGGTGACCAGGATGATCACGAAGGTGCCGATGCCGATCAGCTGCTGACCGCGCTGGGAGGAGTCCTGCTGGTCCAGCGCCTGGGCGGCCGAACCGCCCAACTGGGCCTTCAGATGGGTGCCCTGGGCGAACGACTTGGCGTCCGCGCGGAGCTTCTTGGCCGCGTCGGCCTGCTTGGGCTGACCGGCGCCGCCCTTGTCCATCTGGACCAGGGCCATGGTGAACCTGCCGTCCTTCGACGGCGGTCCGGGGACGACCTTCTGCACCTGGGAGATGTGGCCGGCGGCGAGTTTCGCGGTGACCGACCGGGCGGCCTGGAGGTCGGCGGGGGTGAGCCGGCCTCCGTCGGCGCGCTCGTAGAGGACGAAGGCGGAGGGGGTGAAGGCGCTGGGGAACGCCTTCTGCTGAAGGTCCGACGCCTGGATCGACTCGTAGCTCTTGGGGAGGAAGCTACTCTCGTCGCTGCTCGACGGCAGGCTCGGCGCGGTGGCGACGATCGCGACGGCGGCTATGACCCACGCCACGATCGTCCATATCGGATGGCGGACGACTGCGCGTCCTATGCGGTGGAACATGCGGTGCTGCCTCCATGGCAGGACAATCACCGCCACCCTTCGGAGCGGAACCCGGGTATCGGCGACCCGGCCGGCGTTATCCGGCCGGCTGGTGGTTTGGCGGTTGCATCGTAGAAAGCTTAATTGCCGCCCGACAAGTTGGGTCGGCCACCCCCGCCAAGCCCCCGCCAGGGCCCTCACCTGCGACGCCGCGCCGCCCCGTCACACCGGCGGCAGCAGCTTCTTCTGCGGCTTGCCCATCGCGTTGCGCGGCAGCGACGGCAGGAAGACCACGATCCGCGGGCGCTTGTGCACCGACAGATGGCCCGCCACGAAGTCGATCAGCTCCCGCTCGCCGACCTCGCCCTCGGTCACCACGTAGGCGACGATCTGCTGGCCCAGGTCCGGGTGGGGGGCGCCGACCACCGCGGCCTCCCGCACCGCCGGGTGGTCCAGCAGCGCGTTCTCCACCTCGCCGGCGCCGATGCGGTAACCGCCGGACTTGATCAGGTCGGTGGAGGCCCGTCCGACGATGCGGTGCATGCCGTCGGCTCCGATCACCGCCATGTCGCCGGTGCGGAACCAGCCGTCGGCGGTGGTGGCCGCGGCCGTCGCCTCCGGGCGGCCCAGGTAGCCGGAGAAGAGCGTGGGCCCCGACACCTGCAACTCGCCCACGGTCGCCCCGTCGTAGGGCACCGGGGAGCCGTCCTCGCCCACCAGCCGGGTGGCGACCCCGGCCACCGGCAGCCCCACCGAACCGGGCCGGCGCTCCCCGTCCGCCCGGGTGCTCACCGTGATCAGCGTCTCGGTCATGCCGTACCGCTCCACCGGCGGCTTGCCGGTCAGCCGGGCCAGCTCGTGGAAGACCGGGGTGGGCAGCGGCGCGCTGCCGGAGACCAGCAGCCGGGCGCCGCCCAACTCCCGTGCCGCGGCGGCGTCCCGCACCACCCGGGTCCACACGGTGGGCACCCCGAAGTACACGGTGCCGCCCGCCCGCGCGTACCGCTCGGGGGTCGGGCGCCCGGTGTGCACCAGGCGGCTGCCGGTACGCAGCGCGCCGAGCACCCCGAGCACCAGGCCGTGCACATGGAACAGCGGCAGCCCGTGCACCAGGGTGTCCTCGGCGTTCCACGCCCACGCCTCGGCCAGCGCGTCGAGGCCGGCCGCCACCGCCCGCCGGGGGATGAGCACGCCCTTGGGGGCGCCGGTGGTGCCGGAGGTGTACAGGATCAGCGCCGGGTGGTCGGGCGAGGCGTCCACGGCGCGGAAGCCGGCCCGCTCGTCCGGGTCGACCGGCAGGTGCTCCGGCTCCCCGCCGGCCGCCGGGTGGTCCGCCCCGGCCCCGGTCAGCAGCAGCGCGGCGCCGGAGTCGCGCAGGATGTGGCCGCGTTCGGCGGGCCCCGCGTCCGGCGGTACCGGCACCACCGGCACCCCGGCCAGCAGCGCGCCGACCACCGCGACCACGGTCCGCGCGGTGGGCGTCGCGTGCACCGCGACCGCCGGCGCACCGGCCACCCGGGCGGCCACCGCACCGGCGGCGCCCAGCAGTTCCTCGTAGGAGAACGCCCGGCCGTCCACCACCACGGCGTCGCGGCGGTCGGGTCCCGGGGCGTGCAGCGCGGTCAGCAGGTCCATGGCGCCCGAACCTACCCGAGGGCGCCGCGCGAGGAGATGGGCGGGGACCGCCGCACCCCGGCACGGGCCGGGGGCGGGACGACGGCGGTCCCCGCGCGGGACGCGGGCCGGGTCAGGGCCGGTCGCCCGCGTCCTGGGCAACGTAGGAGGTCCGGGAGCCGCTCCGTCTTTCCCCGCTGCCGTATCGGTGTCGCCGGTGGTGTTCTCCCGCGACACCCACCAATGTGCCGGACGCGTGTTAAGCGCGTGCTGCGCCCACGTGACACCCGCGTACCGTTCGGGCGGACGGGACGCGTCGGCCGACGGCACCCCGAACGCCCGGGAAACAACGGCTACTTGGCGTCCTTGGCCAGGAACGCCAGCAGGTCCTGGCGGCTGACCACGCCGGTGGGCTTGCCCTCGACGAGCACGATGGCGGCGTCGGCCTGCTGGAGGACGGCCATCAGGTCGGCCACCGTCTCACCGGAGCCCACCTGCGGCAGCGGCGCGCACATGTGCTTCTCCAGCGGGTCGCCGAGCTGCGCGCGCTGGGTGAACAGGGCGTCCAGCAGCTCGCGTTCGACCACCGAGCCGACCACCTCGGCGGCCATCACGTCGGGGTGGCCGGCGCCCGGCTTGACGATCGGCATCTGCGAGACGCCGTACTCGCGCAGCACCTCGATGGCCTCGCCGACCGTCTCGTCCGGGTGCATGTGGACCAGCTCGGGGATGCCGCCGTTGCGGTGCCGCAGGACGTCGGCGACCCGGGCCTGCTGGCCGCCCTCCTCCAGGAAGCCGTAGTCGGCCATCCACTCGTCGTTGAAGATCTTGCTGAGGTAGCCGCGTCCGCTGTCCGGCAGCAGCACCACGACCACGTCGTCCGGGCCGAGCCGCTCGGCCACCCGCAGCGCGGCGACCACCGCCATCCCGCACGAGCCGCCGACCAGCAGCCCCTCCTCCTTCGCCAGCCGCCTGGTCATCTGGAAGGAGTCCTTGTCGGAGACGGCCACGATCTCGTCGGTGACGTTCCGGTCGTAGGCGGTCGGCCAGAAGTCCTCACCGACCCCCTCCACCAGGTACGGGCGCCCGGAGCCGCCGGAGTAGACCGAGCCCTCCGGGTCGGCGCCCACGACGGTGACCCGGCCGTCGGAGATCTCCTTGAGGTAGCGGCCGGTGCCGGAGATGGTGCCGCCGGTGCCGATGCCCGCCACGAAGTGGGTGATCCGGCCCTCGGTCTGCTGCCACAGCTCCGGGCCGGTGGAGTGGTAGTGGGAGAGCGGGTTGTTGGGGTTGCTGTACTGGTCCGGCTTCCAGGCCCCCGGGGTCTCCCGGACCAGCCGGTCGGAGACGTTGTAATAGGAGTCCGGGTGCTCGGGGTCGACCGCGGTCGGGCAGACCACGACCTCGGCGCCGTACGCCCGCAGCACGTTGATCTTGTCCGTGGACACCTTGTCCGGGCAGACGAAGATGCAGCGGTACCCCTTCTGCTGGGCCACGATCGCCAGCCCGACACCGGTGTTGCCCGAGGTCGGCTCGACGATGGTGCCGCCAGGCTTCAGCTCGCCCGACTTCTCGGCGGCCTCGATCATGCGCAGCGCGATGCGGTCCTTGACCGACCCGCCGGGGTTGAAGTACTCGACCTTCGCCAGCACCGTGGCCTGGATCCCGGCCGTGACGCTGTTGAGCCTCACCAGCGGGGTGTTGCCGACGAGACTGATCATCGAGTCGTGGAACTGCACGACGTCCTCCGGATGGTTCCGTATTGATGTCCGAAGCCTACGGCCGTCCGCCCCCTCACCGGGCCGACCGAGCCATCTTCACCTGACTGCGACACTCCGGGCACGTTGCGTGATGGCCGCCGCGGGGCAACAAGGAGGTAGTGGCGCGAAACGGGACGGTACGGGATGGAGCGGTGTTGCCGATGGCGAGGGCGGTGGTCGGGCGCCGGGTCGTGGCCGCGGCGGCGTACGGCGGGGGCGGGATCGGCGTGCTGAGCGTGGCGGCGCTCGGGCTGCTGCTGACCGAGGCGCGGCTGGCCCGGCGCACGGTCGGCCGGCCGGAGGGCACGGCCCCGGTCGCCGACGGGCGGTACGGCGCCGCGTTCGGCCGCGCGGAGGGCCCCGGCGCGCTGCGGCTGGGCTTCCTCGGCGACTCCACCGCGGCCGGCCTGGGGGTGCGCCGGGCCGACGAGACCCCCGGCGCGGTGCTCGCCTCCGCGCTCGCCGCGATCGCCGAACGCCCGGTGGACCTGGTCAACGTGGCCGAGACCGGCGCCTGTTCGGACCGGCTGCGCGACCAGGTGGACCAGCTGCTGGACGGGGACGGGCCGCCGCCGGACGCCTGCGTGATCATGGTCGGCGCCAACGACGTCACGCACCGGGTGCCCCCGTCGCGTTCGGTGGGCCATCTGGCCGAGGCGGTGCGCCGGTTGCGGGCGGCCGGGGCCGGGGTGGTGGTGGGCACCTGTCCGGACCTGGGCACCATCCAGCCGGTGCACCAGCCGCTGCGCTGGGTGGCGCGCCGGCTCAGCCGCCAGCTCGCGGCGGCGCAGACGATAGCGGTGGTCTCGCTGGGCGCCCGTACCGTCTCGCTGGGGCAGCTGCTGGGGCCGGAGTTCCAGGCCAACCCGCGCGAGATGTTCGGCCCGGACCGCTACCACCCGTCGGCCACCGGGTACGCCACCGCCGCGATGGCCGTATTGCCCACGCTCTGCGCGGTGCTCGGGCTGTGGCCGGACGACGAGGTGCCCGACACCTCGCGCGGCGAGGGCATCCTGCCGGTGGCCGCCGCCGCCGCGGCGGCGGCCGGCGAGGGCGGCACCGAGGTGGCCGCGGCCGGTCCGCCCGGGCGCCGCGGCCCGTGGGTGCTGCTGCGCCACCGGCGCCGCCGCCGGCTCCCCGAACCGCTCGCCCCGGACGGCCCCCAGCCCGAGCCGGGGAGCGCGCATACTGGTGGCGGGGCGGACTAAGCATCCGCTCAGAAAGAGTCGGGCGTCACAGTGCGCAGCCCGTGACGCCCTGCGTTACGTACGGGTAACTTCCCTCTGAGTCAGTGACCCGGGCCGTGGGCCGAGAGCGTGCGCGCCGGGTACGACGCCAGCCACGCCGAGGAGTGCCGCGATGCCCGAAGCCGTAATCGTCTCCGCCGCCCGTTCGCCGATCGGCCGCGCCTTCAAGGGGTCCCTGAAGGAGCTGCGCCCGGACGACCTGACGGCCACGATCGTCCAGGCCGCGCTGGCCAAGGTGCCGCAGCTCGACCCGCGGGAGATCGACGACCTGATGCTCGGCTGCGGCCTGCCCGGCGGCGAGCAGGGGCACAACCTGGGCCGGATCGTGGCGGTGCAGATGGGCATGGACCACCTGCCGGGCTGCACGATCACCCGCTACTGCTCGTCCTCGCTGCAGACCACCCGGATGGCACTGCACGCGATCAAGGCGGGCGAGGGCGACGTGTTCGTCTCGGCCGGCGTCGAGACCGTCTCGCGCAGCGTCAAGGGCACCTCCGACGGGCTGCCCGACACCCACAACCCGCTCTTCGCCGAGGCCGAGGCGCGTACCGCGGCCCGCGCCGAGAGCGAGGGCGCCGACTGGCACGACCCGCGCGAGGACGGGCTGCTGCCGGACGCGTACATCGCCATGGGGCAGACCGCGGAGAACCTCGCCCGGCTGAAGGGGATCACCCGCCGGGAGATGGACGAGTTCGGCGTGCGGTCGCAGAACCTGGCGGAGAAGGCGATCGCGGACGGCTTCTGGCAGCGCGAGATCACCCCGGTCACGCTGCCCGACGGCACCGTGATCGCCAAGGACGACGGCCCGCGGGCGGGTGTCACCCTGGAGGGCGTCGAGGGCCTCAAGCCGGTCTTCCGCCCCGACGGCCTGGTGACCGCCGGCAACTGCTGTCCGCTCAACGACGGCGCCGCCGCGCTGGTCATCATGTCCGACACCAAGGCCCGCGAGCTGGGCATCACCCCGCTGGCCCGGGTGGTCTCCACCGGCGTCTCCGGCCTCTCCCCGGAGATCATGGGGTACGGCCCGGTCGAGGCGACCAAGCAGGCGCTCGAGCGGGCCGGGATGACCATCGGTGACATCGACCTCGTCGAGATCAACGAGGCGTTCGCCGCCCAGGTCATCCCCTCCTACCGGGACCTCGGCATCGACCTCGACAAGCTCAACGTCAACGGCGGCGCCATCGCCGTCGGCCACCCCTTCGGCATGACCGGCGCCCGCATCACCACCACCCTGATCAACTCCCTCCAGTGGCACGACAAGCAGTTCGGCCTGGAGACGATGTGTGTGGGCGGGGGTCAGGGGATGGCGATGGTGATCGAGCGGCTGAGCTGAGGCATCGTTGATGAAGGTGCGCGGCTGAGCTGAGCCACGGGCTCCGCGAATCCGACGTGACCTGAATCGCAACCGAAGATCCCCCGGGCCGTGATCTGGCCTGGGGGATCTTCGTTGGCGCAGGTCAACGAGGGGGCGTGGGGGGCGGGTGGGGTTTATCGGGAACGCATATCGTGACATTCCGCACTGCGCGGGCCAAGGCTGTGGGTGCACAGTGTGGTGGGGAAAAGCCACCGGCCGTCTCGGCGCAGCGGAACGAGACGGATCCCGGGGACAGCCGGCCCGCCTGCCAGGAGAACGTCAGTGACCGCCATCATCCTCGTGCTGCTGCTCGTCACGGCCGTCGCCGTGAGCGTGTCGGCCGCCACCCTGCTCACCGCCCGGGACCTGCGGCGCCGGGTCGACGTGATCCGGGCCGAACTCGCCGCCCACCGGGCCGACACCGCCGTGGCCCAGGTGCCCGGCGCCCGGGCGGTCCCGCGGACCGAGGAGATCCGGACCGCCGTCGCCGAGGCGCTGGCCGACGAACGCGAACGCGAACTCGCCGAGGCGCGCGCCTTCTGGGCTGCCCAGGACGCCCGCGAGGCGGCCGAGTCCGCCGGCGTCTTCGACCCGCTGAGCGGTCTGGACCCGCTCGGCGACCTCCCCGAGCTGCCCGAGGACGACCTGCCGCCGTACCCGCCGCGCCCCTCGGAGCCCAGCGGGCCGGCCGGACTCGTCCGGCGCCACCCCTCCGACCCCGATTTCACGCCGTCCTCCGCGGTGGCCGACCCGCAGGAGACGGCGGCCCGGCTCGACGCCCTCGCCGAGGCGGCCACGCCGCTGGCCGACGTACGCCCCGGCCCGCTGGGCACGCTCGACCTGTACGTCTTCGCCGACGGCACCACGCTGTGCCTGACCCCGGGGCACCGGGAGACCGCCGACCGGCTCGCCGACGCGCTGGCGGCCGAGGAGCCCCCGGTGCTGGTCGGCGGCTCGGGCGTGCTCGGCGCGTACACGCTCACCTTCGCCTGCGGCGACCAGCGGGTCTACGTCCTGGCCGACCGAGTGGTCGCCTCCTCCTGACGGGTCGCGGGGCGGCTCACACCCCGGCGCGCCGCCGGGTCGCCGCGACCTTGCGCACCGCGTCGTCGAGGACGTCGGAGCGCTCGGGGCGGGCGGCGAGCGCCGCGGCCAGATCGTGGCCGGCCACCGCGAGCTGGTCGGCCACCGCGAAGATCCCGTCGTCCGGCATCACCCGGGGGGTCCGTCCGGGGTGCTCCAGCCGCTGCGCCTCGACGGCCAGTTCGCGCGCGAGGTCCAGCCCGGCCTGCGCGGCGTCGCCCCGCAACCGGGACTGGGGCAGGGCACGGAGCCGGTCGGCGAGGTGGTCCACGGCGGTCCGCAGGGAGGCGCTGTCGAGCATGAAAGGGACTTTATACGGGCACCCGGCCCCTACCGCACGTTCCCGGACGGTTGCCAACGCGCAACGGCTGCGGCACCGTGGGGTAACAGGACGCATCCCGGAGGCGCCGATGTCCCAGATCATCTCCGAAGAGACCCACCGGAACCTGCTCTCCCGCATCCCCGCCCGTACCGGCCGCGACATCAGCGAGTGGCTCCGCGCCCTCGACGAGGGGCCGTCGGTCAGTTTCGACGAGAAGATCAACTGGCTCCGCAGTCAGCACGAGGGGCTTTCCTACGGCCACGCCAAGGCGCTGGTGCACGAGTACGACCTGCGCCGGGCCGCCCGCAAGCTGCGTTGAGCCGGCCGGCCGTCCGTGGCGGGACGGCGTCCGTGGGACGGGCGCCGGGGCCGCCGTGGCGCGGCACACCGTTCGGGAGCAGCACGGCAGGGTGAGACGGCCACGGGCCCCGGGGCGCGAGGCGCCCTCCGGGGCCCGTGGTGCGTTCCGCGGCGTGCCGTCAGGCGTCGCGCAGGATGGCGACCAGCCGCAGCATCTCCAGGTAGATCCAGACCAGCGAGAGCGTCAGGCCGAAGGCGGCCAGCCAGGACTCCTGCTGCGGGGCGCCGTGCCGGATGCCGTCCTCGATCTGCTTGAAGTCCAGCGACAGGAAGAACGCGCCGAGCAGCACGCCGACCGCGCCGACCAGCAGCCCCAGGGCGCCGTGGCGCATCCCCAGCCCGTCGCCGCCGCCGAACGCGTAGGCGATCCCGTTGACCAGGAGCAGCAGCAGGAAGCCGATGGCCATCGCCATGCCGGCCTTGTAGTAGCGGTGGGTCACCCGGATCAGCCGGGTGCGGTAGGCGACGAGCATGCCGGCGAAGACGGCCGCGGTGCCCAGGACCGCCTGGAGCGGGGCGCCGGCCCACGCCTGGTTGAACATCCGGCTGATCACGCCGAGGAAGACGCCCTCGAAGAGCGCGTACCCCAGGATCAGCGCGGGCGCCGGGGTGCGCTTGAACGACTGGACCATGGCGAGCACGAAGGCGACCAGCGCGCTGCCGGTCGCCATCGTGTAGCCCTTGGCGTCCACCGGCAGCACGAACCAGGCGAGCACGGCGCCGAGGATCGCGGTGCCCAGCGTCAGGGCGGTGCGCACCACCACGTCGTCGATGGTCATCCGGCCGGTCAGGGCGGGGCCGGCGGCGGGCGCGCTGTACATCCGCCGCAGCTCGTCGGGGTCGAGATCACGCGGTGGGACGGTGCCCTGATGCGGCGCGCCGTACCCGTAGGGGGTGCCCTCGGGGCCGGCGGCACCCGGGTACGGGGCGCCCGACGGCGCCGCGGACTGGCCGAAACCGGCATAGCCGTTGGCATCGCGGCTGAACCCCCGCCGCGTGAAGATCGGGTTGCTGCTCCTCATCTCACTCCTCCAAGGCCGCACGGCACGGCTCCGCCCAAGAGTAATGGGCTGGCAAAGCGATAGCCTGCTACCCCAGGAGGATCTTCCCCGGGAGGAGGCCCCCATGCCGCCCTCGAAGACGGTTGAAGAATGGACTACGCTGGGAACAGCCCTCTTCCCGCGGGGAGTTGCCGCCGCGGGTGAAGGGAAGTGCCCGGAGCCGGACTCGAACCGGCACGACCCGAAGGCCAGTGAGGTTTAAGCTCACCGTGTCTGCATTCCACCATCCGGGCATGGCGGATCGCCCCGTCCGCATTCAGTCGGGTGGCCCACCAGGGCAGCAAGAGCCTAGCCCGATTCACCCCCCGAACAGGTGAAGAACCAGACAATGTTGTCTGATTTTATGAGTTCCTGACGGAGCATCAAAACCGGCCAGGCGCCCGGGGATTGGTCTTCACCGGCGCACATGGAACTTTCGCCGGACTTCCGCACGGTGCGGGCGGTGTGCCGGTTCGACGCGAACCCACCGCCCCGCCGTCTCAGGGTTTCCGCATTTCCGGCGTCATACCTGAGGATGAGCCGCCCGCCGCCCGTACCTCCTGCGGCTGTCCGCAGAACCGGGACGAGGGCTGATCCGGCGGCGGCGGGGCAGCGGAAGGATGGAAGGCGTCATCCCCCCATGCGAGACAGGAGTCGCACCCGTGACCACGACCGCCCCTTCCGGTTCCCCGGCCGACGACCGTTCCCCGGCATCCGGCTCCGTCGGCGGCCCGCTCGCGGTGGCCGCCCGCGCGACCGAGCTGACCAAGGTGTACGGCCAGGGCGAGACCCGGGTGGTCGCCCTCGACGGGGTCTCCACCGCGTTCCACCGCGGCCGGTTCACCGCCATCATGGGCCCCTCCGGCTCCGGCAAGTCGACCCTGATGCACTGCATGGCCGGGCTCGACACGGTCTCCGCCGGGTCGGCGCGGATAGGTGACACCGAACTGTCCTCGCTCAAGGACAAGCAGCTCACCCGGTTGCGCCGGGACAAGGTGGGCTTCATCTTCCAGGCGTTCAACCTGCTGCCCACGCTGACCGCGCTGGAGAACATCACGCTGCCGATGGACATCGCCGGCCGCAAGCCCGACAAGGCGTGGCTGGACCAGGTGATCCGCACCGTGGGCCTGTCCGGCCGCCTGTCCCACCGCCCCGCCCAGCTCTCCGGCGGCCAGCAGCAGCGCGTGGCGGTGGCCCGTGCCCTGGCCGCCCGTCCGGAGATCATCTTCGCCGACGAACCGACGGGTAACCTCGATTCCCGCTCCGGCGCCGAGGTCCTCGGCTTCCTGCGCAACTCGGTGCGCGAACTCGGCCAGACCGTCGTGATGGTCACCCACGACCCGGTGGCCGCCTCCTACGCGGACCGGGTGATCTTCCTCGCCGACGGCCGCATCGTGGACGAGATGCACGCGCCCACCGCCGAAGGCGTCCTGGAGCGGATGCGGCTCTTCCCGGCCGCCGGCCCGGCCGCCACCCCGGACCCCACGGGCGCCCCGGCCGCCCCGCGCGGCGCCGGCGCCCACGCCCGCTGACCGCGCCGCGCCCCCGGCCGTCCACCCGCTCCCGTACCCCCAGGACACCGACCATGCTCCGCACCGCCGTGCGCAACGTCCTCGCGCACAAGGCCAGACTCCTGATGACCGTCCTCGCCGTGCTGCTCGGCGTCGCGTTCGTCTCCGGCACCCTCGTCTTCACCGACACCCTCGGCACCGCCTACAAGAAGCAGGCGTCCAAGAGCTACGACGACGTGGCCGTCGCCATCACCAGCCACGGCGCGGACGGCCCGCCCGGCAAGGACGGCAAGCCGTCCGACCCCGGCCTGAGCGCCCGCACCCTGGACCGCATCGCCCACCTGCCCGGGGTGGCCTCCGCCACCGGCCGGGTCAACGGCTTCGCCGGGGTCGCCGACGCCAAGGGCAAGCTGATCGGCAACGGCTGGTCCAACACCGGCGCCAACTTCGCCCCCGGCAAGGACGGCAAGGACCCGCGCTACCACTTCACCACCGGCGCTCCCCCGGCCCGCACCGGCGAGGTGGCGCTCGACTCGGCCACCGCCGCCAAGGGCGGCTACCACGTGGGCGACCCGGCCCGGGTGGCCACCAACGGCCCGGTGAAGACCTACACCGTCACCGGGATCTTCACCACCGACGACGGCGCGGTCAGCGCCGGCGGCTCGCTGGTCCTCTTCGACACCGCCAGCGCGCAGCGGCTCTACCTGTCCCCCGGCTACTTCCAGGACATCACCGTCACCGCCGCCCCCGGCACCTCCGAACAGCGCGTGCTCGCCGAGGTGACCCCGCTGCTGCCCAAGGACTCCGCCGAGGCGCACACCGGCAAGCAACTCGCCGACGACCAGGCCAAGTCGATCGAGCGGGAGTTCAGCTCGCTCAGCACGATGCTGCTGGCCTTCGCCGGCATCGCGCTCTTCGTCGGGATCTTCCTGATCGCCAACACCTTCAGCATGCTGGTGGCGCAGCGCACCAAGGAGCTGGCGCTGCTGCGGGCGCTGGGCGCCGGGCGCGGCCAGGTGGAGCGTTCGGTGCTCGCCGAGGCGCTGATCGTGGGCGTGGTCGCCTCGGCCGCCGGCTTCGCGGCCGGGGTCGGCATCGCGGTCGCGCTGCGCTCGGCGATGGGCTCCTTCGGGGCCAAGGTGCCGGCCGGCCCGCTGATGGTGGCGCCGTCCACGGTGCTGACCGCGTTCCTGGTGGGTGTGCTGGTCACCGTGGTGGCGGCGCTGATCCCCGCGGTACGCGCCTCCCGGGTGCCGCCGGTGGCCGCGATGAGCAACGCCGAACTGCCCGCCAAGCGCAAGTCGTTGGTGGTCCGCAACGTCATCGGGGCGCTGGTCGCCGCGATCGGCGTGGGCCTGATCGCGCTGGGCGCCGCCACCGGCGGCAGCAGCGGGCGCTGGTCGATCGCGGGCGGCGGGTTCTTCCTGCTGATCGGCGTGATCATGCTGACCCCGCTGCTCTCCCAGCCGGTGCTGAGCGCGGTACGGCCGCTGCTGGCCAAGGTGTTCGGGGTCTCCGGCAACCTGGCCGCCCGCAACGCCCGCCGCAACCCGCGCCGTACCGCCGCCACCGCCTCCGCGCTGGCCATCGGGCTCACCCTGATCACCGGCCTGTCGGTGCTGGGCGTCTCGCTGGGCCGCTCGATCGACAAGTCGACGGTGGACAGCCTCAGCGCCGACTACATGGTCAAGATGGCCAACGGCATGCCGCTGGACGCCTCGGTGGCCGACGAGGTCGCCAAGGTGCCCGGGGTGACCGCCACCACCGCGCTGGAGGCCGCCTACTTCGACGTGGACGGCAAGTTCAGCGCGATCAGCGCCGCCGACCCCGGCACGCTGACCAAGACGGTGCGGATCGGCATGGTGACCGGCTCCGCCTCGGCGCTGGCCGACGGCAAGATCCTGGTCGAGGAGCGGACCGCGCACAACCGCGGCTGGAAGGTGGGCGACGCGGTCCAGGCCCGCTTCCCGGACGGCCGCCACGGCGAACTCACCGTCGGCGGCACCTTCCACGACAACCTGGTGCTCTCCCCGATCGTGCTCCCCGCGGGCATGCTCGCCCCGCACGTCGACAAGGCGGAGATCCCGCAGGTGCTGGTGAGGACCGCGGGCGGCGCCAGCGACCGGACCGCCCAGGCCATCACCGACGGCCTCGGTGACAACCCGTCCATCACCGTGATCGACCGCCAGGGCATCCGCGACAGCTACGGCGGCATGATCAACTCCATGCTGGAGATCATGTACGGGCTGCTGGGCATGTCGCTGGTGATCGCGGTCCTCGGGGTGGTCAACACGCTGGCCATGTCGGTCTTCGAACGCCGCCGCGAGCTGGGCATGCTGCGCGCGATCGGCCTGGACCGGCGCCAGGTGAAGAGCATGATCCGCCAGGAGGCGGTGGTGATCTCGCTGTTCGGCGCGGTCACCGGGGTCGTCCTCGGCCTCTTCCTGGCCTGGGCGATCGGCAGCACCCTCGCCGGCGACGTGCCCGGGTACGTGATGGTGCTGCCGTGGACCCGGATGCTGGTCTTCCTGGCGCTGGCCGCGCTGGTCGGGGTGCTCGCCGCGGTCTGGCCGGCCCGGCGGGCGGCCCGGCTGGACATCCTCCAGGCCATCAAGACCGAGTAGCGCCCGGCCCGCGGAGCCCCAGGGGTGCCCGTTCCCGGTGGAACGGGCACCCCTGACGGTTTCCCGGGACGGTCAGGCGCCGCCGCCCAGCCACGCGGTACGGGTGCCGGGCATCCCCGAGGCGCCGCCGGCCTCGGTGCGTACCGCGAGCACCTGGTTGACGCCGATCCGGTTGTGCTCGAAGGCGAGCGCGGAGGCCGCCATGTACAGCCGCCACACCCGCGCCCGGCCCGGGCCGGCCAGCCGTACCGCCTCCGGCCAGTGGCGCTCCAGGTTGGCCACCCAGGCGCGCAGGGTCAGGGCGTAGTGCTCGCGCAGCGCCTCGACGTCACGCACCTCGAACCCGGCGTCCTCCAGCAGCCCCACGGTGGTGCCGATCGGCGCGAGTTCGCCGTCGGGGAAGACGTAGCGGTCGATGAACTCGTCCACCCGGTAGGCGTCCTCGTGGACCAGCGGTCGGCGGGCGATCTGGTGGTTGAGCAGCCGGCCGCCCGGCCGCAGCAGCCCGTACAGGGTGGCGGCGTACGCCTTGTACTGCGCCGAGCCGACGTGTTCGGCCATGCCGATGGAGGAGATGGCGTCGAAGGGGCCGTCGTCGATCTCGCGGTAGTCCTGGACGCGGATCTCCACCCGGTCGGTGAGCCCGGCGTCGGCGACCCGCTTGCGGGCGTAGGCGGCCTGCTCGGTGGAGAGGGTGACCCCGACCGCCCGCACCCCGTACTCCTGGGCGGCGTGCAGCACCATCGAGCCCCAGCCGCAGCCCACGTCCAGCAGGCGCTGGTCGGCGGTGAGCGAGAGCTTGCGGCAGATCAGGTCGAGCTTGCCGCGCTGGGCGTCCTCCAGCGTGCCGTCCGGGTCGGCCCAGTAGGCGCAGGAGTAGACCATGGAGGGGCCGAGCACGCGCTCGTAGAAGTCGTTGCCCACGTCGTAGTGGTGGCTGATGGCCTGCCGGTCGCGGCGCAGGGTGTGGCGGGCGCCGCCGCGCCGCGGGGCCTCCTCGGCGGGGGGCGCCGGGGGCAGTCCGGGGCCGGCCAGGGCGATCGCCCGACGGGCCATCCGGCGCACCGAGGGGTCGGCCAGCGAGCGGACCGCGGACAGCTTGCCGAGGGTGCCGCGCGGGGCCTGTTCGCCGCGCTCCCAGATCATCCCGGAGAGCAGGTCCAGCGCCTGGTAGAGGTCGCCCTCGACCTCCAGGTCACCGGCCACCCAGGCGCGGGCCAGACCCAGCTCGCCCGGCTTCCACAGCAGCCGGCGCAGCGCGCGCCGGCTGCGGATCACCAGTGCCGGCGCCTCCGGCGGACCCGCCTCGCTGCCGTCCCAGGCGCGGACACGTACCGGGAGCCGCGCCCCCAGGGCCTCCTCGGCCAGCGTGACAAGCCGTCCGGCTGCGTCGGACATGTGCAAACCTCCGTGCTGGTGCGTCACCCGACAGGGCCTTGCAGCAGGAAGAACAGCGGAGAGAGGGGTTCGTAGTCCCGAAACAGCTAGCCAATACCACGTTCGGGCGGCGCGCGAACGCGCCGAGGGCGCCCGCCCCACGGATGGCGGACGCCCTCGGCGCTTCGAGTCTCCTCGCTGCTGACGCAGCGTCAGGAAGCCTTGGCCTTCTCCCCTTCGGCCGGCGCGGCGGCCTTGGCGGCGGCAGCGGCCGTCACCGGCGCGGCGGCCTCGTAGAACTCGCCGCGCGGGTTCTCCAGCGCGCCGAGCGCCACGACGTCGCGCTTGAGGAAGACCGCCAGCGTCCAGTCGGCGAGCACCCGGAACTTGCGGTTGAAGGTCGGCACCGCCATGCCGTGGTAGCCACGGTGGCAGTACCAGGCCAGCCGGCCCTTGAGCTTGATCTTGCCGAAGAGCAGGGCGACGCCCTTGTGGAGGCCGAGGCCGGCCACCGCGCCCATGTTCTTGTGCTTGTACTCGTGCTGCGGGAAGCCGCGCATGCCCGAGACCACGTTGTCGCCGAGCACCTTGGCCTGGCGCAGCGCGTGCTGGGCGTTGGGCGGGCACCAGGCGCCCTCACCGGCCGCCAGGTCGGGCACCTGGGCGTTGTCGCCGGCCGCCCAGACGTAGTCCATGCCCTTGACCTGGAGGGTGGGCAGGGTGTCGACGTGGCCGCGCGGACCGAGCGGCAGGCCGAAGTCGGCCAGCGCCGGGTTGGGCTTGACGCCCGCGGTCCACACGATGGTGGAGGCGTCGACCTCGAGCCCGTTGGCGAGCACCACGTGCTTGTCGACGCAGGACTTCATGGAGGTCTCGAGGTAGATCTCGATGCCCCGCTCACGCAGGTGCTCCAGGCCCCACTTGCCCAGCTCCGGACCGACCTCGGGCAGGATGCGGTTGGCCGCCTCGACGAGGATGAACCGCATGTCCTCGCGCTTGACGTTGGTGTAGTACTTGCACGCGTCGCGGGCCATGTCCTCGACCTCGCCGATGGTCTCCGCACCGGCGAAGCCGCCGCCCACGAAGACGAAGGTCAGCGCCTTGCGGCGGACCTCCTCATCGGTGGTGGAGTCGGCCAGGTCGAGCTGCTCCAGCACGTGGTTGCGCAGGTCCACGGCCTCTTCCACGCCCTTCATGCCGATGCCGTTCTCGGCCAGGCCGGGGATCGGGAAGGTACGGGAGACGGCGCCGAGCGCCACGACGAGGTAGTCGAAGGGCAGCTCGTAGGCCTCGCCGACCGGCGGCTCGATGACGGCCACCTTGCGGTCCTGGTCGACCGAGGTGACGCGGCCGGTCAGCACCTCGGCCTTGGGCAGCACGCGTCGCAGCGGGACCACGACGTGGCGCGGCGAGATGCTGCCGGCGGCAGTTTCGGGGAGGAAGGGCTGGTACGTCATGTATGAACGCGGGTCGACGACCGTGACGGTCGCCTCGGCGTACCGCATCTTCTTCAGAATGCG
The DNA here is from genome assembly GCF_000240165.1 of Streptantibioticus cattleyicolor NRRL 8057 = DSM 46488. Taxonomy (NCBI): domain Bacteria; kingdom Bacillati; phylum Actinomycetota; class Actinomycetes; order Kitasatosporales; family Streptomycetaceae; genus Streptantibioticus; species Streptantibioticus cattleyicolor. Next base: position 2,237,924 of record NC_017586.1, read on the forward strand.
ACGCGCCGCGTACAGGCCGACATATCCGCCGCCTACGACGAGGATCCGTGGACGCTCCGTGGTGCTCATGCAACGAGTATCCAGCACGCCCCGGGGCACCCTTCGTGAGCCCCTTCACAAGGTTCACCGGCCCCTCTGCTACACTGCGCGATTTCGTGATCGACGCCACAGTTCGATCAGGGAACCCATGATCCCCGCGAGGCGTTGAGCGCCCCCATGAGCAGCCACGATCCCCCGTCGGCGCCGACGCCCGCGATCCCCGCCCGCCGCGCCACGCGATCCCGCGCTCCGACCCACCCCCCGCCCGGACCCGGCAACCCCTAACCGGCAGCCCCGCAGGGCGACTTCTTCATGTGAAGAAATTCACGAAGTTTTCCCCGGGGAGGCCCGCCGAGGCGGCGTCGGAGGGCCCTGGAAGGTTGGATTCCGCCCGGTTCGGGGGGTGGGCCGGGGAGTCCACCGCGACACTGGCGTCATGTCCGAGAACACCGTGACGGTACGAGAAGCCCGCGCGCACCTCGCGGACCACGTCGACCGGGCCGAGGAAGGCACTCCGACGGTCATCACGCGCAACGGCGCTCCGGTGGCGGCGGTCGTTCCGATCGCGGACTTCGAAGCGCTGGAGGAAGCGGCCGACGTCCTGCTGGCACGCGAAGCGGAAGCGGTCCTGACCGAGGCGGGGCCGACCGTGACGATGACGGAGCTGCTGGCGGGCCTGTTCGCCGAGCGCGACGGTGACACCGCGTAACGTACGCTTTCCGCTTCGCCGCGGCGGCACGGCGGCAGCTCCGAGCCATCAGCCGGCCCGATGCCATGCGCATCCTGACCGCACTGACCGCGCTCGGCGACGATCCCTACCGCGAGGACGCCGACGTCAAGAAGCTCACCGGCCCGTCAGGGCTCTACCGGCTCCGAGTCGGCAACTACCGGGTCGCCTACCAGATCAACGACGGCGAACTCGTCATCCTCGTCGTCAAGTCGGGCGCCCGGCGGGACGTCCACCGCAACCTGTGACGTCCCGCCCCGGCACCGGATCCGGTCCTCAGCGGGAGTCGGTCGCCGCGTACCAGGCGATCCCGTCCAGGATGTCGTGCTCGCTCACCATGACCTCCGTCGCCCCGAGGCGTTCCATGATGGTCAGCAGGACCAGGGCGCCGGCGCCGATGACGTCGGTGCGGCCGGGGTGGAGGACGGGGATGGCGGCGCGTTGGGCGTGGGTGGTGGTCAGGAGGTGGTGGGTGACGGAGCGGACCTGGTCGAGGGTGAGGCGGGAGTGATGGATGGCGGTGGAGTCGTAGGCGGTCAGGCCGAGGGCGATGGCGGCGACGGTGGTGACCGAGCCGGCGAGGCCGACCAGGGTGCGGGCGCGCTCCAGGGGGACGGAGGCGGCCACCGTGTCGAGGGCGGACTCGACGTCGGCCCTTATCGCGGCGATCTGGGCGGGCGTGGGCGGATCGGTGACCCGGCCGTCGTGGACCAGGTGGCGTTCGGTCATCCGCACGCAGCCGACGTCCACCGAGCGGGCCGCCTCCACGGCGTCGGTCCCCACCACGAACTCGGTGGAGCCGCCGCCGATATCGACGACCAGGTAGGGCGGGGCCAGATCCTGACGACCCATCAGTTCCTTGGTGGCCCCGGTGAAGGAGAACGCGGCCTCCTGGTCGCCGGTGATCACCTCGGGTTCGACGCCCAGGATGCCGACCACGCCGCGGGTGAACTCCTCGCGGTTCTCGGCGTCCCGGGAGGCCGAGGTGGCCACGAAACGCACCCGTTCGGCGCCGAGGCCGGCGATGACGTCGGCGTAGCGGCGGCAGGCGGCGAAGGTGCGCTCCAGCGCCTCGGGGGCCAGCCGCCCGGTGCGGTCCACGTCCTGGCCGAGCCGGACGATCTCCATCCGGCGGTCGAGGTCGGTGATGGCCCCGGTGGCCAGGTCGGCGTCGGCGACCAGCAGCCGGATGGAGTTGGTGCCGCAGTCGACCGCGGCGACCCTGGTCACGCGTCCTCCCCGGCACCGTCGGACGGGCACCCCGCGCAGGGGCCCTTGCGCCACCATTCCGGCAGCATCGCGATCGCCTCGTCGCCCAGCGGGTTGACGCCGGGGCCGGCCGCCAGCGAGTGGGCGACCAGCACGTGCAGGCACTTGACCCGGTCGGGCATGCCGCCGGCGCTGGGGAAGCCGGCCAGCACCTCGACGGCGTCCCGGCGGGCGATGTAGTCCTCGTGGGCGGCGCGGTAGGCGGCGGCCAGCTCCGGGTCCTCGGCGAGCCGGGCCGTCATCTCCTTCATCACGCCGTCGGCCTCCAGGGTGCCGATGGCGGAGGCGGCCCGCGGGCAGGTCAGGTAGTACAGCGTCGGGAACGGCGTGCCGTCCGGCAGCCGGGGCGCGGTCTCCACCACGTCCGGCAGCCCGCACGGACAGCGGTGCGCGACGCTTCGCAGACCGCGCGGCACACGGCCGAGCTGCTCGCCGATGGCGGCGACGTCGGCCTCGGTGGGCGGGGACGGTTCGGTGCGGGGCGGAGGGTTTTCCATGGGGCTTTCTCGTCGGGGTGCGGGCGGGACGGGGGTGGGGCAACGCGCCGGTCAGCGGCGGGCGTCGGAGGAGTTCACCCCGTCCCACAGGTTGTCGTACCAGGGCCGGTCGGTCGCGCCGGACGGGTCCGAGCCGTGCCGGGCGGCGCCGTCCCCGGGCAGCCCGGGCAGCACGTAACCGGTCTCGCCGGGCATGACGTAGTGCAGGTGCTCACGCGCCTGGGACTTGACGAACTCCGGGTCCGACCAACGGGCCTTGGCCTCCCGCAGCCGGTCCACCTCGCGGCGCTGTGCCTCGGCCTGCCGACGCTGGTCGGCGATTTGGGCGCGCTGGGCGACGTACTGACGGGTCGGATAGGCGAGCGCCACCACCAGCGCGCACACGGTGAGCGCCAGCAGCGCGGCGCGGCCGGTGAGCTTGCCGCGCCTCGGCCGCCGGCCGGTGGCCCGGTAGACGCGGGCCTGTGCCTGCTGGCCCAGGGCCTTCAGCCTCGCCGCGGTGGAGAACCGATCCGCCGCCACGCCGTCTCCCCTCGCCGTTGGCCCCGCCGGGCTCGCTGGTGTCCCCGCACACGGTACGGGACCGGGTGCGGGGACCTGTGCAGCGGGACGCGCCGGATGACCGGGGCGCGGACGCCGGTTACTGGTTGCGGAAGCGCGGGAAGGCGCTGCGGCCGGCGTAGACCGCGGCGTCGTCCAGGATCTCCTCGATGCGCAGCAACTGGTTGTACTTGGCGACGCGGTCGGAACGGGCCGGGGCACCGGTCTTGATCTGGCCGCAGTTGGTGGCCACGGCCAGGTCGGCGATGGTGACGTCCTCGGTCTCGCCGGAGCGGTGCGACATCATGCACTTGTAGCCGCTGCGCTGGGCCAGCTCGACGGCGTCCAGCGTCTCGGTGAGCGAGCCGATCTGGTTGACCTTCACCAGCAGCGCGTTGGCGGTGTTGCTGTCGATGCCGCGCTGGAGGCGCTCGGGGTTGGTGACGAACAGGTCGTCACCGACGAGCTGGACCTTGTCGCCGAGCTGGTCGGTGATGGTCTTCCAGCCGTCCCAGTCCTCCTCGTGCAGCGGGTCCTCGATGGAGACCAGCGGGTAGGCGTCGACCAGCTCGCCGTAGTAGGCGCTCATCTCGGCGGCGGTGCGCTCCTTGCCCTCGAAGACGTAGACGCCCTCCTTGTAGAACTCGGAGGCGGCGACGTCCAGGGCGAGCGCGATGTCCTGGCCGGGCTGGAAGCCGGCCTTCTTGATGGCCTCCACGATCAGGTCGAGGGCGGCCCGGTTGGACTCCAGGTCGGGCGCGAAGCCGCCCTCGTCGCCGAGGCCGGTGGACAGGCCGCGCTCCTTGAGGACGCCCTTGAGCGCGTGGTACGTCTCGGCACCCCAGCGCAGCGCCTCGGAGAACGACTCGGCGCCGATCGGCGCGATCATGAACTCCTGGATGTCCACGTTGGAGTCGGCGTGGGCGCCGCCGTTGAGGATGTTCATCATCGGCACCGGCAGCACGTGCGCGTTGGGGCCGCCGATGTAGCGGAAGAGCGGCAGGTCGGACGCCTCGGAGGCGGCGTGCGCCACGGCCAGGGAGACGCCGAGGATGGCGTTGGCGCCCAGCGAGGACTTGTCGGGGGTGGCGTCCAGGTCGAGCATCGCCTGGTCGATCAGGCGCTGCTCGGTGGCGTCGTAGCCGACCAGCTCCGGACCGATCTGCTCGATGACGGCGAGGACGGCCTTCTCGACGCCCTTGCCCCCGTAGCGCGCCTTGTCACCGTCGCGGAGTTCGAGGGCCTCGAAGGCGCCGGTGGAGGCGCCGGACGGAACGGCGGCACGACCGGTGCTGCCGTCGTCGAGGCCGACCTCGACCTCGACGGTGGGGTTGCCTCGCGAGTCGAGGATTTCCCGGGCTACGACGACGTCGATGGACGGCACGAGCATCTCCTTTGGGATGTGTGTCTTGCTCTGCGCCATGAGCCTAACCGGCGCGGGGCCCGGCCCGGCCCGACGGTCCGGACGCCGGGCCGAAAATGCCCCGGCCGGACACGCTCGGGGGAAGGCGTGTCCGGCCGGGGAGACGGGGACGGGCGCTCGGCGCGCCCTGGCCCGGCGCGGGCCGCCCCCGTTACCGGGGGTGCCCGGGCCGGCCCTGGTCAGCGCAGGTGCAGGTGCTGACCGGGGAAGATGAGGTTGGCGTCCTTGACGACGTCCTTGTTGAGGTCGAAGAGCTTCTGCCAGCCACCGGCGACCTGGTGGTCGGCGGCGATCTTCGACAGGGTGTCGCCGGCCTGGACGGTGTACTCACCGGTGCCGCGCTGCACCGGGGCGGCCGGGGCGGCGTGCCGCGGGGCGTGGCGGTGCTGGGTGGGGGCCGGGGCGGCGGGCTTGGCCGGCTTGACGGCGTCGGTCTGCGCCGAGGCGGCGTTGCCGGAGCCGGCGGTGTCGACCGCCGGAGCGGGGCCGCCGGAGGTCAGCGGACCGGCGTAGGCGCACTGCCAGGCGCCCGGGCCCTGCATCTTCAGCAGCTGCTCGGCGACGGCGATCTGCTGGTCCTTGGTGGCGTAGTCGGCACGCGAGGCGTACTTCAGACCGCCGGCGGCGGCCCAGCTGGACGGCGAGAACTGCAGGCCGCCGTAGTGGCCGTTGCCACCGGTGTCGTGGTTGGACCAGTTGCCGCTGGACTCGCACTGGGCGACGCGGTCCCACACGGAGACCGAGGCGGCGGAGGCGGAGGTGGCGCTCAGCAGCGGAGCGGCGACGGCGGCGCCGGCGACACCGGCGAACGTGGCGATGCGAACGGCCTTGGAGGCACGACGGTGCTTGCCCATGGGGAAGTGATCCTCACCGACGCCTACGAGGTGAGCTGTCGGGTGCGGGCCGAGTGAGTGCCCGGTCGGTGCCGTGGTGGCACGCGACTTAACCCCAAGCCGGGCCGTGCGGCGGGGCGTTGGGCCCGTACCGTCCGGTCCGGCGGAGAACCTGGGTCCCCCGCTCCTGCCTACGGCGCTCTCGCGTCGACTGTTCCCGTCGGTGGGCGGCAGGACTCGGCGTTCCCGACCGACAGGGCTCGCGGTGGCGAGCGGTGAAGACCATAAGCACAGCCCCGCCGGGCCCGGCAACCACGGCCGGGTTCCCGGCCAGGGCCCCGGCTAGGACCGCGACGGGGACGAAAACGCAGGTCGACGGCGGTGCGCTCAAGATCGGCAACGGTCGGACGGGGGCGCCGGCCGGGAGAGTTATGTCACAGCCGGACGCCCCCTTACCCGGGGTTCAGTGACCGAGGGTGAGGTGCTGTCCGGGCAGGATCAGGTCGGGGTCGGAGCCCACCACGGACTTGTTGGCGTCGTACAGCGCCGGCCAGCCGCCCGTCACGGAGTGGTCGGTGGCGATCTGGGAGAGGTTGTCCCCGGGCCGGACGGTGTAGGCGGCGGACGTGTCGCCCTGCCGCGGCACGGTGGGGCGGGCGTGGGAGCCGCCGCGGGAGGTCTCGTCGTCGCCGCCGCGGTCACCGGTGGCGGGGGCGGAGGGGGTCTCCTGCGGGGCCTGCGCGGTGGTGTCGGGGACCGGGGGCTTGGCGTGGCGGCCGGTGGGGGTGGGGCTGCCGGAGGGGGTGGTGGTGGGGCTGCCGGCCGACGGGGTCGGGGAGGCGGAGGACGAGGCGGTGCCCGACGGGGTCGGGGAGGCCGACGGGGTGCCGGAGGGCGCGGTGGAGGCCGAGGCCGACGGTGTCGGGGAGGAGGCCGAGGAAGAGGAGGAGGGGGCGGACGGGCCGGTGTCCGGGCCGGTGTCCTGCGGGCCGTCGGAGGGGCGGGCCGGCGGGTCGTCGTGGGTGCGGGTGGTGCCGGAGGCGGTGCCGTCCCCGGTCTGCGGGACGCCGGGGTCGACGGCGGCGGGGGCGCCGCCCTGGGTCAGCCCCGCGTCGGCGGCGCAGTCCTGCCAGGCGGAGACGCCGCGGGCGGCGAGGATCTTCTCGGCCACGGCTATCTGCTGCTGCCGGCTGGCCAGGTCGGGCTGGGGCGCGTACGACAGGCCGCCGTACTGCTCCCACTCGGACTGGGTCAGCAGCAGCCCGCCGTAGTAGCCGTTGCCGGTGTCGGCGCTCCACGCGCCGCCGCTCTCGCACTGGGCGACCCGGTCCCAGGTGCCGGTGGACGCGGCCTGGGCGCCACCGGAGGCCAGCAGCGGCAGTGTCATCCCGGCCCCTGCGACCCCGGCGGCCACGACGATTCTGGGCGCCTGCCGCGGCTTTCGGTGCTGGCCGTTACCGGACCTGAGCATGGAGTGCCTTTCTCCGACGTCACGGACGACCGCAGAGCGTAGCGTCGTTCGGTGGCGGTTACGGGGGGATGTAGTGGAGATCACGCGACGGTCACGTTACTGACGAGTCGTCAGTTGACCTTGTTCGCACCGGTATCGGCCGAGCGGTCCGGCTCCGGGGTGAACGTCACCGGGAGTTCCCGCAGACCGCGCATGATCAGCCCGCCACGCCACCGCAACTCCCCTTCCGGCACCGCGAGTTGGAGGTCGGGCAGCCGGGTCAGCAGGGTGGCCAGCGCGGTCCTGCCCTCCAGCCGGGCCAGCGGGGCGCCCAGGCAGTAGTGGATGCCGTGGCCGAAGCCCAGGTGCGGGTTGTCCCGGCGGGCCAGGTCGAGGGTGTCGGGCCGGTCGAACCGCGCCGGGTCCCGGTCGGCGGCGGCCAGCACCACCAGCACCGGCTCCCCCGTGCCGATCCGCCGGCCGCCGATGGTCAGCGGCTCGGTGGCGAACCGCCAGGTCGCCAGCTCCACCGGCCCGTCGTACCGCAGCAGCTCCTCGACCCCGGTGTCCAGCACCGCCGTCTCCCCCGCCGCCAGCGCGTCGGTGAGCACCCGGCGCTGCCCCGGGTCGCGCAGCAGGGCGTAGGTGCCGTTGCCGATCAGGTTCACGGTGGTCTCGAAACCGGCGAACAGCAGGATGAACGCCATCGCGGCGGCCTCGTTCTCGGTCAGGTGCTCCCCGTGGTCACTGGCCCGGATCAGCCCCGAGATCAGGTCGTCGCCGAGCGCGGCCCGCTTGCGGTGGATGAGTTCCAGCAGGTAGGCGCGCATCCGTTTGACCGCCCGGGCGACCCCGCCGCGCGGCCCGCCGCCGTGCCGGATCATCGTCCCCGCCCAGTCCCGGAAATCGTCCTGGTCCTCGGCGGGCACCCCCAACAGGTCGCAGATGGCGTAGATCGGCAGCGGAAAGGCGAACTCGTGGATGAGGTCCGCCGACCCCCGCCCGGCGAAGCCGTCGATCAGCCGGTCGGTCAGCGCCTGCACCCGCGGCGCGAACTCCGCCACCCGCCGCGGCGTGAACGCCTTCGACACCAGCCGCCGCAACCGGGTGTGGTCGGGCGGATCGATGTTGAGCAGATGCGTCATGAGATCCGCGCTCCGCTCCCCCGGGATCCCAACCTTCCCCTTGGCGTGCGCCCGCTCGCTGTGGTGCACCGGGTTCTTCGACAGCCGGGCGTCCGCCAGCGCCTGCCGCGCGTCGGCGTACCGCGTCACCAGCCACGCGTTCACCCCACTGGGCAGCGTGGTCCGGTGCACCGGGGAGTTCTCCCGCAGCCACGCGTACGAGGGGTAGGGGTCGGCTGCGAACTCCCAGCTGAACAGGGACGGCGAAGGGGCGGCGGGCTCGTGGTCGTGCACGCCTCGACGGTAGCCGGTGGCCCGGCGCGCCCGGCGCCCGCGTCAGCGCCGCGGGGACCGGCCCAGCAGGGTGTCGCGGCTGAGGCGGTCGGCGCGGCGGGTGGTCTCGGGGAGGCGGTAGGAGGGGGCGAGGGCCAGCACGTGACGGCAGGCGGTGTCGAGGTCGATGCCGTGGCCCACGGAGACGTAGACGGGCTTGACGCCGTCCTGGGTGCGCAGCGCGCGGCCGACGGTCTCGCCGTCGTCCACGAGGTCGGCCTGCGCGCCGCGCCCGGACCCGAGGGCGGCCGGGTCGTAGCGGCCGACGAACGGGGTCTTGGCGACGCCGGCCGACGGGATGCCGGTGAGCAGCCCGAGGTGGCAGGCGAGTCCGAAACGGCGCGGGTGCGCCAGCCCGTGCCCGTCGCACAGCAGCAGCTCCGGGACCGACTCCAGGCGGTTCAACGCCTCGACGAGAACGGGGATTTCGCGGAAGGCGAACAGTCCCGGCACGTACGGGAAGGTGGCCACGCCCTGGGCCGTGGCCTGCTCGACGACGTCCAGCGTGGCGGTGTCCAGCACCACGACCCCGGCCGCGACGCGGTCCGACCCCTCGGCGTAGGCCACGTCCACCCCGGCGACCAGCCTCGGGCGGATCGGGCCCGGCCCGAGGCGGTCCACGTGGTCGCGGAGGCGTTCCTGGAGGCACAGGGCGTCGGCCTCGGTCCGAGGCCACGGCTCGTCAAGCGTGAAGCGCACACCCCATTCTGTCGCCCCCGCGGGTTCGCTCGCGCTGGCGGTCAGCCATTACCTCCCCGGGTTCCCCCGATCCCCCGTCTCGTCGTGGCTGACGTCACAGCTGTTTCCCCCCGCCCACCCGTGGCTGTGTTCGTACAGTGCGGGATGCGCACTGTCTGCCTGGGTTCCCGGGGGCCCTCCGGGGTGACTCCTCGCTCCACGCATCGTCTTCGGCTCTCCGCCGGTCCGCTGGGTCGCTGCGGGGACACCCCTGCACGCCCCCGTTCCGCATCGTTCCGCGCTGCGGCACGGGGTGGGTAAGAAAGGAGATCGGGGTCACCCCAACCTCCTCACTCACCCCCACCCGCGAAGAGAGGCACCCGCCAACGGACAGAAGGGGGTGTGCCGGGGGTGTCCCCGCAGCGACCCAGCGGGGCGGCCGAAAGCCGACAACGAAACCTGGAGCGAGGAGTCACCCCCGGCGCGCCCCCGACCCCGCACCGGCAATAGGCGAACCCACCCCGTGCCGAACCAAACCAAAAACCCACCCCCACCACCCACCAGACAGGGGCGAACGGGGGCCACCCCGGCAACCCGAACCGGGCGAACCGGCCACCACTGCATGGCCGGCCCAGCCGTGAGGGGCGGGGATACGGGGCCACCCCGGAAACCTGGAGCGGGCGAACCGGCCACCGCGTGATGGCCGGCCAAGCCGTGGGGGGCGGGGGGTTAGGTGCGGGGGCCGGGGTAGTCGCGGAATTCTTGGGGGCGGCGGCGACGGCCGTCGCGGGGGACCTCTTCGGCGGGCCGGGAGACGTCCTCGTACCCGCTCTCCACCTCGGGCGAGCGCTGCTCGACCGAGGTGGGCTCCCCGTACTGCTCACGCGTCCGCCACGCCGCCCCCCTCGGCTGCGGCGTCTGCGGCGGCACCGGCTCCTTCTCCCGCCTGCGACGCCCGTAGTGGAGCGCCAGGAAGCCCAGCGCGATGACGATGACGACGCCCACCACGAAGGGTCCGACGCCGACCAGCAGATCCTTGGTGACGGCTAGGTCCGTGCTCGGTGACCGCATCATGAGGCTCGGGTACCCGGCCGGCGGCGGATCACTCGGGCGGGGGCGGGCCCCCTGTCACTCGGGCCGGGCGGCGGCCTCCGCCGACCGGACCGCCGCGCGGTAGCGGCGGGCGGCGGCCCGCAGCGCGGACTCCGGGTCCACGCCCTGCCGTTCGGCGAGCGCGGCCAGGGCGAGCAGCCGGTCGCCGAGGTCGGCGTCGTCGGCGGGGGGCGGGGGCACGTCGAGGCCGGCGGCGCGTACCCGGCCGGCCAGTTTGGCCGCGAGGGCGAGGGCGGGCTGGTCGAGCGGGACGCCCTCGGTGACCGAGGAACGCCGTTTCTCGGCGGCCTTGGTGCGCAGCCAGTGCTCCTTGACCTCCTCCGGGGTGTGCGCGGTCTCGGTGCCGAAGACGTGCGGATGGCGGCGGATCAACTTGTCGACCAGCGCCCCGGCCACGTCGTCGATGGAGAACGGCTCCTCGGGGTCGTCCTGCGCGATGCGGGCGTGGAAGACCACCTGGAGCAGGACGTCGCCCAGTTCTTCCAGGTAGGCGGCGCGGTCGCCGTCCTCGATCGCCTCGACGAGTTCGTACGCCTCCTCGATGAGGTACTTCACCAGGCCCTCGCCGGTGCGGGTGCCGCTCCACGGGCATTCGGCGCGGATGCGGTCCATCACCTGGACGAGGTCGAGCAGCCGGGCCCCGGGCAGGTCGTAGGAGGCGGGGAGGAGTTCCAGGTCGGGCATGCGCAGCCGGCCGGAGCCGGCCAGCCGGGCCAGTTCGTCGGTGAGCGCGGGGTCGCCGTCGGCCGCCGGTATCACCAGCACCGTGCGGCCTCCGGCGGCGCGGTCCACCAGTTCGCGGCCGGAGGGCGCCGCGTGCTCCACGGTGATCCCGGCCTCCCGCAGATACGGCAGTTGCGGGTGGCCGGGGTCGGGGCACAGGACCTCGTCGGCCGAGCGCAGGGCCTGCCAGGCGGGCCAGGAGAGCAGTCCGGGGGCCACCCGGTGGCTGGTGGTGAGGAGCACCAGACGGCCGGGGCCGGCGGTGGGGGCAACGGTGTCGGTCACCCCTCGAACGTACCCCGGACCTGTGACAACGCCACGCGGCCGGCCCCCGGACCGGCGTCAGCCCTGGAGGCTCACCGATCCCGGGGCGGGGGTCAGCGCCTTGCGCACCCACGGTTCGGTGGCGGTGCCCAGCGACAGGGTCTGGGCGTGCCACGTCCCGTAGCGCGGGTTGACGTCGATGCCGAGCCGCGCGGAGGTCTTGGCCAGCGACTTGGTGAGCGCGGCCTGGCCGTCCGGGGAGTTGAGGTCGACGCCCTGCCGGTGGGCGAGGGCCTGCGCCTCGGCCTGGACCCGGTAGAAGTCGTCGATCTGGCCGGGGGCGACGGCGTACTGCTGGAGGAGTTGTTCGCGCAGCGCGGTCGGGCCGCCCGCCTGCTGTTCCGCGGTGGCCCGCAGTTCCTGGACCTGGCGCCGGGTGACGGTGATCCCGGCGTCGCGGGCGGCCCGGTCGAGCACCCGGTCGAAGAGCATGGAGCCGAGGGTGGCCCGGCTCAGGTCACCGGTGGCCTGCCCGAGCTGGGCGGTCCGGCCGGCGCCGCCCTCGGCGTCGCGTACCGCCTCGACCCGGGCCTGGAGGGCGGAGACCGGGATCTTCTCGCCGCCGACCACCGCAGCCGCACCCGGGTGCGCGGTGCCGCAGGAGGTGAGCAGCGGTGTGGCGGCCAGCAGCGCTGCGGCGGTCACGGAGAGCGTGGCGGTACGGCGGCGGACCATGGAGCCTCCCGGCGGTTGATCGAGCGGTACGTGCATCGACCTGGCGCTGATCGAGAATAAGGACTCGCGGCCTGTGATATCCACAACTCCGCGACACTCCGCACAACGACGTCCCGCCCGCCCGGTGTCGCCCGGCTCCGTGGGCGTACCGGGCGGGCGGCCGCGTCAGGTGCCGATCACCGAGGTCAGGAACTCCGCCGTCCACTGGAGCAGTTCCCGGCCGACCACCGGCTTGCCGCCGATCGTGCCGGTGGACGGACGCGGCACCAGCACCTGCTTGGCGGCGGGCTTGAGGACGCTGCGCGGGTGGAGCCGCTTGAGGCGCAGCTCCTGCGACTCGCGCAACTCCACCGGCCCGAAGCGGATGTTGGAGCCCTGCAGGGTGATGTCGGTGACCCCGACCCGGCGGGCCAGCAGCCGCAGGCCGGCCACGAGCAGCAGGTTCTCCACCGGCTCGGGCAACTTGCCGTACCGGTCGGCGAGTTCCTCCCGTACCGAGGCGATGTCCTCCTCGGAGTTGACGGCCGCGATGGCGCGGTAGGCCTGGAGGCGCAGCTGCTCGCCGGGGGCGTAGTCGTGCGGGACGTGGGCGTCGACCGGCAGCTCGATCTTGACCTCCAGCGGCGCCTCCTCCTCGGCGCCCGCCCCGGACTCCAGCGCCGCCCGGTAGTCGGCGACCGCCTCGCCGACCATGCGCACGTACAGGTCGAAGCCGACCCCGGCGATGTGGCCGGACTGCTCACCGCCGAGCAGGTTTCCGGCGCCGCGGATCTCCAGGTCCTTCATGGCCACGTACATGCCCGCGCCCATCTCGGTGTGCTGGGCGATGGTGGCCAGCCGCTCGTGGGCGGTCTCGGTGAGCGGCTTCTCCGGCGGGTACAGGAAGTAGGCGTAGCCGCGTTCCCGGCCCCGGCCGACCCGGCCGCGCAGCTGGTGGAGCTGGCTGAGGCCGAAGTTGTCGCCGCGTTCGACGATGAGCGTGTTGGCGTTGGAGATGTCGATGCCGGACTCCACGATCGTGGTGGAGACCAGCACGTCGAACTTCTTCTCCCAGAAGTCCACCACGACCTGTTCCAGCGCCGTTTCGGACATCTGGCCGTGCGCGGTGGCGATCCGCGCCTCGGGGACGATCTCCCGCAGCCGGGCGGCGGCCCGGTCGATGGACTCCACCCGGTTGTGGATGTAGAAGACCTGGCCCTCGCGGAGCAGTTCACGCCGGATGGCGGCGCCGATCTGCTTCTCCTCGTAGGGGCCGACGAAGGTGAGCACCGGGTGGCGCTCCTCCGGCGGGGTGGTGATGGTGGACATCTCGCGGATCCCGGTGACCGCCATCTCCAGGGTGCGCGGGATCGGGGTGGCCGACATGGTGAGCACGTCCACGTTGGCCCGCAGCTTCTTCAGCTGCTCCTTGTGCTCGACGCCGAAGCGCTGCTCCTCGTCGACGATGACCAGCCCGAGGTCCTTGAACCGGGTCTCGGAGGAGAACAGCCGGTGGGTGCCGATCACCAGGTCGACCGAGCCATCCCGCAGCCCTTCCAGCACGGCCTTGGCCTCGGTGTCGGTCTGGAACCGGGAGAGCGCCTTGACCACCACCGGGAACTGCGCGTACCGCTCGGTGAAGGTGGAGTAGTGCTGCTGCACCAGCAGCGTGGTGGGCACCAGCACGGCGGCCTGCTTGCCGTCCTGCACCGCCTTGAACGCCGCCCGCACCGCGATCTCGGTCTTGCCGTAGCCGACGTCGCCGCAGATCAGCCGGTCCATCGGGACCGACTTCTCCATGTCCTCCTTGACCTCGGCGATGGTGGTGAGCTGGTCGGGGGTCTCGGCGTACGGGAAGGCGTCCTCCAGCTCACGCTGCCAGGGGGTGTCCGGGCCGAAGGCGTGGCCGGGGGCGGCCATCCGCGCCGAGTACAGCTTGATCAGGTCGGCGGCGATCTCCTTGACCGCCTTCTTGGCGCGGGCCTTGGTCTTCGTCCAGTCGGCGCCGCCGAGCCGGTGCAGGGTGGGGGCCTCGCCGCCCACGTACTTGGTGATCTGCTCCAGCTGGTCGGTGGGGACGAAGAGCCGGTCGCCGGGCTGGCCGCGCTTGGCGGGGGCGTACTCCACCAGCAGGTATTCGCGGGTGGCGCCCTGCACGGTGCGCTGGACCATCTCCACGTACCGGCCCACGCCGTGCTGCTCGTGCACGATGTAGTCGCCGGGCTGGAGGGTGAGCGGGTCGATGGTCTTGCGGCGCCGGGACGGCATCCGGCCCATGTCCTTGCTGGCCGACTTCTGGCCGGACAGGTCGGTCTCGGTGAGGACGGCCAGCTTCAGGGCGGGGGCGACGAAGCCGTGTTCCACCGAGCCGCAGGCCACGTGGACCACGGAGGGCTCGGGGGCGGCGGTCAGCTCGACGTCGAGGCGGGCGGCGATGCCCTCGCCGCCGAGCACCTCGACGGTGCGGGAGGCCGGGCCGTGGCCCTCGGTGACGTAGACCGTGCGCCAGCCGTCGGCGAGCCAGCCCTTGGTGTCGGCGAGGGCGCGGGCGCTGTCGCCCCGGTAGGTCTCGGGGGCGTGCAGGCCCAGCCGCAGGGTGTCGCCGTCGTCCTCGTCGGCCTCGGCGTCGGCGGAGAACTGGCTCACCGACCACCACGGGGTGCCGGTCCCGCGGGCGTGGTCGCGTACGTCGGCCAGCGACCACAGGGAGGCGGCGCCCAGGTCGATCGGAGCCTCCCCGCCCGCCCGTCGCCCACCACCACCCTTGCCGGAACGGGCTTCGCCCGTGCTGGATGACATCGCGGTGGCCGCCCAGGACGCCTCCAGGAACTCGCGGCTGGTGGCCACCAGGTCGGCGGCGCGGGTACGGACCCGTTCCGGGTCGCAGGCGACGACCACGCTGCCGGCCGGCATCACGTCCAGCAGCAGCTCCATGTCGTCCACCAGGACCGGGGCGAGGGACTCCATGCCCTCGACGGCGATGCCCTCGGCGATCTTGCCGAGGAGTTCGCCGAGTTCGGGGTGGTCCTCGGCGAGCGCGGCGGCGCGGCGGCGCACCTCGTCGGTGAGCAGCAGCTCACGGCAGGGCGGCGCCCACAGGCCGTGTTCGGCCACCTCCAGGCTGCGCTGGTCGGCGACCTTGAAGTAGCGGATCTCCTCGACGTCGTCGCCCCAGAACTCCACCCGCAGCGGATGTTCCTCGGTGGGCGGGAAGACGTCCAGGATGCCGCCGCGCACCGCGAACTCGCCGCGCTTCTCCACCAGCTCCACGCGGGCGTACGCGGCGGCGGCCAGCGCGTCCACCACCTGCCCCAGGTCGGCCCGCTGCCCGCTGCGCAGGCTCACCGGGACCAGGTCGCCGAGCCCCTTGACCTGCGGCTGGAGCACCGAGCGGACCGGGGCGACGACCACCTTGACCGGGCCGGCCGCCGGGTCGTCCGCGCTGGGGTGGGCGAGCCTGCGCAGCACCGCGAGGCGGCGCCCGACGGTGTCGGAACGTGGTGAGAGGCGTTCGTGCGGCAGCGTCTCCCAGGCCGGGAACTCCACCACCGAGTCGGGCGGCAGCAACGAGCGCAGCGCGGCCGTCAGATCCTCGGCCTCGCGGCCGGTGGCGGTCACCGCGAGCAGCGGCCGGCCACTGCTCGCGGCGAGCGCGGCCAGCGCGAAGGGCTGCGCGCCCGGCGGCCCCACCAGGTCCAGACGGCTCCGGTTGCCGCCGCGCGCGGCCTCGGCCGCCTCGGCCAGCGCCGGATCCTCGATGACGACGTCAAGCAGACCGGACAGGCTCATGGATGCATTCCGTCCCGAAGATGTCCAAGGTGTCCCGAAGGCGGACAACGCGAATCGCCCGGCACGAACGCACGGGCCGGGTGTGGATTCCAGCCTACGGCCCCGTACCGACAACGGCCCCCGGGTCCGCCCCGCCCCCGCGGGTACCCGCCCACGGCTCGCGGATCACCCCCACCCGGCGGGGCGGACGGAAGCCGGCAACGGACACCCGCCGCGTCCTCGCTCCCCGCGCGGGGGCCGTGCGACGGGGGCCGGGGTGGGCGGCGGGGGCTACTCGTCGGGGTCGACGGTGCGGCCGGTGAGGGCGGCGAGGCTGGTGCGGACGTGGGCGAGGTGGGAGCGGATCTCGTCGCGCCGGGCCTCGTGCTCGCGGATCTCGCGTTCGCTCTCGCGGTTGACGCGTTCCTCCGCCGCCCGGGCGCGGGCGATCAGTTCGGCGGCGTGCGCGTCGGCCTCGGCCTGCCGCCGGTCGGCGGTGTCCTGGGCGTCGGTGAGGGCCTGCCGGGCCTCGGCGAGCACCTGGTCGGCGCGATCGGAGAGGTCGGCGACCCGGCGCTCGACGGCGGCCTCGGCCTCGGCGCGTTCCCGGTCGAAGGCGGCGTCCCGCTCGCGGTGCGCCCGTTCCTGCTGGGATATGAGCGCGGCGGCCTCCTCGCGCACCGCGGCGAAGGCCCGGTCGGCCTCCTCGCGCACCGCGGTGGCCTCCGCCTCGGCCTCGTGGCGCAGCCCGTCCGCCGCCGCGCCCGCCTCGGCGACGATGCGGGCGGCCTCGTCGTCCGCCTCGGCGCGCCGCTCCGCCGCCGCGCGACGGGCCCGTTCCCGGGTCTCGTGGCCCTCGCGCTCGGCGGTCGCGTACCACTCCTGCGCCTCGCCGTCGGTCCGCTCCCGCAGCCCGGCGGCCTCCTCCTGGGCGAGCCGGAAGATCTGCGCGGCGCGCGCGCCGAGGGTTTCGTACGTGGGCGGGGCCAGCGTCTCGACGGCGGCGCGCAGGGCGGCGGCCTCGGTCTCCAGCTGGCCCGCGAGCTCGGTCAGCGCCGCGACCCGCCGGTGCGCCGCGTCGATCTCCGCCCGCAACGCCGCCAGATAGGCGTCCACCTGCTCGGTACGGTAACCCCGGCCGCCCCGGGCGGTGTCGAAGCCGCTCATCCGCTGCCCCTCGTCTCGTTCGGTCAAACCCCCATCCGTCCTACCCAGGATCGGTCATGACCTGTCCGGACGCCGAGCGGGCCGCCCCGGGTGAGCGGGGCGGCCGGCCGGGTTACAGCAGCCCGTCCCACATCTGCTCCAGCAGCACCGCCCACCAGTGCTCCGGGGAGGCGAGCGCGGCCGGGTCGAGGGCGGCGAGCTGGGCCTGGAAGTCCACCGTCCACCGCCCCGCCTGCTCCGGGGTGAGCCCGACCCGCAGCCGCCACATCCGGCCCAGCAGCGCCAGGCACCGGGTGAAGTCCGGCAACGAGGAGTTGACGAACTGCGCCGGGGACGTCTGCGCCCCGGGGACGGCCTCCAGCGGCACCGCCATGATGTGCGCGGTGCCGTACTGCACGCACAGCTGGCGGCCGTAGTCGTTGCCGATCACCAGGTACGACGAGGCGTCCGGGGCGGACTGCGCCCCGCGCTCCGCCGCGACCTCGGCGAGCGTCGGCACCGGGCGGCCCGGCTGCGCCTGCGCCCAGAAGAACGGCCCGAAGTCCACCGGCAGCCCGGCCCACACCAACGTCTGGGCCACCACGTCCGGCACCCCGGCCCTGGCCACCGCGCGCTGGTCGAAGCGGAAGACGGCCTGCGGGCCGAACGCCTGCGCCAGCTCCTGCCCGATGGCGTCCAGCGGGATCGGCGGTACGCGCTGCACCTGGCCCGGCCCCGGCAGCGGTACGCGCTGCGGACGCGGACGCGCCGGGCCGTCGGCGACCTGCGCCAACTCGCCCTGGTGGGTGAGGAGATGGTGCACGCCCTGCTGGCGCGAGGCGTGGTCGCGGCCGTACGCGGCGGTGTGGCTCACCCGCACCTGCGGCCAGGTCTCCCGCACCATGCGGGCGCAGTAACCGCCCGGCAGGTCGCACGACTCCAGCTCGGTGTGGAGCTCCAGCACCTGCTGCGGCGGCACGTTCAACGTCCGCAGCTCGTGCAGGATCTGCCACTCCGGGTGCGGGGCGCCGGGCGCCGAACGCCGGATGACCTGCTGCTCCGAGCCGTCCGCCGCGCGGTACCGCAGCACCGCCATGTACCCCGGTCCCACCGTCGGCACCTGCTGCGGCGGCTGCGGGAATCCGTACCCGCCGCCGGTCGCGCCGGGCCCGGCGAGCATCGTGGCCGCCGCGTGCGGGCCGCCTCCGGCGGTACCGGAGGCACCCGGCGGGGGCGGCGGCGGAGGCGGCACGCCCGGTCCCCCCGCGGGCGGCGGGGGCGGCACCACCGGACCCGCCAGCATCGTCGCCGCCGCGTGCGGGTCACCACCGGCCGTACGCGACACACCCGCCGGAGGCTGCGGAGGCGCGGCGGGCGGACGCGGCGGCTGGACGGGCGCGTACCCGCCCTCCGGCAGCCGCAGCCAGCCGGGCGGCGGCGTGGCGTGCACGGACGGACCGCTGGGCGGCGGCAGATGGGCGGGCGGCCCGGCGGGGGACGGGGGCTGCGGGGCGGCGGGCGGCGGGCCGGCGACCGGGGACGACGGCGCGGCGGGCGGCGGGGAAGCGGGCGACGGCTCGGCGGACGGGAAGACGCGGTCGCGGCGCATCACCTCGGTCTCGGCCTCGGCCTCGGCGGCAGCCGATGAGGCGGCGGGCGAAGAGCCGGCAGGCGGCGAGGCGGCGACCGGCGGCGCGAGGACGGTGGCGGGGGGCGGGACCGAGGCGGCCTGACGGCCGTCCGTGGCGGCGGCCCCGGCCCAGCCGGGGTCGGCGGGTCCGGCGGGCCGCGACGAGGCGGCGGCGTCCTCGGCGGACTCCCCGCCCGAGGGCGCGTCCTCGGCGGCGGGCTCGGGGGAGGCGGCGGCCGGTTCCTCCTCGGGCTTGCGGCGGCCGTCGGGTATGCCCATCTTGTCCGCCGCGGCCTGGAGCCAGTCCGGCGGGGTGAGCAGGAAGGAGGTGACCTCCAGGTCGACGCGCTTGGGGGGCTCGGGGTCGGCCTCGGCCGGTACGGCACCGGCGGCGCCGTACGCCAGCGTGTACTCCTCGACGATCCGCTCCACCGGCAGCGCCGGCCACAGCGTCGTACCGCCGTCCTCGCGGGCGATGACCAGCCGCGAGCCGCCGCCGTCGGACGTCGGGCCGCCCTCGCGGTCCTCCGCCCACACCACGAAGCCCAGGTCGAACTCGTGCACGCGCACCTGACGCCGTTCGTAGCCGGGCACGTCGCCGTTGACCCATGTCTCGGCGCGTTCCAGCGCCTGCGCCTGCGTGATCACGCGCGGCTCACCCCTCCACCGGGACGGCGTGCGCGAAGCCGCCGTCGACCATCAAGTTCGCCACCGTCTCCAACTCCGGCGGATTTCCCGCGAGTCGCAGCAGGAAGGCGTCGAAATCGGCACCGCACGGCAGCAGCAGGCAGCCGACCCGCTGCTGCGGCGAATCCCACGCGTCGTCGGTGTCCCGCGCGTCGTCGTACGCGCAGAACCACACCGTCCCCACGTCGTCGCCCTTCACCTTCAGCGCCAGCAGGCCGCCTTGGACATACCCGATGCCCAGGTAGTCCTTGGTGAGGTGGTCGCGCAGGCACTTGTTGACGTACCGCAGGTCGTCCACCGCGGCCTCGTCGCGCACGGCGAAGAACGGCTGGTCGATCAGGAGGCCCAGCTCCGGGTCGAGGGCGGCGCCGACCGGGGCGGCGCCCCCCGCGGCCTTGAGGAACGTACGGTAGGCGCCGGGCAGCCGGTAGCCGAGGTCCTCCTCGATCTCCCGGATCCGCCGCTCGTCGGTGCCCTGCGGCCCCCCGTCGGCGGGCACCGCGAAGTGCGCCGGGCGGGACTCCTGCAACGGGCGGGTGCCGCGCTTGGCGTGGTCGGCGGCGGCCGTCGCCAGCCCCCCGTGGTGCCGCAGCAGCGCCTTCACCTCGGCCGGCACCAACTCCAGCCGGCGGGTGCCCACCACGTGGTGCCAGCTCCAGCCGTGCGGGGTGGCCACCGGGGAGAGCAGCCCGGTGAAGAGTTCGTGACCGGCGTGGTGGAGCGCGGCGTTGGCGGACACGTAGTCCGTCAGCCGCAACTCGTCCACCCCGAAGCCCTCCGGCGGCTCGGCGATCTCCGCGGCGGCCCGGGCGTACGGGGAGAAGTCCGGATACCCGTGCTCGTCCACCCGCACGCCCTGCGGGTAACGGGCCGCCCGGACCGGGTCCGGGAAGTGCACGACCTGCCCGGCGTAGGCCGCGTTCGGCGGGGCGGCCGTTGCCCCGAGCCGACCTGTCGTCATGGCGGATGCCCCCTGCTGGATCTGGCGGTAGCTGCGTTCGTCGGGGACATCGACGGCACCGCCGTCGCCACGCCGCGGGCCCCGAACCGGCCACCAGCCTATGGGGTGCCGCAACAGGCCGGACGCGGCAGATCCGGTTGCCCGGTACACCACGGTGATGCCGCTTCACGGTACGGCCGCCCACCCGGGCCGCGCCCGTCCCGACGCCCGTACGGTACCGGGCCCACGGGGCCGTCCGGCGCCCGTTCCACGGCCGTTGCGCAGGCGTTGCGAGGACGTCGCGGGGGCGGCCGGGGAGGCGACGGAATGCCCGGCAGATGGCGAAAAGCGCGTGCCGTACCCCCGCCCGCCTTCCGTACCACGCGTCACATTTGGCAGTCTGGCACCCGCGACGGGGGATGCACGGAGGGAAGCACGGCCTTGCACATGACACGAAAACCGCAGAACGGGCCCATATCCCGGCCACCGGCCGACGACCCGCGACTGCACTGGAGCAGCGGCGGCCAGACGGGCCGGCCGCTCGGCCCGGCGCCCCTGCTGCGCCACCGCCGCGACGGCATACTCCCCGCCGTCGCCGCCGCCCTCTCCGTCCGCGGCGAAACCCTGACCTGCACCGGCAGCAAGGGCGAGACCCCGCCCCAACTCCACCCGCTGGTCGCCGAGTTCCTCGACGCGCTGCCCGTCGCACAACGCGAACGCACCACCGGACGCTGCCCCGAGACCATCCTGGTCTCCCGCTACCTCGCCGACGTCGACGGCCGCCGCAGCAACCGCGCCGCCCGCAAACCGCTCAGCCAGGGCGAGGCCCGCAAGGCCCTCAAGCACGCCAAGGTCACCGCCCGCCGGATCCGCGAGGACGGCGACCCCGAACACGGCAGCTACGCGCCGCCGTGCCGGTCCTGCGCACCGCTGCTCGCGCACTTCGGCGTACGGGCCGTGGACCCGGCCGCGGAGAGGGTGTGACGCCACCGTGCCCTCCGCGAGCAGAACCACCACCCGCTTCCCCGTCGCCGTCGACGCGGCGCTGACCGGCGCGGGATGGCACCCCGGCCGCTGGGACATCAAGCGGGCCGAACAGTGGGCCGACGAACTGCGCGCCCACACCTCACCCGGCGGCCACCGGCACACCGTCTTCCCGGCGGCCGTCGAAGCCTGGGCCGAGTTCGGCGGGCTGACCGTCACCGCCGAGGACACCGAAGGCCAGGAGGTGGCCCCCAGCGGCCTCACCGTCGACCCGCTGCTCGGCCTCCACCTGGCCCGCACCCTCGCCGACCTCGGCCGCGCCCTCGACACCCAGGTCTGCCCGCTCGGCGCCCAGACCGACGGCCAGGCCCACCTCGCCATCGACGCCGAAGGACGCGTCTACGCCATCGACCACACCGGCGACTGGTACCTGGGCGACACCATCGACCAGGCGCTGACCACCCTGGTCACCGGGGTCCGCCCGGTACGGCTGACCCCCTGAACCGGCCGCCCTCCGGCGGGCCGCACCGCCGCGAGGGCACCGTTCACTCCGCCCGCGCCGGGATCACCGCCGAGACCCGGAAGCCGCCGGAACGGCTGGGACCCGCCACGAAACCACCGCCCAGCGCGGTGACCCGTTCCTTCATGCCGACCAGCCCGTTGCCGCCGCTGGGCAGCCCCGCCGAGGGCTCCCCGGCCGGCGGACCGTTCTCCACCAGCACCGCGATCTCCTCGGCACGGTAGGCCACCCGCACCAGCGTCTGCGCCCCGACGGCGTGCTTGTGGACGTTGGTCAGCGCCTCCTGGACGACCCGGTAGGCCGTCCGCTCCACCGGGGCCGCCAACGGCCTGCGATCCCCCTCCTCGGAGAGGCTCACCGCCATCCCCGCCGCCCGCGACTCCTCCACCAGCACACCGAGCTGCGCCAGCGACGGCTGCGGCCCGGACGGCTCCTGCCCCGCGCCGTCGTCCACGGTGCCGGGCCCGACCGGCGCCGCGGGCCCGGCCGGCTCCCCGGTCCGCAACACCCCCAGCATCTGCCGCAGCTCCCCCAACGCCTGCCGGCCCAGATCCCCCAGCAACTCGGCGCTCCTGACCGCGCGCTCCGGGTCACGGACGGCCACGGAACGCAACGCCGCGGCGTGCACCACCATCAGGCTCACCCGGTGCGCCACCACGTCGTGCATCTCCCGGGCGATCCGGGTCCGCTCCTCGATCCTGGCCCGCTCGGCCCGCTCCCCCGCCTTCTCCGCCAGCAGCGCCAGCTCCCGCTCCAGGTCGTCCGCGCGCTCCCGCAACGTCTCCACCAACCGCCGCCGCGCCCCCACGTACAGCCCCAGCAGCACCGGCGGCACCGTCAGCCCGATCGCCACCAGCACCAGGAACGCCATCCCCATCCAGGACGGCGTCGCGTACCCGCTGCGGCCCCCGTCGCGGTGCATCTCCACGAACGTGACCAGCAGCGTCCCCCCGATCGTCATCGACACCAGCGCGCCGACCACCCGCCGCGGCACGTCGGAGGCGGCCAGCGTGTACAACGACACCACCCCCAGCACCAGCCCCATCTGCGCCGGGGTCACCGCCAGCGAGATCAGCACCACCGCCACCGGCCAGCGCCGCCGCACCACCAGCGTCGCCCCCACCGCCAGCCCGAACACCACGCCCAGCACCGCCGGCAGCCCCCGGCCGGCCATGAAGAACGCGCCCTCGGCGGCGCACTCGGCGGCGGAGACCGCGGCGAGCGTCGCGTCCAACGCGAACGACCGCCGCCGGCCCCACCACCACGGCCCCGACCGCGCGGCCCCACCGCCGCCTCCGCCCGGCACCGCCACCCGCCTGCCCCCCGTCGTCGTCATACCGCCACCCTAAAACGCCGGTTCGCTCGCGCTGGCGGTCAGCGGGTTCGCTCGCGCTGGCGGTCAGCGGGTTCGCTCGCGCTGGCGGTCAGCCATTACGTGGTGGCCGGTTCGCCCGTTTCAGGGTGCCGGGTGGCCCCGTTCGCCCCTGTCCGGTGGGGGGTGGGGGTGGGTTTTGGTTTGGTTCGGCACCGGGGGCTTCGCCTACTGCCGGTACGGGGTCGGGGGCGCGCCGGGGGTGACTCCTCGCTCCAGGTTTCGTCGTCGGCTTTCCCCCGCCCCGCTGGGTCGCTGCGGGGACACCCCCGGCACACCCCCTTGTGCCGTCGTGCGGGTGCCTCTCTTCGCGGGTGGGGGTGAGTGAGGAGGTTGGGGTGACCCCGGTCTTTTTCTCACCCCCTCCGTGCCGCAGCGCGGAACGATGCGGAACGGGGGCGTGCAGGGGTGTCCCCGCAGCGACCCAGCAACCGGAGCCCAGCCTTGGCGGATACGGGGAGCGAGGAGTCACCCCGGAGGGCCCCCGGAAACCCAGGAAGACAGTGCACACCCCGCACTGTACGAACACAGCCACGGGTGGGCGGGGGGAAACATCCGTGACCTCAGCGACGACGAAAGGGAAACGGGCGAACCCCGAGGAGGTAATGGCTGACCGCCAGCGCGAGCGAACCCGCTGGGCGACGAGGCAGGCGGACGGACACATATCCTGGGGCCGTCGGACAGCGCGGTCCGCGTCATCAGCCGTTCCACCGCAAGGAGCCGCACCAGTGAGCAGCGCCGACAACTTCCCCTCCGCCACCGACCCCGCGACGTCCGGTCGCCCCGGCGGCCCCGCCGGCCAGAGCGTCCCCGCCGCGCCCGGCGAACCCACCCCGCCGAGCGAGCGCAGCGAAAACCGTGCCATGCGCGCCGACATCCGCCGCCTCGGCGAACTCCTCGGCGAAACCCTCGTCCGCCAGGAAGGCCACGACCTGCTGGACCTGGTCGAACGCGTCCGGGCGCTCACCCGCAGCGACGGCGAGGCCGCCGCGCGGCTGCTGGGCGAGACCGACCTGGCCACCGCCACCAAGCTGGTGCGGGCCTTCTCCACCTACTTCCACCTGGCCAACATCACCGAGCAGGTGCACCGCGGCCGGGAGCTGCGGGCCCGCCGGGCCAGTGAGGGCGGGCTCCTGACCCGTACCGCCGACCAGCTCAAGGACGCCGACCCCGAACACCTGCGGCAGACCGTGGCCCACCTCAACGTCCGCCCGGTCTTCACCGCCCACCCCACCGAGGCCGCCCGCCGCAGCGTCCTCAACAAGCTGCGGCGCATCGCCGAACTCCTCGACACCCCCACCGGGGCCGGCGACGGCGACCGGCGCCGGCGCGACCTGCGGCTCGCCGAGAACATCGACCTGCTGTGGCAGACCGACGAGCTGCGGGTCGCCCGTCCCGAACCCGCCGACGAGGCCCGCAACGCCATCTACTACCTCGACGAACTCCACCAGGGCGCCGCCGCCGACGTCCTGGAGGACCTCGCCGCCGAACTGGAACGCATCGGCTGCCCGCTGCCGCCCGGCACCCGCCCGCTCACCTTCGGCACCTGGATCGGCGGCGACCGCGACGGCAACCCCAACGTCACCCCCGCCGTCACCTGGGAGGTCCTCCTCCTCCAGCACGAGCACGGCATCAACGACGTGCTGGAGGTCGTCGACGTCCTGCGCGGCGCCCTGTCCAACTCCATCCGCAACAGCGGCGCCAGCCAGGAACTCCTCGACTCCCTCGCCGCCGACCTGGACAACCTCCCGGAGATCAGCCCCCGCTACAAGCGGCTCAACGCCGAGGAACCGTACCGGCTCAAGGCCACCTGCGTACGCCAGAAGCTCGTCAACACCCGCGAACGCCTCGCCGCCGGCACCCCGCACGTACCCGGCCGCGACTACCTGGGCACCGGCGAACTCCTGCGCGACCTCACCCTCCTCCAGGACTCGCTGCGCGCCAACCGCGGCACCCTGATCGCCGACGGCCGCCTGGACCGGGCGATCCGCACCATCACCGCGTTCGGCCTGCAACTGGCCACCATGGACGTCCGCGAACACGCCGAGGCCCACCACCACGCGCTCGGCCAGCTCTTCGACCGGCTCGGCGAGGAATCCTGGCGCTACGCCGACATGCCGCGCGAATACCGGCGCAAGCTGCTCGCCAAGGAACTGCGCTCCCGCCGCCCGCTGTCCGGCTCCCCCGCCCCGCTCGACGAACGCGGCGCCAAGACCCTGGGCGTCTTCCACACCATCCGCGACGCCTTCGCCCGGTTCGGCCCCGAGGTCGTGGAGTCCTACATCATCTCCATGTGCCAGGGCGCCGACGACGTCTTCGCCGCCGCCGTCCTCGCCCGCGAGGCCGGACTGGTCGACCTGCACGCCGGCATCGCCCAGATCGGCATCGTCCCGCTGCTGGAGACCACCGAGGAACTCCAGCAGGCCGACCGCATCCTCGACGAGATGCTCGCCGACCCCTCCTACCGCCGGCTCGTCTCACTGCGCGGCGACGTCCAGGAGGTCATGCTCGGCTACTCCGACTCCTCCAAGTTCGGCGGCATCACCACCTCGCAGTGGGAGATCCACCGCGCCCAGCGCCGGCTGCGCGACGTCGCCCACCGCTACGGGGTACGGCTGCGCCTCTTCCACGGCCGCGGCGGCACCGTCGGCCGGGGCGGCGGCCCCACCCACGAGGCCATCCTCTCCCAGCCGTGGGGCACCCTCGAAGGCGAGATCAAGGTCACCGAACAGGGCGAGGTCATCTCCGACAAGTACCTCATCCCCTCCCTCGCCCGGGAGAACCTGGAACTCACCGTGGCCGCCACCCTCCAGGCGTCCGCGCTGCACACCTCACCCCGCCAGCCGGAAGAGGCCCTCGCCCGCTGGGACGCCACCATGGAACAGGTCTCCCAGGCCGCCCACACCGCCTACCGCCGGCTCGTCGAGGACCCCGACCTGCCCGCCTACTTCTTCGCCTCCACCCCCGTCGACCAGCTCGCCGACCTCCACCTCGGCTCCCGCCCCTCCCGCCGCCCCGACTCCGGCGCCGGACTCGACGGACTGCGCGCCATCCCGTGGGTCTTCGGCTGGACCCAGTCCCGGCAGATCGTCCCCGGCTGGTACGGGGTCGGCTCCGGACTGAAGGCCGCCCGCGAGGCCGGACTCGACGACGTGCTCGACGAGATGCACACCAAGTGGCACTTCTTCCGCAACTTCCTGTCCAACGTCGAGATGACACTGGCCAAGACCGACCTGCGGATCGCCCGCCACTACGTCGACACCCTCGTCCCCGACCACCTGCGCCACGTCTTCGACACCATCGAGGCCGAACACGACCTGACCGTCCGCGAAGTACTGCGCATCACCGGCGAGGCCGAACTCCTCGACGCCAGCCCCGTACTCAAGCAGACCTTCCACGTCCGCGACGCCTACCTCGACCCGATCTCCTACCTCCAGGTCGCCCTGCTGCACCGGCAGCGCCAGGCCGCCGCCGAAGGCACCGAAGCCGACCCGCAGCTCGCCCGCGCCCTGCTGCTCACCGTCAACGGGGTCGCCGCCGGCCTGCGCAACACCGGCTGACCACCCGCACGACGGCGGCCGGGCGGTGGACCTCACCGCCCGGCCGCCGTCCCGCGCGATCAGCTGTTGTACGTGCTCTGCGCCCGCTCCAGGCCCTCCGCGATCAACGCCTCCACCGCGTCCGCCGCCCGGTCCACGAACCAGTCCAGCTCCTTGCGCTCGGCCGACGAGAAGTCCTTGAGCACGAAGGAGGCCACCTCCATCCGCCCCGGCGGCCGGCCGATACCGCACCGCACCCGCAGATACTCCGGCCCCAGCGCCTTGGTGATCGACTTCAGCCCGTTGTGGCCGTTGTCGCCGCCACCCCTCTTCAACCGCAGCGTCGCATACCCGATGTCCAGCTCGTCATGGACCGCGACGAGGTTGGCCACCGGCACCTTGTAGAAGTCCCGCAGCGCCGTCACCGGCCCGCCCGAGGTGTTCATGTACGTCATCGGCTTGGCCAGCACCACCCGCTGCCCGGCGATCCGCCCCTCCACCACCTGCGCCCGGCTCCTGTGGGACTTGAACCGCCCGCCGATCCGCTCCGCCAGCAGGTCCACCACCATGAACCCGATGTTGTGCCGGTTCCCGGCGTACTCCGGCCCGGGGTTGCCCAACCCCGCCACCAGCCACGGCCCCGCCGGGGCGCCTTCCGCTGCGCTCATGCTCATGCCGTCCATTCAAACGAACGCCGTCCCGCTCCGGAGCACGGAACGGGACGGCGAACGGGGAAAACTTCTCGTCAGCCCTCAGCGCCCTCGGCGCCCTCGCCCTCGGCGGCCGGAGCCTCGGCCTGGGCGGCGACGATCTGGAGGACCACCGCGTCCTCCTCGACGGCCAGCGTGGAACCCTTCGGCAGCGCGATGTCCTTGGCGTGCACCGCGTCACCCGCGGACAGACCCTGCACCGAGACGGTCACCGACTCCGGCAGGTGGGTGGCCTCCGCCTCGATCGGCAGCGCGTTGAGAATGTGCTCGATCAGGTTGCCGCCCGGCGCCAGGTCACCCTCGACGTGCACCGGAACCTCGACCGTGACCTTCTCGCCACGCTTGACCTGAAGCAGGTCCACGTGCTCCAGGAAGCCCTTGATCGGGTCCTTCTGCACGGCCTTGGGGATGACCAGCTCGGTCTTGCCCGCGACGTCCAGGCTGATCAGCACGTTGGAGTTCTTCAGCGCCAGCATCAGCTCGTGACCCGGCAGCGACACGTGCACCGGCTCGGCACCGTGACCGTAGATGACACCGGGGACCTTGCCCTCGCGGCGGATGCGGCGCGCGGCGCCCTTACCGAAGTCCGCACGCGCTTCAGCGGCGATCTTGACCTCAGCCATGTCAAGCCTCCTCGTGGATGAGACGGATGGAAAAACTGCCGCTCGGTCCACGACGGACCTGCCTCGAAAGCCGAAAGCGCGTCGATAACGGAGCACCACCACCGCCGGAACGACAGCGGCCTCCCTCGCCGAGCAACTCAAGGAGTCTACCCGGCGGGGAGGCCACCGCAGAAATCGGCCCGAGGCCGCAGGCTCAGTGCGCCACGCCGTCGAACAGGCTGGTCACCGAACCGTCCTCGAAGACCTCACGGATCGCGCTGGCGATCATCGGCGCCATCGACAGCACCGTGATCTTGTCCAGCTCCAGCTCACCCGGGGTCGGCAGGGTGTTGGTGAAGATGAACTCACTCACCTTCGAGTTCTTCAGCCGGTCCGCCGCCGGACCCGAGAGCACACCGTGCGTCGCCGCCACGATCACGTCCTCCGCACCGTTGGCGAAGAGCGCGTCGGCCGCCGCACAGATCGTGCCACCGGTGTCGATCATGTCGTCCACCAGCACACACACCCGGCCACGCACGTCACCCACGACCTCGTGCACCGTCACCTGGTTGGCCACGTCCGGGTCACGCCGCTTGTGCACGATCGCCAGCGGGGCACCGAGCCGGTCGCACCAGTTGTCGGCCACCCGCACCCGGCCCGCGTCCGGCGAGACGATCGTCAGCTTGGTGCGGTCCACCTTGGTGCCCACGTAGTCCGCCAGCACCGGCAGCGCGATCAGATGGTCCACCGGACCGTCGAAGAACCCCTGGATCTGCGAGGTGTGCAGATCCACCGCCAACAGCCGGTCGGCACCCGCCGTCTTGAACAGGTCCGCCATCAGCCGCGCCGAGATCGGCTCCCGGCCACGGTGCTTCTTGTCCTGCCGCGCGTAACCGTAGAACGGCACGATCACGGTGATGCGCTTCGCGGAGGCCCGCTTCAGCGCATCGATCATGATCAGCTGCTCCATGATCCACTTGTTGATCGGAGCGGTGTGGCTCTGGATGACGAAGGCGTCACAGCCCCGCGCCGACTCCTCGAACCGCACGTAGATCTCGCCGTTCGCGAAGTCGAAGGCCTTGGTCGGCACCAGCTCGACACCGAGCTGGTGCGCCACCTCCTCCGCCAGCTCGGGGTGGGCGCGGCCGGAGAAGAGCATCAACTTCTTCTCACCGGTCGTCTTGATCCCGGTCACTGCACCGTCTCCTTGATGACTTTCGACTGGTGTTCGACACAGCTTCGCCCAGAGGTCGGCGAGCTGGCGGAATTGTGTGCACCTCACACGGTACGCCCCGTCCAGGCGCACGGGTACCCGCGGGACGCCCGCGAGCGGGCCCGCTACTCGCCCTGCTCGGCGCGTTCGGCGGCCTGCGCGGCGGCACTCCCGGGACGCTTGCGGACCACCCAGCCCTCGATATTCCGCTGCTGGCCACGGGCGACGGCCAGCGAACCGGCCGGCACGTCCTTGGTGATCACCGAACCGGCCGCGGTGTAGACGCCGTCCCCGACTGTGACAGGAGCCACGAACATGTTGTCGGCGCCGGTACGGCAGTAGCTACCCACCGTGCTGTGGTGCTTGCGCTCACCGTCGTAGTTCACGAAGACACTGGCCGCGCCGATGTTGGTGTGCTCACCGATGGTGGCATCGCCCACGTAGCTCAGGTGCGGCACCTTGGAACCCTCGCCCACCTGCGCGTTCTTCATCTCCACATAGGTTCCCGCCTTGGCCTTGCGGCCCAGCCGCGTCCCCGGACGCAGATACGCGTACGGACCCACGCTCGCCTCCGGGCCGATCTCGGCACCCTCGGCCACCGAGAACGTCACCCGGGCACCCGCGCCCACCAGGGTGTCGGTGAGCGTGGAGTTGGGGCCCACCTCGGCACCGGACTCCAGCCGCGTGGTGCCGTGCAGCTGGGTGCCGGGGTGCACCACGGTGTCCGGCGCGAACTCCACGGTGGCGTCGACCCAGGTGGTCGCCGGGTCCACCACCGTGGTGCCGGCCAGCATCGCCGCGTGCAGCAGCCGCTCGTTGAGATCCCTGCGCGCCTGCGCCAGCTGCACCCGGTTGTTGATCCCGGCGATCTCCCGGTGGTCGGCGGCCATCGAGGCACCCACCCGGTGCCCGGCCAGCCGCAGGATCTCCAAGGTGTCGGTGAGGTACTCCTCACCCTGCGCGTTGTTGCGGGTGATCTTGCCCAGCGCCTCGGTGAGCAGCTTGGCGTCGTAGGCGAAGACACCGGAGTTGATCTCGGCGATGCGGCGCTGCTCGTCGGTGGCGTCCTTCTGCTCGACGATCGCGGAGACCGAGCCGTCGGCGGCGCGCACGATGCGGCCGTAACCGGTGGGGTCGGGCACCTCGGCGGTGAGCACGGTCACCGCGTTGCCGTCGCGTTCGTGGGCCGCGGCCAGCTCGCGCAGCGTCTCCGCGGTGAGCAGCGGGGTGTCGCCACAGGTGACCAGGACGGTGCCGGTGAGGTCGACGTCGTCGTCGGCGAGCGACTCCAGGGCGGTGCGCACGGCGTGCCCGGTGCCGGCCTGCTCCAGCTGTACGGCGGTACGCACCCGCGGGTCGAACGCGGCCAGGTGCGCGGTGACCTGGCCGCGGCCGTGGCCGACGACCACCACGAGGTGTTCCGGCTCCAGTTCGCGGGCGGCGGCGACGACGTGTCCGACGAGGGAACGACCGCAGATCTGGTGCAGGACCTTGGGGGTGGCCGACTTCATGCGGGTGCCCTCACCCGCGGCGAGGACGACGACGGCAGCCGGACGAATGGGGCTCACGTGGAGGCTCCTCGGCGCGTTCGGGGGTTCGGGCGATGGACACCCGCAGGATACCGAGGGGTAGGGGAGGTGACATGCGGGGCGGCCCTGACCGGGTGGCCAGGGCCGCGATTCGAACTTCAAGCTCCCCCGCCAGGACTCGAACCTGGAATTACCGGACCAAAACCGGCAGTGTTGCCAATTACACCACAGGGGATAGCAAATGCCGCCAAAACGGACATCCGCTCAGGGTTGCGACCCGGCTGCCACCACTATGCCGTACCACCAGCCCTCAATGCGACGGTACAGGTCAGCACTTCGCAACACCTTGACCGCAAGGCACCCGTGATAGCCCTCCCCCACGTTCTTCCGGACGGTCTTGGGGTTGTGTCTCTTCAGCGTCGTCTTCCCGAAGGAGTCCGGACCGCAGTCCACGACTTCACGCCAGAACCGCTCGGCTGTCGTGACGTCGGCACGCTCATGGATCATGAGCGCGAAACGCCAGCGGTCCCGGCCGACCCCCAGCAGCTCCAGCCACGCGAGGAAGACCCGGATCATGTCGGGGTCACTGTTGACGAAGATCACCCGCTCACTGGGGCGATGCGGTTTGCTCTTCGCACCTTCCGACCAGTACAGCCCCACCCCCACCAGGAACAGCTCACGGTCGGACATCCGGCCGATCTCCCCCGCCGCACGGAACTTCGCCCGCTGGCGCTCCAGCGCCCGTCGGCGGCGGACCGGCTCCCAGCGGGCCTCGGCCATGCGTCGGCAGTGCTCCCGCGACGCCGCCGGTCTCGGCAGGTCCCTCACCCACAGCGACACCGAACTCTTACTCACCCCCAGTTCGCTCACGATCTCGTCGTACGTCTTTCCCGCGGCGCGCAACTCGCGTGCTTTGCCTTGTAGTTCGCGTTTGGCCTGAACCATGCTCCGAGGATGCGCTCGAACTGTTGCGTTACTCCAGAGGTACGAGCGTCGATCACCTGAACGAGTGCTTCTGGTCGGGAGGGCGTGACCTTTCACCTGGACGGCCCGGAGGAACTTTTCCGGTGACGCCCTTGAAGCGGGGCGCGGGCGGGCAGATACCCCTGCGGCAGTCCCGCGCGCGGCGCTGGGCCGGGCGGGGTAAGGGCTGCCATACTTACGTTTCCGTAGGTTACGGTTCCGTAGCCGTAGCCGTTACGTACTCCGAGGGACGTCTATGACCACACAGCCGGACGTGATCACCGAGTCCCGGGAGCCCGGGGCCCGTCCAGCGCGGGAGGGCTCCGAGCTGCCGCTCGCCACGCTGGGCGGGGACAACAAGCGCTCCATCGAGCAGATCACCTTGGCGCTGTTCATCGGGGTGCCGTTCGCGGCGCTGGTGGCGGCGATCCCGATCGCCTGGGGCTGGGGGATGTCCTGGCTGGACCTCGGGCTGATGGTGGGGATGTACTTCCTGGGCTGCCACGGGATCACGGTGGGCTTCCACCGGTACTTCACGCACGGCTCGTTCAAGGCCAAGCGGCCGTTGCGGATCGCGCTGGCGATCGCCGGTTCGCTGGCGGTGGAGGGGCCGGTCGTGCGGTGGGTGGCCGACCACCGCAAGCACCACAAGTTCTCCGACGCCGAGGGCGACCCGCATTCGCCGTGGCGGTACGGCGAGACGGTCCCGGCGCTGCTGAAGGGGTTGTGGTGGGCCCACATGGGCTGGATGTTCGACGAGGAGCAGACGCCGCAGCACAAGTACGCGCCGGATCTGATCAAGGACCCGGCGATCCGCCGGATCTCGCGGCAGTTCGTGATGTGGACCGTCATCTCGCTGCTGTTCCCGGCGCTGGTCGGGGGGTTGGCGACGATGAGCTGGCAGGGCGCGTTGTCGGCGTTCTTCTGGGGCTCGCTGGTGCGGGTGGCGCTGCTGCACCACGTGACGTGGTCGATCAACTCGATCTGCCACGCGGTGGGCAAGCGTCCGTTCCGGTCGCGGGACCGGTCGGGGAACGTGTGGTGGCTGGCGGTGCTGTCGTGCGGTGAGTCCTGGCACAACCTGCATCACGCGGATCCGACGTCGGCGCGTCACGGGGTGCTGCGGGGTCAGGTGGATTCGAGTGCGCGGATCATCCGGTGGTTCGAGAAGCTGGGCTGGGCGAGCGATGTGCGCTGGCCGAGCCGGGAGCGGATCGCCGCCCGGCGTAAGGAAGATGTCGCCAAGGCGGCATGATGAGGGGCGTGGGGAACGACGGCAGTGCTGATGGCGCGGGTGCGACGAGGACCGTGGACGGGGGTTCCGGGCGCGGTTCGTCGTCGTCCGGCGCTGCGGCGGGCCGTCGTACCCGGCGCGTGCGGATGACGGGCAAGGAGCGGCGGGAGCAGCTGCTGGACGTGGGGCGGGCGCTCTTCGCCGAGCGGGGTTTCGAGGGCACGTCGGTGGAGGAGATCGCGCATCACGCGGGGGTTTCCAAGCCGGTGGTGTATGAGCACTTCGGTGGCAAGGAGGGGTTGTACGCGGTCGTGGTCGACCGGGAGATGCGGTCGTTGCTGGAGATGGTGACGAGTGCGTTGACCGGGGGTCATCCGCGGGAGCTGCTGGAGCAGGCGGCGTTCGCGTTGCTGGATTACATCGAGCAGTCGACGGACGGTTTCCGGATTCTGGTGCGTGATTCGCCGGTGGCGCAGTCGACGGGGACGTTCGCGTCGTTGATCAGTGATATCGCCACGCAGGTCGAGGACATTCTGGGGCTGGAGTTCAAGCAGCGGGGTTTCGATCCGAAGCTGGCGCCGATGTACGCGCAGGCGCTGGTGGGGATGGTGGCGTTGACGGGTCAGTGGTGGTTGGACGTGCGGTCGCCGCAGAAGGCGGATGTGGCGGCGCATCTGGTGAATCTGGCGTGGAACGGGTTGTCAGGGCTTGAGCCGAGGCCGCGGTTGATAGGGCATCGCAAGAGCTGACCGGTGGTGTGGTGGCCCCGGGGCCGGGACGGTTCGCCGTCGCGGTCCCGGGGTTTTGGTGTGGGTGGGGTCAGTGGCGTTTGGTGGCGACGGCGAAGACGCGGCGGAAGGGGAATACGGTGCCGCGGGGGCCGCCGGGGTATGCCTTGCGGAGGAGGTCGCGGTATTGGGCGAGGAATTCCTCGCGGGCGTCGGGGTCGTCGGCGAGTGCGGTGAGGATGGGGCGTAGCGCGGTGCCCTTGGTCCAGTCGAGCACCGGGTCGTCGCCGGGCAGGAGTTGGACGTAGGTGGTTTCCCAGGTGTCGACGGCGCAGTCGAGTCCGTCGAGGAGTTCGAGGTAGCCGGCGGGGTCGAGGATGTGGACGTAGTCGCGGCCGTGGCCGGTGAGGCGGTGGCGCCATTCGGGGCTTTCGCACAGTTCGGCGAGGAGGCCGTGGCTGGGGGCGGTGAAGTTGCCGGGGACCTGGAGGGCGAAGGTGCCGCCGGGGGCGAGGTGGTCGATCCAGCCGGGGATGAGGTCGGGGTGGTTGGGGACCCATTGGAGGGCGGCGTTGGAGACGATGAGGTGGTGGGTGGTGGTGGGGGTCCAGGTGGCGGCGTCGGCGTGGTGGAAGGTGAGGGTGCCGCCGCCGGGGGTGGGTCCGGCGTGGCGGGCGGCGGTGGCGAGCATGTCGGGGGAGTTGTCGTAGCCGGTGATGTCGGCGGTGGGCCAGCGGTCGGCGAGCAGGGCGGTGACGTTGCCGGGGCCGCAGCCGAGGTCGGCTATGCGGGGGCGGTCGGCGGGTAGGGCGGGGACGCGGGCGAGGAGGTCGTGGAAGGGGCGGGTGCGGGGGGTGGCGTGGCGGAGGTATTGCTGTGGATCCCAGGTCGGCTGTTGCATGCGGATCCCCTTTGCTGAGGTGCGTGCGCTTGTCCTGCGGGGTGTTGGGGTGGTGCGGGGGTGGGGCGTCGGGTGGTTGGGGCGTCCGGGGCCTCGTGGCCGAGATTGCCCATGCGTCCCGCCCTCCAATCTCTTGACATGAAGAGACTTCACGTCGACACAACCACTACACTGATCGGTATGGAGGACGAGGTCGACCGGTTGGTGGCTGCGTGGCGTCGCGAGCGCCCTGACCTCGACGTGGAGCCGCTGGAGGTGCTGAGCCGGGTGAGCCGGCTCGCCCGTCATCTGGACCGGGCGCGGCGGCTGGCCTTCTCCGAGCACGCGCTGGAGCCGTGGGAGTTCGACGTGCTGACCTCGTTGCGCCGGGCGGGGCTGCCGTATCAGCTGTCGCCGGGGCAGTTGCTGACCCAGACGTTGGTGACCTCCGGGACGATGACCAACCGTATCGACCGGTTGGCGAAGAAGGGGCTGGTGGAGCGGTTGCCGGACCCCAGTGACCGGCGTGGGGTGCTGGTGCGGCTGACGGACGAGGGGCGGGACCGGGCGGATCAGGCGCTGGCGGGGCTGCTGGCGCAGGAGCGGGCGATCCTGGCGGGGCTGTCGGCGCAGGAGCGGGCGGCGCTGGCGGCGTTGCTGCGGCGGTTGACGGCGCCGTTCGACAACGTTCCGGGCTGACCGGGTGCGCCGGTCGGCGGGTCAGGCGGGGGTGCCGGTGCGGGCGGGGGTGGGCGGGTCGGCGGGGCCGACGCCGGCCCGGCGGGCGAGGGCGACGGCGGCGAGGGTGGAGTGGACGCCGAGTTTGCCCAGGACGTTCTGCATGTGGGTGCGGACGGTGTGCGGGGAGAGGTAGAGGCGTTCGGCGACGGCTTTGCGGCCGAGGCCGGCGACCATGCAGCGCAGGACCTCGCGTTCGCGGGGGGTGAGCGATTCCACCAGGCGTTCGCTTTCGGTGCGGTGTCTGCGGGCGGCGGTGAGTTCCCGTAGGACGCCGGTGAGCAGGGCGGGGGGTACGTGGGTCTCGTCGCGCAGGACGCCGCGGATGACGGTGAGCAGGCGGGCGAGGGAGCTGTCCTTGGCGACCCAGCCGCCGGCGCCGGCCTGGAGGGCGCGGGCGGCGCGGTGGGCGTCGTCGCGGCCGGCGAGGACGATGCTGCGGGTGCCGGGGTGTTCGCTGCGGACCCGTTCGACCAGGGCTATGCCGTCGTCGGTGGTGCCGGGGGGTGCGGGGACGGGGTCGGGGCGGCGGGGGATGGCGTCGGGGGTGCGGGCGGTGGGGAGTTGGACGGGGGGCCGGGGTGCGGTGGGGCCGGTGCCGAGGTCGGCGTCGACGAGGAGGACGTCGTAGCGGCGGCCGTCGGCGGTGGCGCGTTCCAGGCAGCGGGTGGCGGCGGTGGCGCTGACGGCGGCGCAGACGTCGACGTCGGGTTCGGCGGCGAGGGCGGCGGCGAGTGATTCGGCGAAGATGCGGTGGTCGTCGACCACGAGTACGCGGATCCGGGCCACGTGATCACGCTCCCCCACTGGACGGATGACGGGTGGTGGCGGGCGTTTCCGCCCGGCAGCCGTGCGACCCGTGTCGCGCGGTGCGGGTACCCCTTCGTGCGTGCGGTACGCGCGGGGCGCCCCCTGGGCCGGTGCCGGCCTCCCCCGCCGGCGCCTTGGGAACGAGAGTAGGGGCAGGCGCTGACAGGGGGGACCGGATTGGCCAACTCGTGGCCGTGGGTGGGGTGTTGCGGCGGGGCTGGGTGGTGGTGGGCGCGGTGGCGGGGGTGGTGCGGGCGTCGGGTCCGGGGGCGGGGTGCGCCGGTGGGCGGCCCCCGCTCCCGGCGCGCGTGGTGCGCGCGCGCCGGGTGCCCACCACCGCACGCCGCGTGTGGTCACGTCCGCGCGCCCACAGTGGTGTGGGTACGCCGCAGTGGTGCGCAGGCGTCCCGGTGGTGGTGCGCGGTCGTCAGGAGATCCGGTGCGCGCCGGGGCCGGGGGTGGCGGTGAAGATCCGCGGGGGGCGGTGGCCGGCGGCGCGGAAGGCGGCGGTGAGCGCGTCGGAGACCTTCTGGGCCGCTTCCTCCTCGACCAGGGCGATGGCCGAGCCGCCGAATCCGCCGCCGGTCATCCGGGCGCCGAGGGCTCCGGTGTCGAGCGCGGTGGCGACGGCCAGGTCGAGTTCGGGGCAGGAGACGCGGAAGTCGTCGCGGAGCGAGGCGTGGCCGGCGGTGAGCAGGGGTCCGACGGAGCGCGGGTCGCCGGCTTCGAGGCGGGCGACGACCTGTTCGACGCGGTGGTTCTCGGTGACGACGTGGCGGACGAGGCGGCGGCTGTTCTCGTCGTCGAGCCGGGCCAGGGCCTCGTCGAGCCGGTCGTGGGCGATGTCGCGCAGGGCTTCGACGCCGAGGGCGGCGGCGGCCTCCTCGCAGCCGCGGCGGCGGTCGCCGTAGCCGCCTTCGCTGTGGTCGTGCTTGACCTGGGTGTCGATCACCAGCAGGCGCAGTCCGTGGGCGGCGAGGTCGAGCGGGATGTGCCGCTGGGACAGGTCGCGGGTGTCGAGGAAGAGGGCGTGGCCCTCGGTGCAGCAGGCGGAGGCGGTCTGGTCCATGATGCCGGTGGGGGCGCCGACGAAGACGTTCTCGGCGCGCTGGCACAGCCGGGCCAGGCGCCAGCGTTCCAGCCCGAGCCCGAACAGGTCGGACAGGGCGAGGGCGGTGACCACCTCCAGGGCGTGCGAGGAGGACAGGCCGGCGCCGATCGGGACGGTGCTGTCGTAGTGCAGGTCGGCGCCGGTGATCCGGTGGCCGGCGTCGCGCAGCGCCCAGGCGATGCCGGCCGGGTAGGCGGTCCAGCCGTGGGTGCCGCCGGGGCGCAGGTCGTCCAGGCGCAGTTCGACGGGGGCGCCGGACGCCTCGGCGGAGGAGTGGAGCCGCAGGACGCCGTCGTCGCGGCGGGACGCGGCGGCCACGGTGGTGCGGGTGAGGGCGAAGGGGAGGACGAACCCGTCGTTGTAGTCCGTGTGTTCGCCGATGAGGTTCACCCGTCCCGGGGCGGCCCATACACCCTCAGGGGTGAATCCGTAGAGCTGCTGGAACACGTCCGCTGTCACTGTGCGTTCTCCTGACACTTGCGCTGCTCGAACTCCCAGGCGTCGCGCACGATCGAGGCGAGATCGGTGCGTGACGGCTGCCAGCCGAGGAGCGTACGGGCGCGTTCCGCGGAGGCGACGAGCACGGCCGGGTCGCCGTCGCGTCGCGGGGCGGTGGTCTCGGGCACCGGGTGGCCGGTGACCTCGCGCACGGTCTCGACGACCTGGCGGACGGTGAAGCCGTTGCCGTTGCCGAGGTTGCACACCAGGTGGCGGCCGGGGCGGGCGGCGGTCAGCGCGAGGAGGTGGGCTTCGGCGAGGTCGGCGACGTGGATGTAGTCGCGTACGCAGGTGCCGTCGGGGGTGGGGTAGTCGTCGCCGAAGACGGCGATGGACTCGCGCCGTCCGGCGGCGACTTGGAGCACGAGGGGGATCAGATGGGTTTCGGGGTCGTGGCGTTCGCCGTGGACGGTGCCGTCCTGGGCGGTGTAGGCGCCTGCCACGTTGAAATAGCGCAGTGAGACCGCGGCCAGCCCGTGGGCGGCGCATTCGGCGGCGATCATGTGGTCGACGGCGAGTTTGGTGGCGCCGTAGGGGTTGGTGGGGGCGGTGGGGGTGTCCTCGGTGATGGGGACGGTGGCCGGTTCGCCGTAGGTGGCGGCGGTGGAGGAGAAGACCAGGGTGCGCACGCCGGTGCGGCGCATGGCGGCGAGGAGTTCGAGGGTGCCGCCGACGTTGTTGCGCCAGTACTTGTCGGGGTCGGTGACGGATTCGCCGACCTGGGAGGAGGCGGCGAAGTGGAGCA
The DNA here is from genome assembly GCF_000240165.1 of Streptantibioticus cattleyicolor NRRL 8057 = DSM 46488. NCBI lineage: Bacteria > Bacillati > Actinomycetota > Actinomycetes > Kitasatosporales > Streptomycetaceae > Streptantibioticus > Streptantibioticus cattleyicolor. Next base: position 2,275,998 of record NC_017586.1, read on the forward strand.
CGGCGTCGTAGCCGCGCTCCAGCACCTCGGCGGCGTCCTGGATCCGCCCTTCGACGAAGTCGGCGCCGGCCGGCACGCCGGAGCGGTGGCCGGTGGACAGGTCGTCGAGGACGGTGACCCGGTGGCCGGCTTCCAGCAGGTGGGCGGCGACCACGCCGCCGACGTAGCCGGCGCCCCCGGTGACCAGGTAGGTGCCGGGCGGCTGGGCGGGTCCCGGGACGGTGGCGGGGCCGGGGATGCTCACTTCGGGTGCTGCCTTTCGGTCGCGGGCGGGGCGCCCCGCGCGGGGGCCGGGGTGGTCACGGCCGGGCCAGCGCGGTGCCGGGGTGGCCGGTGGTGGCGACCTGGCGCAGCCGCGCGGCGGCGGTCTCGGGCGGGACGTCGTTGATGAACACGCTCATGCCGGATTCCGAACCGGCGAGGAACTTCAGCTTTCCCTCGGTACGGCGGATGGTGAAGAGCTCCAGGTGGAGGGCGAAGTCGCGGCGCCGCGGGTGGTCGACGGGGGCCTGGTGCCAGGCGGCGATGTAGGGGGTGGGGGCCGGCCGGGGGGTGTCGGGGGTGGTGAAGAGGCGGTCGAAGCGGCGCAGGAGTTCGAGGTACACGTGGGGGAACTCGGCGCGGGCGGCGTCGTCGAGGGCGAGGAGGTCGGGCACCCGGCGGTTGGGGTAGAGGTGGACCTCGTAGGGCCAGTGGGCGGCGTGCGGGACGAAGGCGGTCCAGTGGTCGCCTTCGACGACCACGCGCTCGGCGGCGGCGCGTTCGGCGTCGAGGACGTCGTCGAAGAGGTTGCGGCCGGTGCGCCGGTGGTGGTCGGCGAGGCGGGCCAGCATGCGTTCGGTGCGGGGGGTGATGAAGGGGTAGGCGTAGATCTGGCCGTGGGAGTGGCTGAGGGTGACGCCGATCTCGGCGCCGCGGTTCTCGAAGCAGAAGACCTGGGCGACGCCGGGGAGTTGGGCGAGTTCGGCGGTGCGGTCGGTCCAGGCGTCGAGGACGAGGGCGGCCTGGCCGGGGGTGAGGTCGGCGAAGGAGGCGTGGTGGTCGGGGGTGAAGCAGACGACCTCGCAGCGTCCGGCGCCGGGGCGGCTGGTGAAGATCCCGTCGGGTCCGGTGGCGGCCTGGGGGCCGGGTCCGCCGGTGAGTGAGGGGAAGCGGTTCTCGAAGACGACGACGTCGTAGTCGGCGGCCGGGATCTCGGAGTGGCGGCCGGGTCCGGAGGGGCACAGCGGGCACTGGTCGGCGGGTGGGTGGTAGGTGCGGCCCTGCCGGTGGGAGGCGATGGCGACCCATTCGCCGAGCAGCGGGTCGTGGCGGATCTCGGAGGCGGTGGTGGTGGCGTCCAGTGGCCGCTGGTCCACCGCGTCCCGGACGCTGTCGTCGCGGGCGTCGTAGTAGATCAGTTCGCGACCGTCGGCGAGCCGGGTCGTCGTCTTCTTCACCCCGGAGGCTCCTCACGTACGTATGTCGTTCCACGCCATCCTAAACAGAAGCCAACACAAGACACCAGAAGCAAACAGACTCTCGCCGCGGCGCCGCCGGGAACATAAGGGGCGAACCACTCGGTTCGATCACGATCCAACAAAGAACTCCACCACCAGTGTTCATTTTCCAAACACAGAGGGTTACCTTCACCCCGTCCCGTCCGCGATATGTGCAATGACGCCCACTGAAGCGAGATCCCCATGTCCTACCTGGCCGCAGGGCTTCGGCTGCCCACCAACGGTCTCGACTACGCGATCCTGGTCATCTACTTCGTCGTGGTCCTCGGCATCGGATTCGCCGCGAAACGCAGCGTGCGGACCAGCCTGGACTTCTTCCTCTCCGGCAGATCGCTGCCGGCCTGGGTCACCGGGCTGGCGTTCGTGGCCGCCAACCTCGGTGCCACCGAGATCCTGGGCATGGCCGCCAACGGCGCGCAGTACGGCGCCTACACCGTGCACTGGTACTGGATCGGCGCCATCCCGGCCATGGTCTTCCTGGGCCTGGTGATGATGCCGTTCTACTACGGCTCCAAGGTCCGCTCGGTGCCGGAGTTCCTGCTGCACCGCTTCGGCCCCTCCTCGCACCTGCTCAGCTCGGTGATCTTCGCGGTCTCCTCGGTGCTGATCGCCGGGGTCAACCTGTACGCGATGGCGATCGTGCTCCAGGCGCTGCTGGGTTGGCCGCAGTGGGTGGCCATCGTGGTGGCCGGCGCGTTCGTGCTGGTCTACATCACCATCGGCGGGCTCTCCTCGGCGATCTACAACGAGGTGCTCCAGTTCTTCGTCATCCTCGCCGCGCTGATCCCGCTGACCATCGTCGGCCTCAAGCGGGTCGGCGGCTGGCACGGGCTGAGCCACTCGCTGACCGCCAGCCACGGCCAAGCCTTCCTGACCGCCTGGAAGGGCACCGGGATCGGCACCGCCAACCCGCTGGGCGCCAACTGGCTGACCATCGTGCTCGGTCTGGGCTTCGTGATGAGCTTCGGCTACTGGACGACCAACTTCGCCGAGGTGCAGCGCGCACTGTCGGCCAAGAACCTCTCGGCCGCCAAGCGCACCCCGCTGATCGCCGCCTTCCCCAAGCTGGCCATCCCCATGGTGGTCGTCCTGCCCGGGCTGATCGCCCTGGTCATGGAGCCGACGCTGGGCAAGTCCGCGAGCGGGCTGCAGTACAACGACGCGATCCCGGTGCTCATGCGCGACCTGCTGCCCAACGGCGTGCTGGGGATCGCGGTCACCGGTCTGCTGGCCGCGTTCATGGCGGGCATGGCGGCCAACGTCTCCTCGTTCAACACGGTGTTCACCAACGACATCTGGGCCGCCTACGTCAAGAAGGGCCGCCCGGACGCCTACTACCTCAGGACCGGCCGCGTCGTCACCGCGGTCGGGGTGCTGATCGGCATGGGGACCGCCTTCGTGGCCTCGTCGTTCAGCAACATCATGAACTACCTGCAGACCCTGTTCTCCTTCTTCAACGTGCCGCTGTTCTGCGTGTTCATCCTCGGCATGTTCTGGAAGCGGGCCACCGGGGCGGCCGGGTTCTGGGGGCTGCTGGCCGGCACCGTGGCGGCGATGGTCAACTACTTCTGGATCTACAAGCAGCACATCATCGCCATCCCCAGCGACCAGGGCGCCAACTTCGTCTCCTCGATGGTCGCCTTCGGGGCGGGCGCGGTGGTGATGGTGGTCGTCTCGCTGTTCACCAAGGCCAAGCCGGCGGTCGAGCTGGCCGGACTGGTCTACGGCACCCGGCCGGTGGACCGGGCCACCGGCGGCGAACTCGCCGAGGAACCGCTCGCCGCGGGCGACGACGCCTGGTACCGCAAGCCCGCGCTGCTCGGCTGGGGCGCCATCGTCCTCGCCGTCGTCTGCTACGTGCCCTTCTCCCTCTGACCACGCCGATCCGGAAAGCAGCACCATGAGCGACTACCAGCAGCAAGTCGAGGAACTGGAACGCAAGTCCGCCACCGCCGCCCGGCTGTTCGACGTACGCCGGATCATCGGCGGGCTCTTCGTGGTCTACGGGGTGATCGTCACCATCGCCGGCTTCACCGCCTCCGACGCCGACATCCACAAGGCCCAGGGCATCAACATCAACCTGTGGACGGGGGTGGGGATGCTCGTGCTGGGGCTGGCGTTCCTGCTGTGGCTGCGGCTGAGCCCGACCCCGCCGCCGCCCGCCGCCGAGGAGGCCGCCGCCGAGGACACCGACCCGCGCCCCTGACCCGTGGGCCGTGCCGTGGGCCCCGGCCCCGGCACGGCTACGGGGCCACCTCGCGGTGGCAGGCCGCCGACGCCCGGTCCAGCAGGCCGGTGCGGGCCGCCAGCGCCGCCGCCTCCAGGCGGGAGCCCACGCCGAGCTTCATCAGGACGCGCTGGACGTGGGTGCGGGCGGTGCTGGGGGCGATGGACATCCCGGCCGCGATCAGCCGGGTGTCCTCGCCCTCGGCGACCCGCACCAGGACCTCGACCTCGCGCGGGGTGAGCAGCCGCAGCAGCCGGCTGCCCTCGTCGTCCGGTTCGGCGACCGGGTGCAGCAGCTCGGCGAAGGCCAGCTGGAGCAGTTGCGGGGCGACCGCGGACTCCCCCGCCCGGGCCTTGGCCATCGCCCGCTCGACGCCCTCGATCCGTTCGTCGTGGCGTACGTACCCGGCGGCGCCGGCGGCGAAGGCGGCGGCGATGCCGCGCGGGCTCGGCACCGGCCCGAGGACGAGAACGGCGACGGCGGGCCGTTCCCGTCTGATGCGCAGCACCGGGTCGAAGGCGCCGGCCGCGGCGGGGGCGGCGGTGCCCAGCAGGCACACCTCCGGGGTGCGGGCCGCGACCAGGTCGGCCGCGGCGGCGGTGGGGGCACCCGCGGCGAGCACCCGGTGGCCGCGCAGCCGTAACGCGGAGGCGAGCGCCTCGGCGAGCAGCCGGTGGTCGTCGACCACCACGAGCCGTATGCCCATCGACCCTCCCCCTCGTCCCCCGGCGGCGCGGCCCGTGCCGTGCGCCCCGCCCCGCCCGCGACCGTGGCCGGCCGGCGACCGGCCCGGCCGGTGCCGCGTCGGTCGGTCCCCGGAAGCTACACGTTCGCCGTGCTCCGCGCGCCGGTATCCGGGGCGAAACCGCCCCGGGGGAACCGAAAACCCCACCCTCACTGGCCAATTCGCGTGGCCAAAGGCGACGCGGCGGGCTGACGGGCGGTCAGCGCAGCGTGGCCATCAGGTAGGGCAGGCGGGCGCCGGCGGCGATGCCCGCCAGCGCCAGCACCAGGGTGTCGTCGTGCCATCCCTCGGCCAGGTCCCAGGAGCCCTGGAACGGCTGCTCGCGCGAGGCGGTGGCGGCGGCGAAGGTGGTGTACGGGGTGGCCTTGCCGGTGCCGGTGTCGATCTTGAGGACGGTGCCGCCGCGGTCGGCCGGAGGGGTTTCGTAGGCGATGACCGAGGACCCCTCGACGGTGACCAGGTCCATCGGGCGCTCCTGCGACGAGGAGAGCCAGCGGCCGTCGCCGGTGGCCAGGTCGAAGGCGGCGATCTCGTTGGTGCGGGTGCCCTTGGCGTGGCCGGGGTGGTCCACGGTGGCCAGGTACAGGGTGCCGCCGTCGACGGCCACGTTGCGGCACGGGGTCATCCGGCCGCCGGCCGGGCAGCTGATGGCGTACCTGCCCAGGTCGCCGCTGCCGCGGCCGAGGGAGATCCGGCCGCCGAGCCGGCCGCCGTCGATGTCCCACAGGTCGGTCAGGCCGGTGTTGGCACTGAGGCCGATGACGACGGGCTTGGTGGAGACGACGTTGCGCACGTCGGTGCCGGCCGGGGCGTCCCAGGTCCAGACGGGCTTGCCGGAGGCCGGGTCGACCAGGGAGACGTGGTTGGGGTTGCCGCTGCCGGAGCACTGGTAGACCTCGATGAGCTGGGCGCCGCCGCCGAAGCCCTTGTCGTGGCAGGGGGAGCCCTCGCTGGAGTGCCACAGCTCGCGGCCGGTGCTCGCCTGGTAGGCCATGGTGGCCACGCTCGGGCCCCAGGTCACCGCGACGGTGTCGCCGCTGAGCGCCATGTCGGTGCTCTGGAAGGCATCGGTCGCCGGGAGGAGGGAGTCCGTCGGGGCGGGCAGCGGCTTGTGCCACAGCATCCGGCCGGCCCGGACGTCGACGACCATCACGTTCTCGCAGTGGGCGCCGTACTGCACGGCGACCCGGCCGGCCACCAGGTCGGTGGCGGAGACGCAGGTGGCGCCCTGCGGCGCGGCCACCGTCCAGCGCTGGGCGCCGGAGGCGAGGTCGTAGCCGGTGACCGCGTCGGGCGACTGCTTGACCACCTCGTCGCCGTCGAACCACAGCCCCGGCACCGGGGCGACGAGCCTGCCCTTGGGTATCGCCGGCGCCGGAACCGTCCAGCGCACCCGGCCGTCCGCCTGGTGCCCGGCGACCGGGGCGGGCAGCGGCCGGTCGTGGTGGCCGTGGTCGCCCGCGGCCCAGAACCACACCCCGCCGGCCACCACGAGCACGGCCGCCACGACCCCGGCGACCACCCCCGCGAGCCTCCCCCGCCGCCCGCCCCCGCCCGGCCCCGGCGGAACCGGCGGCACCGGCGGGACGGGGTACGGCTGCTGCGCCGGGTACGGCTGGCCGTACGGGGCCGCGCCGTACGGGCCGGGGGGCGGAACGGGGACCGAGGCGCCCGGCGGGACCGGCGGCGGGGGCCCGCCGTACGGGCCGGGGCGGACGGGGCCGCCGGGCGGCGGTGGCGGCTGCGACATGGCGGTTCCTCGGTCGAGATCGTGATCGGCGGCATTCTTTGTACCACCGGCCACCGGTCCCGCTCCGGCCACCGCCGTTCCACCCGCCAGGTCGCAATCCGACCGCGACGTCCCCGTGACGACGGCGGGGCGGTCCGCCGCCTCAGACCTCTTCGGCCAGCTCCAGCCAGCGCAGCTCCAACTCCTCGCGTTCGGCGGCGAGTTCACGCAGGCGGGCGTCGAGGCCGGCGATGCGCTCGAAGTCGGTGGCGTTCTCGGCCATTTCGGCGTGGAGCGCGGTCTCCTTCTCGGCGACGCGGTCGAGTTGGCGTTCGATCTTCTGGAGTTCCTTCTTGGCGGCGCGCTGGTCGGCCGCCGAGGACCTGGGCTTGTCCTTGGCGGTCCTGGCGGCGGCAGCGGCGGGGGTGGCCGCGGCGGCGAGGACGGCCTGGCGGCGTTCGAGGTACTCGTCCACCCCGCGCGGGAGCATCCGCAGCGTGCCGTCGCCGAGGAGGGCGAGGACCCGGTCGGTGGTGCGCTCGATGAAGTACCGGTCGTGGCTGATGACGATCATCGAGCCGGGCCAGCCGTCGAGGAGGTCCTCGAGCTGGGTGAGGGTCTCGATGTCGAGGTCGTTGGTGGGCTCGTCGAGGAAGAGGACGTTGGGCTCGTCCATCAGCAGCCGCAGGATCTGGAGCCGGCGGCGCTCACCGCCGGAGAGGTCGCCGACCGGGGTCCACTGCTTCTCCTTGCCGAAGCCGAACCGTTCGCACAGCTGGGAGGCGGTCATCTCGCGTCCCTTGCCGAGGTCGACGCGCTGCCGGATCGCCTCGACGGACTCCAGCACCCGCCAGTTCGGGTCGAGTTCGGCGACCTCCTGGGAGAGGTGGGCGAGGCGGACGGTCTTGCCGACGACGATCCGGCCGTGGCCGAGGCCGGCCGGGGCGGCGGCGGTGGCGTCGTCGGCGTCACGGGCGGCGGCGGCCTGGGCGAGGGTCCGCAGCAAGGTGGTCTTGCCCGCTCCGTTGACGCCGACCAGGCCGATCCGGTCGCCGGGGCCGAGCTGCCAGGTCAGATGGGTGAGCAGGGTGCGGTCGCCGGCCTTGACGGTGACGTCTTCCAGGTCGAAGACGGTCTTGCCGAGGCGGGAGCCGGCGAACCGCATCAGTTCGGCGGTGTCGCGCGGCGGCGGGACGTCGGCGATGAGTTCGTTGGCCGCCTCGATGCGGAACCGGGGCTTGCTGGTGCGGGCCGGGGCGCCGCGGCGCAGCCAGGCGAGTTCCTTGCGGGCCAGGTTCTGCCGCTTGGCCTCCTCGGTGGCGGCGCGGCGTTCGCGTTCGGCGCGGGCGAAGACGTAGTCGGAGTAGCCGCCCTCGTACTCGTGGACCGCGGCGCGCTGCACGTCCCACATGCGGGTGCAGACCTGGTCGAGGAACCAGCGGTCGTGGGTGACGCAGACCAGGGCGCAGCGGCGGGCCTGGAGGTGGGCGGCGAGCCAGGCGATGCCTTCGACGTCGAGGTGGTTGGTGGGCTCGTCCAGGACGATGAGGTCCGGTTCGGCGATGAGCAGTTTGGCCAGCGCGATGCGGCGGCGTTCACCGCCGGAGAGCGGGCCGATGACGGTGTCCAGGCCCTGCGCGAAGCCGGGCAGGTCCAGGCCGCCGAAGAGGCCGGTGAGCACGTCGCGGATCTTGGCGTTGCCGGCCCATTCGTGGTCGGCGAGGTCGCCGATGACCTCGTGCCGGACGGTGGCCCGCGGGTCGAGGGTGTCGGACTGGGTGAGGATGCCCAGGCGCAGGTCACCGGCGTGGGTGACGCGCCCGCTGTCGGGTTCCTCCAGTTTGGCGAGGATCCGGATGAGGGTGGTCTTGCCGTCGCCGTTGCGGCCGACGACGCCGATGCGGTCGCCTTCCGAGACGCCGAGGGACGTGCCGTCGAGAAGCGTCCGGGTGCCGTACACCTTGCTGACGGACTCGACGTTGACCAGGTTGACCGCCATTTTTCTCCATGCTCGCCGGATGGTCCGGTCCTACAGCCTAGTGCCGCATCAGCCAAGGTTCGTCCCGTCGCGACGCCCGGCACGGCACCTCGCGGCGTTGCCGGACCGACCGAGTAGGCCCACTACGAGGCCGATCCGGCGCCTTGCGATGCACCGCACCGGACGCCGCTCCTTACCGGACGAACCCTGGCTGACGCGGCACTAGTGCCGCCGGGTGGGCGGGGCGACGACGGTGGCTCCGGGGGCGGGGGCGGTGGTGGCCCGGGCGGTGCGGCAGGTGCCGGAGGCGGTGAGCGCCTTGCCGATCCGGGCCGCGGCGTCGGCGTCCTCGGCCAGGAAGGCGCAGGTGGGGCCGGAGCCGGAGACGAGGGCGGCGAGGGCGCCGGCCTCGGTGCCGGTGCGCAGGGTGTCGGCGAGGCAGGGGCGCAGCGACAGCGCGGCGGCCTGGAGGTCGTTGCCGACGGCGGCGGCGAGGGCGGCGGCGTCGCCGGTGCGCAACGCCGCCAGCAGGGCGGGGGACGCCTCGGGGGCGGGGACGGTGACGGCGGCGGCCTGGCGCAGCCGGTCGCATTCGCGGTAGACGGCCGGGGTGGACAGGCCGCCGTCGGCGACCGCGAAGACCCAGTGGAAGGTGCCGCCGACGGTGAGGGGTTCGAGGAGTTCGCCGCGTCCGCGGCCCAGGGCGGCGCCGCCGACCAGGCTGAAGGGGACGTCGCTGCCCAACTCGGCGCAGATGTCGAGGAGTTCGTCGCGGGTGGCGCCGGTGCCCCACAGCGTGTCGCAGGCCAGCAGGGCGCCGGCGGCGTCGGCGCTGCCGCCGGCCATGCCGCCGGCCACCGGGATGTCCTTGGCGATGTGCAGATGGACGTCGGCCCGGCGGCCGTGGCGGGCGGCGAGGGCCTCGGCGGCGCGGGCGGCGAGGTTGCCGGAGTCCAGCGGCACCTGGTCGGCGTCGGGGCCGGAGACGGTGATCCGCAGGGCGTCGGCCGGGGTGGCGGTGACCTCGTCGTACAGGCCGACCGCGAGGAAGACGTTGGCCAGGTCGTGGAAGCCGTCGGCGCGCAGCGGTCCCACGGCGAGCTGCGCGTTGACCTTGGCGGGAACGCGGACGGTGACGGGGGCGGTGGTCACGTCTCTCCTTGGACGGTCGGCGGGGTCGGTCGGCGGAACGGTCGCGGGGGCGGTCAGGAGGCGGCCGGCGGGCGGTGTTCGGCGACGGCGGCGAACTGCTCGACGGTGAGCGACTCGCCGCGGGCCTGCGGGGAGACGCCCGCCGCGGTGAGGGCGGCCTCGGCGGCGGCGGGCGATCCGGCCCAGCCGGCCAGGGCGGCCCGCAGGGTCTTGCGGCGTTGCGCGAAGGCGGCGTCGACCACGGCGAAGACCTGCGCGCGGGTGGCGGTGGTGACCACCGGTTCGGTGCGGCGGACCAGGGAGACCAGGCCGGAGTCGACGTTGGGGGCGGGCCAGAAGACGTTGCGGCCGATGGCGCCGGCCCGTTTGACGTGGGCGTACCAGGCGGCCTTGACCGAGGGGACGCCGTAGACCTTGGAGCCGGGGGCGGCGGCGAGGCGGTCGGCGACCTCGGACTGCACCATCACCAGGGTGCGTTCGATGCTGGGGAAGGTGGCGAGCATGTGGAGCAGCACGGGGACGGCGACGTTGTAGGGGAGGTTGGCCACCAGCGCGGTCGGCGGCGGGCCGGGGACCTCGCTGACCTGGAGGGCGTCGCGGTGGACGAGGTCGAAGCGGTCGGCGCGGCCGGGCAGGCGGGCGTGGACGGTGGCCGGCAGGGCGGCGGCGAGCACCGGGTCGATCTCGACCGCGACCAGCCGGTCGGCCGCCTCCAGCAGGGCCAGGGTGAGCGAGCCGAGGCCCGGCCCGACCTCGACCACCACGTCGTCCGGGCGCACCCCGGCGGTGCGCACGATGCGGCGTACGGTGTTGGCGTCGATGACGAAGTTCTGGCCGAGCTGCTTGGTGGGGCGTACGCCCAGGGCGGCGGCCAGTTCGCGGATGTCGGCGGGGCCCAGTAGCGGGCCGTGCTCGGTGGAGGGGGTGCTGCTCACCCCGTAAGCCTACGTAAGCGGCGGTGCGGTGGGCGCACCCGGCGCCGGTCAGTGGTGGAGCCTGCCGCCGCAGACCGGCCAGGCGGCGGCGCCGCGCTGGACGTAGAGCTTCTTGGCCCGGTAGGTCTGCTCGGTGGCGGGGGCGTCCTGGGGGCGGCCGGTGCCGCCGAGGGCGTGCCAGGTGCGGGAGTCGAACTGGTAGAGGCCGCCGTAGGTGCCGGAGGGGTCCACGGCGTCGGGGTGCCCGCCGGCCTCGCAGCGGGCCAGGCCCGACCAGTTGAGGTGGTCGGCGCCGGCCACCGAGGTGGGCAGCGGGCGGGTGCCGGCCCGTACGACACGGTCGACCGGGGGGCGCAGCAGCCGGAAGCCGACCAGCCGGGGGCGTTCGGCCACGCCGTTGACGGTGCGCTGGGTGTAGACGACCTCGCGCACCCCGGGGCGGCCGGGGGTGACCACGACGCGGGTGCCGGTGAACTCGTCGGGGTCGGGGTGGACGACGGTGCGGAAGGGGACCGGTTCCTCGCGGATGTGGGTGGTGCCGGTGATGCGCAGGACGGAGACGGTCTGGCCGTCGCGCGGGAAGCTGTCGGGGTCGACGGAGGTGGTGTCGTGCGGGCCGAAGGAGATGCCGGCCTGCCGGGCGGCCTCGCGGACGGTGCCGGCGTTGGTGCGGACGGTGTGCTCGCGGCCGTCGGCGAGGAAGGTCACGGTGCGTTCGGTGCGGACCTCCAGGCGCAGTCCGTGGCGGGCGATGGTGGCGGAGCGGGAGGCGGACAGGTGGGCGCCGTCGGCCCGCACGCCGAGCTGGCGCAGGGCTTCCTCGACGGTGCGGGCGGTGGTCCACAGGCGTTGCGGGGTGCCGTCGAGGGTGACGTCGAGCGGTCGGCCGTAGCGGACGGCGACGGTGTCCCCGTCGTGCAGGGCGGCGTGCCGGCCGGGGGCGACGAGGTCGTGGTCGCCGACGGGTACGTGTTCCTCGTCCAGCAGTTCGGGGACGTCGTCGGCGAAGGTGTGCAGGGTGCGGGGGACGCCGTCGACGGTGAGTTCGACGGTCTTGTCGGCGGCCAGGTAGGTGTAGCTGCCGCCGGCCAGGAAGGCGACGACGAGGGCGCGGGGCAGCAGTTGGCGCAGCGCGTCGGGGCGGTCGGCGGCGCGGGCGTGGCGGGCGGCGGCGCGGGAGCCGGGCGGCTGGGCGGGGACGCGGGGGCCGGGCGCGGGCGGGACGGGAGGCGGGGGCGCGGCGCGGCGGGGGCCGGCCCGTCGAGTGCCGGTGCCGGCGCCGCTCCAGGTGCCGGTGGCCCAGAACGGCACCGGCCAGGCGCTGGTGCCGCGGTGCGCGCCGGTCCGGCCGCCGGGCACGGGACCGGGCCGGGTCACGGGGCCGCCGCGGGCGCGATGGCTGCCCTGGGTAACGCTCACGACGCCTCCACGGGTCCGGCACGAGCGGTGCTCGGTGGGGGACCCTAGCGCGCGCGGTGGTCACTCTCCAAAGCGGTACGGTTACCCCGTGTCGTGATCAACGTGGTGGCGGGCAGCCGAAGGCCCGGGCGGTGTTGGCGGCGACGGCGGTGGCCAGTTCGTCCTCGTCCACGCCCTTGACAGCGGCCATCGCGCGCAGGGTGACGGGGATCAGGTAGGGGGCGTTGGGCCGGCCGCGGTAGGGGGCCGGGGTGAGGAAGGGGGCGTCGGTCTCGACCAGCAGCAGGTCGAGCGGGGCGACGGCGAGCGCGTCGCGCAGCGGCTGGGCCGACTTGAAGGTGACGTTCCCGGCGAAGGACATGTAGTACCCGGCCGCGGCGCACTCCTCGGCCATCGCGGCGTCGCCGGAGAAGCAGTGGAAGACCACGGTGCCGGGGGCGCCCTCCTCGCGCAGCACGCGCAGGACGTCCTGGTGGGCGTCGCGGTCGTGGATGACGAGCGCCTTGCCGACTTCCTTGGCGATGCGCAGGTGGCGGCGGAAGGAGTAGGTCTGGGCCTCGATGCCGTCGGCCCCGGTGCGGAAGTAGTCCAGGCCGGTCTCGCCGACCCCGCGTACCTGCGGCAGCGCGGCCAGCGCCGCGATCTCGTCCAGGGCCGCGTCGAGGGCGCCCGGCCCCTCCTCCCGGCGGATCCGGGGCGCCTCGTTGGGGTGGAGCGCGACGGTGGCGTGGACGTTCTCGTGGCGCCCGGCGACCTCCGCGGCCCAACGGGACCGCTCCAGGTCGCACCCGACCTGGACCACCGCGGTCACCCCCACCGCCGCCGCCTTGTCCAACGCCTCCTCGACCGTGCCGGACTGCATGTCCAAGTGCGTATGCGAATCCGCCACCGCGACCCTCAACCGCTCCGGAAGCGGTGGCGCCGCGGTCTTGTCGGTGGTCGAAGTCCCAGTTCCCGCCATGCGGCGAGTCTACGGGCGCCCCCAGGCACCGGGGCGGCCGGGGAGCGCGCCACCGGGCGCGGGGCCGCCCGGGCGCGGCAGCCCTCCGCAGGCGCGGGGAGGCCGCCGCGGGCACGGACCCCGCGACGGGGAGGGAAGGAGGGGCGACCGGGAAAGCGCACCTGAAGGCGCGACCGGAGAGGCAACCGGGAAAGCGCACCCGGAGGCGCGACCGGGAGAGGGCGCCGGGAGGGGCACCCGCAGGGGCGATCAGGAGGGGGCGCCGGGAGGGGGGCCGGGGGTCAGGCGGCGCGTTGGCTGGTGGGGTCGTCGTCGTCGCGGTGCTTGCGGTGGAAGACCGCGAGCAGGTCGGCGAACCAGTGGTGACGCCGCTTCTCCTCACGGAGCCGTTCCGCGCGGGCCTCGCGCGGGGCGCCGGGGAGGACGAGGGGGCCGGCGATGGGCACCGCCTCGCCGGGGTCGGGGCTGGGCACGTGGCCCCAGTGGGCGGAGGAGACGCGGCCGGAACGCATGATGCGCACCAGGTGGCCGCCGCAGTTCTTGCAGGTGGGACGGGTCAGCGGGGACGGAACCCGCTGGCGGCCGGCGTAGTAGACGACGTTGGTGTGACCGTGGTCGTCGACGTGGTGGGCTATCTCGTACGCCTGCTCCCAGCCGTACCCGCAGGTGAGGCAGGCGAAGGAATACGCCTCGTGCACCACTTCACCCGACGCGTGGCCGGCCGGGGGTGCGCCGGGGGTGCCTAGGGTCTCGCTCATGGCAGCTCCTGTTGCCCTCCGGACCGCATGTCCGGAGCGGGACTTCCCACTACCAGCGAACGCCTTCCCGGGCGGGGACGCAGTAGGGGTTCCCGTCTCTTGAGCCAGATTTGGAACGTTTGTGGTCCATCGCCGCGGTGCGGCCTACGGCCCTTTACCTGTCCACCGTAGACCTTTACCCGCGCTTGTGCCGACCATGGAAACCCGCCGGTCAACAGCGGGTTTCCGACCCCGTTCAGGCGCCGCGCTTGGCGGCCACCACCGCGTCGAAGACGTCCCGCTTGGGGACGTTGGCCTCCTCGGCCACCGCGGCGATGGCGGCCTTGCGGGCCTGGCCCGCCGACTCGCGCAGCGCCACCCGCCGGGCCAGTTCCTCCGGGCCGACGTCCTGCGGTCCCGGTTCCGGGGCGCCCTCGACGACCACCGTGATCTCGCCGCGGACCCCGCCCTCGGCCCACTCGGCCAGCTCCGCCAGCGGGCCGCGCCGGACCTCCTCGTAGGTCTTGGTCAGCTCGCGGCAGACCGCGGCCCGCCGGTCGGCGCCGAAGACCTCGGCCATCGCGGCGAGGGCGTCGGCGAGCCGGTGCGGCGCCTCGAAGTAGACCAGGGTGCGCCGCTCCCCCGCGACCTCCCGCAGCCGGGCCAGCCGCTCCCCCGCCTTGCGCGGCAGGAACCCCTCGAAGCAGAACCGGTCCACCGGCAGCCCGCTGACCGCCAGCGCGGTGAGCACCGCCGACGGGCCGGGGACCGCGGTCACCTCGATGCCCTGGGCCACGCAGGCGGCCACCAGCCGGTAACCGGGGTCGGAGACCGACGGCATGCCGGCGTCGGTGACCAGCACCACCCGTTCCCCACCGGCCAGCGCCGCCACCAGCTCCGGGGTGCGGGCGCTCTCGTTGCCCTCGAAGTACGACACGATCCGCCCGGCCGGGGCCACCCCCAGCGCGGCGGTGAGCCGGCGCAGCCGGCGGGTGTCCTCGGCGGCGATCACGTCGGCGGCGGCGAGTTCCGCGGCGAGCCGCGGCGGGGCGTCGGCGGGGTCGCCGATGGGGGTTCCTGCGAGTACGAGCGTCACCCTCCGATTGTCCCCCGCCCATCCGCCGGGGCTCCCCCCGCATGGTCCGGTGGGGCCTGATTCCCCAGGGGAATCCTTACGATGTCCCGGTGACCAGTGAGACCGCGACCGCGTCCGCCGCCGTGCCGCCGGGGGCGGCGAGCCGTCAGGGGCCGCCCGGCCGGGCGTCGGCGGACCGGCCGCCCACGCCCTGGCAGCAGCGGCTGCGCCGCTTCGGGTACGTCGAACCGCCGCGTGGCGACGCGCGGGAGCGGCTGGTCGTCCCGTTGCCCGAGCCGGGTGGCTGGTGGCGGCGGGTGCCGTGGCTGTCCGGCCGCTGCGCCGACCTGCTCGCCCGCTGGTCGGGCTGGGGCGGCCCGCTGCTGGTCGCACTCCTCGCCGGGGTGCTGCGCTTCTGGCACCTGGGCAGCCCGCGCGCGGTGATATTCGACGAGACGTACTACGCCAAGGACGCCTGGGCACTGCTGCGACACGGCTACGAGTCGAGCTGGCCGGACAACGCCAACCAGCTGATCCTGGCCCATCCGCAGAAGATCCCGCTGGGCCTCGACCCGTCGTACGTGGTCCATCCGCCGGTCGGCAAGTGGATCATCGCACTGGGCGAATGGGCCTTCGGGCTCAACCCGTTCGGCTGGCGTTTCATGGTGGCGCTGCTCGGGTCGCTGGCGGTGCTGATGGTCTGCCGGATCGGGCGGCGGCTGTTGCGTTCGACGGCGCTGGGGTGCCTGGCCGGGCTGCTGATGGCGGTGGACGGCCTGGAGTTCGTGATGAGCCGCGCCTCGCTGCTCGACCTCATCGTGATGTTCTTCGTGGTGGCCGCGTTCGGGGCGCTGCTGGTGGACCGGGACGCGGCCCGGGCCCGGCTGGCCGCCGCGCTGCCCGCCGACGGCCAGCCCGACGCGCGGGCCGGTGCGGCCACCCGGCTGGGGGCGCGGCCGTGGCGGATCGCGGCCGGGGTGCTGCTGGGGCTCGCCGGGGCGAGCAAGTGGAACGGCCTGGTGTACGTGGCCGCGTTCGGGGTGCTGACGCTGCTGTGGGACGCCGGGGCACGGCGCACCGCCGGTGCGTGGCGCCCGTACCGGGCGGTGGCGCGCCGCGACCTCGGCCCGGCCTTCCTGTCCCTGGTGCCGGTGGCGCTGCTGACCTATCTGGCGTCCTGGACCGGGTGGTTCGTCACCGACCGCGGCTACTTCCGGCACTGGGCCGACGGCCGGGGCGGTACGTGGTCGTGGATCCCGGCACCGCTGCGCAGCCTGTGGCACTACCAGTACCAGGTGTACGAGTTCAACGTGCACCTGACGCAGCCGCACACCTACCAGTCCAACCCGTGGAGCTGGCTGGTGCTGGGCCGGCCGGTCTCCTACTTCTACGAGTCGCCCAAGCCGGGCCAGGACGGCTGCCACGCGGCGGGCGGCTGCGCCCGCGAGGTCCTGGCGATCGGCACGCCACTGCTGTGGTGGACGGCGTGTTTCGCCCTGGCATACCTGCTGTACCGGTGGGCGTTGCGGCGGGACTGGCGGGCCGGCGCGGTCCTTTGCGGCGTCGCCGCGGGATATCTGCCCTGGTTCCTGTACCAGGAACGCACCATCTTCCTCTTCTACGCCGTCGTCTTCGTGCCCTTCCTCTGCCTCGCCGTGGCCATGATGCTCGGCGCCCTCCTCGGCCCCCGCGGCGCCCCCGAACGCCGCCGCATGTGGGGCGCCGTCGGCGCCGGCACCCTCGTCCTGCTCATCATCTGGAACTTCATCTACTTCTTCCCCCTCTACACCGGCATGACGATCCCCCTCGACGCCTGGCGCCACCGGATGTGGCTGGACACGTGGATCTAACGGTCCGCGGGTTCGCTCGCGCTGGCGGTCAGCCATTACTCCGTGGCCGGTTCGCCCGTTCCAGGTTTCCGGGGTGGCCCCCGTTCGCCCCTGCCCGGTGGGGGGTGGGGGTGGGTTTTGGTTTGGTTCGGCACCGGGGGCTTCGCCTATTGCCGGTACGGGGTCGGGGGCGCGCCGGGGGTGACTCCTCGCTCCCCGTATCCGCCACAGCTTGGCTCCGGCTACTGGGTCGCTGCGGGGACACCCCCGGCACACCCCCTTCTGTCCGGTTGGCGGGTGCCTCTCTTCGCGGAGGGAGGGTGAGATAGGAGGTTGGGGTCACCCCGATCTCCTTCTCACCCACCCCGTGCCGCAGCGCGGAACGCAACAGAACGGGGGCGTGCAGGGGTGTCCCCGCAGCGACCCAGCGGACCGGCCGAGAGCCGAAGACGATGCGTGGAGCGAGGAGTCACCCCGGAGGGCCCCCGGGAACCCAGGCAGACAGTGCGCACCCCGCACTATGCGATGACAGCCACGGGTGGGCGGGGGGAAACAATCCGTGACGCCAGCCACGACGAAACGGAAACGGGCGCACCCCGAGGAGGTAATGGCTGACGGCCGGCGCCAGCGAACCGTCAGGGCGTCGGGAGGGCGCGGCGGAGGGCTTGGAGGAGGGCGGCGGCGCGGGGGTCGGCGGTGACGGAGGGCTGCATCCCGTTGGTGACGTAGCCGAACCCCACCCCGTGGTCGGGGTCGGCGAAGCCGAGGGACCCACCCCGGCCGGGATGGCCGAACGAGGCCGGGCCGAGGAGCGGGCTGGCCGGGCCGTGGAGCATGAAGCCGTGGCCGAAACGGGTGTTGACCACGAGAACCCGGTCCGGCCCCTCGGATTCCGCACTGCGGGCGGCCGTCAGCGTGGCCGGGGCGAACAGCGGGCGGTGGCCGTCGACGGCGCCGATGAGCGCGGCGTAGAAGCGGGAGAGGGAGCGGGCGGTGCCGACCGTGTTGGAGGCGGGCAGTTCGGCGGCGAGGTAGTCGGGGGCGTTCTCGTCCAGCGGTGGGCGTATGGCGCCGAAGGCGCGGCGGGTGAGCGAGCCGGGGTCGGCGTAGGCGTCGGCGACCGCGCGCTTGGGGCGGGCGCGCAGACCCGCCCCGGCGGGCCGCGGCGGAGCCGGGATCTCGGCGATGCGGCCGACCCGGTGCGCCTGGTCGGCCGGCAGACCGCACCACAGGTCGAGCCCGAGCGGCCCGGCCACCTCCTGGGCGAACCAGCGGCCCAGGGTGCGTCCGGTGGCCCGGCGGACCAGTTCGCCCAGCAGCCAGCTGAAGGTCTGGGCGTGGTAGCCGTGGTCGGTGCCGGGTTCCCACTGCGGGCGCTGCGCGGCGATCGCGCGGGGCCCGGAGCCGCCGTCCAGGGCCTCCTCGACGGTGAGCGGGGTGTCCAGCGCGGGCAGGCCGGCCCGGTGGGTGAGCAGGTGGCGGACGAGGACGCGTTCCTTGCCGGCCGCCTTGAACTCGGGCCAGTAGGCGCCGACCGGCGCGTCGAGGTCGAGCTGGCCGCGCTGGTGGAGCAGGAGCAGGCAGGCGGCGGCCGGGCCCTTGCCGGCGGAGCGGACGACCTGGGCGGTGTCGGCCGTCCACGGCGGCCCGTCCGGGGCGGCGGCGTCGGCGGCTCCGGCCCACAGGTCGACCACGAGGCGTCCTTCGTGGTGCACCGCCACCGCCGCGCCGCGCTCACCTCGTTCGGTGAAGCCGCGCGCGAACGCCTCGCGGACCGGCTCGAAGCCGTCCGCCACCGTCCCGTGGACGTCCACCACTGCTGCCCGCTCCCGATCCGGCCGTGTACAGGTCTCCTCAATGGTGCACGCCCGCCGGAGCGGCCCCGACCCGGGGTACGGGCGGCGGCCCGCACGAGTTGCCCTCGGCAAATCTGGCCAGAAGCATGGATTCCGTGACCGAAGGCGCATATCTCCGCTTCCCCCATCTCCACGGCGGCCTGCTCTGCTTCGTCACCGAGGACGACCTGTGGCTGGCGCCGCTGGCCGGGCCCGGTGAGGAGCCGGGGCGGGCCTGGCGGGTCACCGCCGACCGGATCCGGCTGGGGCCGCCGCGCATCTCGCCGGACGGGTCGGCGATCGCGTACACCAGCTGGCGCAGCCTCGATCCGGAGGTGCACCTGGTGCCGGTGGCGGGCGGTCCGGCGCGGCGGCTGACGTACTGGGGCAGCCCGGACGCCCGGGTGTGTTCGTGGACGCCGGACGGCAGGGTGCTGGCGGTCTCCTCGCACGGGCAGCCGTTCTCGCACTACTCGTGGGCGTACGCGGTCACCCCGGACGGCTCCCCGGGCAAGCGGCTGCCGTGGGGGCGGGTCTCCGACATCGCGGTGGCCGACGTGGCGGGCGAGCACCGTACGTTGATCCTCAACGGCACGCCGCCGCACGAGCCGGCCGCGTGGAAGCGTTACCGGGGCGGGGCGACGGGCCGGCTGTGGCTGCACGGCGAGCGGTTGCTGCCGGGGCTCCGCGGCCACCTGGACTGCCCGATGTTCGTCGGTGAGCGGATCGCGTTCCTCTCCGACCACGAGGGCGTGGGCAACCTGTACTCGTGCCGGATGGACGGCTCGGATCTGCGCCGGCACACCGACCACGCGGAGTTCTACGCCCGCAACGCGGCCACCGACGGGCGGCGGGTGGTCTACCAGTGCGCGGGCGAGTTGTGGCTGGCGGAGGACCTGGCGGATCCGGCGGGGGTGCCGCGGCGGCTGGCGGTGCGGCTGGGCGGGCCGCGCAACGGCCGCCGCCCGTACCAGGTGCCGGCGGCGGCCAACCTGACCGGGCTGGCGTGCGACGCCACCGGCCGGGCCAGCGCGGTGTGCGTGCGCGGCAGCCTGTACTGGCTCACCCACCGCGACGGCCCGGCGCGGACCATCGCCGACCAGCCGGGGGCGCGGGTGCGGCTGCCGGTGATGCTGGGCGACACCGGCCGGGTGGCGTTCGTCACCGACGCCGGCGGGGAGGACGCGATCGAGATCGCCGAGCTGCCGGGGCGGGCGGCGCTGCGACTGGCGGCCGGGGCCGCCTCCCCGGGCGGCACCACCGAGGCGTCCGAGGAGGCGCCCCCCACGGGCGCCCCGGACCCCGGCCATCCGGTGCCCGAACCGGTCCGGGGGCGGCCCGGCGGGGAACCGGAC
Organism: Streptantibioticus cattleyicolor NRRL 8057 = DSM 46488; assembly: GCF_000240165.1. Classification (NCBI taxonomy): domain Bacteria; kingdom Bacillati; phylum Actinomycetota; class Actinomycetes; order Kitasatosporales; family Streptomycetaceae; genus Streptantibioticus; species Streptantibioticus cattleyicolor. Next base: position 2,295,474 of record NC_017586.1, read on the forward strand.
AAAGGCGGCGGGGCGGCCGGCGGCGGTTTCGCCGAGGCGTTCCGGCCGCCGGTGGCCTCCGGCGGCACCCGGCTGGCCCAGGGTGAGCTGGGGCGGGTGCACGAGCTGGTCTCCTCGCCGGACGGCACCACGCTGGCGGTGGCGGCGCACGACGGCCGGCTGCTGCTGGTGGCCACCGGCGAGGAGACGACGGTGGCCGGTCCGGGCGAGGACACCGTGGAGATCGCCGGGGCGCCCGCGGGGACGGTGATCGAGCTGGTGCGGTCGGAGAACGGCCCGGTGCGGGACCTGGCGTTCTCGCCGGATTCGGGGTGGCTGGCCTGGTCCCATCCCGGGGTGGGGCGTTCGCTGCGGATGATCCGCATCGCGCGGATCAAGAATCCGTCCGATCCGCTGGTCGTCGAGGTGACCAACGGCCGGTTCGAGGACGAGCAGCCGGTGTTCACCCGGGACGGGCGGTATCTGGCGTTCCTGTCGTGGCGCGGTTTCGACCCGGTGTACGACGTGCACACCGGTGACCTGTCGTTCCCGCTGGGCTGCCGGCCGTACCTGGTGCCGTTGAACTCGGCGACCCCGTCGCCGTTCGCGCTGCCGGTGGAGGGGCGGCCGGTGGGGGGCGGGCTGGACCCGCTGGAGGGCGGGGGCGGGCCGGTGGTGGTGGAGGCCGAGGGGCTGCCGGAGCGGGTGACCCCGTTCCCGGTGCCGGCGTCGAAGTACTCGGCGCTGTCGCCGGTGCGCGGCGGGCTGGTGTGGCTGCGCTGGCCGATCTCGGGGGCGCTGGGCGAGACGTTCGCCAACCCGGCGGACCCCTCGCCGCGGCCGACGCTGGAGTTCTTCGACCTGTCGGTCTCCCGCCGCACCGAGCTGGTGCGCCACATGGACTGGTACGCGGTCAGCGGGGACGGCGGGCGGCTGGTGGTCTACGACGACGGGGAGCTGGCGGTGGTGCCGGCCGGCGAGCGGGCGGACGAGGAGTCCACGGTCGTGCTGGACATGCGGCGGATCCTGCACGAGGTGGACCCGGCGGCGGAGTGGCGGCAGGCGTTCGACGAGGCGGGGCGGATCGTCCGGGACTACTTCTGGTCGCCGGACATGTGCGGCATCGACTGGCCGGCGGTGCTGGACCAGTACCGGCCGCTGGTGGAACGGGTGGCCGCGCCGGAGGAGTTCGCCGATCTGCTGCGGGAGGTGCTGGGCGAGCTGGGCACCTCGCACGCGTACTGCGCGGCGGCCAGGCGCAGCGAGGGGCCGGCCCACTACCAGCGGCCGATCGGGCTGCTGGGGTGCAACTTCGAGCAGGATCCGGACGGTTCGTGGGTGGTGGGGCGGATCCTGCCGGGCGAGTCGTCCGACTCCCGGGCCCGGTCGCCGCTGGCCGGCACCGGGGTGCGGGAGGGTTCGGTGCTCACCCAGGTCGACGGCCGCCCGGTGGATCCGCACCGCGGGCCGTACCCGTTGCTGGCCGGGGCCGGGGGCACCACGGTGGAGCTGACCTTCACCCGGCCGCGGGACGCGGCGGGCGGCAACGGGCATCCGCGCCGGGTGGCCGTGGTGCCGCTGATCGACGACCGGCCGCTGCGCTACCAGGACTGGGTGGCCCGACGGCGGTCGGTGGTACGGGAGTTGAGCCAGGGGCGCTGCGGCTACCTGCACATCCCGGACATGGGCGGCTCGGGGTGGGCGCAGTTCAACCGGGACCTGCGGCTGGAGGTGACCCGGCCGGCGCTCATCGTGGACGTGCGCGGCAACGCCGGCGGCAACATCAGCGAGCTGGTGATCGAGAAGCTGACCCGCACCATCCTGGGGTGGGACCTGACCCGGGACGCCCAGCCGGTGTCGTACACCGCGAACGCGCCGCGCGGGCCGATCGTGGCGGTGGCCGACGACGCGACCTCCTCGGACGGCGACATGATCATCGCCGCGTTCCGGCTGCTGGGCCTGGGCCCGGTGATCGGCACCCGGACCTGGGGCGGGGTGGTGGGGATGACCGGGCGGCACCGGCTGATCGACGGGACGGTGATCACGGTGCCGATGAACGCGGCGTGGTTCGACGAGTACGGCTGGCGGGTGGAGAACGAGGGCGTGGAGCCGGATGTGGAGGCGTCGCGTACGCCGCTGGACTGGGCGGAGGGGCGTTCGTCGGTGCTGGCGGTGGCGGTGCGCACGGCGCTGGATCTGCTGCGGAGCCGTCCGCCGGCGACCCCGCCGGATCTGTCGGGGCGTCCGGACCGGCGGCGTCCGCCGTTGCCGCCGAGGGGCTGACGGCGGCGGTCACCCCGATCGTCCGGCATGGGCCGCGCGGGCCAGGGCGACGAGGTTGCCGGCCTCCGACTCCAGCCAGGCGCGGGCCTGTTGGGGGCCGGTGAACGGTTCGAGGCGCCGGTCGCGGGCAGGCGCGGGGGCGGGCAGGCAGCTGCGCACGGCGGTCGCGGTACGGGCGGCGTACCAGCACAGCAGCCGCAGCCGGGCGGCATGGAGTTCGGCCGGGTCCTCCTCGGCGAGGGCGCGGCCGGCCGCGTAGGGGCGCAGCAGTCCGGGCAGGCGCAGCCGGCCGGGGGCGTGTTCGACGGCGAGGTGGGCGGCGGTGAGTTGGCGGACCTGGTGGCCGGCCTGCTGGTGCGGCAGTCCGGCCAGGACGGCGGCGGCGCGGGTGTCGGTCTCGGGCAGGGGCGCGGTGCCCAGCAGCCGGAACAGGCGGCGGGCGGGGGGCGCGAGCTGCCGGTAGGCGCGGTCGAAGGCGGCGCGGACGGTGCCGGAGGCGAGCAGGGTGGCGCCCTCGCCGGCCCGCAGTTCGGCCGCGTAGGCGCCGAGCGAGGTGAAGCGGCGGGCGGCGAGGTCGGCGGCGGCCACGCAGAGGGTCAGCGGGAGGTGGCCGCAGAGTTCGGCGACCTCGGCGGCGGCCTCGGGTTCGGCGGCGACTGTCTCCCGGCCGGCGATGCGGGCCAGCAGTTCGGCCGCGGCGGCCGGGCCGAGCGGGTCGAGGGCGAGCCGGTGGGCGCCGTGGAAGGCGGTGAGTTCGGGCAGTTCGGTGCGGGCGGTGACGACGACCGCGCAGCCGGGGTCGCCCGGCAGCAGCGGCATGACCTGGGCGGCGTCGGTGGCGTCGTCGAGCACCAGCAGGACCCGGCGGCCGGCCAGCGCGGCGCGCAGCATCGCCGAGCGGGCGGCGGTGGTCGGCGGCACCGCGTCGAACCCGGCGCCGGTGCCGTGCAGGGCGTCGGCGAGCAGGTCGCCGGGGTCGCGCGGGGTACCGCAGGCGCCGGCCAGGGTCAGGAAGAGCTGGCCGTCGGGGAAGCGCGGGGCGAGCCGGTGGGCGGCGTGCACGGCGAGCGCGGTCTTGCCGGTGCCGGGGGCGCCGGTGAGCACCACCACGGGTACGCCGCCGGGGTGCGGTTGCCCGCTGAGCAACTGCGTGGCGCGGTCGACGAGTTCGTCGCGTCCGGTCAGTTCGGCGCAGGTGGCGGGGAGTTGGCGGGGGGCGGCCCAGTAGGTGCCGGGGGCGCAGGGGCCGGCCGGTAAAGCGGTGAGGGCGGGGGGCCGGCCGCCGCGGTTGGGGGGCCAGGCGATGTCGACGTCGGCGAGCAGGCAGGCGTGGGCCTCGCGCAGGTCGGGGCCGGGTTCGACGCCGAGTTCGGCGTAGAGCAGCCGGGCCACCGCGTGGTAGGCGGTGAGCGCCTCGGCGCGCCGTCCGCACCGGTACAGGGCGGTGATCAGCTGGCACCAGGGGCGTTCCCGCAGCGGGCGTTCGGCGGTGACGGCGCGCAGCCGGGCGAGGGCGGCGGCGGGTTCGCCGAGGACGAGTTCGATGTCGCACAGCCGCTCGGTGACCCGCAGGCGTTCGTCCTCCAGGGCCGGGGCCTCGTCGCGCTGGAGGACCTCGCACGGGACGTCCTGGAGGGCGGCGCCGCGCCACAGGTCGAGCGCGGCGGTGAAGTCCCGGACGGCCTGGGCGAGTTCACCACAGGCGGCGCGGCGTTCCCCGGCGGAGGCGAGGGCGCGGAACCGGTTGAGGTCCACGGCGTCGTCGGGGACGGTGAGCACGTAGCCGCCAGGGCTGGTGCGTATCAGGGTGTCGGCGCCGGTGGATTCCCGCAGCGCCCGCCGCAGCCGGGCGACGTACGCCTGGACGGTGTTGCGCGCTCCGCTCGGGGGTTCCCCGTCCCACACCCGCTTGATTAAACTCTCAACGGTCACCTCCTGGTTGGCCTGGAGGAGCATCAACGCGAGTACGGTCCGCTGCCGGCCGGCGGCGAGCGTGATCGCACGTCCCGCGTGCCGGATGTCCAAGGGCCCGAGCAGGCCGAAGTACACAGCGTCAGTCGTCATGTGAGTTCCCCACCGATGAGGTCGGCATCCGGCATCCATCCTGCCTTGTGTGGATGCGGTGAAAACCGCGAGTTTTGCGCCACACCTGGCGGGATATCGCCGCCTTGACCGTCCCCGCAGGTCACCCAGGGTGTCAGCGTCGCGTCAACGCGCAGTCATCCGCACGTCAGAGACGTACGGCACACTCACTTCCGTGACGAGCGCCGGGGAATCACACGCACGAAGGGTGGGTCGGCACGCGGCGCGTGGCGTGCCGGCCCCCCTGCGGTGCACGGTTCCGGCGACCGGCCGACGGCAGCACTTCCGCGCACGGGCTGCTGCCTCCCTGGCCTGTGGCGGGGTGACGGCCGGCCGGGCCGTGCCACCGGGTGGAGTCCGCTCCGCCTTGCGGGCGGCGTCTCGTCATCCACTGGGTCACCGGCTGTTGGCCCAGCGGTCACGCTGATTCCGGCAGGGCGGAATCAGCGGGCAGGGGAAAGGGAGAGGGGCGCGCCCGTGGGGGGACGCGCCCTTCTCCGCCCCCTTTTTTTGTGTTCGCTCGCCTCCGGGCGCTCTGCCCTTTTGTGTTCGCTCGCCTCCGGGCGCTCTTCTCCGATGCCGACACTCCTCAGGACTGCGCTCGCTCCTTCGTCGCTCCCTTGCCTTCGTCGCTTTCGGCATCGGCGCGCCCTTCGGCTCGCTCACCCGGCCGGGGACGGGGGCACCGGACAGCGGACGCGAGCAGCGGGCGCGAGGCGGCCGGAGGCGGGGGCACCGGACAGCGGACGCGAGGCGGCCGGGGACAGGGGCCGCACAACGGGACCGAGCTGAACCCGGGGGCCGGGGGCTCACATGTCGAGGTCGTCCTGGATGTCGTCGAAGGTCTGCTGGGGGTTGTCGACCCGGTCGCGGGCCTCGCCCTCGGCGCGCCGGCCGCGTTCTCCGGCGTCCTGGGCGTCGTCGCGCCCCCGCGACTTCCCTTGCTCCGCGCGGCGCTTCGCCTCGTCCTTGAGCTGTTGTGCCTTGTCCTTGAACTGGTCCTGGATGCCCATGATCACTCCTGGTCGGTGTGGGGGGAACGGGCCGCGTCCAGCGAAACACGTCCCCACCCACCCCGCATCCCGGAGCGTCACCGTCCGTCACGCCGGGCGATTCCCGCTGGTCAGCGGCGTGCGGCTGAGCGGGTGGCGGACTCGCGGAGCCGTTCGTCGGCGAGTCCTCCGGCGCCGACCAGGCCGCGCCGAGTGCCGGCGGTGGCCCGGAACCGGGGCTCGACGCGCCGTACCTCGCGCGGTCCGACGACGCCGATCAGGGACGGCAGGTAGCCGCGTACCGCCTGCATGCCGCGCAGCCACCACTGGGCGTACACATGGGCGGAGCGGCGCTGGACGCCGTCGGCGATGCGGGCGACGGCCGGCTCCAGCGGGTAGGTGCGGTTGGCCGGCCAGGGCAGCCGGGAGCGCAGTTCGCGCAGGACGTCGTCCTGGTCGGCGCCGCGCACCATGTCGGTGTCGGTCCAACTGAGGTAGGCGACGCCCACCTTGACGCCACGGTGGCCGACCTCGGCGCGCAGGCTGTGCGCGAACGCCTCGACGCCGGCCTTGCTGGCGCAGTAGGCGGCCATCATCGGGGCCGGGGTGAGCGCGGCGAGCGAGGCGATCTGGAGGTAGTAGCCGCGCGAGCGGATCAGGGCGGGCAGGAAGGCGCGGGCGGTGGCGACGCTGCCCAGCAGGTTGACCTCGATGACCCGGTCGAAGGCGGCCGGGTCGGCGTCGGTGAAGGGGCCGCCGGTGGCGATGCCGGCGTTGGCCACCACCACGTCGATACGCCCGTAGCGGTCGGCGATCTCCTCGGCGACCCGGGTCATCGCCGCCCCGTCGGTGACGTCGGCGGTCCAGTAGCCGGCGTCCAACTCGTCAGCGACCTTGGCGAGTTCGTCGGGTTCGAGGCCGACCAGGGCGAGTTGGGCGCCGCGCCGGCGCAGGTGGCGGGCGAGCAGGGCGCCCACGCCGCGGGCGGCGCCGGTGACCACGGCGACCTGTCCGTGCAACGTACCGTTCATGCCATTTCGCCCTCCTTGACCGGCTCGGGCCGCCGGATGAGATGGTCGTCCGCGAGGCGGCGGATCGCGTCGGCGACCGCGTCGGGGTCCTCGATGGGGGTCATGTGGCCGAGGCCGGGGAGTTCGGTCAGGCCCACGCAGTCGGGCAGCCGGGCGGCGAGGGCGCGGGCGTGCACCGGCGGGGTGAGCTTGTCGGCGGTGCCGACGAGGACGGCGGTGGGGGCGCGCAGCGCGGCCACCCCCGTGTCCAGGTCGAGCCGGGCGAGTACGCGCCCCCAGCCGGAGCGCGGCGCGGGCCGGCAGGCGTGCACGATGCGGGCGGTGGCGGCGACCTGCTCGTCGGTGGCGGCCGGGCTGATCACCCCGTACCGCAACGCGGCCCGGGTCAGCCGGGTCTGCGGGCCGAGCGGGAGGGCGGACTCCAGCAGGAAGCGGTGGAAGGCGTCGCGGACCCGGCGGTTGCGGACGCCCGGCGGCAGCACCAGCGCCTCGGTCAGCAGCCGTCCGCTGCCGGTGCTGGCCAGCAGGACGGCGGCGGTACGGTCCCGTACGGCGGGCCGGTCGGCGGCGGCCATCAGGGTCATGCCGCCCATGGAGTGGCCGGCCAGCACGGCCCGTTCGCCGTCGGGCAGGGCGTCGGTCACGACGGCGGTCAGGTCGTCGGCGAGGGCGGCGGTGGTGTAGCCGCCGCGTTGCGGCAGCGCGGAACGGCCGTGGCCACGCTGGTCGTAGGTGATCACCCGGAACGAGCCGGACAACCCCCGGATCACCGGCGCCCAGAAGTACGTCGAGCAGGTCCAGCCGTGGCTGAGGACCACGGCGGGGGCGCCGGCCGGGCCGTGCTCCTCGTAGTACAGCCGGGTGCCGTCGGCGGAGACCACGCTGTGGGTACGGCGCGGGGTGGGCGGTACGTAGCGGCCGGAGCGCAGCGCGGTCACGCGGTCACCTCCGCGGCGGCCGTTGCGGCGGCGGGGCCGGCGGGGCGGGGTACGAGGTCGTACTCGGCGAGGTCGACGCGGGCGGTGGCGCGGCGGAACTCGGCGGTGGTGCCCGGCCATACCGTGGTGTTGCGGCCGTTGACGTCCAGGTACCAGCTCACGCAGCCGCCGGTGTTCCACACGGTGCGGGCGAGCCGGCGCTGGAGCCCGGCGTTCCAGGCGCGGACGGCGGCGGGCTTGGCCACCAGGGCGGCGGCGCCGGTGCGGTCCAGGGTGCGCAGGTAGTCGGCGATGTACGCCAGGGTTGACTCGATCATCAGGATCATCGAGCTGTTGGCGAGGCCGGTGTTGGGGCCGATGACCATCAGCAGGTTGGGGAAGCCGTCCACGGTGCTGCCGCGCAGCGCCGCCATGCCGTCCTTCCAGTGCTCGGCCAGGGTGCGCCCGTCGGCGCCGGTGATGCGTTCGCCGATCGGCATGTCGGTGACGTGGAACCCGGTGCCGAAGACGATGGCGTCCACCTCGCGTTCGGTGCCGTCCGCGGTGACCACCGTGGAGCCGCGGACCTCGCGCAGCGCGCCGGCGACCACTTCGGCGTTGGGGGCGGCCAGCGCCGGGTAGTAGTCGTTGGAGAGCAGGATGCGCTTGCAGCCGATGGTGTAGTCCGGGATGAGCTTGGCCCGCAGCACCGGGTCCTTGACGGCCTTGCGCAGATGGGCCTTGGCGAGCTGCTCGGTGGCCTTCATCAGCTGGGGCCGCTTGACGAAGGCCCCGACCTGGAACTCCCGGATCAGCCAGAGCAGTCCGCGGCGGGCCTTGGCGGTGGCCGGGACGGTGTCGTGCAGCCACCGCTCGACGGCGTTGATCCCGCGGTCCATCCTCGGCAGCACCCACGGCGGGGTGCGCTGGATGACGGTGAGCCGGGCCACCTTCGGCTGGACGGCGGGGACGATCTGGATGGCGGAGGCGCCGGTGCCCACCATGGCGACCCGCTTGCCCGCCAGGTCGTAGTCGTGGTCCCAGCGGGCGGAGTGGAAGACCTTGCCGGGGAAGCCGTCGAGCCCCGGTATCTCGGGTATGCGCGGGTCGGACAGGGGCCCGGTCGCCGAGACGAGCACGTCGGCGGTGAGCTCCTCGCGGGCGGTGCGTATCTCCCAGCGCGCCCGCTCCCCGTCCCACCGGGCGGCCAGCACCTCGGAGTCGAACCTGATGTGCGGGCGCAGGCCGAAGGTGTCGGTGACCCGTTCCAGGTAGGCGCGGATGTGCGGCTGGCCGGAGAAGGTGCGGGGCCATTCGGCGTTGGGGGCGAAGGAGAACGAGTACAGGTGCGACGGCACGTCGCACGCGCAACCGGGATAACTGTTGTCCCGCCAGGTGCCGCCCACCGAGCCGGCCCGCTCCAGGATGACGAAGTCCGTGATCCCTTCCCGCCGCAGCCGCACGCCCATGCCCAGCCCGCCGAACCCGGTGCCGATCACCGCTACGCGGACGTGTTGGCGCTCGTCGCCCATGCGCTCTCCTCCAATCGTGCCAGCGATTACTGGCACGATTGCGAGCGTAAGCCAACCGCGTTACCGGCGGTAGGGGTCAGCCCCCACTTCCCGCTCCGCGCGGGGCGGTCAGCCATGACGTGGTGGCCGGATCCGCCGGATTCGGGTGCTCGGAAGCACCCCTTCGCCCCTGGCGGGTGGCTGCCCCCTCACGGGGCGGGGGGACGTGTACCCGGCGCCCTCCGAGGCCGGGGTTGCCGCCCCGCCGGCCCCTGCCCGGTGGGGGGTTGGGGTGGGTTTTGGTTTGGTTCGGCACCGGGTGGGTTCGCCTACTGCCGGTACGGGGTCGGGGGCGCGCCGGGGGTGACTCCTCGCTCCAGGTTTCGCTGTCGGCTTTCGGCCGCCCCGCTGGGTCGCTGCGGGGACACCCCCGGCACACCCCCTTCTGTCCGGTTGGCGGGTGCCTCTCTTCGCGGAGGGAGGGTGAGATAGGAGGTTGGGGTCACCCCGATCTCCTTTCTCACCCACCCCGTGCCGCAGCGCGGAACGCAACAGAACGGGGGCGTGCAGGGGTGTCCCCGCAGCGACCCAGCGGACCGGCCGAGAGCCGAAGACGATGCGTGGAGCGAGGAGTCACCCCGGAGGGCCCCCGGAAACCCAGGCAGACAGTGCGCACCCCGCACTATGCGATGACAGCCACGGGTGGGCGGGGGGAAACAATCCGTGACGCCAGCCACGACGAAACGGAAACGGGCGCACCCCGAGGAAGTGATGGCTCACCGCCAGCGCGAGCGAACCCGTACAGGGCTGATCTCCGTCCATACGACCTTTCCAACGCCATCACGTGCCATCACATCCCACTCGTCGGCAAGCGCAGCCACCAGCAGCAGCCCCCGTCCGTCGGACGAAGCCGCATCAGGCGTACGCAACTCGGGGCGTTTCATGGACGCGTCGTGGACCTCGATCCGGATGCCCGTGCCCGTTCGCAGAAAGCGGGTTTGATCTGACGTCCCGCCGCGACGTGCGCGTGGCGAACGGAATTGGTGAGCAGCTCCGACAGGACCAGGATCGCGGCTTCCGCGATGTCCTCAAGTCCCCAGTCGGCCAGGACCTCACCCAGCTCAGCGCGCGCCCGTGCGACTGAGCGCGGGTGCCGGGGCCAGCGTCGGCACGTGATTCGCCCTGTCGGCACCGGATCGGAGCCGAGACGGTCCACATCCCTGTTGCTCACGTTTCGCACGTCGTTGGTCACAAGACACACCCCGGGTCGGTCGTCGATGAACTGCCGCCGCAGCCAGGCTGACGACATGACGGGGCTCCGGCTTTCACACATGAGTGAAAGCCGGAGCCCCGAGCGAATGGCTACAACCCGACCCAGGCGGCCAGATGGTCAAGGGTGTCCGGAGTGCGTCGGGACAGACGGATCAGGCTCCTGATCGTTTCGCGAGCCCCTGGGTGGTACCGGGTCTGCTGCGGCGCAAGCCTACGAGCGGTGATCAGGGAATCCAACGCCGCTGCCGGATACTCGGTCTCCATCTGCGCGCGCGCCTTGTCCACGTGGAAGTGCGCGGCACGGGAGGTGGCCCAGCTCGTGGGGATCTCCACCTCAGCGGCGCGGGTAAGAGCCTCCCCGAAGTCGCGCATTTCGATGCTCGCGGAGACTCCGTGCACCAATACGTTGGTCGGCCCGAAGGACAACCACAGCACGTTATTGGCTTCGCCGGTTCGCTTGGCGTACTGCCTGGCCTCTGCCAGGTGACTGGTCACGAGCCCCGCGTCCTGGGCACGGGCAGCGATTATCGAAGCGCCCAGATGGAGCTGCCCGGCGACGGCGAAACGCTCACGGGCGGCGGGGGCCCGGTCCGCAAGCCCCTGTCCGGAGGCGATGAGCCGCTGACCGATCGTGTAGGCACCTTCTCGGAAATACACCAGAGCACGCATGTATTGCCGCACCGCAGCCAGTAGCGGATCCGATGCCCGCTCGGCAGCCCAGCCCATCCGGTCGAGGGCCACGGTGGACAGATCGTAGTACCCCAGCTTCACGGCCACATCGTGTGCGGTGCGGAACGTACTCTCCAACGCGGCCCACAGTTCGGAGGAACCTGCCAGGTGCGCTGCGGTGGTGATCTCGGCGATCGTGCCGGGGAGTTCCAACGCGGCGTCACGGAGCTTGGTGGCACGGACCAGAGAGCACAGCCGCTCGGCGGCATGGATGAGTTCGGCCGCCGAGCGAGGACGGATGCCCAGGTCGGCGCCCAAGTCGTAGAGGTCGAGCGCCTCGCGGATGGGACGGATCAGCTCAGCGAGACGATCTTGCTGAAGTTCCGAAACGTACGGTAAGGCTGGCTCGCTTGCGATGGTGAGCGATCCGGACGCCTGTGTGTTCGTCGCCGAGGAAAGGCATTGCCACTCCGTTCCGTGACTTCCTGGTTGAGACGCTACTCGGCGAACCGCCACCGGAATGCCGGATCACAGCCTGCCTTACGGCGAAGCCGGTTGCGGGTGGCGATCCGCACGCGGTGGACTGCGCCCATGACCACGAAACGTGTGCTGTATCTGCTTGGCAGCGCGGCTCCTCCCGTGCTCGATGTCGGGGGTGTCGTCGAGCGGGCTCAGGCGGCGGGCTGGGACGTGTGCCTGGGGTTGACGCCTACGGCAGCTCGCTGGCTCGCCGGGGAACTTGCCAGCTTGGAGGCGCGCACGGGGCACCCGGTGCGGAGCACGTACAAGCTCCCGCACGAGGCGGACGTGTGGCCGGCCGCCGATGTGGCCGTCGTGGCGCCGGCCACGTTCAACACGATCAACCAGTGGGCGTTGGGGATCACCGAGAAGTTCGTCGTGGGCTTCGCCGCCGAGGCCATCGGCAAGAAAATCCCCTTGGTGACCATGCCCTGCGTCAACGCCGCCTTCGCGGAGCACACGCAGTTCGCCCGCAGTCTCGACACCCTCCGCGCCATGGGCGTCCGGGTCCTCCACGGCCCGGACGGGTTCGTCCCCAACAAGCCCGGCGAAGGCCGCCCCGACCTGTACCCATGGCACCTCGCCCTGGAAGCCGCGGACCACGCCGCCCGAAACACCCCGTAGCCACCACCCAGGGCCACCCCGGCCCCCCACCCACCCCCGTGCCGCAGCGCGGAACGCAACAGAACGGGGGCGCGCAGGGGTGTCCCCGCAGCGACCCAGCAACCCGAGTGCAACTGTGGCGGATACGCGGAGCGAGGAGTCACCCCGGGAACCCAGGAAGACATTGCGCACCCCGCGCTATGCGAATACAGCCACGGGTGGGCAGGGGAAACAACTCAACGCAAGCCACGACGAGAGCGGAACCGGGCGCACCCCGAGGAGTTCGGGGCTGACGTCGGCTGGGAAATGTACCGGGGTCACCGGAGGGGTTTCGAAGCGGTGATCTCCGATGCCGAGCGGTCGGTGTGACGGGAGGGGAGCCGGGATGGCGATCGAGGCCGAGTTGAAGGTGGTCGTGCGGCAACCCGCCGAGGTGATGGCGGCGCTGGACGAGCGGGCTCGCGGTGTGGTCGAGGTCTACCAGGACACGTATTACGACGTGCCGGACGGCAGTCTCATGGCCGGTGATCGCGAACTCCGCGTCCGCACCGTCCACGGGCCCGAGAAAACCCGTTCCATCCTCACCTACAAAGAGCCCCGCGTCGACGATGCCTCGGGTTCGAAACCGGAGCACGAGACGGAGGTGAGCAACCCCGCTGCGGTGCACGCCATGTTCCGCGCACTCGGGTATGAACCGCGTATCGCATTCGAAAAGCATTGCCGCAACTACCGATTCACGGCCGCAGGACGCGAAATGCTGGCCACACTCGTGCGCGTGCCCGAACTTGACGGCACCTTCCTGGAGGTGGAGACACAGGCCGACCCCGACGATCTCGACGCAGCCTTGACGGCTGTACGGGCGATCCTGACGGACTTGGGCATCACTGACCAAGACCTCACCACCCAGCAGTACACCGACGCGGTGGCCGCCCAGCGACGATAGCGGCCCCGCCAAGATCACGGCCACCCGGAACTCCCCCTACCCACCCCCGTGCCGCAGCGCGGAATGATGCGGAACGGGGGCGTGCAGGGGTGTCCCCGCAGCGACCCAGTAACCGGAGCGCAACTGTGGCGGATACGGAGAGCGAGGAGTCACCCCGGAGGGCCCCCGGAAACCCAAGAAGACAGTGCGCACCCCGCGGCTGGACGAACACAGCCACGGGTGGGCGGGGGGAAACAGCTGTGACACCAGCCACGACGAAACGGAAACGGGCGAACCCCGAGGACGTAATGGCTGACCGCCAGCGCGAGCGGGACGTCAGGGGCGCAACGCGGCGATCGCCGCGTCGATCGCCGACAGGGCCGCGGCCCTGTCGAGCCCCGCCCTCGACACGCGGCATCGGCTTCGAGACGGCCCGCGAATTCCTCGCCGAGGGAGCGTCCGTCGCGATCACCGGCCGCTCCCGGGAACGACTCGACGAGGCCGCCCGGCAATTGGACGGCCCGCTGCTGACCGTCGTCAGCGACGCCGGCGACGTACCCGGCCAAGCGGCACTCGCCTCACGGCTTCAAGCGGAGTGGCCGAAGCTCGACATCCTGATGAGCAACGCTGCCGACATCACCCATCTCCCGATCGAGGAATGGACCGAGGAGGCATTCGACAGGCTGCTCGCGACCAACCTCAAATCCCCGTTCTTCCTGATCAAGTCCCTGCTGCCGCTCTTCTCGCGGCAATCCTCGATCATCCTCGTCGGTTCGGTCTCCGCGTTCATCGGACACGAGAACGCGACGGTATACGGTGCGGCCAAGGCCGGCCTGCTGTCCTATGCCCGCGGCCTGACCTACGAGTTGAAGGGCCGGGGCATCCGCGTCAACGGACTGAGCCCGGGGCCGACCGTCACCAACGCCTTCAAGCCGCTCGGCCCCGAGCGCCAAGCCGCCGTCTACGAGGGACTCCGGCGGACCGTTCCCCTCCACCGCCTGGGCACCGCCACCGAGTTGGCGAAGGCGGCCGTCTACCTCGCCTCCGACGAATCCGCCTACACCGCCGGCACCGTGCTGCGCGTCGACGGTGGCATCGGAGAACTCGCGTGCTAGGGTCCGTCCCCGATTCGACAGCAGGCAGGCCGGTGAAGACGGATCCTGGTTGGTGTGCGGTCCCGTCGCCCACGGCCCCGCGGGCGTCAGCCCATCTCGTGCCGGTTCACAGGGCGATCATGATTTTTCCGTGAACATGCCTCTCGGCCTGCGTCGTCACGGCTTCGCGGATCCGCTCGACCGGGAAGGTCGCCGCGATCGGCACCGTGATCTCGCCGGAATGGATCGCGTCGGCGATCCGTTCCAGGGAGCCCGGAGCCGCGTCGAGGGCGCCCACCTTGCGCACACCGGGCGGCGGGGCGGGGCCGTCGGCCACGACGGTGACCCGCTCGGGCGCCACGCCGAGCTTGAGCGCGGTCTCCGCCGCCTCCCTTCCGAACAGGTCGGTTGCGGCGGTGATCCCCTCGGGCGCCAGGGCCCGCACCCGGTCCGCCAGGCCAGGGCCGTACGCCACGGGTTCGGCGCCGAGCCCGCGCAGGAAGTCGAACGTGCGCTCGGAGGCGGTGCCGAGCACCCGGACGCCCGCGAGCTTCGCCAGCTGCACGGCGAAGACGCCCACGCCACCCGCGGCCCCGCCGATCAGGACGGTGTCCCCGGCACGGAGCCCGATCGCGGCGAGCGCGGCGGAGGCCGTCAGACCGGACACCGGAAGTGTGGCCGCCACCTCGTCGCCGACGCCCTCCGGGGTGGGCCACAGCGTTGCCGGGGGTGTCGTTCTGACCAGCACGAAATCGGCGACGGACCGGCCGATCGCGGCCCCGTACACCCGGTCACCGGCCGCGAACCCCGTGGCTTCGGCGCCCACCTCGTCCACCACTCCGGCGAAGTCGCTGCCGAACCCGGCCGGCAAGGTGATGCCGAACCGCGCCGCCATGTCGGGCTGCGTGGTGATCTGCCAATCCATCGGATTCAGCCCGGCGGCGGTGACCCGGACGCGAACCTCGTCCGGCGCCGCGTGCGGCTCGGGTATCTCCTCCAGTTCGAGTACTTCGGGACCGCCGAATCGCCGGTAACGCACAGCTCTACTCATCGAGGACCTCTCCCGGCCAGTGATGGGACTTGGTCTCATGACCCTACACCAGTGATGGGACCAAGTCCCGTACACTGCTCCCATGGCTCGCTGGCAACCCGACGCACCAGGACGACTCGCCGACGCCGCCCTCGACCTCTTCGAGGAGCACGGCTACGAGGACACGACCGTGATCGAGATCGCGGAGCGCGCGGGGCTCACCAAGAGCACGTTCTTCCGCTACTTCCCGGACAAGCGAGAGGTGCTCTTCGGCAGGGGCACGGTGACCGGTCTGCTCGTCGAAGGGATCGCCTCGGCGCCGCCGGGGGCCGGGCCGCTCGACACGGTGGCGGACGCCCTCGACGCGCTCGGCCGGACGTTCTTCACCGACGACCGCCGCGAGTTCAGCGGCCGACGCCAGGCCGTACTCAACGCCCACACGGAACTGCGTGAACGCGAAGCCCTGAAACGGATCGACCTCACCGCCTCGATGATCGAGGCCCTCGAACGCCGCGGAGTCCCGAGCCTGACCGCACGCGTGGCCGCGCAACTGGGCGCGCTCGTCTGGGAGATCGCCTACGACCAGTGGCTCGACCCCGACAACAGCGAGGGCTTCGGCCCGCTGGCACGGCAAGCGCTCGCCGCGGTACGCGCGGCCGAAGCCGAGTGTTAGGGCCCGCGTTCGAAGGTCCTTCTCCCCCACCCCCGTGCCGCAGCGCGGAACGAGGCCGGACGGGGGCGTGCAGGGGTGTCCCCGCAGCGACCCAGTAGCCGGGATACGGGGAGCGAGGAGTCACCCCGGAGGGCCCCGGAAACCCAGGAAGACAGTGCGCCCCCCGAGGAAGTAATGGCCGGCGCGAGCGACGGGGCCGAAGCGCAGGGGATCTAGGGTGGGGGCGTGGGGAACGAATACCGGATGGCCGACCTGGCCCGCGCCGCCGACATCAGCGTCCGCACCCTGCGCTTCTACCGCGAGCGCGGACTCCTGCCGCCCCCGCGCCGGGAGGGCCGCATCGCCTGGTACTCCGAGGCCCACCTCGCCCGGCTCCGCACGATCGCCGCGCTGCTGGAGCGCGGCCACACCCTCGGCGGCATCGCCGACCTCATCGCCGCCTGGGAGAACGGCCGTGACGTCGGCGAACTCCTCGGCTTGGAGGGCGCGTTGGCCACCCCGTGGTCGGAGGAGACCCCGGTCCGGCTGAGCCCGGAGGAGCTGGCCGACTCCTTCGGCGCCGAGGTCACCCCGGAGAACCTCGCCGCCGCGCTGGAGATCGGCTACATCGCGGTGGACGGCGAGACCGTCGTCCACGTCAGCCGCCGGCTGCTGGACGCCTCCGCGGCGCTGGTCCGCGAGGGCGTTCCGCTGGCCGCCGTCCTGGACGCCGGGCGCCAGGTGCGCGAGCACGTGGAGGCGCTGGCCGATCTGTTCACGGTGCTGGTGCGGGAGCACGTGGTGGACCGGGTGGCCCCCGGCGGCCCGGCGTTGTCGGCCGGTGAGGCGTCTCGGCTCACCGAGTCGCTGGACCGGCTGCGTCCGCTGGCCAAGGCCGTGGTGGACGCGGAGTTGTCGATGGCGATGGACCGCCGGGTGCGCGCGGAGCTGGACGCGTGGCTCCAGCGGGGCGGCACCGCGGACGGGGCTACCGCGTAGCGGGGCCTGGGCCGTGCCGTCAAAATCTCGCCTGCCCCGCGGGGTCTGGCACGCGCGCTCGCTGCGTTGTCGGTCGTCGGCGCAGCCCGCTGCGCTCTCCTCCCTCCGCCTTGCGATCACACGCTCCCCCAGAGCTTCGCCTGGGGGTACCCCCGACGCCGCGGGGCACCGCCCGCCGGGCGGCCGGCGACCTTTTGACGACGCGGCCCAGCTCCTTGTGCAGGACGCGGCAGGGGCGCCCGGCCTGCCGGTCGGCGCGGCGGTCGATCACCCGGTAGCCGCGGTGGGTCCAGAACCCCAGGGCGTGGTCGTTGCCGTCGAGTACCGCGAGGCGTACCCCGTCCCGGCCGGCCGCGCGCAGCCGGTCCTCGACGAGCCCGGCGGCCCGGCCGCCGTACCCCCGGCCGTGCAGGTCGCCGTGGACGACCAGCAGGCCGATCCACGGGTACGGGTCGAACGGGTCGGGGTGCTCATGGAGGAGGCAGACCAGGCCGGACAGCGGCGGGGTGGCGTCCTCGTCGGCGCGCACCAGCAGCACCTCGGCGGAGGGCTGGGCGAACTCGGCGACCAGCCCGGCCTCGACCTGTTCGGGGCGGATGGCGTCGGGGTCGGGGAAGTCGCCGGTGAGCCGGTGGAACGCGGCGTTGGAGGCGTGCAGCGCGGTGATCCCGGCGAGCGCCCCGGCCGGGAGCGCGCCGTCCACCGGTACGAGGGGTTCCAGTCGCATCGGCGTACCGTAGACCGCCCGGAACACCGGCCGCACCCGTCTTTTCAGTGCCGCCGTTCCGGGGTCACAGCGCGGCCCGGTCGCCGGTGTCCACGCTCGCGGTGGCGTCGGCGGCGCGGCGGGCGTCGGCGGCGACCTGGGCGGCGGTGAGGGCGTAGCCGGTGTCGGAGTCGGCGGTGGAGCGGGCGAAGACGACGCCGTAGACCCGGCCGTCGGTGGTCAGCAGCGGGCCGCCGGAGTTGCCGTGGCGGACGTCGGAGCGGAGCTGGTAGATGTCCCGGTCGGTGCTGTTGTCACCGTAGATGTCCTGGCCGCGGGCGGTGATGCGGCCGGCGACGGTGGCGGCGCGCAGGTCGAGTCCGCCGTTCTCGGGGTAGCCGGCGACGACGGCGGGGCCGCCGCGTGGGGCCTGGCCGGCGAAGCTCAGCGGGGGCGCGGGCAGGCCGGGCACGTCGAGGACGGCGACATCGGTGCCGGGGTCGAAGAGGACGACGCGGGCGGCGTACCGGGGGCCGACGCCGCCGATCTGGACTGTCGGGTGGCGTACGGCGGCAACCACGTGGGCGTTGGTCATGACGTGTTCGGAGGCGTAGACGAAGCCGCTGCCCTCCTGGCCGCGCAGGCCGTCGGAGGTGTCGGCGACGCCCTGGACCTTGACCACGCTGCCGCGGGCGGCGGCGGTGGCGGCGTGGGTGACGGCGTCGCCGGAGGGGGCGGGGACGTTGGCGGTGGGTTCGTTCTCGAAGGGGTTGAAGACCCGGGGGAACCCGGCGCCGGAGAGGGCGTCGTCGGCGCGGTTGAACCAGGCGGGGGTCTGCGCGGGCACCGCGCGGTCGACGGCGCCGAGCACCGCGGAGGAACGGATCTGCTGGGCGAGCGCGGGCAGCGGCGCGGTGACCAGGACGCCGGCCATCAGCCAGGTCACCGCCAGCAGCGCGGCGGCGCCGGCCGCGGCGCCGCCGACCCCGTCCACCCAGCGCACCGGCCCCCAGCTGAGCCCCTGCCGGACCTTCCAGGCCAGCTTCTCGGCGAGCCCGTGGCCGATCGCGGCGGGCACCAGCACCCCGAGGAGCGCCACCACCGTGGCGGTCACCGTGCCGGGGGTGACCAGGCGCAGCACGTACGGCAGCAGCCAGACGCCGACCACCGCGCCGCCGAGGAAGCCGGCGAACAGGATGACGCTCGCCACCAGGCCCCGCCGGTAGCCGGCGATGGCGTATCCGATCGTGGCGATGACCAGCACCAGATCCAACAGGTTCATATGGGAGAAAACGTCGGCGGGCCACCTGGTGGTTCCATCCGGCGGCGCGGGGTGACCGACGCGACGGCCGCCGGGGGCGGCGCCGGCGCTCGGCTCGCGGGGGCGGGCGGCCGTTCCTAGAGTCGGAGATATCGGGAGATACCGGAGGTGCGCCATGACGGAGCAGGGCGGCGGCCGGGCCGAGCAGCAGATCCTGGACCAAATCGGCGCGATGGTGGCCGACGAGCGGACGCTGCGGGAGCAGGCGGCCGACGGGACGATCGACGGTGAGACCGAGCGCCGCCGGCTGCGGGAGCTGGAACGCGCCCTCGACCAGTGCTGGGATCTGCTGCGGCAGCGCCGGGCCAGGGCGGACGCGGGCGACGATCCGGGGTGGGCCCGGGTGCGTCCGGCCGACCAGGTCGAGGGGTACGAGTCGTGAACCCGGTGGTCACCGACGTTCCGGCGGCCCACCGTTTCGAGGCCCGGGTCGGCGGTGACCTGGCGGGTTTCGCGTCCTACCTCCGTTCCGCCGGGCTGATCGCGTTCGTCCACACCGAGGTGGATCCGGCGTACGAGGGGCGGGGCGTCGGGTCGGCGCTGGTCCGTGGCGGGCTGGACACCGCGCGGGCGGCGGGGCTGCGGGTGGTGCCGGTCTGCCCGTTCGTCGCCTCGTGGATCGAGGGCCACCCCGGGTACCGGGAGCTGGTGTACGAGAACCGCAGCCGGGTGACCGACTGACACCCCGGTCGCCGGCGCCGTGCTACGGAGGGATCCGGCCATGTCGTTCCTACCCCGTGGGCCCGTGGTGGTGCGGGAGGCGGAGGCCGAGGTGACGGGGGCGGCGCCGGTCGCCGTCCGGCTGCTGGCCGACGCGAGCGCCACCGGGGGCGCGCTCAGCACCCAGCGGGTGACCCTGGGCCCGGGCGCCGAGGGCGCGGTGCCGCACTACCACCGGGGTTCGGCGGAGCTGTTCTTCGTGCTGGACGGGGCGTTGCGGGTGCTCACCGGCGAGGAGGTGGTGGCGGCGGGCCCCGGTGACGTGCTGGTGGTGCCGCCGCGGACGGCGCACGCGTTCGCGGCGGCGCCGGACGCCGGGGCGGACGTGCTGGTGGTGCTCGCCCCGGGCGTCGAGCGGTTCGGGTACTTCCGGCTGCTCGCCCAGGTCGCCGACGGCCGGGCGACCCGGGCCGAGCTGCTGGCGAGCCAGGACCGGTTCGACAACTACTTCCTGCACAGCGACGTGTGGCGGGCGGACCGGGAACGGTGCGGTGTCAGTTCCGGAAGAGGGCGTTGAGCTCCGGGTAGGCGAGCGCGTCGGCGACCGTGCCGCACGTGCCGTCCGTCAGCAGTTCGCGGACGGCGCGGCGGGTGAGGGCGTACACGGCCTCGGGGATGGCGCCGCCGATGCTGACGCGGGCGGCGCCGGCCGCGGCCAGTTCCGGCACGGACGGGTCGCCGGGGCCGGAGAGCACGTTGAGCGGGGCGTCGATGGCGTCGGCGAGGCGGCGTACCGTGGCCGGGTCGGTGGTGCCGGGGACGAAGATCCCGTCGGCGCCGGCGGCCAGGTAGGCGCGGGCGCGTTCGACGGTGGCGTCGAGGCGGCCGGCGGGGTCGCCGACGCGGCGCAGCATGACGTCGCAGCGTGCGTTGACGTACAGCGGGACGCCGGCGGCGTCGGCGGCCTGGCGGGCGGCGGTGATGCGTTCGGCCTGTTCGGCCACCGGCCGCAGGGGGTCGGCCGGGTCGCGGCGGGAGTCCTCGATGTTGACGCCGACGCCGCCGGCGGCGAGCACCGCGCGGACGGTCGCGGCCACCCCGGCCGGATCGGCGCCGTAGCCGTCCTCGATGTCCACCGTGACCGGCACCGAGACGACGGCGGTGATCCTGGCCACCACGTCGGCCACCAGGGCGGGGTCGACGTGGCCGCCGTCGGCCGCGCCGAGCGCCCAGGCGACGCCGGAGCTGGTGGTGGCGATCGCCGTGGCGCCGGCGTCCTCGATGATCCGGGCGCTGCCGGCGTCCCAGGCGTTGGGGAGCGCCAGCACGGAGCCGCCGGTGTGCAGGGAGTGGAAGAGGCGCGCGCGGTCGGCGAGGCCGGGGGGAACGGTGAGGGTGGAGGCATCGGTCATGTGGGCAGTCCATCACTTGCACACCGCACCGGTCCGGAGGTTTTACGACAAGGCCGTTCCGGGTCGGCGGTGGAATAGCCGGGGGCCGCGCCGTGTTGGGGGGTTTGACGCGGGTTCGGGCGATCTGGTCCGGGCCCGCCGGCCGACCGGCCCCCATGACGACCCGGAGGAAGAGGTACAGGTATGAGCACGGTGGAGCTCACCAAGGAGAACTTCGACGAGGTCGTCTCGGGGAACGACTTCGTGCTGATCGATTTCTGGGCGTCCTGGTGCGGGCCGTGCCGGCAGTTCGGGCCGGTCTTCGAGAAGGCGTCGGAGCGCCACCCCGATCTGGTCTTCGCCAAGGTGAATACCGAGGCGCAGCGGGAGCTGGCGGCGGCGTTCGAGATCACCTCGATCCCCACGCTGATGGTCATCCGCGACCGGATCGCCGTCTACGGCCAGCCCGGCGCGCTCCCGGAGGCGGCGCTGGAGGACATCATCGGGCAGGCCCGCGGGCTGGACATGGACGAGGTGCGCGCCTCGGTGGCCGAACAGTCGCGGTAGCGGCGGCGGTTCACGGCGACGGCGGCCCCTCGGGCGGGTGCAAGGGGCCGCCATGAAGGGCGGGTTTCGGCCAGATCGGACCGGCCCGTCCGGCGGTAACGGACCGGTGGCGCGGGCGGGTTGGGGCGGGGGCTACTCGGTGCCGGCGGACGGGTGGTGGGCGGCGGTGAGGAGTTCCTCGGCCACCTGGAGGAACGCCCGGCGCTTGTCGTCCGGGGTGTCGTCGCCGGTCATCCACTCCATCGCGGCGAAGGCGCCGAAGTGCACGGTGAACAGGGCGCTCATGCCGCGTGCGCGGTCCTCCAGCGGTCCGCCGGCGTCGGTGACCAGCTCGGTGAGGGCGGTGATGCGCTCGCGGAAGCTCTGGCCGATGCTGAGTTCGCGCAGGGTGGGCTGGTTCTCGTGGGCGAACCGGAAGAGCGGGGAGGCGGTCTGGAGGGCGGCGCTGTAGCGGCGCAGCAGTTCCAGCCGGGTGTCGAGGTCGGACGGCTGAGTGCGCCCCCAGGCGATCAGCTCGTCCAGCGGCCGGCCGAACTCCTGGAACAGGCCGATGACGATGTCTTCCTTGGTCTTGAAGTGGTAGTACAGCGCGGCCTTGGTGACGTCCAGCTTCTCGGCGATCTCGCGCAGCGAGGTCTTCTCGTAGCCGCGCTCCAGGAAGAGCTCCAGAGCGACGTCCTGAATGCGCTGCCGGGTGTCACCCCTGCGCGCCTGATGTGTGCCCATGACCGCTCTCCCGCACTCGTTCCTGGTCGTCCGTCTTTCACTCTACTGAGCTAGTCTGGCGGCAAGTAAGGACGAGTTGAAGATCGCCTCCCCCCTCCCACCTGGTACTTCCCGTAGGTCATTTCCCTGACGCCTACACACAAACCTACTTGCCGGTTTGGGAGAAGTCCGTGGTCAGGGCATGCGTCCCGGGCGGCCCGTCGGCCGTCGTAACCGGAATCCGGCCCGCCCGCCCGGGCCGCCGATGACCGAACGCCCGGTATCCCCCCGGCCACCAGCGCCCATCGACGCCGCGTGGAGCCGTGCGAGCATCCCATCGGCCCCGCCCCGCCGCGTACCCGGATGGTGCCCGACGCGCCGGGCACTGGACTAGACCTGACCCGATATCAACCGACAGCCTTGTTTGTTTTCGGCGCCGAGAGTGCAATGATGTCGTTCAACGCCCGGCCCGTCAGGGATGCCGGGAGTTACCCGTTCGCCAGAGCTTGCGCCCGTATGTAACGGAAAGGACAGGTGCCGGCCGATGCAGGTGCGTGCCGCGCAGACTCGCCGGGCCCTCTTGGTGGCCGCCGCGAAACTCATCGACGACCGCGGTATGAAGGGCACCGGCCTGCTCGACATCAGCCGGGCGGCCGGCGTGAGCAAGGGGGCGCTGTACTTCCACTTCGCCTCCAAGGACGACCTGGTCACCGCGTTGCGGGCGGAGGCACGGGATGTCGTGCTGACGCTCGCCGAGGAGCACATCGAGGGCCCCGCGCCGACCCTGGTCGGCACCGCCCGGTTCACCGGGGCGATGTCGGCCCGGATGCGGGAGGACCCGGTGCTGCGGGCCGGGCTGCGGCTGGAGTCGGAGAGCGCCGCGGAGAGTTCCCGGGCCGCCGACGAACCCGGTTCCGGTTCCTGCGCCCCCCGGCTGCGCGAGGCGTGGCTGACGGTGCTGCGCGGGCAGTTGGCCAAGGACGCCGAGGACGGACGGCTGCGTCCGGAGGTCGCCGACCGGGACGTGGCCAACCTGGTCGCTGCGGTGACCGCGGGCCTGGAGGCGCTCGGCCGCGAGGACGAGACCTGGTGGACCCAGGAGGTCACCAGCGGGATATGGCGGCTGCTGATGATGCTCGCCGCGCCGCGCGACGCCGATGCCGACGCCGCCGAGTGGGACGTCGACCCGGCCGCCACGGCATCCGCCGCCGAGTCGGACACCACGGCGGAGCCGACGCCCGGCGGGGACGTGACGTCCACCACCGGTGCGACTGCGGAACCGTCAATTCCGGCCAGTGCGGCACCCTTTGACGGGATGCCGGAGTTCCTTCGCGCCCCGGCGGCGGAGCACGCCCCGGTGCCCGGGCAGCGCGCGCACCGGCCGGACGTCTTCGAGGGGGCCTTGCGGGCGGGGGCACTGCGCGAGGGCGCGGTGCGCGAGGGATGAGGCCGCGAGCTTCCGGCGCCGGATGACGGCCGGCTCCGGAGCACGGCCCGGGCCCGAGGGGGGCCTGGGGTGGGAACGGCCCGAGGGGGCCGACGGGGGAAACGGGGGGTCGGCCACGTGGGTCGCGCCTGATGGGATGGGTGCGGCCGGTGCGGTGGGCGCCGCGCCGCATTGCGTGACCCACGTGGCCCTGCCCGCCCGCACCGTCGCGTGAACGGGTGGTATCACCCGACGGTGCGGGCCGGGCGCCGACCGCCGCGCCGGGCGGACGACGCCGCTACGGCAGCGCCCTGGCCCGCGCGACCGGGCCGGAGCGCCGCGGTTCCCGGACCGGCGGCCGGGTGTCCAACGCCTCGGTGGCCAGCACGTCGGCCTCCAGCGCTTCGTGGTCCAGCGTCCCGTGGTCCAACACCTCGTCCAGCGCCGGGAAGGCGGGGCCGGCGAGCGGACGGGCGGAGTAGGCGGCGGTGCCGCGTTCCGGGTCGGCCACCAGGTGCGGCAGCAGCCCGGGGATGGCCAGCGCGGGCAGGAGGTACTTCCACAACGCGGCCACCCGGTGCGGAAGATCCCGCCGCTTTCCGTAGACATGGGACAGAAGCTGTATTCCGGTGAAAGCGCCGACGATGAGATCGGTCACTTCGTCCGGATCGGCGCTCGCCAGCAACTCCCCTTTTTCCGCGGCCTGCCGCAGCAGGTGGCGAATGACCTCGCCCGGGCCCTGATAGGGCGTTATGCCGGGGCGCCGGTAGGACGCCTGCTCCACGCTGAGCCGCACGGCCGCCCGGGCCACCGCGTCATGGCGCAGCCGGTGCGCGTAGTCCATGGTCAGGTCGATGGTGGACTGGAGTCTCACCTTGTGCTGCGGCGGCACCAGCGCTTCGGCCTGGGCGGCCACCACGGCGTCGGCGATGGCCTCCTTGGAAGGGAAATGGAAGTAGAGCGCGCCCCGGGTGACCCCGCTTCTGGCAAGGATCTCGGTGGTGCTGGCTCCTTCGTAGCCGAGTTCGTCGAATACCGCTGCCGCCGCCTCCACGATCACGCGGCGGGTCCTGAGCGCCCTTGCCTGACGCGCCATTGCTTCTCCTGAACCCTGAGCTGGTCAGCTCTTTGAAAACCCTTGCTCCCACGACCCTTTGAAAACCAAACCGGCTTGTCTGTACCTTAACGACAAGCGGGTTCGCTGATCTTCCTGTCCGCCTCGGGATCAACGACCGTGCTGGTTGCCCTGCCGCCGTAGAGACAGGTATCTCGCATGCAGTCGTCGAGTGTCACCGCACCGCGTGTCTCCCCCCCGGCTCACGACCGTATCCGTGACATCGCTCCGTCGGCGTCCCTGGTGGCCGGGCTCCCGCGGCTCACCACCTGCGTGCCCCGCGAATACGTTCACCGTGCAGCGATCAACGAGGTCTTCCTCACCGGCTGGGAAACCGATGGGGCTGACGGTTTCATTGTCGGCGCCCAGTGGCCAAGGAGCCACGCCTTGTTCGCGCCGCGTTTCGGCCAACAAGATCCGCTGCTCATCGCCGAAACGATTCGGCAGGCGGGTTCGCTGCTCGCCCACGCCGAGTACGGTGTTCCGCTCGGCCATCAATTCCTTATGTGGGCGCTGTCGTTCAGCGCCGAACCCGGCGGACTCACGGCCGAACCGGTACCCACCGAACCGGTGCTGCGGATCACCTGCGCACCGGTCGTCCGCGGCGGTCAACTCGCCGCCATGCGCTATCACGCGACCGTGTGGCGTGGTGACGTGTGCGTCGCAAAGGGGCACGCCGCGTACAGCTGCACCTCGCCGGCGGTGTACCGGCGGCTGCGCGGCGGCCGGAGCTTCCCCCGCCACCTGGCGCTGCCCGCCCCGGTCGATCCCCGGGTCGTCGGCCGTACCGGCGTCCAGCACGTCGTGCTCGGCGTGCCCGGCCCCCGCCACCTGCCGCCGGGCACCCGGGCCTTCCCGCACGCCCGGCGGTGGCTGCTGCGCACCGACACCGCCCACCCGACGCTCTTCGACCACCCGGTGGACCACGTACCGGGCATGGTCCTCCTGGAGGCGGCGCGGCAGGCCGCCCACGCCGTCAGCCACCCCGCCCCGGTACTGATCACCGAGGCGTCCGCCGCCTTCACCCGGTACGCGGAGTTCGACCCGCCGTGCTGGATCGAAGCGGAACCAGGTGTACCGGACACGGACGGCACCACCGCCGTGGCGGTCACCGGTACCCAGCAGGGGGAAACCGTCTTCACCGCGACCGTGCGCACCACGCGAGCGCGCTGACCGCCCACCACCGTCCGTCCCGCCCACGCCGTCCCGACCGGACCCGACCAGAACGGGGAATCATGCCCGGCACCATCGTGATCACCGGAGCCAGCGGCTTCATCGGAAGCCGGGTCGCCGCCCACGCCCGGCACCTGCCCGAACAGCGGCTGCGCCTGGTGGCCCACCGCAAGCCCGTCGACGACGGCAGCCGTGCGCCGGCCGGGCCGGTGGAGACCGTGCCCGGCGACCTGTCCGACCCCGCGTCGCTGCGCGGGCTGTGCGAGGGCGCCGAGGTGCTGATCCACTGCGCCTCGCAGATCGGCGGCCCGGCCGAGCTGTGCCGGGCGGTCAACACCCTGGGCACCGAGGCACTGCTGGCCGAGGCGCGCCGCGGCGGGGTGCGCCGGGTGGTCTACCTGAGCACCGCCGCGGTCTACGGGCGCGGCCCGTTCCGCGCCGCCCGCCCCGAGGAACTGGCCATCGCCCCGGTGTCGGAGACCTCCCGTACCCGGGCGGCGGCCGAGGAAGCCGTCCTGTCGGCCGGCGGCACCGTACTGCGCCCGCACATCGTCCACGGCCCCGGCGACCGCTGGGTGGCGCCCCGGATGGCCGAACTGGTCAAGGCGGTCGACGGCCAGGTGGACGGCTGGCAGGCCCGGATGTCGGTGATCGACGCCGACACCCTGGCCCGCGCGCTGCTGGCCACCGCGCTCGCCCCCGCCGAGCGGCTGACCGCCCCGGTCTACCACGCCGCCCACCCCGAGCCGGAGCCGGTCGGCACCGTCCTGCGGGCGTTCGCCGAGGCGGCCTCGGTGCCGTGGCCGCACGAACGGATCGACTACGCGGAAGCGGCCCGCCGCCTCGCGGCCCAGGGACGCTCCACGCACGACCTCGACATGGTCGTCACCGACCACTGGTTCGCCGCCGACGCCCTCTGGCGCGACCTCGCCCTCCCCCCGGGCCCCGGTTTCACCCCCTGACCCCCGCCCCGGCACCGGCTCGTGCCGGGCTCCGCCGAGCGGCCCGGTCCGGCGCTCGCTGTCCGCGCCCCGCCCCCGGCACCGGGCCGGACGTGGCCGCCCGGTCCCGGTTCCGGGGCGACCCCGGCCACCGACTCCCCCGCCGACGGCCCGCCAGGGCCTCCCCGGCGCCCCCACCAACCCCTGCCCTCCCGCCACCCCCGCCGGTACCGTGGAGGCGTCGCCGATCACCGACGCGTCGGCCGGAAAGGATTGTGGCGCCGCGTGAAATGCGATAAAGCCACCATGGCCGCGAGCCGCGAGCCGCGAGCCGCGAGCCGCGAGCCGCGAGCCGCGAGCCGCGAGCCGCGAGCCGCGAGCCGCGAGCCGCGAGCCGCGAGCCGCGAGCCGCGAGCCGCGAGCCGCGAGCCGCGAGCCGCGAGCCGCGAGCCGCGAGCCGCGAGCCGCGAGCCGCGAGCCGCGAGCCGGGCGGGTGGGGCGTGTTGGTGAGCGGACGGGGGGAAGTCGTTCGGGGTGGCCGTGAGCGGTAGTGCGGGACGGCCGCCGCGGGTGCCGGTGGGCGCGGAGGCCCGGCGGTGGGGCACGTTCCGGGGCGGTCGGACGCTGGTGGTGGCCGCACGTACGGTGACCTCTACGGTACGGGTGCTGGAGACGCTGCCGGAGTTGCTGCGCGGGGACGCCCGGGTCACCGTGCTGTTCGCGTACGACCCCACCTCCGCGTTCAGCTCCGGGGTGCTCGATCTGCTGCGGGACGCGGGGTGCCGGGTGGTGCCGTGGGAGCAGCTCGGTGAGGTGGCGCCCGATCTGATCCTGTCGGCCAGCGAGAACATCGACGTACCCGAGGACCGCTGCCCGGTCCTCGTCCTGCCGCACGGGGTGGGCTTCCAGAAGCGCGTCCCCGACTCGCGCGCGCCGCGCACCCGGCTGTCCGGGATGGTGCCGGACGCGCTGCTGGAGGCGGGGCGGGCGTGGCTGGCCGTCTCCCATCCGGACCAGGAGGAGCAGCTGCTGGCCACGCATCCCAAGGTGTCCGGGCGCACCCTGCTGGTCGGCGATCCGTGTTTCGACCAGCTCGCCGCCGCGCTGCCGGACGCCGAGGCGTACCGGCGGGCGCTGGGCGTTGCCGACGGCCTCCGGCTGGTGGTGGTCAGCTCGACCTGGGGTCCGACGTCGTTGCTGGGCCGGCTGCCGGAGTTGCCGGGGCGGCTGCTGGCGGCGTTGCCGTACGACGAGTACCGGGTGGCGGCGGTCGTCCACCCCAACGTGTGGGCGTGGCATGGGGGTTGGCAGGTGCGGGCGCTCCAGGGGGACGCGCTCGCGGCCGGGCTGCTGCTGATGTCGCCGGTGCACGCGTGGCGGGCGGCGCTGGTGGCGGCGGACGTGGTGGTGGGCGACCACGGTTCGGTCACGCTGTACGGGGCGGCGCTGGGCAAGCCGGTGCTGCTGGCGGCGTTCGGCGAGGACGCGGTGGCGGGCACCGCGGCCGACGCGTTGCGGCGGACGGCCCCCGCCCTGGATCCCGGTGGCGACCTGTTCCGGCAGGTCGAGGAGGCCGTCGCGGACCACCCGCCGGAACGTTACGCCGCCGTCGCGGCGCGCGCGTCGGCCGTGCCGGGCCAGGCCCTGGTCCGGTTGCGCGCCGCGGTGTACGAGCTGCTGGGGCTGGACGAGCCGGCGGTGCCGCCGCCGTCACCGGGGCTGCCCGTGCCGGAGTCCGCGCCGGCCGTCGTCACGTCGTGGATCACCGAGTCGACCGCGCGGCGCCGGGACGGGCAGTGGACGGTCACCGTACGCCGGCGTCCCGCGGCCGTACGGCCCGGCGGTGAGGACCGCGACGACGCGGAAGGGCCCTTCCGCCATCTGGTGTGCGACACGGCGGAGCCGGACCGGCGGCTCACCGAGAGCGCGTCGGTGCTCTTCCACCGCCGCCCGGAGCGCACCGCGGTCGCCGCGCTCGGCCGGATCCGGGAGACCCTGGAGCGTTTCCCCGGCTGCCGGCTGGCCGTGGCGGCGGTGGCCGGCGGTGGCTGCCTGGCCGGGCTGCGGGACGGCCGGGTCGTGGAGGCCGTCCCCACCGGCCCGGCCGCCGACCCCGGGCTGCCGGCCGCGGTGGTCTACACCGCGCTGCGGGCCGGGATCCCGCTGGACGACGCGCTGGTCGGGCTGCGGGTGGGCGGGGCGCGGGAGGTGGACGTGGCGTTGCGGACGCGCCCGGCGGCCGGTCAGTCGCCGGGGTAGTCGTCGCCGGTCAGCCGGTCGAGCCGGGCGCGCAGGGCGGGGGCCTGGGGGCTGCCGCCCTCGTGGAGGATCTCGTGGGCGCGGCGGAGCGCGGCGAGCAGGGTCCGCCGGTCGCCGCCGGTGCGTTCGAGGAGGTCGGCCAGGGCGGTGAGGGCCTGCGCCTCGTAGTGGGTGGCGCGCTGTTCGCGCAGGGTGCGGGCGGCCTCGTCGAGGGCGCGGACGGCTTCGGCGGTCTCGCCGAGGTGGTCGTGGGCGGTCCCGATGGCGGCGGTGACCCGGGCCGCCATCCGCAGGTCGTCGCGGGCCAGGAGGCCGTCGCGGGCGGCGCGCAGGGTCTCCAGGGCGGTACGCGGGTCGCCGCCGGCGTCCTGCGCGCAGCCCAGGAAGTAACGGGCGATGGCGGCGCCGCGGGCCTGGCCGGCGCGGAGGTTGAGCTCCAGCGATTCCCGGTACGCGTCGACGGCCTTCGCGGGGTCGAAGCGGTCCCAGTAGCGTCCGGTGAACTCCCGTACCGAGGCGGCCAGTTCGGTGTTCCCGGCAGCGTCGGCGCAGGCGGTGGCGGTGCGGAGTTCGGCGCGGGCCCGGTCGTACTCGGCGAGGTCCATCAGCGGGCGGGAGAGCATGCTGCGCAGCCGGGCCTCGGCGGCCGGGGCGACGTCCTCGGCGGCGGCCCGGGCGCCCAGTTCGAGCGATTCGCGCCAGTCGCCGAGGTGGCGGTGGTGCAGGAAGAGCACGGTGAACGCCTCGGCGAGCTGCCACGTCACGGTGTGCAGTCCGTGGCGTGCCGTGGCCCGCAGCACCGCGAGGATGTTGGCGCGTTCCGCCTCCAGCCAGTCGAGCGGCGCCGGTCCGCCGGGCTCGGCGAACGGGTCGGGGGCGTCGCGCAGCAGGCCGTCGAGGTCGGCGACGCGCAGCCGGTCGGCCCGTACCGCCCGGTCGGCGAGGGCGGTGAGCGCCAGGTAGTGGGTGGCCACCCGGGCGGTCAGTTCCCGCTCGGCTTCGGGCGGCTCGTGCCGGCGGGCCTGCTCGCGGGCGTGCAGGCGGACGAGGTCGTGGAAGCGGTAGCGGCGGTCCGGGGTGGTCTCCAGCAGGCCGGCCTGGTGCACGGTGGCGAGCAGGGTCCCGGTGTCGTCCGGGGCCAGTCCGGCCGCCGCGGCGGCGGTGCCCAGATCGAAGGTGCGTCCGGGCAGCGAGCCCAGCAGCCGGTACAGGCGGGCGGCGTCGGCGGGCAGTTGCGCGTACGCGGTGGTCAGTACGGCGGACACCGAGTGGTCCCCGGGTAGCGACATGGCGGCCAACCTCCGGCGTTCGTCGGCGAGTTCGGCGGCGAGCGCGGTCGCGGTCAGGTGTGGCTCGGTCAGCAGCCGGGCGGCCACCACGTGCAGCGCCACCGGCAGGCCGGCGCACAGTTCCACCAGCCGTTCCAGGGCGGGGCGTTCGGCCTCGACGGCGTCGGGGCCGAGGCCGAGGCGGTCGGCGAGCACCCGCAGGCCGCTGTCGGGGTCGAGCGGCTCGACGGGCAGCGGCCGGGCGCCGTCCAGTGCGATCAGTTCGCCCAGCGTGCCGTGGCTGGTGACCAGGACGGCGCTGCCGGGTCCGGCCGGGATCAGCGCCCTGACCTGGGCGGGCTGGTCGACGTCGTCGAGGACGACCAGCAGCCGCCGGCCCCGGGAGCGCTGCCGGTACAGCTCGCTGCGGCCGGCCAGCGAGTCCGGCATGCAGGCGTCGCTGACGCCCAGCCCGGTCAGGAACGCGCGCAGCGCTTCGGAGACGTCGCCGCCGGCGCGGTCGCGCAGTTCGGCGAAGTCGGCGAAGAGCTGTCCGTCCGGGAAACGGTCGCGGGCCTCGTGGGCCCAGCGGCGGGCCGTCGCGGTCTTGCCGACCCCGGGCAGGCCACGCAGTACGCCCACCCCGACCAGGCCGGCCGCGCCGAGCCCGGCGGACCAGTGGTCCAGCGCGGCCAGGTCGGCGCGGCGGTTGACGAACCGGACGGTCAGCGGCGGCACCTGGTCGGGTCTGGCCCGGGGCCCGGGTGCGGGCGGCGGCTGGACGACGAAGGTGATCCCGCCGTGGATCTGGCCGGCCTGCACGTTGGGTCCGTGGACGACGTTGCCGGACTGCTCGTTGCGGGTGGGCGGAACGCCGTCGTGGCCGCCGGTCATCGGGCGTCCCGGCGGCCGGAGTCGGGCGGGGTGGTGCCGTGGAAGGTGAGGCCGGTGAAGTTCTGCCCCTGGATGACCGGGCCTTCGAAGACGCCGCCGTTGACGACGTTGTGCACGGTGGCGGAGGGTGGGCTGGCCCCGTACGGTTCGAGTTCGGCCAGGAGCCGGCGCAGTTCGTCGGCGGCGGCGGGGTCGGCCTGGAGCGCCCGGCGCAGCCGCAGCCGCCATTCGGCCTGGATGTCGGCGGCGGTGGCCTCGTCGGCGTCTTCCTCGGCGGCCATGAGTTCGGCCCGGGAGGTGTCCAGTTCCTCCTCCGCCGCCGTGGTGTCCCCGCCGCGCGCGAAGAACCCGGCCACCCGTTTCTTCGCCTGCCCCCAGGCATCCGTCACCATCAGACCCACCAGCGTCGACGCCGCCAGCGTCGCCAACTCGGCATCCACGCGACCCCCTCGCCCCGCAGCCCCGCGACGACCCGTCGGCCGCCGCTCACGCCTGCTCACGGTAGAGAGTCCGACGGTGCGTTGGGTAGGCCCCGCCACGGCGTGGCGCGGATTCGCCGGGGTGGGGTGCGGGTGGCCGGGAACGAGAAATCCCGCCCGATCGGAAGTGATCGGACGGGATCTTCTGATGCGGTGGACCTGAGGGGATTTGAACCCCTGACCCCCTCGATGCGAACGAGGTGCGCTACCGGACTGCGCTACAGGCCCTTGCAACGAGGAAAACTCTAGCATCTTCGCGGGGGTGGTCGTGACCGTCCCATGATCACGAAGGGGCGGGGCGGGTCACTCGTTGGCGGCGCGGGGGCGGTCGTGGGCGGGGGGTTCGGGGTCGGGGGCGGCCTTGGCGTACTGGTCGAACAGCGGGGTGCGGCCCCGGCGCGGGACGGGGCGGGGGCCGGGGCGCTCGGGTCCGTCGGCGGACGGGGACGCGGAGGTGCCGGAGCGGGCGGCGCTCCAGGTGTCCGGGTCGCCGAGGTCCACGCTGCCGGGGGTGCGCGGGGCCACCGGGGCGGTGACGTAGGTGGGCAGCGGCACCGGGACCGGTTCCCAGCCGTCGTCCGGGGTGGCCGTCGCGTGCTGCTGGTCGACCCATTCGGCGTGGTCGGTCTGCTCGACCAGCGCGCGGCGGTCGGCGGTGCGCGGAGACGGCTCGGCGGGCGGACGCGGGCGTTCCCGCTCCCGTTCCGGGGCGGGCACCGGGGCCGGGGCGGGCGGGGGCGCGGCGGCCTCGACGGGCTCGGGGCGCTCCAGGCGTTCCGGGCGCTCCCGGGGGCGTTCACGCAGCCGGCGGGCGGCCTCGGCGGCGCGCCGCTGGTCCATGGTGAACTCGAACCGGCGGCGTTCGGCGCGGCGCAGATGGGCGATGTAGAGGCTGAGCAGCACCCCGGGCACGGCGGGCGCCCACAGGTAGGCCATGCCGCCGACCCCGGCGACCACCGCGCCGGCGGTGAAGGCCAGGAAGAGCACGGTGGTGGTGCGGCGGCGGCGGGCGAGCAGCCGGGCGCGGGCGGCGGCGACCGCGGCGGCCGGACGGGGCGGCCGGACGCCCCGCGGCACCGGCTGGATCTCGGTGGCGGGCAGCGCCTGGGCGCGTACGTCGGCGGCGTGGGCGACGGTGTCGGCCTCGGCGGCGCGGTCGGCCCCGGCGGGGGCGTCGCCGTCGGCCGTGCGTGGCAGGCCGCGGGTCCTGGCGTACCGGCGTTCCATGGCCGCCCGGCCGGACAGCAGCCGGATGGCGGTGCTGAAGCGTTCCGTCGGACGCGCTTCGTTGAGCTCGTCCTGCCTACGGAGCCACATCGGCACCAAGTAGGCAGCCCAGGCCCCGACGATGACTGCGTAGATGAGGCCGCTGCTGCTCACGCCCAACACCGTAGGGGCCGCGGGGACGGGCCAACAGCAATTCGGCGCGGTGTGTCGCACGATCTGGCTGATATGCCGAACTTTTCTTCCGATAGTGGCGCCGTCAGGGCGGGGAATGCGCTCATTCAACCTGCAATAAATCGAACGTGTATTTCATTTATGGGGTACGTCGGGCCGGGGGCGGCCGCGGTGCCAACGGGTGACCATGCCCTCGGGGACCTCGTCGGCGGTGAGGGCGAAGACCAGATGGTCCCGCCAGGCGCCGTCGATGTGGAGATACCGCGGGCGCAGCCCCTCTTCCCGGAAGCCGAGCTTTTCCACCACGCGGCGGCTGGGCGCGTTCTCCGGGCGGATGCACACCTCGACGCGGTGCAGGCCGACGTTGCGGAAGCAGTGGTCGACGGCGAGGGCGACGGCGGTGGGCATGACGCCGCGGCCGGCCACCGCCTGGTCGACCCAGTAGCCGATGTGGGCGGAGCACATCGAGCCCCAGGTGATCCCGGCGACCGTCAACTGCCCGGCGAGGCGCCCCTCGTACTCCACGACGAACGGCAACATCCGCCCGGCGTGGGCCTCGTGGCGCAGGTGGCGGACCATCTGCCGGTAGGTGGGGCGCTGCACCATGTGGCCGGGGGGCGCGGGCGGCACGGTGGCCTCCCAGGGGCGCAGCCATTCGCGGTTGCGCCGGTTGACCTCACGCCAGGCGCGCTGGTCCCGCATCCGGATCGGACGCAGGGTCACCGCGCCGTCGGCGAGTTCGGCGGGCCAGAAACCGTTCAGCTCGGTCTCCCGGGTGTGGTGGGGTGATCACCGCCGCGCAGCTGGTCGACGGCGTGCGTCAGCAGCGGGGCGAGCACCGCGAGGCCGTCGCGTACGCCACCGGTCGAGCCGGGGAGGTTCACCACCAGGGTGCGCCCGGCGACGCCGGCGATGCCACGGGAGAGGACGGCGGTGGGCACCTTGTCCCGGCCGGCGGCGCGTATCGCTTCGGCGATACCGGGGATCTCGTAGTCGACCACGGCACGGGTGACCTCGGGGGTGAGGTCGGTGGGGGTGAGCCCGGTGCCGCCGGTGGTGACCACGACGTCGTACCCGGCGGCGACGGCCTCCCGCAGCGCGCTGCCCACCGGCGCCCCGTCCGGCACGACCCGGGGGCCGTCGACCGTGAAGCCCAGCTCGCACAGCGCGGCGACGATCAGCGGACCGCCGCGGTCGGCGTAGACCCCGGCGGCGGCCCGGTTGGACGCGGTGACCGCGAGCGCCCGGTATCCGGGGGCGTCCTCGGGGCTCATGGACGGCTCCAGTCGCCGGACTTGCCGCCGGTCTTGGACTCCACGCGGATGTCGCTGATCACGGCGGCCTTGTCGACCGCCTTGACCATGTCGACCACGGTGAGGGCGGCGACCGAGACGGCGGTGAGGGCCTCCATCTCGACGCCGGTGCGGTCGGTGGTGCGCACGGTGGCGGCGAGGTGGACGGCGTCGTCGGCGACGGTGAGGTCGACGGTGACGCCGGAGAGGGCGAGCGGGTGGCACAGCGGGATCAGCTCGGGGGTCCGCTTGGCGCCCATGATGCCGGCGATCCGGGCGGTGGCGAGGGCGTCGCCCTTGGGGACGCCCTCGCCGCGCAGCAGTTCCACGACGCGGGGTGAGACGAGCACCCGGCCGGTGGCCCGGGCGGTGCGCGCGGTGACGTCCTTGGCCGTGACGTCCACCATGCGGGCCGCGCCGGCCTCGTCGAGGTGGGTCAGGTGTTCCTGGGGGCTGCTCATGGCTCTCCTGGTCAGGTCCTGTCGCAGTCGCAACGGTACCGGCAGGTACGGACACCCCCGCGCGCGGACCGCGTACCCGACCGGTCCGTCAGCCCAGCGGCAGCACCTCCACCGGCTCGCCCGCGGCCACCTCCGTGACGTCCTCGGGGACCACGATGAGCGCGTTGGCGTGGGCGAGCGCCTTGACCAGGTGGGAGCCGGCGCCGCCGACCGGGGTGACCTGGTCGCCGTCGTAGTGTCCGCGCAGGAACTGGCGGCGGCCCCGGGGCGAGTGGGCGATGGGCTCGGCGCAGCGCGCGGTGACCGCTTCGCGGCGCACCGGCTCCAGCCCCATCAGGGTGCGGATGGCGGGGCGGACGAACAGTTCGAAGGAGACGTAGGAGCTGACCGGGTTGCCGGGGAGGGCGAACAGCGGGGTGCGGTCGGCGCCAACGAGGCCGAAACCCTGCGGTTTGCCGGGCTGCATGGCGAGTTTGCGGAACTCCATGGTGCCGGTGCGGGGGCGCTCGTCCGGGGTGGCGGAGGGCTCGGCGGCCCGGTCCGCGTTCTTCGCCGGCTCCTCGTCCTCGTCGTCGGAGTCGCCCCACTGCGTCGCCTCGACCGACGAGAGCGCCTCCTTGACCACGTCGTAGGCGCCGACGCTGACGCCGCCGCTGGTGACCACGATGTCGGCGCGGATGAGCTGGTCCTCGACGGTGGAGCGCAGCGTCGCGGGGTCGTCGGCGATGGCGCCCACCCGGTAGGCGATGGCGCCGGCCTCGCGGGCGGCGGCGGCCAGCGCGAAGCTGTTGGCGTCGTGGATCCGGCCGGGCCCGAGGGCTTCTCCGGGCTGGACGAGTTCGCTGCCGGTGGAGATGACGACGACCCGCGGCCGGGGCCGTACCAGGACGCGGCTGCGGCCGATGGCGGCGAGCAGGGCGATCTGCGGCGGGCCGAGCCGGGTGCCGGCGGCGAGCGCGAGTTCGCCGGCGGGTACGTCGCTGCCGCGCTGCCGTACGTGGGCGCCGGTGTCCGCCGGGCGGTAGACGTGGACCTGGCCGGTGGCGCCGGCCGGGTCGGCGCTGTGCGCGCGCATGGCGGTGACCGGGCCGGCGCCGAGGCCGCCGTCGGTCCACTCGACGGGGACGACGGCCTGGGCGCCGGGCGGCAGCGGGGCGCCGGTCATGATCCGGGCGGCCTCGCCGGGGCCGACGGCCGGCAGGTCGCCGTCGCCCGCCGCCACGTCGCCGATCACCTTGAGCACCACCGGGTCGTCGGCGGTGGCGTGGGCGACGTCGGCGGTGCGTACCGCGTAGCCGTCCATCGAGCTGTTGTCGAACGGGGGCAGCGCGACCGGGACGGTGACGTCCTCGACCAGGACGCAGCCCTGGGCGTCCAGCAGTTGGAGTTCGATCGGCTCCAGCGGCGTGAGGTGGCGCAGGACGTCGGCGAGGTGTTCGTCGACCGACCGGACACGGTCCTCGTCGGCCGGGCGGCCGGGCGCGCCCGCGGCGTTGTCAGGGCTGCTCACGGTTGCATTTCCTCCGTGACGTAACGGCGAAGCCAGGACCTGAAGTCGGGCCCCAGGTCTTCGCGTTCGCAGGCGAGTCGTACGATCGCACGAAGATAGTCGGCGCGGTCGCCGGTGTCATAGCGCCGCCCCGAGAAGAGCACCCCGTGCACCGGACCGCCGGGCACCTCGGAGTCGGCGAGCACCCGCAGGGCGTCGGTGAGCTGGATCTCGCCGCCGCGTCCGGGCGGGGTCTGGCGGAGCACGTCGAAGACGCCGGGGTCGAGGACGTAGCGGCCGATCACCGCGTAGGCGGAGGGGGCGTCGGCGGCGCTGGGCTTCTCCACCAGATCGGTCACCCGCACCACGTCCCCGTCGCCGGGCAGCTCCTCGACGGCCGCGCAGCCGTACAGGTGGATCTGGGCCGGATCGACCTCCATCAGCGCGACGACACTGCCGCCGTAACGTTCCTGTGCGTCGATCATGCGCTGGAGCAGCGGATCGCGGGGGTCGATCAGGTCGTCGCCGAGGAGGACGGCGAACGGCTGGTCGGCCACGTGCGGCTCGGCGCAGAGCACGGCGTGGCCGAGGCCCTTGGGCGCGCCCTGGCGGACGTAGTGCACGGTGGCCAGGTCGGTGGACTCCTGCACCCGGGCGAGCCGGGAGTCGTCGCCCTTGCGGGTGAGCGCCTCCTCCAGCTCGTAGTTGCGGTCGAAGTGGTCCTCCAGCGGGCGCTTGTTGCGGCCGGTGACCATCAGGACGTCGGTCAGCTTGGCTGCCACGGCCTCCTCGACGACGTACTGGATCGCCGGCTTGTCCACGACCGGCAGCATCTCCTTGGGGGTCGCCTTGGTGGCCGGCAGGAACCGGGTGCCGAGACCGGCGGCGGGGATGACAGCCTTGCTGATCCGGGGGCGCGCGAGTGTCATGTGCGCACGATAACCGCTGGCCGGGTGATCAACACCAAAAATCCGGCCGATATCCACAGGTAGCGGACGTGGGGAAAGGGACGGCGAGCGGTCGTGGACTCGAGCGTGGACGGTGCCGGAACACCGGGTGGCGGCGGCCCGGCGGCGGACAAGGGGGCGCTGCGCGCGCAGCTGCTGCGGCGCCGGCGCGCGCTGTCGGCGCGGGAACGTTCCGCCGCCGAGCGGGCACTGGCCGCGCGGGCGCTGACCCTGCCGGAGATCGCCACGGCCGGCACGGTGGCGGCCTACGTCTCGGTGGGCGGCGAGCCCGGTACCCGGCAGCTGCTGGAGACGCTGCGGGAACGCGGGACGCGGGTACTGCTGCCGGTACTGCTCGGCGACAACGACCTGGACTGGGCGGTGTACGAGGGCCCCGGGTCGCTGCTGCCGGCCGGACGCGGACTGCTGGAGCCGGCGCAGCCGCCGCTCGGCCCGGACGCGGTGCTCGCGGCCGACGTGGTGCTGCTGCCGGGGCTGGCGGTGGACGCGGGCGGGATGCGGCTCGGCCGCGGCGGGGGCAGCTACGACCGGGTGCTGGAACGGCTGGAGCGGGCCGGGGCGGAGCCGTTGCTGGTGGTGCTGCTCTACGCGCACGAGGTGGTCGAGCGGCTGCCGGCCGAGGCGCACGACCGTCCGGTGCACGCCGTGGTGACGCCGGAGGGGGCCGGACGGTTCACCGTCTGACCCCCTCCGCGACCGCACCGCGCGCCCTGCCCTACGGCGTCAGCGTCAGCTTGTCCTGGGCGGCCTTGTCCACCGCGCCGCCGCTGTAGGCCCAGGGCAGCAGCTGCCCGTCGACCCACATCGCGGTCTGGTCGGAGTAGTGGGCGTCGTAGGCGTGGCCGGAGGCGCCGGTGAGGTTGATCCAGCGGGACTTGTCGAAGTCGTCGAGGCTGACGATCATCCGCATCGACGGCACCCAGACGACGTCGTAGCCGGCCGCCGCGTTCCAGCCGGTGGCGTTCACCGCGGCCTCACCGCCGCCGAGTTGCCAGGGGCCGCGGTTGAGCAGCCACTTGACGATGGCCGGGCCCTGGGTGCCCAGGGTCTGGTTGCGCAGCGTCATCTTGTGCAGCCGGCCCCAGCTCCAGGTGTTGATGTCCTTGCCGAGCTTGGAGGTCAGCTCCCAGCGGGCGTCCTTCATGGCCTTGGCGAGCAGCTGGTCGCGGTCGGTGCCGTTCTTGGCGCCGGTGGTGGAGGTGTTCCACCACGGGTTGGTGGCGTCCGGCAGGATCGCGCGGACCACCTCGAACCAGCGGTCGCCGCCGTCCGGCTGCGCCTCGGCGGGGTCGCGCTGACCGCATTCGGTGACCAGCTTGGGGGTGCCCAGGTCGTCCACCGGGCCGGAGCCGCCGGCGGGCGGTACGCGCAGGCACTGGCCCTTGGGGCGGACCTCCTTGGGCAGCTTGTTGCCGAAGGCGAGTTTGAGGACGTTGCGCCACACGGCGTTGAAGTAGGCCGCCGCCGCGGAGTCGCCGTCCTGGTTGAAGTCCCAGCCCTCCAGCAGCTGCTGGGCCTGGCGGACGTAGGGGTCGGAGATGTCGACCTTGAGCAGGTAGGGCACGAGCAGCTTGGCGATCTCGCTGCTGTCGTCCATCTGCATGGACTGCATGTCGTCCATGGAGATCTTGCCGCCACCGGCGATCTTGGAGGCGATCAGGTCGTTGATGCGCTGGCTGCGGGTGCCGTAGCCCCAGTCGTCGGTGAGCAGGTAGGGGTACTTCTTGTCGGTGACGGCCTGGTTGGCGGTGACGATGTAGCCGCGCTTGGGGTTGTACTCCCAAGGGAGCGCGGCGGCCGGGATGTAGCCGGTCCAGCGGTAGTCGGGGTCCCAGCCGGGCACCGGGTAGCGGCCGTCGTCGGGGATGCCGCCGGTGACCTTGTGGCGGACCGGGATCATGCCGGGCGCCTGGTAGCCGATGTTGTTCCTGGTGTCGGCGTAGACGAGGTTCTGCGCGGGCACCGCGAAGTCCTGGGCGGCCTTGCGGAAGTGGGTGAAGTCGGTGGCCCGGTCGAGCTCGAAGACGGCCTCCATCGTCTTCCCCGGGGTCAGCGCGGTCCAGCGCAGCGCCACCGCGTAGCCGTCGCGGCGGTCGGGGGCGGTCTGGCCGACGGGGGCGTTCTGGCCCACCTCGGCCATCTCGTCGCTGCGGTCGGAGATCAGCGGCATGCCGTCCCTGGTCTCCCGCACGGTGATCACCCGGCTGCTGCCGCCGGCCACCTTGATGGTCTCCTGCCGGGTCCGGAACGGCACCTGCTTGCCGTCGTACAGGTAGCTGTCGGCGGTGACCTTCTCCAGGTACAGGTCGGTGACGTCGGCGCCCATGTTGGTCATGCCCCAGGCGATGTCCTGGTTGTGGCCGATGACCACGCCGGGCATGCCGGAGAAGGTGTAGCCGGAGACGTCGTAGGGGCAGGCGGCGTTCACGGTGCGGCAGTGCAGCCCCATCTGGTACCACAGCGACGGCATCTGGGGCGCCAGGTGCGGGTCGTTGGCGAGCATCGGCTTGCCGGTGGTGGTGTACGTGCCGGAAACCACCCAGGAGTTGGAGCCGATGCCGTTGCCGGAGGGGCCGAGGAGCGCGGGCAGCTGGTCGATGGTGCGGCTGAGCGCGGACAGCTGCGCGTTCGGGTAGCGCTGCGAGGTGGTCTGGCCGCCCCCGGTGGCGGTGCGGCCGGCCGGCACGTACTCGGAGCCGTCCGGGGTGACCGAACCGCCGCCGGTGATCGGGCGGTTGCGGCCGTACGGGTACTCGGGGTACAGCTGCGCTATCTGGGCCGGGGTCAACCGGCTGGTCATCAGGGCGCGGTCGATCTCGTCCTTGATGTTGCTCCGCAGGTCCCAGGCCATCGCCTTGAGCCAGGAGATCGA
This sequence comes from Streptantibioticus cattleyicolor NRRL 8057 = DSM 46488, assembly GCF_000240165.1. NCBI lineage: Bacteria > Bacillati > Actinomycetota > Actinomycetes > Kitasatosporales > Streptomycetaceae > Streptantibioticus > Streptantibioticus cattleyicolor. Next base: position 2,335,413 of record NC_017586.1, read on the forward strand.
GTCGACCGGGGTCCACCGCTCCGGGGTGTAGCTGTGCGTCAGCCCCAGCACCGCGTACTCCACCGACAGGGCGGATCCGTGGTGGCCGGACAGGTAGGCGTTGACGCCGTCGGAGTAGGCCCGCAGGTACGCCTTGGCGGTGGGGGACAGCTGGGTGTCCCATTCCTGCTGGGCGACGCGGCGCCAGCCGAGGGTGCGGATGAACGCGTCGTTCTCCACCTGCCCGGAACCGAACATCTCGGACAACCGGCCCGCCGTCAGGTGGCGGCGCACGTCCATCTCCCAGAAGCGGTCCTGGGCCTGGACGTAGCCCTGGGCGCGGAAGAGGTCGGCGGCGTCGTCCGCGTAGATCTGCGGAATCCCGTGGTCGTCACGTTTGACCTGGACCGGCGCGGTGAGCCCGTTGAGCTTCAGGGTGCCGGTGGTCACCGGGAACGAGGCTCGGACCGTACTGACGCTCCAGTACGACCCGTAGCCGATGCCTGCCACGAGCAGGAGCACCACGAGGATCACGACGAGTCGTGCGCGGCGGCCCTTCTTCTTCGCGGGCGGGCCGGAGGGGTTGGCGGGCATCGCTGTCCTTCGCGGGGCAGGGTGGACCGAAGTGCTGGCAGCAACCATATGGGCAGCCACGGACCACGGGGGACGCGGACCCCGGAATTTCAAGTACAGGTAAAATGTTAGGCAGGGAAACGAACTCCCGTTCCGGCCCGCCCCCTTAACGGAAGGACCGCGCACTGTCTGTCGACCGCCTCAACCAGATCCTGCTGGTCTCCGCAGCGGTACTGCTGGTCGCCGTAGCGGCGGTCAGGGTGTCGTCCCGAAGCGGCCTGCCGAGCCTGCTGATCTATCTCGGCCTCGGTGTCGTGATGGGTCAGGACGGCATCGGGGTGCGGTTCAACGACGCCCAGCTGACACAGGTGTTGGGGTACGCGGCGCTGGTGGTGATCCTCGCCGAGGGCGGTCTGGGCACCAAGTGGAAAGAGATCAGACCGGCGGTGCCGGCCGCGGTGGCGCTCTCCACCGCGGGGGTGGCGATCAGCGTCGGGGTCACCGCCGCCGCCGCGCACTACCTGACGGGTCTCGACTGGCGGCCGTCGCTCATCATCGGCGCGGTGGTCTCCTCCACGGACGCCGCCGCGGTCTTCTCGGTGCTGCGCAAGGTGCCGCTGCCGGCCCGGCTCAACGGCGTCCTGGAGGCCGAGTCCGGCTTCAACGACGCCCCGGTGGTGATCCTGGTCGTCGCCTTCAGCTCGGCCGGCCCGGTGGACCACTGGTACGTGCTGATCGCCACGATCGCCGCGGAGCTGGCCATCGGCGCGGCGGTGGGCCTGGCCGTCGGCAAGCTGGGCGCGCTCGCGCTGCGCCATGTCGCGCTGCCCGCCTCCGGTCTGTATCCGATAGCGGTGATGGCGCTGGCGGTGCTGGCGTACGCCGGGGGCGCGCTGGCGCACGGCAGCGGCTTCCTCGCGGTCTACCTGGCGTCGCTGGTGCTGGGCAACGCCGCGCTGCCGCACCGGCCGGCCACCCGTGGCTTCGCCGAGGGGGTGGCGTGGCTGGCCCAGATCGGCATGTTCGTGCTGCTGGGGCTGCTGGTCAACCCGCGTGAGCTGGGCGAGGACCTGATCCCGGCGATCGTCATCGGGGTGGCGCTGACGCTGGTGGCCCGGCCGCTGTCGGTGACGGCGACGCTGGCGCCGCTGCGGATCCGGTGGCGGGAGCAGGTGCTGCTGTCCTGGGCCGGGCTGCGCGGGGCGGTGCCGATCGTGCTGGCCACCATCCCGGTGGTGCACCAGGTGGCGGACAGCCACCGGATCTTCAACATCGTCTTCGTGCTGGTGATCGTCTCCACCCTGGTGCAGGGGCCCACCCTGCCCTGGCTCGCCACCCGGCTGCGGCTGGGCACCCCGGAGGCCGCCGCCGACCTGGGCATAGAGTCCGCGCCGCTGGAACGGCTGCGCGGGCACCTGCTGTCGGTGTCGATACCGGAGCGCTCCCGGATGCACGGCGTGGAGGTGGGCGAGCTGCGGCTGCCGTCCGGCTCCGGGGTGACCCTGGTGGTGCGGGAGGGCAAGAGCTTCGTCCCCGGGCCGGAGACCGTGCTGCGGCGCGGTGACGAGCTGCTGGTGGTCGCCACCGACCAGGTCCGCGACGCGGCGGAACGGCGGCTGCGGGCGGTCGGCAGCGGCGGCAAGCTGGCCGGCTGGCTGGGCACCCCGGCGGAGGACCGGCGGCGGACGTGACGGCGGTTTCCGGCCAGATCCCCCGATCGCGTGGCCGGATCCGCACCCGCCCGCCGGGTGACCCGGGTCACCGGGGCTGACCACGGATTCTTTACCGTTACTATGGTCGGACGTTGTAAACCCCCAACTCTGCCTGACGCAGAGCTGGCGCGACCGTACGGCGGCCAGGGCCCCCGAGCCACCTCGCTCGGCGCGGGCCCGGTATCTACCGCGGGCACTGCGCGAGAGGACAGCTCTCGGCGCATCGCGCGTGGCACCACCACCCGATGCGCTACCAGGCGGCAGAAAGGCCCAGGCCGTGGCGTCCACGGTCACCGAGAACGAGCACGCGCGACCCGAACCGCCGGACCCCGCAGCGGGGCGGGGCGCCCAGCGGCGCCCCGAGGCCCGACCGCCCGGTGACGCCTCGCGGCGTCCCGGGTACGGGCAGCTCCTGCGCTCCCCGGGCGCCTGGACGTTCCTGCTCCCCGGCTTCGTCGCCCGTCAGCCGTTCGCGATGCTCACCATCGGCATCGTGCTGCTGGTGGAACACACCTCCGGCTCGTACGGCACGGCCGGCGCGGTCTCCGCGGTCACCGGTGTGTCGATGGCGCTCTTCGCACCGCAGAGCGGCAAGCTGGCCGACCGCTTCGGGCAGAGCGCGGTGCTGCTGCCGGGCGTGCTGGTGCACGCCGCCTCGGTGGCGCTGCTGATCGCCCTGGCGCTGGGGCACGCCCCGCTGTGGGCGCTGCTGGCCGCCGCGGTGCCCTCGGGCGCCTCGGTGCCGCAGGTCGGGCCGATGGTGCGGGCCCGCTGGGCGGACCGGCTGGGCGGCACCCCGCTGATGGCGACGGCCGCCGCGTTCGAGTCGGTGACGGACGAGTTCACCTTCGTGATCGGACCGGTGCTGGCGACCGCGCTGTGCACCTCGGTGCACCCGGCCGCCGGGCTGGTCGCCGAGGCGGGGCTGACGCTCCTGGGCGGCCTGTTCTTCGCCGCGCAGCGCCGTACCGCGCCCAAGCCCGGCCCGCGCGTCGCCGGGGAACGCGGCACCCGCGTCTCGGCGCTGTCGGTACCGGGGGTACGGGTGCTGGCCGGCGCGTTCCTGGGCATCGGCGCGGTCTTCGGCGGCATGCAGGTGTCGCTGACCGCGTTCACCCAGTCGATAGGCGAGCCGGGCATCAACGGGCTGCTGTACGGCACGTTCGCGGCCGGGAACATGCTCACCGGGGTGGTGTGCGGCGCGATCGCCTGGAAGTCGACGCCGCAGCGCCGGCTGCTGACCGCCTACCCGCTGCTGGCGCTGGCGTGCACCCCGCTGTGGGCGCTGCACTCGGTGCCGCTGCTGGGTGGTGCGGGGCTGCTGGTCGGGCTGTGCATCGCGCCGTCGCTGATCACCGGTTACACCCTGGTGGAGACGCTGGTGCCGGCCTCGGCGCGCACGGAGGCGTTCACCTGGCTGACCGGTGCGGTGGGGCTGGGGCAGGCCGCGGCCTCCACGGTGGCCGGTCAGCTCGCGGACCACCTCGGCCCGAGCACCGGTTTCCTGGTGCCGCTGGCCGGTACCGCGGTGGCCGCGCTGGTGCTGGTGGCGCTGCGCGGACGGCTGGCGGCGCGGGCGTCGGTCCAGGGGTGAGCGTGCGCCGGGCGGGCGAGTGATGCGGCTCTCGGTGGACTGACGGGCGGGAATGCTGCACTATGGAGCGTCGTTAGCACTCATCGAGTGAGAGTGCCAGGAGGAGCAAGTGCCGACCTACCAGTACCAGTGCACCGAGTGCGGCGAGGGCCTCGAGGCGGTGCAGAAGTTCAGCGACGACGCGCTCACCGAGTGCCCGAGCTGCCAGGGCCGCCTGCGCAAGGTCTTCTCCGCGGTGGGTGTCGTCTTCAAGGGTTCCGGCTTCTACCGGACCGACAGCCGCGGTTCCTCGTCCAGCAGCAGCCCGGCCGCCAAGTCCGGCTCCTCGAACGGCTCGGACGCCAAGTCCTCGTCCTCGTCGGGCTCGTCGTCCTCCGGGTCGTCGGGCTCGTCGTCGGCCGCGAGCACCAGCTCCGCCGCCTGACGCCCAAGGGTGCCGCTGCCGGCCCCCTGGCGCCGCGGGCGTGCCCCGTTAGGGTGTGGCCATGGCGGACAGCAGCGGCAACGTAGGTGACGGCGGCGCGGACCTCGGCGGGGTCCCCCACGGGGGGCCCGGCGACGGTTTCGCCCATCAGGCCGGGATCGGGGTCATCGGCGGCTCCGGTTTCTACGCGTTCCTCGACGACGTGACGGAGATCACGGTCGAGACGCCGTACGGCCCGCCGAGCGATTCGCTCTTCCTCGGTGAGGTGGCCGGCCGCCGGGTGGCCTTCCTCCCCCGGCACGGCCGCAAGCACCACCTGCCGCCGCACCGCATCAACTACCGCGCCAACCTGTGGGCGCTGCGGTCGGTCGGCGTGCGCCAGGTGCTCGGCCCCTGCGCGGTGGGCGGGCTGCGCCCGGAGTACGGGCCGGGCACGCTGCTCGTCCCGGACCAGATCGTGGACCGCACCAAGTCCCGCGTCCAGACCTACTACGACGGCGAGGCGCTGCCGGACGGCACCGTGCCCAACGTCGTCCACGTGGCCTTCGCCGACCCCTACTGCCCGGTGGGGCGGCGGACGGCGGTGGCCACCGCCCGGGCCGGCGGCTGGCCCGCGGTGGACGGCGGCACGCTGGTGGTCGTGGAGGGGCCGCGCTTCTCCACCCGCGCCGAATCCCGCTGGCACGCGGCGCAGGGCTGGTCGGTGGTGGGCATGACCGGTCACCCCGAAGCGGTCCTCGCCCGTGAACTCGGCCTGTGCTACACCTCCTTGACGCTCGTCACCGATCTGGACGCCGGTGCCGAGACCGGCGAGGGCGTCTCCCACGACGAGGTCCTCGCCGTCTTCGCGGCCAACGTCGACCGGCTGCGCACCGTGCTCTTCGACGTCGTCGCCGCGCTCCCCGCCACCGAGGCCCGCGACTGCCTGTGCGCGCACGCCCTCGACGGCCTCGACACCGGGCTGGACGCCCTGGTGGACCACCCGACGAGGTGACGGAGTTGTCCACAGCCTGTGGGTCGTCCACAGGCTTGCCCGCGATCGCGGAAACCACGGCATCGTAGGGGGCGTCCGTCCGGTCCGCCGGGCGGATCGGCCCGGGAACGCCCGGCCGGGTGGCGCCGTCCGACGCGGTGGTGCGGACGGGCCCCGGCACGGCCGGGAACGCCCGGGCCGCGGCATCCGACATCCGACGGAAGCGGTGGTCGTCATGGCTCGCCAGTTGTTTCCCGCCCAGCCCGCACGCCGTTTCGAGCGTGCCCTGCCGCCGTGCCAGGGGGTGCCGGAGCTGCCCCCGATCCGGGTGGCCGGCGGCGGTCCCGCGCACGCCCGGCGGTTCGTCCGCCGAAGGCGCCGGTCCCGCACGGCCGGTCTGGCGCTGACGGCCGCGGCGCTCGCCGCCGCGGCGACGGCGGCGACCACGGGTGGCGGCGCCTGCGCGGCCGGTGCCGCTCCCCCGCCGAGGCCGGGCGCGGGGTGTGCCGAGCCGCCGCGCTGAGCCGCTGCCCCCCCTTCCTCGTTCACCCGTGCGCACGGCCGATTGGACAGCCCCCGCCCGGGGTCCTCTAGGTTGCGGAGCCGTTCTGTCATCGGCATGAGTGAGGTCGGCGCCTTGAGCGACACGGCGAGTGAGAAGAAGCAGGGGCTGCTCAGCGGCTTCAAACAGTTCATGATGCGCGGCAACGTGGTCGATCTGGCCGTCGCGGTGGTCATCGGCGCGGCGTTCACCAACATCGTGAACTCCGTGGTCAACGGGGTGATCAACCCGGTGGTCGGCGCCTTCGGCACCAAGGACCTGGCGGGCTACACGCTGTGCATCAAGGCCCCGTGCACGGTGGACGCCACGGGCAAGGTGACGCAGGGGGTGGCCGTGGCGTGGGGCTCGGTGCTGGGCGCCGTGCTCAACTTCCTGATCACCGCGGCCGTCGTCTACTTCCTGATGGTGGTCCCGATGTCCCGCTTCCTCGCCCGGCGCACGGCCAAGCTCGCCCAGGACAAGGAGCCCGAACCGGCCGAGGAGACCCCCGACATCGTGCTCCTGCGGGAGATCCGCGACGCCCTCCGCGCCCAGTCCCCCGGGGCCTCCGTGGTCGCGCAGCGCTCCCGGTCCGACGCGGGATCGGGCCCGGGCCCGGGCTCCGGCTCCGGCGAGGAGGCGTAGCCGGGCGGCGGCCTCAGAGGTGGTGAGGGGGCTTCTCGTCCAGGAAGCGTGCCAGGTCGGCGGCGGAGGAGACGGTCGCGGGGCGGTCGCCCCAGCCCCGGTCGGTGTCGTCCGGCGACGGCTGGTCCAGGGGGTCGTCGAAGACGAGGCCGGTCGGCTCGGGAGGCGTGCTCATGCCTCAAGCGTACGGCCGCGCCGGGCCGCCTCCCGCGCCGGTGCGGGATGCGCGAGCCCCGGCGTGCTCAGGGCTCGCCGGGGCTTCGGGGCAGGGGACGGTGAGGGGTGGCGGATCGGGGGGCAAGGCGGCTCCTTGGTGCGAGGAGGACGGGGTCAGGCGGCCTCGTAGGCGAGACCGGTGTCGCGCGCCATGCGCTTGAGCTCGACCAGGGCGTGCTTCTCGATCTGGCGGATGCGTTCCCGGGTGAGGCCGTGCTGCTTGCCGACCTCGGTGAGGGTGCGTTCCTTGCCGTCCTCCATGCCGTAGCGGGCACGGATGATGGAGGCGGTGCGGCCGTCGAGGCGGCCGATCAGCTCCTCCAGCTCCTCGCGGCGCAGCATCACCAGCACCGAGTCCTCCGGTGAGGCCGCCGAGGTGTCCTCGACCAGGTCGCCGAACTGGGTCTCGCCCTCGTCGTCCACCGCCATGTTGAGACTGACCGGGTCGCGGGCCCAGTCGAGGACGTCGACGACGCGCTCGGGGCTGGCGCCGAGTTCGGCGGCGATCTCCGCGGGCTCCGGGTCGCGTCCGTGCTCGCGGTTGAACTCGCGCTGCACCCGGCGGATGCGGCCCAGCTCCTCCACGAGGTGCACCGGCAGGCGGATGGTGCGCGACTGGTCGGCTATCGACCGGGTGATCGCCTGGCGGATCCACCAGGTCGCGTAGGTGGAGAACTTGAAGCCCTTGGTGTAGTCGAACTTCTCCACCGCCCGGACCAGACCCGCGTTGCCCTCCTGGATCAGGTCGAGCAGCGGCAGGCCGCTGCGCGGGTAGCGCCGGGCGACGGCCACCACCAGGCGCAGGTTGGAGCGGATGAAGACGTCCTTGGCGCGCTCACCGGCGTCCACCAGGGCGCGCAGCTCCTCCTCGGTGGCCCCCTCGGCGCTCTTCCCCTCGTCCAGGAGGTGCTGGGCGTAGACCCCGGCCTCGATGACCCGGGAGAGCTCGACCTCCTGCGCCGCGTCGAGGAGCGGGGTCCGCGCGATCTCGTCGAGGTACATGCCGACCAGATCGCGGTCGGCCACCTCGCCGCCGGTGGCGCGAACGCTGCTGGGCCCGTCGGACTGACGGCGGGCGACGGCACGGGTTGCCATGCGTGCTCCCTCTGCGTGATGCGGTCACGTTCCTGTCGGGAGGCTGTCGCTCCCGGCCTGGACATCCGGTGTGTCCCGGACGGTGTCCCTCCCTCCGGCTCACTCCACGGGTGCCCACTCACCGGGAAACAACGACTGCAATCGGGACAGAATTCCCAAGTGGATCAACGAATTCGGCGATCATGCGGTACCCTGCGGGCCGCGCCGCGTCGGCCCCGTTCGGCCCGCGGACGTCGACCGTGGTATCCGCGCAGCTCAGAGGCGGTGCGACCCTGGTCGTCAAGGCTCCGGGGCGGGGGCCGCCACTGCTTCGGCGGCGCGTCCGCGTCCTCGATGAGATCTCCGTCACCGCAGCCAGGGCAGGTCGGGGCGGCCCTGCGGGGCGAGCCCTTCGGCGATCGTGCGCATGATCTCGCCGAGTTGTCCGACCTGTTCCTCGGTGAGCCGGTCGAACACGGCGGTGCGCACCGCCTCGACGTGGCCGGGGGCGGCCGTCCGGAGGGCCTTGAAGCCCTGCTCGGTGAGGACGGCCATCTGGCCGCGCCGGTCGGTGGCGCAGTCCTCGCGGCGTACCCAGCCGTCCTTCTCCAGGCGGGAGATCGCGTGCGAGAGGCGGCTGCGGGTGATCTTGGACCGTTCGGCGAGTTCGGTCATGCGCATCCGGCGGCCGGGGGTCTCGGAGAGCCACACCAGGAGGCTGTAGTAGGTGTGCGGCATGCCGGAGTCCCGTTGGAGCTGCCGGTCGATGTGGTCGGAGAGCAGTTGGGTGGCGGCCATGTAGGCACGCCAGGTCTTCTGCTGCCGCTCGTCCAGCCAACGAGGTTCCGTCGTCGCCATATGCCAAGACTACGGCTGCTTGAACCTTCAAAAACGAGCCGGGTCCCGCCCCCACCGGGGACGGGACCCGAACCTCAGCAGCCTCAGCGACCTCGACGGCCTCGGCGAGGCGTCAGTGCGCGATCACCGGGATCGGCACCTCGATCTCCTCGTCCTGCGTCCCGCCGGACGCCAGCGGGGCGGAGCCGCCCTGGTGACCGGCGTTGAGCAGCGCGAAGGCGATCGCGGAGGAGACCACCAGGATGCCCAGCGCCCACCAGATCGCCGTCGAGTAGCCGTGCACCATGGCGTCGAGCTTGAGCCGCGCGACCGCCTGCGGGGTGCGCACCCCGGCCACGTGGGCGGTGGCGTAGGCGGTGGTGGCGCTGGCCGCGATGGTGTTCAGCAGCGCGGTGCCGATCGAACCGCCCACCTGCTGCGAGGTGTTGACCATCGCCGAGGCGACACCGGCGTCCCGGGGCTGCACCCCGTAGGTCGCCAGGCTCATCGCGGGCATGAACGCGGTGCCCATGCCGAGCCCGAGCAGGACCAGGCCGGGCAGGACCACCGAGGCGTAGGCGCTGTCCACCGAGATCTGGGAGAGGATCAGCATGCCGAGCGCCGCCACCAGGAAGCCGGGGGCCATCAGGAAGCGCGGCGGGACGCGGGTCATCAGCCGGGTGCCGATCTGGGTGGACCCGGTGATCATGCCGGCCACCATCGGCAGGAAGGCGAGGCCGGTGGTGATCGGGGAGTAACCCTTGACGATCTGCAGGTAGTAGGTGAGGAAGAGGAAGAGGCCGAACATGGCGATCACGGCCAGGCCCAGCGAGAGGTAGACGCCCGCCCGGTTCCGTTCGGTGACCACGCGCAGCGGCAGCAGCGGGGCCTTGACGAACGACTCGACGACGACGAACGCGACGAGCAGCACGGCGGCGCCGACGAACAGGCCGATGGTCACCCCGGCGGACCAGCCGTCGCTCTCGGCGCGGGTGAAGCCGTAGACGAGGGCGACCAGGCCGGCGGTGGCGAGCAGGACGCCGGGGATGTCGAGCCGGCTGGGGTTGCGGCTGCCGACGGGCTCGTTGACGTTGGCGGCCGCGCCGAGGGCGGCGATCACGGCGAAGAAGATGTTGACGAAGAGCGCCCAGCGCCAGTTGAGGTACTCGGTGAGCACCCCGCCGAGGATCAGGCCGAGGGCGGCACCGCCACCGGCGATGGCGCCGAAGACACCGAACGCCTTGGCGCGCTCCTTGGCCTCGGTGAACGTCACGGCGAGCAGGGAGAGCGCGGCCGGGGCCAGCAGCGCGCCGAAGACACCCTGCAGGGCCCGGGCGCCGAGCAGCATGCCGGTGTTGACCGCGGCGCCGCCGAGCGCGGAGGCCCCGGCGAAGCCGATCAGGCCGACGATGAAGGCACGCTTGCGTCCGGCGAGGTCGGATATCCGGCCGCCGAACAGCAGCAGTCCGCCGAAGGCAAGGGTGTAGGCGGTGATGACCCACTGCCGGTTGCCGTCGGATATGCCGAGGTCGTGCTGGGCGGAGGGGAGCGCGATGTTCACGATCGTGCCATCGAGGACGACCATCAACTGCGCGATGGCGATGAAGACCAGCGCTTTCCAGCGCTTGGGGTCGAGCCCCGCGGCGGGGGCGGCGGTCGGGGAGGGCCGAGCAGGCATGAAGAGGTCCACCTAGTGATGCGGAGGGCAGGAGGGGATTACTTTGGGACGTTTGGTGATGCTATGCGGGATCAGTCGGGAACGCCCCTGATTTTCGGGGCGTTGCCGGTGCCGGGCGGGCGTCGTCAGCGCCGTCGGCGACAGCGCTGCCCGCTCCCGGCGGTGCCGTCGGGCATGGGCAGGGGTAGTGGTGAAGGCAAAGGTGAGTGTGGCGTGCGGGTGTGAACTCAGGATTTCTTCTGGAGGTCTTCCAGCGTCGCGGGGGAGCCGGTCAGGACGGATCGCGCGGGTGCGCGCAGGCCGTCGAGGAACAACTGCAGGTGCCGGTGGAGGAACTGGTCGAGTTCGCAGCGTCCGGTGCCCGGCAGCGGGCGGCTGAGCTGCGAGAGGGCGACCATCAGGTCACCCACGCCCACATCCGGGCGGAGCCGGCCGGAGGAGCGGGCGCGGTCCACCAGCGCGTCGACGGCCGCGGCCAAGTGGTCGCGGGCGGCGTCCAGTTCGGGGTCGCCGTCGTCGAAGGCACCGGTGAGCAAGGTACACAGGGCGCCGACCCGTTCCTCGGCCGCGTCGTGCACGAAACGGCAGAGGGCATCGAAGACGTCCGCCTCCTCGGCCAGTACGGCTTCGGCGCGTTCGGCCGTCCGGTACAGCACCGAGAGCGTCACGGTGCGGACCAGTTCGCGGCGGTCGGCGAAGTTCCGGTAGAGGGTGGCGTTGCCGACCCCGGCCCGGCGGGCCACCTCGTCCAGCGGGATGTCGGCTCCCTGCTCGACGAGTGCCTCGCGGGCGGCGGCGACGATCCGCTCCCGGTTGCGTGACGCGTCCGCCCGCAGCCGCGGTTCCCTGGAGCGGGTGCCGCCGACGGCCACGGCGCCCACCCGCTCGACGACCTTGCCCATCACGACCTCCCTTCCCCGAAGAACCACCGACCGCGCGGACGCGCCGGAACGCCGCCCGCGGAACCGGAAAACTTCTCCCCGCTTCCCCGGACACCTGGTGAAACGGGGAAGCCCTCCCCGGATATTTCAGCGCCGGCTGTGACGTGCGCCACGCGACCGGGGCCAGGCCGGGGCGGGCGCCGGGAGGACGCCCCGGCCGCGCAGCAGGAGGGCGCCGAGGAAGGCGGCGAGGACACCGCCGACCGTCCAGGCGGTCAGCACCCACCACGCGAGGCTCGTGCCGTGGCCGTGGAAGTAGGCGGTGTCGCGCACCAGCGTGGTGGCCGCCCCGGTGGGCAGCGCCTGGCCGATCGCGCTCCAGAACGGCGGCAGCAGCGGCGACGGGTAGACGCCGCCCGCGCTGGGGTTGCCCAGGATCACGAAGACCAGCAGGGCCAGCGCGATCCCGACCACCTGCCCGAAGACCACCTGCAACCCCATGCCCACGGCCGCCGCCGCCAGCACCGTGAGCGCCCCGATCCCCCACAGCTCGAAGAAGTGTCCGCCCAGCGCGTCGAAGACCGGGTCCACCACGATCACCCCGGCCAGCCCCGAGACGGCGGCGTACACCGCGAGGGCGCCCAGCCGGATGGTGACCCGGTGCAGGTTGGCCGGGCGCGTCCCGTAGGACATCCCGAGCGCGGCGGCGCCCAGGTATCCGCCCACGACCAACCCGATGACCAGGTAGAACGAGCTGAGGCCGCGCCCGTCGGCGGGGTTGGGCGGCCGGATGTCGACGATGCGCACGGCGCGTCCCTCGGCCCGTTCGGCCTGCTGGGCGATCTGGGCCGCGGTCTGCGCCACGGAGGGGCCGCCCGCGGAGGCCACGACGAGCTGGTCGGTGGGGGTGGCGGCGCCGGAGGGCGGGGTGACGAGGAAGGCGGCGTCCACCGTACGCCGCAGCACCTGCCGGCGGGCGGTGGCCGCGTCCGGTGCCGGGGTCGCCCGCACCGGGTCCCCCGGCAGCGCGTTGAGCCTCGCCACCACCTGCCCGGACACCTGGGCCGGGGCGACCACGGCCACCGGGATCCGGCGCGGGGTGGGCGAGTGGAAGGCGCCCAGGTACGAGACGACGAAGCCCAGCTCGACGAGGAACACCCCGAGCAGCAGGAACGCGGCGCGGAACGAGACGGCATCCTGCAACTCGCCGAGGAACCCGCCCCGGGCGGCACTGGACCCGTCCATCGCCCCGGACCCGTCGGCGCCGCCCGGCGGGGTGCCCTCGGGCTGCGGCGGGCCTTCCGGCGCGTTGCGTTCCGGCACGGTGGCGTCCCTTCTGGAGCGGGCGGGGTCAGGTCGCGGGCGGGGCGGGGGCTTCCTCGGGTTCGTGGGGCTGCCACTTGTGCACCACGACGCGGCGGTTGATCACGGCGGCGGTGACGGCGGCGGTCACCGTGAAGGCGGTGGCCAGTTGCCAGGTGCGGTTGAAGACGTTGCCCATGGAGTGGTCGAAGGAGCAGCGGCCGGGGCCGGCGATGCCCAGGCCGGCGGCGGCGCAACCGAGCACCGCGGGGTACTCGAAGCCGCCGGTCTGGAGGAAGAACCCGGCGGGCGCGTGGACCGCCGCGGCGGTCGCCATCGCCCCGGCCGCCATGGCGCCGCCGACCGGGGTCGCCAGCCCCAGCGCGAGCAGCGTGCCGCCGCCGGCCTCGCCGACGCCCGCCAGCACCGCACTGCGCCGGCCGGGGCGGAACCCCATGCCTTCCATCTGCGTGGCGGTGCTCTCCAGGCCACCGCCGCCGAACCAGCCGAAGAGCTTCTGGGCGCCGTGCGCGAAGAGCACCCCGCCCACCCCCAGACGCACGGCGAGCAGACCCAGGTCCTTGCGGCAGAGCAGGGACATGACGGTTCCTCCTGGCTGCGGTGCGGACGAGCTGCGGTGCCGGACGGGACCGCGGTGCTGCGGTGCCGCCCTGTCGCCAGTGTCGGCACCCCGGGTACCCCGCGCCGCCCCGGTTACGCCGTACGGGGCCGTACCCCCGCCGCCACGGGTCCGCGTACCCTGCCGTACCCGCGGGTAACCAGTTAGCGCATCCGCGGACCCCAGGGAGGGACGTCCATGACCACCCCGACGCCACCGGCACCCCGGCCGGACACGCTGCGCATCGCCAACTGCTCCGGTTTCTACGGCGACCGGCTCGCCGCGGCCCGGGAGATGGTGGAGGGCGGCCCGATCGACGTGCTCACCGGCGACTACCTCGCCGAACTCACCATGCTGCTGCTGTGGAAGGCCCGGCGGCGCGACCCCGGGGCCGGGTACGCGGTGTCGTTCCTGGCGCAGATGAACGACGTGCTCGCCACCTGCCTGCGGCGCGGCATCAAGGTGGTGGTCAACGCGGGCGGGCTCGACCCGGCCGGGCTCGCGCGCCGGCTGCGCGAACTAGCCGGGCTCGCCGGGCTCGACCCGGTCGTCGCCCATGTCGAGGGCGACGACCTGCTGCCCCGGCTGGCCGCCCTCCAGGCGGACGGGGAGACCTTCGCCCACCTCGGCACCGGGCAGCCGCTCGCCGCCGCCGGGGTCGAACCGGTCACCGCCAACGCCTACCTCGGCGGCTGGGGCATCGCGCGGGCGCTGCGGGCCGGCGCCGACGTGGTGATCTGCGGCCGGGTCGCCGACGCGGCGCTGGTGACCGGGCCGGCCGCGTGGGCGTTCGACTGGGCCCTGGACGACTGGGACCGGCTCGCCGGGGCGGTCACCGCCGGCCACGTCATCGAATGCGGCGCCCAGGCCACCGGCGGCAACTACGCCTTCTTCACCGAGATACCCGACCCCGTCCACCCCGGCTTCCCGATCGCCGAGATCTCCGCCGACGGCTCGTGCGTGATCACCAAGCACCCGGGCACCGCGGGCGTGGTCACCACCGGCACGGTCACCGCGCAACTGCTGTACGAGATCGCGCAGCCCGCCTACCTCAACCCCGACGTGATCGCCCGCTTCGACACCGTCCGCCTCACCCAGGAGGGCCCGGACCGGGTACGGATCAGCGGCGCCCGGGGCGAGCCGGCGCCGAGGACGCTCAAGGTGTGCCTCAACTACCGTGGCGGCCACCGCAATTCCGCCACCTTCGTGCTGACCGGCCTGGACATCCCGGCCAAGGCCGAGTTCGCCCTGGCCTCGGTACGGGACGCGGTGGGCGGCGACGAACGCTTCCGGCGCGTGGACACCCGCCTGGAGCCCGGCGCCCCGGGCACCGCGCGGCTCACCGTCACCTGGCTCGACCCGGACCCGGAGAAGGTCGGGCGCGCCCTGTTCACCGCGCTCGCCGGGACGGGGCTCGCCGGATACCCCGGCCTGTACCTGGAGCACGCCTCGCCGAAGCCCACCGAGTACGGCGTCCACTGGCCCGCGCTGGTGGACGCCGGGGCGGTCACGCAGGAGGTGGTGCTGGCGGACGGGACACGGCTGCCGGTGCCCCGTCCGCCGGCCGGCGGCCCGTACCGCGCCTCCCACCTGCGGCGCGCCCCGCGGGCCGGGACGACGCCCGTCCCGGCCGGTCCGCTCGTCCGGGTGCCGCTGGGCCGGCTCGTCGGCGCCCGCTCCGGCGACAAGGGCGGGGACGCCAACGTCGGGCTGTGGGCCCGGGACGACGCCGGGTACGCCTGGCTGCGTTCCTGGCTCACCACCGAACGGCTGCGTCAACTGCTGCCGGAAGCGGTTGACTTGGAGGTCAGCCGCTACGAGCTGGCCAACCTGCGGGCGGTCAACTTTGTGGTGCACGGTCTGCTCGGCGACGGCGTGGCCGCCTCCACCCGGCCGGATCCGCAGGCCAAGGCGCTGGGCGAGGAGTTGCGCGGACGCGAGGTGGAGGTGCCGGCGGCGCTGCTGGAGCCGGTGGCCGCGCCACGCGGCTGACCTGCGAACCGCGGCCCGCGGTGTGCTGATGCCCACACCTTCGCCACTTCGCCGATCTTCCACAGGTCCCCTGCGTACTGTGGTGATCGCCCGCCCGCGCCGGGCGGGCACCTGAAGTGTCGAGCGAAACGGAACGACCGTGGACAACGCCATACTGCACAAGGCGATCTTCCTGCTGCGTGACTGCCACGAGCCCGAGCAGCAGGTCGTCGAAAGCCTCAAGGACTACTTCCCGGCGCTCTCCCTGAGCGAGCGCGAGCGGTACACCGGCGAGGCGTGGGACCTGGTCCACGGGACGCATCCGGCGGTCTGAGGCGCGCCCGGCACGCCCGGGACGCGGCCCGGAAGGGACCGGAGGGGACGGCGGCACACTCGTCCGCCCCTCCTCCAGCCCCCTCCAACGGGCGCCGTCGCCCCCGTTACCCAAGGATGGTCTGGGCAGGAGTTCCTTCAGCGGCGCGCGGCGGACCGCACGTACGCGCGCGTGCGCCGCGGGCAACTCGCATCCGAGAAGGGACGGACACCGTGGCACGACCCAGGATTCTCGTTGTGGGCGCCGGCTTCGCCGGGGTCGAATGCGTACGCCGCCTGGAGCGCAAGCTGGTACCGGGCGAGGCGGAGATCGCGCTGGTCACGCCCTTCGCCTATCAGCTCTACCTGCCGTTGCTGCCGCAGGTGGCGGCCGGTGTGCTCTCCCCGCAGTCGGTCGCCGTCTCGCTGCGGCGCAGCGCCAAGCACCGTACCCGGATCGTCCCCGGCGGGGTGGTCGGGGTGGACACCAAGGCCAAGATCGCCGTCGTCCGCAAGATCACCGATGAGCTGGACTACGAACGTTACGACCACCTCGTCCTCGCCCCCGGCAGCATCACCCGTACCTTCGACATCCCCGGCCTGGTCGAACACGCGCGCGGGATGAAGACCCTCGCCGAGGCCGCCTACATCCGCGACCACGTGATCGCCCAGCTCGACCTGGCCGACGCCAGCCAGGACCCGGCGGAACGCGAGTCGCGCCTCCAGTTCGTGGTGGTCGGCGGCGGCTACGCGGGCACCGAGACGGCGGCCTGCCTGCAACGGCTGACCACCGCCGCGGTCAAGCGCTACCCGCGGCTGGACCCCCGGCTGATCCGCTGGCACCTGATCGACATCGCCCCCAAGCTCATGCCGGAACTGGGCGAACGCCTCGGCCAGAAGGCGCTGGAGATCCTGCGCGACCGCGGCATCGAGGTCTCGCTGGGCGTCTCGATCGCGGAGGCCGGTCCGGACAAGGTGACCTTCACCGACGGCCGCGTACTCCCCTGCCGCACCCTGATCTGGACCGCCGGCGTCGCCGCCAGCCCGCTCATCGGCACCCTGGGCGCCGAAACGGTCAAGGGACGCCTGGTGGTCACCCCCGAGATGTCGGTGCCGGGGCTGGACGGCGTCTTCGCGCTCGGCGACTCGGCCGCGGTGCCGGACCTGTCCAAGGGCGACAGCGCCATCTGCCCGCCCACCGCGCAGCACGCCCACCGCCAGGGCAAGGCCCTCGCCGACAACCTCATCCGCAAACTGCGCGGCCAGCCGCTCCAGCCCTACGTCCACAAGGACCTCGGCCTCGTGGTCGACCTCGGCGGCAGCGACGCCGTCTCCAAACCCCTCGGCGTCGAACTGCGCGGCCTCCCCGCCCAGGCCGTCGCCCGCGGCTACCACCTGATGGCCCTGCGCACCAACGTCGCCAAGACCCGCGTCCTCACCAACTGGACCCTCAACGCCGCCGCCGGCGACGACTTCGTCCGCATCGGCTTCCTCGCCCGCAAACCCGCCACGCTGCGCGACTTCGAGTACACGGACGCGTACTTGTCGCCGGAGCAGGTACGGGAGCATACGGAGTCGTTGGTGGCGAAGGGGTGAGTTTCGGGGGCCGGGCGCTTGGACGCCCGGCCCGTGGGTTGCCCCCTCCCCCGGCCTCCCGCCCCCACCCCCTCCCCGTCCGCTAGGCTGTCCCCGGAACTTCCCGGGACCGGAACTCCCGGGGGCCACCACGCCTGCCTCCATAGCTCAGGGGATAGAGCACCGCTCTCCTAAAGCGGGTGTCGCTGGTTCGAATCCAGCTGGGGGCACAGCGCCACCAGGCGGTTAGCGCACGGAAGCCCTGGTCAGAGCCAGCCTCTGGCCAGGGCTTCACTGTTGGGTACACGGTGGAACCACTTCGCCTACACCCTCCCTACGGCCTCGGTACGAGTGATCGTCTCCCAAATCCCTCCCAAATGATCATGAGGTTGGCGCAGGTCAGCACCCAGGCATGAGCGGACCGGAGACCGACGCAGGGGGGCCGACCGATACATAGCCCCGGCCCGCTCATGGGGTGTCGAACCTGCCATCACTCGCGCACGGAGCGTGGCGACGATGTCCAGGATGCAGGATGGACCGCCGGTTTCCCCTGGCATTTGACCGGAAGATTCTTACGGTGAATTCCCAGGCCAAGCGCTGCCAGGATGTCCCGGGTCGGCTACGTGGTTGGAGCACCCAATGGCGAAGAGCGCGCCGGAACGGGCACTTAAGGCGGTTTTCGAGCGACACAGAGCGAACCTCAACCCGGCACTGTACGGCGTGGAAGACGCACACGGCCGCGGCCGACGCGCCGCCGGGCTCGGGTGCAGCCAGGAAATGATCGACGCGATCCTCCACTGGTCCGCCGGCACCTATGAGCGCCTGGAGAACAACCGCTTCCACTCAGCACCGCCCGAGCAACTGCTCCGCCAGGTTGCCCAGTTGCTCGGATTCGATGACGACGAGTGGCGCCTGCTCTGGTACGTCACCCAGCGAACCGGCGCCCCCTCCCGCGCCGAGCCCCCGAGCGACCCGCCGCCCCTCTACCCGCAGCGGGAAGCCGCGCGGCGCGCCATCGACCGGTGGCAGCGCGCCGTCGACCAAGTCCGGGCATCGGCCTACGTGACCGACTGGCGCTGGAACGTCCTGGTGTTCAACCAGGAGTGGGCGAGGTCGTTCCCACGGTGCGTCGTACCACGCAACATTCTGAGATGGATGCTGCTCGCGGCGGAAGCCCGGGAGGTACTCGGAGACTGGGAGTCCTGCTGGCTGCCCGCCATCGTCCCCCAGCTCCTGGTCGCCCGCGCCAAACACCCCGACGACCCGGTGCTGGCGTCCATTGAGTACGACGTGCTCGCCGACCCGCTGCTCGCGGCGGCGCTCCACGAGTTCGGCCCCGTCTACGCCCACCCGAGCGGGGCCGTCCGGCCCGTCAACCACCCGGAAGACGGCCCCGGTTGGGTGGAGATGTGCCCATCGTCCCTCTCCTCCCCGGAGGCACAGCTGATGATCGTGATCTACAGCACCGAGCACCCGCTGTCGCCGTCGCGGAGCACCCAGACCCCCGAGGGGGACTCGACACCCCACTGACCCCACCAGAGAGGCGACCATGCACGCACACGTGACCCCACCGACCGTCCGCCTCGCAGACCACGCGATCACCATCGACGACCTGCGGAACGACCACCGCACCCACCTACCCGACCACCCCAAACTCCTGGCGCTGCTTCGCTACCTCGGCCAGACCGGCGTCGAAACGCTGTACTGGAGCCGTCCGATCGAGGAGGCGGCAGCCCCGGTCGGAGTTGAGGCCCGCACGCAGGCCGCGAACGCGGACGCCCGGCGCATGGCCGCCGAGGCGGCCACCGAGGCGATCGCCTCGGCCGGCCTCAGCCCCGGCGACATCGACGCCGTCATCACCAGCCACACCGTCTGGGCGCTACCCACGCTCGACGTCACCCTCGTCGGCGACGTCGGACTGCGGCCGGACGTCGCTCGGATCCCCATGGCCACCGTGGCGTGCGCCGGCGGCGTCCAGGGGCTCGTCCGGGCCACCGACCTCGTCCGCGCGCGGCCCGGCACTCGGGTCCTGGTCGTCGTGTCCGAGGTCCTGTCGACGAGCTACCACCGCAGCGAGACGACCCCTCAGCACGCCATCTACAAGGCGTTGTTCAGCGACTCGGCCGCCGCCTGCGTCGTCTCCGCCGATCCGCTCGCCCCGGGCTTCGCCATCGAGGAGACGTGGGAGTGGGTGATGCCGGACAGCGACGACCGGTACTGGGGACGGCTGGACGCCGCCGGCTTCCACTTCGAGAGCACGAAGATGGCACCGGCGGCGCCCCGGGACTCCATGCCGGACCTGGTGAAGTGGCTGGATGGATGGCGCCCGTCGTGGGTGGTCATCCACCCCGGAGGGCCGGGGATCATCGAGGACGTCGCCCGGGCCCTCGACCTCGACCCGGCGGTTGCGGCCCGCCACGCCTACGCGTCCCTGACCGAGAACGGCAACCTCGGTGGCGCCGGCGTCCTGGACGTGCTACGCCGCACCCACTCCACCCCGCCGCCAGCCGGTGCTGACGGTCTCATGGTCGGTTTCGGGCCCGGCTTCACGGTGACGGCCCTGCGCGGCACCTGGCGGTGACACTGCCCGCGACCGCGAAGGCCGGCACCAATCGGTGTCGGCCTTCGGTGGTGTCGTCCCCGAGCAGCCAGGCAGCGGGACACCATCGACAGTAGGCGGTGGCACCGACAAGGGGACTCCTCCGTACGGGAGATCACCCCTATTGCCTCACTCTGCTGGAGCCGAGGAGACTGGCCCGATGGCTACTGCTGACCGCATCCGGGACGCCGCCGAGCCTCTCGCGCACGCTCTCGTCGCCGTGCAGGACCTCGGCGTCCGGGTGCCGCCTGTAGACGTGCTGATCGCGTACCACTACCACGGCTGCGTGGTCCGTGTCGCCGACCGCAGCAGCGCCCACCGCCCCGCCGTCGAGGACGCGTTCCGCGCCGCGTTCGAGGCAGCCGGGTGGGGAGTTGGCCGTGCACGCCGGCAGCGGCCTGACCATGCAGCACCCAGGCGAGCGCACCCGGCTGTCGTACGACGGCGGTCGCGCGTAAGGGAAACCCCAGGCTCAACACACATGCGTGACGGGCCGCCCAGTGCGAACTGGTGTCTTCTCTCCGGCAGTTCTCGCATTCGCCACCCGAGCCGTGCTGGCACGCAGCTACGCTCACCGGCATGGTGATGCCCAATTCCCGGGTCATGATCGGCGCAGCTCAGGCGGCGTGGGACCAGGTGAGCGGTCTTCGCTCGGTAGACGATCCGAGCGGGGCGCATGAGGTGCCGGAGCTGAGCGAGCGCATCGCGGCGGCCACGGCAGGCGGCGCACTGCAACAGATCGGCGCCGGCCAGCCCGGCGGTGAACAGTTCAGCGAGCGGTTCATCGAGACGTTGATGCGCAAGATCGTTCAGCGGTGGGACGCGATTGTGGAGGCATCCGACCTGCCGATGGTGCGCCAGGTCGTGACGTGCGCTTTCGCGGGACACAACGCGGTGGCCTGGCGGGGTCAGGCCGGGCCGGTCCCCGATAGCGAGATGTGGGCGATGACGTGCGCGCTCACGGAGATCGCTGGCTTCGTGGACCGGGTGGACGGGCCGGGAGCGTGTGAGCGGGTGCTGCTGGACGGGCTCGCCAGCGGCCTCGAATGAACCGGCCCCTCTATCGGGCCACGCCCGAGGCACCCCCTCAGCCAACCCCGCACGGCGCCCCCGTGCCGCCACCCGGCCCGACTCCCGCAGGAGCCCCTGATGACCACCACCCCGACCCGGCCCGACATCGACACCGCCCTGGCCGGCCTCCGCACCGAACTCGGCCGCACCGACACCAAGGCGGGCTTGCTGCTCGCCCTCACCGGAGCCGCCCTGGCCGCCCTCGTCCCGGCCGCGGCCACCACGCACCTGCACACGCCGGCCCTGGCCACCGGCAGCGCAGCCGCCGCCGCGCTCCTGGCCGCCACCGCGCGCCTGCTCCTCGCGGTGCGCCCGAACTTGGCCGGCCCCGGCTGGCCCACCTGGCCGCCCCTGGCGGACGCTGAACTCGGCCGCCGCGTCGCCGCCGGGCCGCCGCTGGCCGAGGTGCGCGTCCTCGCTGCCACCGCCACCGCGAAAATGCGTCATATCCGCAGCGCCGTGCACTGGATCCTGGCCAGCCTGACCCTGCTCGCCACCACCGCTGTCCTCACCGCCGCGTCCTGACCGGCCGCCGGGTCGGACTTTCGACCGCGCCGACGCCGCGCGCCTGCTGTCGCTGCACGGCACGGCCCTGGCTGCCGGGGACGAGCAGGTGCTCGGCCTGACCGCCGATCTGCGCACGACGGTCTGACCAGCCGCACGGCGGAGACCTCGCGGCCCCCGCGTCCCACCGGGGCCGCCCGGTGCAGCGGCCCCGCGACCGGGGCCGCTGCGTGATGTCAGTTCGGCTGGTCGTTGCCCCGGTACAGGTGCGTGCCGGCCACGACGATCTGCCGGTCCAGGTCAGGATGGGCGTCCAGTTCATCGGCTGCGCGGTACCCGAGGACCACGCTGGTGCGGGTGGTGGAGCCGGTGTTGGGACCGGCGGTGTGGAAGGCGGTGCCGTCGAAGATGAAGATGCCGCCGGCGGGGACGGGCACGGGGACGGCCTGGTCGGTGAGGTCGGCGAGTTCGGGGTGCTCGTCCATCCAGGTGCCGCCGCCGTCGGGCTGGGGGACGCCGACGTAGGGGGCGCGGTGCGATCCGGGGACGATCCACGTGCAGCCGGTCTGCACGGTGGCCTCCTCCAGGTAGACGACGGCGGTGAGCAGGCCGCGGGTGGGCTGGAGGATGTCGCGGTGCAGCCGGTCCTTCTGGGCGCCGGGGGCGTTCAGGGAGCCCTGGTTGTGCCTGTTGAGGACGTAGACGAGGTTGGGGCCGAGGAGCGTGGTCAGCGGTCCGGTGAGGGCGGGGTGGGCGACGAGGCGGTGCATCAGGGCCGGGTCGTGCTGGTAGAGGCGGTAGACCTTGGTCTGCCCGGCGGGCAGGCGGGCGGCGCGGGCGCGGACCATCTCGGCGACGTCGTCGAGGAGGTCGCGGGGCAGGCCGGGGTCGGGCAGGCGCAGGTAGCCGAGGTCGCGGTAGTGGCGGGCCTGTTGCTCGGTCAGTGCTGGGTGGTGGGTGAGCACGGCTGGTCTCCGTTCGAGGTGCGGCCGAAAGCGGTCAGGCGGTCGGGGGTGCCGAGGTCGGGGGCCGGGGTGCGGATGTCGTAGGCGCCGACGGGATGGCCCTGGCTGATCGCCCAGGGCATGAACTGCCGGTACAGGTCCGCCTCGGCGGGGCGGGCGAGACGCCGCGCGTACTCCTCGAACTGGGCCCGGAACAGGGTGGGGGTGAGGATGACGGCGCCGGTGCTGGTGGCCTGCCGTAGGCCCTGGCGGCTGTGTGCGGGCAGCGTGGCGTCCACGCCCTCCAGCGCGTGGACGACGAACTCGCCGTCGGGGTCGAGGAAGAGCCGGCCGGCGTTCTGCGCGGAGTGGCCGGGAGCGGTGGTCACGGTCCACGTCACCGCTGCCCGGCGGGAGCGGTGCTCGGCGACGGCGGAGGGCAGCAGGGCGGTGGGGAAGAGGGTGTCTGCGGGCACTACTACCCCGACCGGGGTATCGGGCAGGTCGGCCAGGGCCGCGTAGGCGGCGCCGGCGGTTCCGAGCGGATGGTCCTCGCGGTGAAGGGTCAGCTGCACCTGCCGGGCCGAGTGGGTGAGGGCGTATGCCTCGACGGCGTCGGATCCGGTGGCGGGGTCGGTGCTGGTGAGTACGGCGATGCGGCGGAACCCGATGGTGGCGAGCTGGGCGAGGGCGTGGCCGAGCATCGGGGTGCGGCCTGTGGAGGTGTCGATGGGCACCAGCACCTTCGGGGTGCGGTGCAGTTCCGGGTCGGCCCCGGTGCGCAGCCGGGTGCCCCGGCCGCCGGCCAGGACCAGGGCGACGGCGCGCTCGGGGAGGGAGACGAGGGTGCTGGTGTAGTACCGGGTGGTGTCGGTGGTGTCGGTGGTGCTCCGTTCGGTCACGGGATCCTCCCGGGTGGCGGGCGGGCATGGGTGCCGGGCCCCGGCCCGCCCGCCGTCTCCCGGTTACAGGAGCTTCAGCAGGTCCAGGGCGAGGTAGGCCGCGGCGGTGTCGGTCATTTCCCCCGTGCGGAGTACGCGGGTGCGGAACTCCTCCAGGGTGAGGGTGACGACGTCGATGAACTCGGTGCGTTCTGGCGCCGGTTCGGTGGTCTTGATGCAATCAGTGGCGACGAAGGCGTACTTCTGGACGGTGGAGTAGGCGTCGTGCCAGTACGCCCCCGCCGGCCGGACTTTGCCGGAGTAGCCGGTCTCCTCCAGCAACTCCCGCGCGATGGCGTCCACCGCCT
Source organism: Streptantibioticus cattleyicolor NRRL 8057 = DSM 46488 (assembly GCF_000240165.1). Taxonomy (NCBI): domain Bacteria; kingdom Bacillati; phylum Actinomycetota; class Actinomycetes; order Kitasatosporales; family Streptomycetaceae; genus Streptantibioticus; species Streptantibioticus cattleyicolor. The sequence continues at coordinate 2,358,686 of NC_017586.1, forward strand.
GCTCCCCGGGTTCGACGTAGCCGCCCGGGAGTTCGTACAGCACCCGGTCGGGGCCGGGCCGGTACTGGCGGGCGAGGATGACGCGCTGGTCGGGGGTGAGGGCGAGCACCGCGCCGGCCGGGCGCTCGCGCTTGAGGTAGAACTCCTCCTTCCTGCCGTCGGGCAGTTCGAAGCCGACGCGGTCAACGGCGCGGCCGAACTTGGTGAATACGGTGCTGCGTTCGATTTCGCGCCACGGTGTGGTGTCGGTCATGGCCGGGACTGTACGCCCCGACCGACGAGCGTCTTGCGGAGCGGCCGGGCAGGGCCGCCTCGGTCACCGCGCCTCTCCCCGGCGCCGGCCTGTGGCCCGGCGGTCGACCAGGGCGACGTAGCGCGGTGGCAGCGTCGTCGGGACCGGGACCGGGTTGCCGTCGCGGTCGGCCGGCAGGGTGTGCGCGCCGGTGGGGTGGCTGCTCAGCGGGATGATGCCGTGCTCGGCCATGTGCCCGGTGCAGGCGCGTATCGGCCGCGGCGGTCCGGTGCTGGCGTCGTGGACGCCCACCAGCACCAGTTCTTGGCCCGGGCGGGCCGGGGCCGGGCCGGCGGTGGCGGCGCACCAGGTGCAGAAGTCCATCGGGCATCTCCGTGGTCGGGGTTGGCCCCGCCCGTACGCTCCGGGGGTGCGTCGTGCGGGCGGGGCCGGCGCGGCGCCGGGAGCAGACGCCGCGGGTTTCGGGGGCCGCCTTCGCTCCGTGACCGCCCCGGGCCGGGGCAAAGGCGGGTCAACCGGCCGGCGGGGGCGCTCACCCGACGTCGAGTACGGGCCCGGCCAGGACGGCGATCAGTTCGGAGAGGCGTGCGCGCGCCACCACGATGTGGTGGTCGGATACTTCGGATGCGTCCACCACGTCGCAGCGTGTCCACACGCTCCGCAGGGGGCTGCTGGCCATGATCCAGTCCACCCGGGTTTTCGGGCCGTGGCTGCTGCTGGCGTTCATCGTCGCGCCGACGCGACGGCCCGAGCGTGCCGCGCACAGGCGGGCGACGTCGTCCAGCCCCGCCGTGACCAGACGGTCGTGCGGCTCCTGGTCGGGGCGCAGGCCGCCGAGCGCGGACCGGCGGCTGCGGTGTGCCCGGTGCGGCCGGTCCCGGACCTCATCCATGGGAGGCAGCGGCAGGTCGCCGGTGGCCAGTGCGCTGCCGCTGGGGTAGGAGTTGGCGTCCACTCCGAGCACCATCAGCCCCCGCCGGACCGACCCGTCCGGCATCGTGATCCGCTTCTTGTCGTTGAAGGTGGTCACCAGCCCGGCCTCGATCAGCCGCAGCTCCGGCGAGCAGTAGCTCAGGTGGCCTGCCACCAGGATTAGCGGCATCGACTCCGGGCCGGCCGCCCGCAGTTGCGCTGTCACCGCGGTGGGCGGCATGGTCATCAGCGGGTGCGGGGTGGGCCACTGCTCGACGGTCGTGAACACTCCGCCCCTGACGAACAGGCCCGTACAACTGCGCTCGCCGAGGAACGCGTCCATCTGCAACGCCTCGGCGGCCTCATTCAGCATCGCCCGGCCGTTCGCTCCGGCGCCGTTCATCTCCTGCCGGAACAGCACATCCGGCTTGATCTCGTTGATCAACTCGTAGGCGCGTTCTCGGCGTTTGCGGTCGCCGAAGCCGTTCTGCTCGAAATTGAACGAGGCGAAAACGATTTCGTTCTGTGAATCCATCACGATTTCTCTATTCGGTATGGTCCGGCTTAGGTGGCCGGTCGGCGTCCGGCTGCGGCGGGGGCAGGCCGGGCGGGCGGTGCGCCCGCGACGCACCAGCGCGTCCCGGACCGGGTCAACAGCCCCTCTTCCTCCAGATGGAGCAGCCCGGTCCTGACGGTCTGGTAGTGGGCCCCCAGCTCTGCGGCCAGCGCCCGGGCCGGGGGGATGCAGTCACCCGGCCGGTAGCGGCCGGCCGTGATGCGTTCCCGCACGACCGTTGCCGTCCGCACCCACTTCAGGTGCGGGCACTCGGCCCGCCGCCACGTGCGGCCCTGCTGCTTGGGCCGCACTCCGACACCGGGCCGCATTTCAAGGACACCCTGCTGCCGCAGGATCAAGACGGCCTCTTGGACAACCCATTCGCTTTCCCTGAACCGCACTTGCATGGACGTCCGGTTCAGGACGGCACCGACAGGCCAACTGCCGTCCTGAACCACCCGGCGGATGTGTTCGACCAGCCGGTCAATTCGCTCGGACATCACTCGTCTTTCGCATACTCGGCGCTGCTGAAAAGGTGCTGCCTTATGGCAGCGGGCAGGGATGAGGGCGGGCCGGCCGCCGCGTGCCCGAGCGCGGCGGCCGGGGTGCCCGGTGGGCACCGCTTCCTCCCAGGAGGTAGTCCCGGGGGCCACCGCGCACGGTCGCGGACAGCCCTCGCAGGACCGGGAAGAAGCCCCGGTCACGGGTGCCTCGTGATCTCGGCCCAGACGATCGACCCGGCCCTCGTCAGGGAGTGCCCGAAGCGGTCGGCGACGCCCAGGGTCTTCCGGATCGGGGACAGCGTCTCCGGTGTGATCTCGCCCGGCAGGGTCACCTCGATGCGGATCGCCTCGGCGCTCGCGGTGATCTCCGGCACCCGGCCGGTGGCGTCGGCCAGGGCGTCGCGGACCGTGCGAGCACGGGCATCGGGTGAGCGCACGGGTATCCCCAGGTGAGTAGGCGATCACGTAAAGTGAGGCTGCTTAAGCAGCTTCCACCTGATGCAGTAGCTTGTCAACGTCGAGACCACCACCGGCCGGAGACCCAGATGGCACGCGAGGCCCCATACCTCGAAGTGGCCGACGACCTGCGCCGCCGCATCAAGGCTGGCGAGTGGGCCGTGGGCGAGAAGCTGCCGAGCCGCGCTCAGCTGGCTGACGAATACGGCGTCGGCCGCAACGTCACCCAGCGAGCCGTCGACAGGTTGATCATTGAGGGGCTGCTGGAAGGCCGGGCCGGATCCGGCACCTACGTACGCCGACCGCGCGAGCGCATGCGCATGGTCCGCTCCCGCCACCGCGAGCGCCGCGGCGGCTCCCCGTTCCGCGCGGACATGCGCGAGCACGGCAAGCGCGGAAGCTGGGAAGCCCACAGCGCCGCGCGAACTCCTGCTCCGGAGCGCATCGCGGCCCGGCTCGCCATCGCGCCCGGCGACCTCACGGTGCACACCGCCTACGAGTTCCTGGCCGACGGCCAGCCCGTACAGCTCTCGGAGAGCTGGGAGCCGATGGCGATCACCGACGGCACGCCGATCGTGCTCCCCGAACTGGGCCCGCTCGCCGGGGCCGGCGTGGTCGAGCGCATGCGCACGATCGGGGTCATCATCGAGACCGCGGTCGAGGTGCCCAGGCCCGGCCGCGCGACGCAGCGCGAGGCGAACCTGCTCGGCATCGCACCGGGCGATCTGGTGATGCATATCGAGCGCACGTACTACGACACCGACGGCCGGCCGGTCGAGACAGCAGACATCACCGTGCCGGACGTGCGCTGGGAGGTCGCGTACGAGATCGGGATAGAAGCCGACCGCGACTGACGCCCCCGGAGGGCCCCGGTCGCAGGAGGTCTCGTCCTCACACCCCGGGACCCGCCCGTCCCGGCCGCGCCGCGCGGCGTCCGGCGCGATGGGCGCCGGCTCCGCGGCCCAGGCGCGCAGGGCCTCGGCGACACGGCGCACGAGCGCCAGGTCGGGCAGGACCGCCTTGGGCACCGGGGCGGTGCGGGCGGTGAGCGTGCCGCCGGGCATGCGCTGCTGACGGCCGGTCACCGCGCACCCCCGCGGACCGGTGTGAGCGCCGGCTGCACCTGGTGGATGTCGGCGCTCCACTCTGTCCCGCCCCCGATGGGCCGCAGGTACACCACGTCCGGCGGCCCGGGGAGCACGTACGGCTCACCGATCCCCGCGACGGTGCCGTGCCGGCCGGTGGCCGGGTCGTAGACCGGCACGCCCTGGCGGATCCACGGCGGCGTTCCCGCGCTCACCGCAGGGCCCCGTGCCGGGCGGCGTTCACCGGCATCTGCGACGGCCGGTGCGCGACGTGCGCGGGCGTGCCCGAGGGCGGCGGCTTCTCTTCCTCGTTCGTGCCGGAGTTCTCCGGGGCGGGGGTGGTGGCAGCGTGCTCGGTCGTCATGGCCGCTCCCGTGGGCCTGCTCGACGGTTACTGACACGACCTAGTGAACGCTTCGTCACTGGGGGTACGGATCTGCCTGACGATCTGCCATGCTGGCCCACAACTGTCAGATTGACATGGGGGGTTGAGCTGTGGTTCACAGCCCTCGGGTGAACGCCGGGTTGCTGATCAAATCCGCCCGCAAGGCCAAAGGGCTCACCCAGAAACAGCTCGCTGACCAGCTCAATGACGTCTCCGGGTGGCAGACGTGCACGGTCAATCACGTCTACCGGTGGGAGACCGGGCGCCGCAGTCCCCGCGAGTGGATGCCACACCTGATGACCGTGCTGGGACTACGGCTCGAACAGGGGAACACGTCGACGGCATGCACACTGGTGCACGGAAGCGCAACGCCGGGCATCATCAATCCACCCCCCAGTTCGGAGGACGACGTGGACCGACGCGAATTCACAGGCGCCACCCTCGGCGCGCTCGCTGCCGTGCCCCTTGCAGCCGCGGCCGGCCAAGCGGCGCCGCCCGGGCGCCGGTACGGCGTCGCCGACGTCGACCGCGCCCGACGCCAGCTTTCGGATCTGCGGCGCCTCGACGACTACACCGGAGGCGCCAGCACCTACCCCATCGCTCTGCGCGAGATGACCCGCGTCGACGAGATGCTGCGGGGCTCGTACAGCGACCGCGTAGGCACCGACCTCCTCTCCGTCCTCGCCGAGTTCGGCCAGTTCACGGCCTGGACGGCGTTCGACGCGGGGAAGCTGGAGGATGCCCGGCGCCACGCGCTGCGGGCGACGGCGGCGGCGAACCAGGCCGGGAACCGGCTCCTGGCCGCCTCCACTCTCTCCGAGCTGGCGTACATCACGGCCAGCAGTTCCACGCCGGGTGAGTCCGTCGCGATGGCCCGCGCGTCGTGGGCGAACGCCCCGCGCGACGCGCTGCCCGCGGCCCGCGTGGTGCTCGCCGACCGCATGGCGTTCGCGTGCGCGCGCACCGGCGACGCACGAGGCGTCGACCACGCCATCAGCCTGGCCGAGGATGCACACGACCATCGCGATGATCACGCCGAGCCGGAGCCGGACTGGCTGTACTGGATCAACCGCGACGAGAGCCGCATCATGGTCGGCCGCTGCTGGGCGGAGCTGCACCGGCCTGTTCAGGCCATCCCCGTGCTGGAGACGGTCACCGCACCGTACGACGACACCCACGCCCGCGAGGTCGCCATGCTGGAGTGCTGGCTGGCCGACTCCTACCTGGACGCCGGCGAGATCGACCGGGCCGCCGCCTCGACTTCCCGCGCGGTCGAACTCGCCGAGCGCACCGCCTCTCCGCGAACCGACCGCTGGGTCAACGGTCTGCTCCAGCGTCTGGCCGGCCACCGGGACGTCGCCCCCGTCCGGGAGGTGCTGGAGCGCACGGCCACCATCTGAGCAACAGCCGATCAGCGGCCCAGAGTAGGCTGACCGCTGCACGGCCCCCGCACCCACCCGCGGGGGCCGTCGCCTTTCCGGCCGGCTGGGCCGGGCGTCCTACACTCGGGCTTTCTGGTGGGGCACCGGGGCGATGAAGCCGATGTAATCCGAATGCCACGTATGTCAGTGCCTGGCGTCACGATGCGCCCATGACCGAACGAGGACCAGGAAGCACGGGGCGCGCCAACCTATGGCAGGAGATCAACGAGCGCCGCACAGCCTTGTACCGCTTTTACGGCGCTGATCGGCAGTTGCTTTACGTCGGAATCACCTGCAACGTCGAAGAGCGCTTCAAAGACCACGCACGAGACAAGAGGAAACCCTGGTGGCCGGAGGTCGCCGAGCACACGATCGAGTGGTTCGAAGACCGAGCGAAGGCGGCGCATGCCGAGACCCACGCCATCGTGACTGAAGTTCCGCAGTACAACATCGCCCATAGTGGGACGCACTATCGAATCAACTATAAGTTCAGTTGGCTGCAACGCCAACTGAATGAAGAAGAGAAACACATTCGGACTCCTCGGCATACCCCGCGATCCAAACGTGGCCAGAAAGCTCTCGCGGAGGCTCTAGAGCGGCAACAGATTGTCGACGAACACCGACCTGGCGCTCCGTTGAAATGGGACGGAAGAAACCTAACTTCCTACAGCCACAGACGCGATGGCGCCCCTCGCGATATTCGACAATACATGCAATGGTTTCGCGAACGGGACAGATACACCGTGATCTATACCGAACGATGGTCCGGATGCGGGTCATGGCCTGCCGAAGCTCTATGGTTGGAAACGCGACGAAGACAAGGAGAATGCCCCATCTGCGTGGGCGAGCAGGCTCCATGTCAAGTCATTCGCAGGATCGTCGAACGGTACAAGAACCAGCCGTATTTCCCGTTGTGAACGGGCAGCGACCGGCCGCCATCAACAGAGGAACAGGAAATGCCCCCGCCCGGTCCCGGAGGACCAGACGGGGGCGAATCAGGGCTCGTCAGGCGCGATGCGGGCGGTGCGCTGATCAACGCGGTCGACGGCGTCCCGAAGGCTGCTGCCGGAGTTCGGCCGGACCTCGTGCACGACCAGGCCGACGCGGTGTTCGATCCGGTCCAGCCGCTCCATGACGCCCGGCCGGGCGGGGACGCCCGGGCGCGGCGGAACGCCCTGCCAGTCGTCGATGAAGTCGTCGACCCGGTGCACGGTGCGCCGCACCGCGCGGACGACGCGCCACAGCAGCGCCAGGCCGCCGGCGATCGCCACGGCCGCAGCGCACCAGATCCCCGCGGCGTCCACGGCCGGGACACCCGTCGGCGGTTCGTTCACCCAGCCGCCTCCGGACCAGACGGCGCAGCCCGGATCGCCTCCGGACCGGCGGCGGCCCCCGACGGCGGGGCCGGCGGCAGCAGTGATGCGGTCCCGCTCGGTCCGAGCCCGAGCGCCAGCGCGCTCTTGATCACCGCGAACGCGGCCGGCAGCGCAGCCACCGCGGCGGCCCGCAGCGCGCCGAGCGACATCAGCCCGGTCGCGTCGGCCAGCAGCAGTCCGCAGACGGCCTGGACGTAGGTGGCGACGGTCCGCTCGCCGAGATCCAGCCAACGACGGTTCATCAGGCGCCTACCTTCTTGGCGATCGCGGCCAGCGTCGTCGCGAGCTTGTCCACCTTCTGCGACAGCTCGGCGACCTCGGCCCGGGTCGCCAGCGCGGCGGCGTTCGTCGCCCGCTCGTGCTCGCCGAGGCTGTGAGCGGCGCCGTCGACCAGCGACGGGATGGAGCGTTCGACGACGGCCTTGTGGATGTCGCCGACCTTTGCCCACAGGTCGGGGCCGGTGGAGGGGTTCTTGTAGGCGTTGACCGCGAGGGCGATCTTGTTGATGTCGTCGGTGGTGAGAGGCATGTCGTCCTCCGGGGATAGGCCGGGCATCCACTGCCCGAAGTCGCTGGTCATGGCGGTGTCGCGGTCGCATTCGACGCCGCCGATGGTCACCGTGTCGATGGGCTGCTGGATGTGGGCCCGCGGGTCCCACTGGCCGCCAGACCACGCCGACGCCTGCCAGGCCCAGCGGGCGGCGCCGCGGTCGAGGGCCCGCTTCACCGTGTAGTAGCCGCCGTACACACCCACCCGCGCCGCGCCGAGGACGGACGCAGCACCGAACAAGTAGGCGTTCACCGGGCCCTGCTGCTCGGGCGTGACGTCGAAGTCGGCGGCGAAGTAGATCGGCCGGTCCTCCGGCATGCCGCACTCTCTCGCCTGAGCCAGGGCAGCCTTGGCGTCGGCGATGCCGCCCGGGCGGCCGGAGAGCATGCGGTCGGCGGTGGTCTCCCACACCACACCGACCCAGATGCCCTCGGCAGCCAGGGACTTGGCCTCGGCCAGGGTGAGGTTCTTCGTCGGGTCGGCGGACAGGTACCGCATGGCGAAGCGAACGCCGGCGGCCCGTAGTTGTGCTGGGGCCGGGTGGCTCCAGGGGTAGTCGACTCCGGACGTCACGGCGAGCCCTCCTCGATGAGCTGTTGAACGGCGCGTTGCTGCTCGTGCAGGTGTCGCTTCACGCGGCGGTGGTGGAGCGCGGCGAGCGGCACCCACAGCACGTTCGCGGCCAAGTTCGGCCAGATCTGGAGCCAGGCCCACCACAGCCACCCAGCCATCAGCTGATCAGCCCCGGGACGTACAGCTGCGCCGTCCAGTCCGCATGGCTCGCGGTGTGGGCGCCGCCGTGCCCGCGGTGGTGGAAAGCGCACAGCCAGCGGAACTCACCCGGCGAACTCTCCAGCCACGCGGCGATCTCGTCCGGGGACGCGTCGGCGGCGATCTCCGGGAAGTCGCGGTGCAGAGCGCGCGGATCGGCGGCGTTGGCGACTGCGAACTCCAGCACGGCGTGATGCAGCTCCAGCAGCCCGGGCGAGCACGCGGCGGCGCCGGCGCGCTCGCCGACGTAGCAGGCTGCGGTGTCCTTGGTGTGGCGCCGGTACGCCTCGAACGCCGCGTAGTGCGGATCCGACTCACGCGGGGCGTGCTCGGGGAAGTGCATGGTGTACCGGTGTGTCTCCGCCTGGGCGTGAGCGGCCACCGGGGCCTGGTCGTGGGCGGGCATCGGGCCTCCGGGCATGAAGAAGGCCCCGGGGCACCGGGGCCGGGCTGAGCGAGTGCCTCGTTCAGCTGAAGACGGGCGGCGTGACGGTGAAATCGGCCGTCGAGGCCGTGTTGGCGGCCTGGAGCTTGGTGACGTTGATGCTCAGCGGCGTCTCCCCGGCGGGCCAGGACACGCCCTTGATGGCGGCGGTGAGCGCAAGGACGAAGGCGTCGTTGGCGCCGTTCTGCGCGGTGAAATTGAGCATGCCGCCGTCGGCCGGACCGGCGCTGATGCTGATCTGGTAGGTGGTGCTGTCGTTGGTCTGCGACATGAAGTGGCCCCATCAGGCGTGGAGGAACCGCAGTTTGAGCGTGGCGGCCCCGTTGCTGGTAGACACGGTCCCGAGCCCGGCCCCGGAGGACTGGTAGCCCACCAGGCCGATGCTCTGGTTCTGGGTGAGGGACAAGATGCCGCCGCAGATCGCCGAGACGTTCCCGCCGCCGGTCTGCGCCCACCGCTCGGTGTAGGTAATGGCGCCCAGGCCGACCAGGTCGGTGGTCACCCACGCGGCCCGGTTGCCGGCCGTCGCGCTGTTGAAGTGGACCACGCCCTCGACGTCGTACCAGCCGGACACCGGCACGACCCAGGCATGCGTGCTGGAGTTGAAGCCGCCGTAGGGGTCGAAGGAGGCCCCGGACAGGTTGACCAGAGTGTTCGTACCCGAGTTGATCGTCTGCGTGGCGCTGGCGTACAGGAACGCCGACGGTGGGTTGAGCAGAAACGTCAGCGGGTTGTAGACCTGCTGGGTCAGGTACGCCTGCGAGATGGCGAAGCCGGCCTGCGGGGTCGTGAGCTGAGGGAGAGGCTGGTTGGTCATCGGCGTCCTTGCTGATCAGAAACTGACCAGCGGGCTGGTGCCGCCGGTCTGGGACGAGCCGTCGAAGCAAGTGGGGTAGCGTCCGACCGGCGGGATGGCGAGGTTGCCGGGGTTGATGTCGCACAGGTAGTCGCCTGCGCTGTGGGGCTGGGTGGTGGCCGCGGTGAAGGTGATCTGCACCGTGCTGTAGCCGACGGCCACCGCCTGCACCGACTGGATGGTGACCGTCTCGGCGTTCGCCGTCCCGTAGCCCAGGGTCATCTGGTAGCCGGTGCCGGACGGGATGACGTACTGCGCGGCAATCGCGGCGTTCCCGCTGACCGGTCCGAGGGTGACCGTGGTGACGCCGGCTGCAACGCCGGCGGTGAGCGTCGCCCAGGCGGCGGAGATCACTCCGTACCGGTACTGGCTGGCCGGGGACATCTGAAGGTGCAGCTTGAGGTTGGCGCCGGTGTCGTCGCCGGACCATGCGACCTGCTCAAGGAAACAGTCGAGCGTCTTCGACGGAGCCAGCGCCGGACGCCGGTTGACCCTGACCATGTCGCCGAAGTTCAGCGTCGACAGGGCCGTCAGCACACTCGGGTTGGCCGCGAGGTCGATCGTCAGGCCCTGGAGCCGGGTGTGCGGGTCCTTGTACTGGCTGAGCAGGTACTGGGCGACCGCCATCCCGTTGGAGACGAAGTTGGGGGTGATGGTCCGCTGGAGACTCTGGGGGAAGTACGCGGCCTGGCTGGTCGCGTCGGACACCTCCTGGAGGGCGTTGGTGTTCGTCAGGTCCACCGACCCGTCGCAGGTGATCTGGATGTCGTTGTACAGGTGGGCGGGGTCCTGCTCGAACTCGACGTCGTCGAGGTAGGGGATCTCGCCGGCCGCCGTGTGCTCGCCGAAGGTGACGACGGGCTGGCTCTGGATCCACCGCCACAGTTGCCCGTACAGGACGGGCACGCCGGCGCGGTTGACGGTGAACTGGCCGACCTCGGTGTCGGCGCACTCCTGGATCACGTCCAGCGGTGAGCGGCCCTGGAAGCTGGTGCCGCCCAGGATGGCCTCGGCGGCGATGTAGGCGGAGTTGTAGACGGCGCCGGAGTGGAAGTTGGCCAGGGTGAGGACCCTGTTGAGCCTGGTTCCGTTGTTGTCGCCGGCCCAGCCGTTGGCGAACCCCAGGCACAGGTCGCCGCGCTGGGACTGGGTCAGTTCGGCGTTCCACTGGGCGACCCAGGCCAGGTCGCCCGCGAAGGGCTGGGTGTTGACGTTGCTGTCGGCGAGGAAGGTGCCGATGGCGTCGTGGTCGTAGGTGGTGGAGTGCATGTCCGACGTGGCCGTGTTGTGCCAGGTGATGTAGGAGTCGACCGCCACGGTCAGAGTCTTGCCGTCGGCACTGAGGCTGACGACGGCGCAGTGCCAGTTGCCGTCGCACACGAACTGCTGCGTGTTGGTGGTGGCGAGGCTGCTGCCGGTGCTGTTCTGCACATTTACGCCGACGTTGCCGGTGCTGTTGATGAAGCAGTAGACGCCGGACTTGTCGCCGGTGCCGGAGTAGAAGCCGGGCCCAGCGGCGCACCACAGGCTGGTGGCCGAGTAGGTGCCGCCGGTACCGGGGGTCACGGTGGTGCGGAAACAGATCATGCGCGTCCAGCCGCCGGAGGTGGGCAGCATGACCGTGCCGCCGCTGGGGGTACGCGGCTGGAGGTAGCTGGCGCCGGACGCGGAGCCGCCGCTGCTGGCCTGGGAGTTCGACAGGGTGATCACCGGGCCGGGCGTGTTCCACAGGGTGCCGACGCTGGAGGTGCTGGTGATCGACGTGCCGGTGGCGATGTTCGAGCCGACGATGTCCAGCACCGCGGCCGAGCCGCCCAGGTCCGGGAACGCCTTGCCTCCGGAGATGTCGGGGCTGGCGGTGGTGCTGGCCAGGTCGAACCAGTACTGCGGCGTGATCTGGCTGGCCACCCAGGCGGGCATGGCGTAGCCGAGGGTGAGCTGGGACAGCGGAGCCAGCGCGTCGACCGCTGTTACCTGGACGACGCCGTATTTACCGTTCTGCTCGTACTTCTGCGGCCACCGCTCGACGAATCCCTGCCACACCGAGGTGAACGGCCCGGGGTCGGCCCAAGGGGTGGGTGCGGCGGCCTGTTCCAGCTGCCAGCCGGTGACCTGAACGGTGGTGGCCGCCGTGGTGGCCGCGGTCGTGACCAGGGACACGATGGCGAACGCCGCGGTGGCCTGGGCGGCGCCGGAGACCGTGATCCGGGACCAGGAGGTCGTGACGGTCGCCGAGGCCGAGCTGGAGGTGAGCGCGTTGCCGTTCAGGTCGTAGAAGGCGATCTGCTGCTGGACGCCCAGGGACGACATGCCGCCGGCGGCCAGGGAGATGTCCACCCCGGCCGAGTACGCGGCACCCGGGGTGACGGTGACGGCCCACGAGGCGGTGGTCGCCCAGGACTGGGTGGCCCCGGCCAGCCCGAAAGCTGCCCCGGACGCAGCACCGTTGGGCACGGCCCAGGTGAGCGCCGTCGTCAGGCCCGACGGGGATGCGGCCAGGCCGGTGGTCATGCCGATCGTGCCGGTGCTCGCGGCCACAGCTCCGGTGCTGGTGCCGGTGGCGATGCCCTGGTAGAGCAGGTTGCGAGTCGGGCTGGTCTGGAGGACCAGCCGGCACCGCCGGTAGGGCACCACGTAGGGGTAGAAGAAACTCGACGTGTTGTCCGGGTCGAAGGCCCCGTCCACGTTGTCGAGGGAGAAGGACATCTGCCCGGACTGGACGGCATCGAGCTCGTACTGGCGCCCCGCCAGCTCGGCCTTCCACGAGCCACGCAGGCGGCTGCTCACGGTGTACCAGTGGTTCGGTGCCGTGCTGTTGCCGCCGGCGGTCCAGGCGATCTGGAGGATCACCCGCGGCCACGACGAGATCAGCGGGCCGTCGAGGGCGTACCCGGCCGGGGTTGTCACACAGTCCTCCGATGCTGGTCAGCCGCGGGCCAGGCTGAGGCCGTTGGTCAAGTTCCGGCGCTCGTACTGCATCGCCTTGCGCTGCATCTGCTTGTAGAGCACATCCGAGTCGAGCTGGACGATGGTGGTCACCTCGGCCACGGCCGGCTGACCGCCGTACCCAGCCGCCGCGTACCCGGCGGCCGGACCGCCCACCGCGGTGCCGATGCTGACGGTCTGCGCGGACAGACTGCCCGCCAGCGCGCCGACGGCCATGTGAGCCAGGTGCGCGTTGTCGGTGACGCCCTTGGCGATGCCCTCGGGGATCGCGGTGCCGACGTGGTCGGCGAACGCCCGGCTCGGCGAGTTGATGCCCAGGAAGCTCTTCGCGGCATCCAGGGCGTCCGAGGCGAGGTTCTTCAGGCTGTCGAAGAGCGCGCCGGCCGCGTTCTCCACGCCGTGGATGATGCCCCACACGATGTTGGAGCCGATGTCCCAGAAGCGCCCGATCCACCCGGATACCGCGTTCCACGCGCCCCGGATGCCGGTGCCGAGGGCGCTGCCGATCCGGCCGACGATGCTGGTGATCGTGTGCCACGCGTGCGTGATCGGGTCGATCATCGCCGACTTGATGCCGTCCCAGACCACTCCCGCGACGCGCTCGATGCCGTGCCAGGCGGTCGCCAGCCACCCGGACACCGTGTGCCAGATCGACACCAGCGCGTGCCAGACGTCCTCGATCGGCTGGACGATCGCAACACGGATACCGGTCCAGATCACGCCCGCGACCGTTTTGATCACGGCCCAGGCGCCCCGGAAGAAGGCGAGCAGCCCGTTCCAGACCGTGTGGGCGAACGCCTCGATCTGCTTGTGGAAGTGGTTCCAGATGGCGAGGATCAGCGCGATCGGTGGCGCGAAGATCACCAGCAGCAGCGGCCACCATCGCTTGAAGAAGCCCACGATGGCGTTCCACACCGTGGTGGTGACGGACTCGACCCAGCGCCAGGCCCGGACGATCGGGTCCGCCACCGCGTGCCAGGCCGACGACAGGAAGTTGGCGACCGCGTGCCACGCCGTGGACACCGCGCCGGCCACCGTGTGCCACACGGACACCGTTACTGAGGCCACCGTGTGCCACGCGGTCGCCAGCGCGTGACCGACCGTCTCCGCGATCGACTTGATCTCGTTCCAGACCTGGCGCCAGTGCAGCGCCAGCATCACGATCGCGGTCACCAGCGCCACGATTCCGACGATGATCCACACAACCGGGTTGGCCAGGGCGGCAGCCGTGAAGGTCCACATCGCCACCGCTGCTGCCGCCAATGCGACGACGAGCGCGCCCCCGATGACGATCGCCAGGCCCTTGGCCACCGTCGTGTGCCGCGTCAGCCAGCCCACCACCTGGGCGAACACGCCCATGAGCCTGGTGGCCACAGGAAGGAGGGCCTGGCCGATCTGGATGGTCAGCGCCTGCAATCCGGCCTTGGCCTCGGCGAGCTTCTGGTTCAGGGTCTTCTGAACGTCGGCCCAGCCCTCGATGTTCTTCCCGCCGGCCTTGACGTGCTCGGCGATGCCCTCGGTGTTCTTCTGGAAGTCCTTCATGTGCGGCCCGGTGAGCTCCAGCGCCGCCTGCATCGATTTCGTGCCGCCGACCATCGTGGCCAGCGCGCCGATGTACGTCTGCTGGGCCGGGGGCAGGTTCGCCAACGCCTTCTGGAAGGTGTTGGACTGCTTCGCGGCCTTGGCCAGGTGCTCGATCAGCACAGTGCCGGCGGGGCCCATCTTCCGCTGGATCGCGTCGGTGAGCATGGTCAGTGTCGAGGCCAGGCCGTGACTGCCCAGGTTCTGGCCCACCTTGACCGCGCTCAGGCCCAGCGACTGCATCTCCTGGGCAGCCCTGCCGGAGGGGTTGGACAGGGCGCCGATGGTCTGCCGCAGGTAGGTCGCCGCGACGGCGGCCGGGGTGCCCTGCGCGGTCATCGTCGCCATCGCGCCGAGCACTTCGTTCAGACCCACGTGCGCGGCGGCGGCGGTAGGCAGGATGTTCGCCATGGAACCGGCCAGCGCTTCCATGTTGGTCTTGCCCTCGGCCTCGGTACCGATCAGCGCGTTCGTCACGGCCGCGGCCTGCCCGGCGCCCATCTTGTAGGCGTTCATCGCGGTCGTGACGGCGTCGGTGACCGTTCCCAGGTCGGCCGCGCCAACCTTCGCGCCCATCGCGCTGTTCCGCAGCACGTTGAGGGCGTCCGCACCGTGGTAGCCGGCGGACTCCACGGTGTACAGACCGGTGGTCAGCTGCTGGGTGGACATCCCGACCTGCCCGGCCATCGCCAGGATGCCGTCGGAGACCATCTTCATGTTCCCGGCCGTCTCGCCGGCGCCGGTCCTCACCCGGGTCATCTGGGTCTGGAAGTCCGCCGCCATCTTCACCGCGCCGATGGCGGCCCCGGCCGCGGCCATGCCGATACCGGCGATGGCCGCCGACCCGAGTCGGCCGAACTTGGTGAAGCTGGTCTCGCCCTCGGCCGCGGTCGTGCCCAGCTCGGCCTTGACGTCCCGCATCGCCGTCTTGACACCGGTCGACCGGCCGAGGAACTCGATGAAGACGGGGGGCAGTCCGCCCACGGGCCACCCCCTCGGTATGCAGTTGTCAGGTCTTGGTGGCCCGGCCCCAGGCCGCCTCCCACATCTCCGGCATCCGCGGCTCTGCCTTCTTGATGCCGGGCGCCACGTATGGGTAGCGGCCTTCGGCGCGCTTCTTGTAGAGGTTGCGGACGCCGCCGCCGACCCCGACGCCGCCCTGGTAGCCCTCGGCGGTCCTCTTCGGCTTCCGCACCCCGCCGACGCCCTTGGAGAGCTTCCCGGTCAGCCGGCCGGGCCCGCCGCTCTTGGTGACGTGCGGCGGGTTCAGGTTGAGGCTGACGCTCTCACCGGTCCGGGCCGAACGGCCACGGTGATCCCACCGCGGCCGGCCACGCATCCCCGAGCGGATCATCTTCTTCGCCAGGTTCTGGCTCGCCTTCAGCGCTGCCACGGTGGCGGTGTCGACGTCACGGGACATGCGGTCCAGCGCGGCCTGGACCTCGCGCCACCCCTCGATCCGGACCTCGACGTCACCCACTGGCCGCCTCCCGCTCCTTGTTCGCGCGGGCCTCGGCGACCGCGTTGTCCACCGCGAGGATCCAGTCGAGGCGTTCGGCCGGCAGATCCATCCACGTGTCCGGCGGCCCCACCACCTGGCACAGCCGCCAGTCCCGGTACGCCTCCATCGGCAACTGGTGCGCCGGGTACTCGAAGCGGCCCTCCAGCGCCACTCTCAGGCGGTAGAGGGCACGGTAGGGCTGTCCTCCGCCTGCGACGCGGAGAAGTCCGGGCCGCCGTCGAGAGCGCCGGCCGCGCACAGCGCCTTGAGCCGGTCGTAGGTCGGGCCCGGCAGGTCCAGCAGCGCATCCGCGGTTACCTCGGGCCCGTACGACCAGCCGGCGACCCGGGCCAGGATCGCGCGGTCGTTCAGCTCGTCGAGCAGCCCCGCGGACTCGTCGCCCATCTGCGCGGCCACCTGCGCGGCTGCAGCCTCGTCCATCTCCCGTACGGCCTGGGCGCCTTTGGCCTGCGCGGCCTTGACGACCTCGGCGAACGCCGGGTCCTTCGCGAGCTTCATCTGGATCGCGCGGATCGGCCGCCGCAGCCGTTCCGAGATGTCGGCCGGGTCGCGCAGGTCGGCCCAGCCGCCGTCGGGCAGGTTCTCACGCTTGATCGTCACTTGTACGTCCCGGAGGGCATCGCGTTGGTCAGGGTGGCCTTGATCGGGCTGTAGCCGCCCGAGGCGCCGATGTCGCTGGTGTTGGCGTAGGTCTTCACCGTCACCGGAAGCTCGATGTAGTCCTTGCCGTAGTTCGGGGTGCCCTCGGAGTACACCGCGGTCGAGCAGTGCAGCTCCAGGCCGGTCGCGGTCGCCCCGGTGCCGGCGGTGAACGAGGTGTCCAGGGCCTGCGGGGTGGAGTTCTGGAAGATCTGCCGCTGGCTGGTGTCCTCCATGACCAGCGTCAGCTTGCCCTCGACGGCGACGTCGCCGGACCAGATGCGGTACGGGTTTTGCGAGCCGTTGGCGCCCCGGATCGCAGTCACGGTCCGCTTGATGGTCAGCTCGCCGTCGATCACGAAGGTCTGCACACCGGCGATCTTCGTGATCGTCGTCCAGTTCGCGACCGGCTTCACCGCGGTGTTGGAGACGGTCGGCGTGGCGCCGGGGACGTAGGTCCAGCCCGTCGCCTTGGCGCTGTACTCGAACAGCCCGTCCGCGTTCCACTTGAACTGCAACTCCGACAGCTGCTCGCCCGGGTACTGCCAGGTCCCCAACGGGTCGAAGATCGTGTACGTCTGGCCGGGCGGTTGGGTGTCGCCGGTGTTGAGCACGCTGAACGTGGTCGTGTACGGGGCCGAGGCGCCGGTGACTGCGACGTCGGGCAGCAGCGAGGCCAGCGGGAAGCCGATGCTGTCGGCGAACACGTCGCCGCCGAAGTCCAGCGTCGAGCCCTTCTGGCCCTGGACGATGCCGAAACTTTCGACGGCGGCGGCGCGCTGGCCCTTGTCGTCGATCAGCGTGATCTCGTCCTTGGGCGTCAGCGTCTTCCACGGGATCCACATCGTGGGCGCCGCGGCGGTGCCGGGTGTGGCCTCCTTCGCCACGCCGAACGCCGCGAGATGGCTAGGCTTCGGCATCGCCGACCTCCTTCTCCGGCGCGACGCCGGCCTTCTTCGTGGTCTTCACCGGCGCGGCCTGCCAGCGGCCGTCGTCCGGGTCCTCTTCGAGGTCGTAGGCGCGGCCCGGCTCCGGAGTGAGGCCGAGCCGCGGGTAGTACCGGCCCTCGTCGCCGGTGTACGTGAAAGCGGGCATGCCGCACTCCTCACAGGGTCTTCAGGCACTCGATGGCGATTTCGATGACGCAGTGGCGCCCCTTGTGCTCGTCGTCCCACCGCACTTCGTGGGTGACCCCGCCAGGGCGCCCCCGGTCGACCGCGCCGCCGAGCGACGGATCGGAGCGGACGACCGCCACCACCAGGTCGGCGAGCGAACGAGCCCGGGAGAAGACACCGGCCGGGTCGTCGCCGCCGCGATACACGTCGACCGTGATCGTGATGGTGTAGGTCTCCAGCAGCCAGTGCGAGCCGCCGGAGCCGACTGTCGCCTCGGGGCTGTAGGTCTGGTGGACGTCGCCGATCGAGATGATGTCGTCCGGCTGGTACGGGCCCGGCTCGTCGAGGCACACCAGCAGCTCGGAGGATGGCGAGGCCGGGTCGGCGGTCGTGTTCGCCTGGATCTGGGCGAGCAGGTAGGCGCGGGCCGCCGGGATCGACGAGGCCGGGATCTGGCCGACGGGCGTGGTCATCAGGCGATCCCCGGCGGACGGCGGTACGGCGCCCACAGCTCGACCACCCGGTCCGGGAGCGCGAACCCGGTCGGTACGGCGGTGTCGCCCTCCATCGCCGAGCCGCCGAACTTCGGCCGACCGCCCTGCTGGGTCATCTGCCACATGTGCCGGATCAGCTCCAGCGCGCCGAGCCGCACGGTGTACGGCACGCTGCCGGGCCGGCCGGCGGTGTACACGATCTTGACGTTCTTCGCACCGATCGCGAACATCGCGGCCTGGCCGCCGAAGGTGCGCCTGGTGATCTGGCCCGTGCTGTAGTCGACCGTGTAGGCGAAGGCGTTCATCTGGCTGCCGAGCTGCTGCTCGGTGAGTGGGAAGGCCGACAGGCCGTAATACTCGGTGGCCGACTGGATCGAGGCGAGCGGTAGCCAGTCCGGGACGATGGTGTTCACGCCACCGTCGAAGAACTGCGTGTGCTGCTCGGGCAACCAGGGTCCGCAGACGTCCCGGGC
Source organism: Streptantibioticus cattleyicolor NRRL 8057 = DSM 46488 (assembly GCF_000240165.1). Lineage (NCBI taxonomy): Bacteria > Bacillati > Actinomycetota > Actinomycetes > Kitasatosporales > Streptomycetaceae > Streptantibioticus > Streptantibioticus cattleyicolor. Next base: position 2,377,025 of record NC_017586.1, read on the forward strand.
CTGGTCGGCGGCCATCAGGATGTAGCCCTGCAACTCGTCGTCCTGGGCCTGCGAGTTGAGGGGCATGTTCAGGTGCTTCTTTACCGACTCCAGGTCAACGAGCTGCTCGACGCCCATCGGCCGCACCGTGAACTGCCCCTCGGACGCCCAGCCAACGCCGGTCCCGGTCGCCGTCCACCGGTACAGCCAGATCCCGGCGGTGGCCACCGAAGGAACCACGGCCGCGTAGGTGCCGCCACCGGTCGACGACACGGCGGGCATCGTCACGGCCCCGGTCGGGTCCGTCACGGTGAGGGTAACCGTCAGGGTGCCGGTGGCCGCGCTGCCGGTGTCGTCCAGCACCGGGCCGGGCGTGGTCACGCCGACGTCCTGGCCGACGTAGTACAGCGTCTGGGTCTGCGCCATCGGCCCTCCTCAGCGGTAGCGGCGGTGCCGGCGGTGATGCGCGCCGCGGCGGTGGTGATGCGCCGCGCGGCGGTGGGCATGGTGCACGATGCGGTGCTGGTGATGCGCCAGGTGGTGGGCGGCCCGGCGGTGTAGCGCGTGGTGGTGGGCCGAGCGGTGGTGCCGGACGGCGTGCAGGTGGTGCTGGCGGTGCGTCCGCAGCGTGTGCCGGTGCGCGGCGCGGTGGCGGTGGCGCATCAGCCGCCGCGCGTGGTGCGTGGCGTGCCGCGGGTGGCCCGGGTGGTGCCGTACCGCGTGGAAGCCGCCATGCAGCCGGTGATGGACCGTGCGGAAGCCGTGCGCTCGGCGCCGCCGGTAGGTCGTCTTGCGGGCGTGCTTCAGGTGCCGGGCGTGCTTGAGGTGCTTGCCCTTCGGGTGGTGCTTCACGTGCGTGAGGTGGTGCCCGTGCACGTGGTGGTGCCGGGTGTGGTGGGCCTTCTTGTGGTGGTGGTTGTGCGCAGCGCGGCGGCGGAGCGTGTGCGCGTGCGCGGCGCCATGGTGAGACCGGCGGCGGTGGGCCCGATGCTGCGACCGAACCCTCCGCAGGTGCCGCGCGAGCTCCCCGGCCACGGGCTACTTCGCGGCCGGCGGGGTGGCAGTCTGCGGCGCGCCCGCAGTCTTGGCGGTCCGCTTGAAGTCGCCGAGGACTTCGTCCAGCCGCCGGCCCACCGCGTGGATGTCGGCGACGGCCGTGGTAGGCACTTCCTCGCCGTTCGAGGTCGTGATGGTCTTCGGGTCGACCAGGCCGCGCAGTTCGGCGATCGCCTTGCGGGCCTCGGGTGCGATGGCCTCCAGCTCGGCGCGGACCTGCTGCTCCAGGTCCTTCGCGCCGGTACGGACCGCGGTCTCCAGCTCGTCGAGCAGGCCCCGGGCGTAGTTGATCGGGTTCATGGGTGTGTGCCCTTTCTCAGGTAGCGGCGAGCACGGAGAACGTGAAGCTCGGCGTCGTGCCGGTGATCGCCCAGTTGAGCTGCATGTACAGGCCCTTGGCCTGCACCTGCTTGACGACGGTCCCGGCCGCGGTGATCGCCGCGAAGCTGTCCGGGCTGCCGTCCGGGGCACCGAAGTTGACACCGTCGTCGGACCAGGTGACCGACAGGGTCATCGACGGAGTGGTGCCCGACACCGCGGACACGTTGACCTCCAGGTCGACGACGGACGCGCCTGACAGCGGCAGCGCCCCGGAGTTCCCGGATGCGGTGCGCGCGACGGACGGAACGAGGGTGAACGGACCAGAGACCACAGCCGCTCCTTCGGGGGAAGCGTGGCGGGAGCCCCCCTCGTGCTCCCGCCACGCGAACGGATCAGAACGCCGGGGTCACGGCGCCGGTGCCCGTGATCGTGGCGATCGACTGCGGGTACCGGCCGGCCTGGAACGAGCCGTAGTTGTACAGACGGCACAGGACGGACATGTTGCCCGCGTAAGTCTGCTCGAACGTTTCCGCCCTCGGTGTGCCCTCCCACGCGTACACGTCGCTCATCCTGGCGACGATGATGACGTCCTGGTTGGTGCCGGCGCCCAGGTTGGTGGGCAGCTGCGGGTCGACGTACACGGGCAGGCCGAGCATCCGGCCGACGCGGCCCTGCGGGATCTGCGCGTCCGCGTTGGCGACCACGTTGAACGGGCCACCGGACTCCGGGACGACCAGCGGGCGGCCGTTGGCGTCGGACTGCGTCTCACACCAGGCCCAGCGCCGCGGATGCATGATGATCGCGTCCGGCGGCAGGAACCGCGTGGTGTGGATGGACTGGATCGCCGACCCGACCTTGGCATACAGGCCGCCCGCACCGCCCAGCGCCGGCGTGGACTGCGTCCACGTCACCGAGGTTGTGCCGGCCAGCGTGAGCACGCCGGTGACCTGGCCACTGGAGCCCGAGCCGTTGATCGCCTGCAACGACCACTTCGCGGCGTAGTCCGCGGCCAGGTCGGCGAGAATCAGATCGTCGATGTTGAGCGGTGACTGCTCAATCAGCTGAAGGGAAACAGTCTGGCCGCCAGCGATCGTGACGACCGAGCTGGCGATCGATCCGGTCGTCGCGTCGGTTTGCTGGATGCCGGTGTTCTGCCCGTTCATCGGCGCCACGGCGGTACCGCTGATCATCTTCGGGATGTTGATGCTGTCGGTGCCGCTGGGGACGTCGCCCATCACGCACAGGTCCACGGTGACGCGGCCCGGACGGACGTACCTGATCCATTCCTCTTCCAGCCACAGGGGCGGCACCCACTCACCGCCGGCGCTGTTGACGGTAGAGATGGCGCGCTGCTCGGCCACCACCTTGTTGTTGCGCTCCAGGCGCTCGACGGCCCCCCTGTCGCCCTTCTGACGGGCCAGCCACAAGTCCTTGAAGAAGCTGCGACCGCCCTGCCCGGAGCGGTAGATCTCCGGCTCGGTCACCACGGTGCCCAGGGCGGCGCGACGCTGCTCCGGCACCGGCGGGGCATACCGCTTGGCGACCTCGGCCGCGGCCTCGTCGGCGACGATCTGCGCGTCGAGTTCGGCGATCCGCTCGTCGATCGCGCGGATCTCGCTCTCGCCCTGCTCAAACTTCGTCCGCTCGTCCTCCGTCAGCGCGCTGCGCTTCTCAGAGTGGACGGTCTCCAGGATGCCGTCGAGGTTCGACCTCAGCTCGGCACGCTGCTCCTGGAGGCCCTTGATGATTGCCCGCTTGTCCACGGGTGGCCTCTCTTGATCGTTGGGGTGGCGTGCCTGCCGTTGTGACGGGTGGTGGCCCGGGTGGTGCCCCTTGGTGCGCGGGGTCCGGCGCGGGCTCCGGCGCGTGGCCGGGCAGGCGAATGACCCGGATGCCGCTGTGCGGCTCCGGGTGGTCTGTGGGGGGCAGTTACAGGGCGAGGAATCGGCGCCGGAACTCGTACAGTTCGGCGTCCGCCGAGCTCTCCTGCTCCTGCTCCGCGGCCTCCAGGGTCTCTCCGGCCGCGTCGAGGACCTCATCCGGGTTCGGCACGCCGAGGACTTCGGCCAGCAGCGGCTGGGCGACGTCGACCGCGCCGTCCGCTGCGGAGACGAGCTGGAGGACCTGGGCGAGAGTCTTGGCGACCTCGGGCGAGATGCCATCGGCGCGCAGCTGGCGCGCGCGTTCCATCGCCAGGGCCGGGAGGTCGCTTCGCGCGAGGTTCGCGGCCTGCCGCGCGCGGAGGTCGACCGTCCCGCCGGTGTACGGGTTCGCCCCGTAGTTCACGATCGACACGTCACCGTGGTCGATGGCGACCTCGAGGATGTCCCGCTGCTCGTAGTCCGGGGACCACTGCTGGCGCGTCACCCAAAAAGCAAACGACATCTCGTCCAGCTCGCCGCCCTCGATGCCGGAACGAACGATCTGCACGTCCGGCCGGGCCGGGTCCAGGGCTGCCTCGGTGTGCAGCCCGGTGTCGTCCTCCGACAGCCGCAGCGTGCCCGGCTTCGTGCGGGCCATGGTCGGACCACCGTGGTTCAGAAGGAAGGCCACGTCAGGCGACTCGCTGAGCGTCTTCTTGAAGGCGCCGGCGCGGACGACTTCCTGGAACGGGCCGAGCCAGTCCTGCATCTGGTACGCCCGCTCCGTCACGCTGGCGTACCCGGTGAACAGCAGCCGGGTCCCTCCGGTGCCGTCGGCTTTCTCGCGGATCTCGACGCCCTGGAACGGCATGTCGAGGGAGTGGATCTTGACGGCGTCCAGGTAGAGCGCGCGGGCTGCGCGGTCGACGCCGTCGAGGAACCGCTGCTCGTGCTGGCTGAGAGTCATCTACGGCTCCTGTCCTGACTCGGCGTCGCTCTTGGCGGAGTGCGCCCCTGGGTCGGCGGCATCGCCGCTCGTACTGGTCGTGGTCGCCGAGTTCAGCGGCGCGTCCAGGTCGTCGCCGCCTTCGACTGGCGCCAGGTTCTCCAGCGCCCGGATCTCGTTCTTCGTCATCACGCCGGCAGTGCGGGCCTGGGTGTAGACCGCGTACCGGCCGGCCGTGTCCGTGCGCAGCAGCGCGTCGACGTTGAAGCGGGCCACCTGCGGCCGTGGCAACATCGCGCTCCACGCGTCCTCGAAGCACCCTGTCCAGTCGGAGACCGTGTACCGCAGGAAACCCAAGCTCTGCTGCTCGATCCCCGTGCCCCAGCTGGTCGTGCGATCAACTTGGCCCAACATATGCGGAGGTACCCCGAACAGCATCGCTACGTCCAGATTCTGGGCCTGCCGTGTGCCCAGGAACTGCGCGTCTTCGGGGCTGACGGAGATCGGCCTCCACTCGGCGCCGCCGGAGAGGATGCCCACGGTATGGCTGTTCTGGAGACCGGCGTGGCTGGCAGTGAAGCTCTCCTTCAGCTGCCTCGCGCGTTCCTTGTCCAGGTCGCCCGGCACCTGCACGATGCCGGTCATGTGCGCGCCCTGGCCGAAGAACCGGCTGCCGAACTCCTCGGCCGCCAACCCCAGCGCGATTGCATTCCGGGCGTAGGTCAGGACACTCATCCCCGTCGCTGACTCCGGGTAGCTCATGCCCATCAGGTGCACGATGTCCTCGGCGTCGACCCGCTGCCGGTTGATCTGGTACACCCGCTGGCCGGAGCCCTCGGGATCCCACGTGCACCGCACACGGTCCGGGTGTAGCACCATCAGCCGTGTCGGCCGCCCCAGGTAGTCCCGGTCGAGGACCAGGCCGTAGCCGTTGCCGCGGAGCAGCAGCGAGACCATCAGCTGGTTGAACCCGACCCGCTTCGTGGGGTACGCGGAGTTGTTCGCGCCCCCGAACGGGTCCGCGATGATCGTCGGCGGCGGCTCCAGCGTCTTCCGCAGTGGCCCCTGCATCCGCACGGCGTCGAACGGCAGGTTCGCCACCACGTTGGACAAGATCCGCACGCATGCGGCGACCGCGAGCAGCTGCATCGCGGTGTCTTCGGTGACCGGGACACCGGCTGGTGTGTAGGCGGCCAGGGAACCGTTCGACGGGATCGCCCACGGGTCACCGGCGGACGACGAGGGGGCGTAGAACCGCTTCTCAGGCCGACGGGGTCTCATCGCCCTGCGCAGCAGGCTCATAGCCGATCACCCACCCCACCAGCAACAGGGCCAGGCCGAGCACGACCAGGCCGACGATCGGCTGCCACCACCACGCCGCGCCTTCCAGGCAGCCCAGACCGGCCACATCGACGATGTCTGACGCCGTGCTACGGGGAATCTGCGGGATCCGGGGCTTCGGCAGCTTCGGCAGGCGCATCCGGCCCCCTCTCACAAGTCGGCCCAGCTCCAGAACTGCGGCGTCGGTTCGGGCTCCGGTTCGTGGCAGGCGCGTTCGTGGGCCATCACCGCGGCGACGGCGAGGTCGATCTTTCGAGGGCTGTTCTTGGCGTCCTTGGCCAGCCGCGAGCCCCTGCTGTCGGTCTTCACCACGCAGTTCGCCAGGTGACGGGCCAGCCGCGGGTCACCGGAGTGCGTCAGCGACCGGTTCATCACGGCCTCGTAGAACCGGGTCGTCGCCGGGATCATCCGGGCCGGAGACTGGGGGAACTCGACGACGGGCAGGCCCTCGTCGTCAAGGATCTGGTACGTGCGGCCCCACCGGTACGGGTCGCACACGATCTCCCGCACGTTCCAGCGGCGGCACGCGCCCCGGATTGCGTTCTCGACCTCCAGGATGGGCACCGTCCAGTCGTGGCCGGCGTCCGACGGCTTCTCCCAGGACGCCACGACGTCCACGTGCGGCACCTCGCCGCAGGAGACGGCGATCAGGGCCGTGCTGTCGCCGTTGAACGAGCCGTCGAAGCCGAGGCATACCTCTTCGCCGTCCGGGATCGCGCCGAGCTCGCCGCGGCAGGCATCCCACGCGCCGGCCGGGAGCCACGTCTGCGCGGTGTTCACCCACTGGTTGAGGCGTTTCGTTCGGAACTCGGCCTCCGGCGTGCGCTTCACCGCGGCCTCGAAGTCCTCCGGGTCGATCAGATCCCCGAAGGCGGGGTTCGCCATCTCCCACGTGGTCCGTAGCCGGTGGTCCGCCTCGTCCGGTGCGCCCCACCAGGCCATGAAGAACGACGGGTCGACCTCTTCGCCCCGCGCGATCTTCTGCCCGTACTGGAACAGCCGGTAGCAGATGGAGTCCTTGCCGCTGGAGTCCGTCTTGACCCCGGCCGTGGTGATGCCGATGAGTAGCGGGTCGACGCGGGCGCCGGCCGCGAGCGCCATCACGTTGAACAACTCGTCGTTGGGCTGAACGTGCAGCTCATCGAAGAGGACGCGGGTGGGCGAGAGGCCCTCCTTGGTGAACGCCTCCGCCGACAGGCACCGGTACACCGAGCCGGTCGACGGTACTTCCAGGGCGTCCCTGTAGACCTTGATGGCCTCGGACAGATCCGGGCTGTTCTCCACCATCCGGCGCGCGTCGCCGAAGACGATCCGCGCCTGTTCCTTGTCGCCGGCGCACGAGTAGACCTCGGCGCCGGTGCCTTCGAACAGGCCGTCCAGCGCGATCCCCGCGCCGAGTCCACTCTTGCCGTTCTTCCGCGGCTCGCCGATCAGGGCCACACGGTGCCGGCGGCGGCCGTCCGCGCGGCGGGCGAAGACGTGGTCCAGCAGCCGCCGTTGCCAGTCCCGCAGCTCCAACAACGAGCCGGACGGCCCGGCGAAAGTGTCCCGGGTGACCGTGCACAGCGTCTCGATGAACTCCGCGACGTGCGCGCCGTCCCCGCGGCGGACGTCGGCGGCCGGGACCGGCGTCAGCCACCGCGGCGGCCACGGCTTCGCTACGCGGGAACCCACCGACCGCCCCTGATGAACCCGTGGTCACCGCATCCTCGGCACAGCAGGCTGGGGCTGAGCGTCAGCGGGTCCAGGGACTCCACGGTCCACACGGGCCGGGTGGGGTCGATCTGGCGCACGACGGGCCCATCGAAGGTTGCCGCGCTGCCGATGCAGGGGCTGCCGTCAGGCCACGGGTGGTCGATGACGACGCCCCAGAGGTTGACGTCCGGGAGGTCGGCGTACTGCGGGTTCAGTTCCCGATCGGGTGCCCAGCTCGTGAAGCTCGCGGTGTGGCCGTGGCCCAGGTCGAAGGACTCACTCATCCGGACCCCCTCTGCTGCCGCCGAGCGATCAGCTCGTCGAGTTTCGACGCCCGCCTCACCTCCGCGTAGCCGAGCCGGGCCCGGTCCGTCGGCGTGAAGCCGCACAAGCTCTCGTACTTCGTGATCTGCGACTCGACCGCTCGGATCTCCGACAGCAGCGGGTGCGCCCGCATCTGCCCCATCGACCCCGGCACCATGTAGCCGTCCGCAGCGACCTGGTCCCGCATCGCCTCCCGCTCGTCGTGCGCCTCACACAGCCGCGTGAGCACGTCCAGATCGGTCGTCGGCGACAGCCAAGCCTGCCCGGCAGTCCACAGCCGATCCCACGCGGTACGCCCGGCCTCGCCGAGCGTCCCCGGCGCGGCCGGGATCGCAGCGACTGCGGCCAGCTGGACCACCGGCTCCGGCAGTTGGCGCTTCCCCGGGTTGCCGGTGCGGCGCTTACGTTCCGTGGGCGTCGGCGGCCGTCCTGCCGGCATCTTGACCACCCCCGGAAACAGCGTTGATCAAAAACCGGCCCAATTTCGCGTCGGCGTTTGGGGGATTGGGGGCCGGGTCCCTAAACGATCAACCGCGCGAGATTTACCCACCCCCCGGTATGCGGCTACGCCACTGCCTGCGGTGACGCTGTGTGATGGCCGTCGCTGGTGGTGCGGGGTGCCGCGAATCCGTTCCCGGACGGGTGCCGGGTCGCTACCGTGGCGCTCTCGGCCGCTGTGGGAGCGGCCCGGCACTGTGGGGGTTGGCCATGGGGATGATGACCGAGGGGCAGATCAGGGATCAGCTGAAGAAGGGACAGAAGGAGACGGCCGAGCTGTTGGGCCGGTTGATCGCGGAGCAGCAGCAGACGAACCAGCTTCTTGGCGCGTTGCTTCAGGCTCTGTCGGCGCGGCCGGTTCCGCCGGTTGTGCCGCAGGCTCAGCCGCCGGTGACCTGGGGCCGGTCGTAGCCGTCCCGGTCGTGCTTGCGGGAGTTGCAGGCGCGGCATAGCACCTGGATGTTGTCGGCGGTGTTGGTGCCGCCCTGCTGTTTCGGGGTCTTGTGGTCGGCTGTGAGATCCGTGGCCGGGTGGGCGGGTACTGCCCACCCGGGGCACCAGTTGCCGTACGCGGTGCGGTGATTGCGGACGGCGGCGGCGGCCAGCTTGCGCCATGCGGTGTCGTACCCGCGTTGGGCGGCGGAACCCCGGCGTTGGTCGTGCTGGGCTTGCCAGGCAGCTTGGTGGTGGTCGCAGCGTGAAGCGTTGCGGGTGAGCGTGCCGCAGTCGAGGCAGGGGCGTGGTCGGCGCACGGTCACCGCTTCGGGGTCTTCGCCTGCCGGGTGGCCATGAGCGCGTCGAGGTCGGGGCGCGCGTACAGGTGGCGGGTGCGGTGTCCGTCGCCGGTGAGCGCCGGGCGCAGCAGTCCCCGGAGTTTCCACTGGCGGATGGTGACGGGCCGGACTCCGGCGTACTCGGCGGCTTGATCGGGATCGAGAAGATCGCTGCTGTACAGGTGCGTGAGCGGTGTGGCCATGTCCCCCCCTCGGGCATGCGAAAGCCCCCGCGCGGGCGGGGGCTTGGGAGTGTGGGCACACGTGTGGTGCTGCGCTCAGTGTTACAGCAGGTGAGCGCGGTTGGTCAACAATGATCACTCGGAGCGCTGGTAGGCGCGCCGCCCCTTGAGCGCGGCGGCGACGGTCTGGCCGTACCAGCGGTGCGCTCGGCCGGTGGTGTCGTCGGCGGGCGGCCAGTTGCCCCGTGATCGTTCGCTGTTGATCGTGCTGGGGGACGGTCCACCGGCGGCGTGGATCTCTTGGGCGGTGTACAGCCGAAGTGGATCAAGGGCGGGAGCCGGCCGCACGATGTGATCTTGAATGAAGCGGTCGACGTCGGCCGGGGCGTACTCGTTCCACCGGCCGCGCTTGCCGACGGGCGTGGGCCAGTCAGGGTGGCGTGACCATCCCTTCTGGACGGTGGTGAGGCTGCGTCCGGTGCGGGCGGCGATCTCCGGGAACGTCTCACCGCCGGGGGCGTCTACCATGGTGGTCCCAGTCCTTTCTGGGGTTGCTGGGGTTGACCGGCGGGGTTTTCCGGCGGGCACCTGCGTGGTGTCCGTGAGCTTACGGGCTCGGCCCCGCCGGTCGTCTGTCGGCCCACGCGGGTCCGCCCCCGGCTGGTGCCGGGGGCGGTGTGGAGCGCTACTCCTGGTCGTCCGTGGCCTCGTTTTCGCGGAGCCAGACCCCGAGCGCGTGCAGCGGAGCCTCGGCGTGGACCAAGGCGGCAACGATCTGGTGGAACCGGATCGGCAGGGGATCGTTGAGTTCCTGGTTGTACAGCTCGCTGGCGGTGAGCCAGTGGATGCATGCGGCGAACAGGTTCGCCTTCTGCTCTTCCGGCATCGGTTGGTCTTCGATGATCTTGACGAGTCGGCGGACTGCCGGTTCGCCGGTGGAGCGGGTGACCGTGCCCCGGGGGAGTTCGACGGGGACCGGCAGGCTCCGGCACGCCAGAGTCAGTCGCCAGTAGACGACGCCGAGGTGTCGGCCGAGTTCGTCCATGTCGTCAATGTCGGGCTCGTCCATTCCCTTGTTCCTTTCTCGGTTGGGGTTTCAGGTGGGGTTTCCGGCCCCTTCCTGACGTCTTCGACCTTACCTCATTGGGTAGTGATTCTCAAGAGATCATGGAAAGAAAAATGCCCGGCCGTTACGCCGGGCGAAGGGGCCCGCCCCCGGCTGGCTGCCGGGGGCGGCAGGGTGGGTTACTCCTGGCCGTCTTCGCTTTCGCGCTTGTTGGCCACGGCCCATTCAGCGAATTCGTTCACGTAGCGCTCCGCCCCGATGAGGCACGCCAGCACTTCGAGATTGCGGCCCTTGTGGGGTTCCTCCATGTGGAGGTGGAGGACATCGTGTGCGGCGAGCCAGAATGAGGCTGCCAGCACCAGGGATGATTCCGCCGCTTCCGGTATGGGCTGGTCATCGATGATGTCGAGCAGGCGCCGCACTGCATCCTCGGCGTCCGAGGCGAGGATGACCCCGTTGGGGAGTTCCACGGGGATGGGAAGCGCCCTGCAGGCGATCACCAGCTTGACGTACGCATTTGCGATCTCCGCCACCAGGTGGGCGAAGTTTTCGGACTCGTCTTCCATGTTTGTCCTTTCTGGGTTGGGGTTTCAGGTTGGGGTTTCCGGCCCCGCCCTGATGTCTTCGACTCTACCCCATGAAGTAGTGATTCTCAAGAGCCGAGTTGGCTTCTCTTATCAAAAAAAGGGGGGGCCGCCCCCGGAGAGCCGGGGGCGGCCACTTTGGCTACTCGTTGGACCGGTTTCCCATGGCCCATTCGGAGAACTCTGTGATTGCGCCCTCCCCTGCCATGAGGTTCGCCGCGATCTGGTACTGACGCGTTCCCTGCCAGTTCGCGGCGTTGAGCTGGTGAAGATCCTGGGCGCTGAGCCAGAACGCGCACGCCATGCTCAGGTGCGCCTTCTGCTCGTCCGGCATGGGTTGCTCGTCCAGGATGTCGAGCAGTCGTCGGATTGCCGCTTCTCCCGCACTGGTCTCGCGGGGGAGTTCGACGGGAATGGGGAGTATCCGGCACGCCAAGACGATGACAATGTAGAGGAGTGCGATCTGGCTCCCCATCGTCTCGTGCTCGTCGTTGTTCTCGTCTGCCATTGCGTTCCTTTCTGTGTGGGTGTCGGTCGGGGTTTCCGGCCCCTTGCGACGTTTACGACTCTACACCATTCGAGTAGTGGTTCTCAATAGGTGAGGTGAGGAAAGTTTCTGGACTTCTGGTGTTGCAAAACAGGAATCGAATGCTGTAGCTTAGGTGTTGCCGGGCCGGGGAGTGACAGCCCCACCGGCACCAGTTGAAAACTCCACAGAGAGGAACGTCATGGCAGACCATGACAGTCATCGAGAGCGGTGGAACGCCATCGCTGATGTGGCTCTCGGGGCACTCGAATACATTCGAGTGCTGCTCGGTGACCTGCCCGTCCCCGTGCTGATCCCCGAGATCAACCCGAAGAGGGAAGCGGAAGATCTGCCGCACCTGGTGATGAGCATCGACCGAGTCCGCAGCGTCATCCAAGACGAGCCGATCTCCGAGGCGCGGCAAAGCGCCTTCGACAGAATCATTCTCGACTGGCTCACCGCGTACGAAATGCTGGCGCTCACCAGGGTCGCGGGTCCCGCTCCCTGGCGCCTGGACTGCGCGGAATACGCGCTCTACCGAATCGCCGCCGCCGGTGGGCTGATCGAAACCGGCGAAATCGATGAAGAGGAAGAGGAAGACGACTCGTAACGCCACCGTCGCCCCCTGGCACCAGCCAGGGGGCACCCTCTTGGAGGGCGTCACGACAGTCAGCGCGCACACTGAAGGGCCGGTGCATCCCCGTACGGGGGTGACAGAGCACCGGCCCTCACCAGTTGAAACTCCCGAAAGGAGCGTCGCGGCCATGGTAGCGCGGCTCATCGTGCCGGAGATTGCCGAGCGGTACGGCCGGTCCGCCGATACCGTGTCGAAGCAGTGGTCGACGCGCGAGGAGTGGCCGCGCCCGGTCGGCAAGCGCGGCCGGTGGCTGGAGTACGACGCCCTCGAGGTGGCCGCGTTCGTCCGTGACCACGTGGAACGCGAGCTGGTCAGCCTCGATCCGCAACGGCTCTACACCGCGCAGGAGATCGAGGCGGCCACCGGGATCAAGGCGGCCACGATCCGCGCGGACCGGTCACGCGGCCGGTGGCCGGACCCCGATGACACCGAGCACGGCGCGCAGCGTTGGTCCGGGCGGGCCGTCAGCGCAGTGCTGGCCACCCGGCGCGGCTACCGGCGGCGCGGCGGCACCTGAGCGCCTGGCCGCCCCGGCCAACTTGACGAAAGCCCCGGCCGATGCTGGTCGGGGCTTCCTGCGATGCCGAGCTCAGGGCCGGTCAGGAGCGTTCGAAGCGGACCAGCTCGCCAGCCTCGACGATGGCGACAAGCCGCGCCCCGGGCAGCTGCTCCCGAGGGATGCCGGTGTCAGCGGTGATGCGCTCGACCGGCACCCGCTCGGGGTCGGCGTCAGCGCGGTGAGGGGTGGTCAGCTCCGCCTGGTCGCCGACCAGTAGCAGGACTCGGACAGGCATGCGTTCCATCGGGTCTCCATTATGAGGTAGCGGTTCAGGGACGCTCTCCAAGCGAGAGCGAGTTGGAGCCGGCCGGGACCTCGACCTCGACGGAGAGACGCTGAAGCTTCTGTCCGAAGGACACCGTACGGACATGGGCTCATCCTCTCGCGTAGCGGGCCGGTTCGGCAGGCACGCGGCCGGGTCTGTCCCGGCTCCCTTCGCTGCCCCCTGGTGGAGGCAGCGAGGGCAGCCGTCAGGCGGTCCGGTCGTGCTGCGGGTGGATCACCCGGACATGGGCGCGGCGAGGATTGCCGGGGTCGTCGGTGATGACGATGCGCGCGCCTCCCGGTCCCCTGCGGACGGTAGCCAGAGCCGTAGTCGAGGCTGTAGCCACCGATGTAGCTGGGGGCTGACCTGCAACTACAGCTTCGTCCGGGCCAGCGGTCCCGGCCGGGGAGGGCAGCGGGACGTCGTCGCGGTGGACGCCGACGGTGGGCCCCCGGCCGGGTGCCCGGACGGTGGGCCGTACGGGCACCCCTGCCGCGGCGCACAGGGCCCGGACGCGGGGGATGGTCCACCGGCCCTGGGGGTACTCCTCGGCCAGGCGCTCGACGAGGCTCACCAGGTGCACTCCGCGGTGCGGTCCGAGGGCGGCACGCAGGAGGGCCAGGAACTGCTCCGGGGAGATCCCGCCCGCCTCGTCGCCGTCCGCCGGTCCCGGGGCGGCCTCGGCCGGGGCCGCCGGGTGCCGGGGCCGGGCGGCGCGCGCGGCGGCGATGCACCACGCCGGGACGGCCAGCCACAGCAGGGCGGGCCGGGATCGGATCAGCCGTACGGCGGCGTACCCGGCGGCGAGCAGGACGAGCAGCCGGAGCGCCACGTGGGCCCGGGTCTCCCCCGCGCGCACCCAGGCGGCCAGGGCGCGGGCGCGGTTGGTGGCCAGGCGTCCGCTGCCGTCGTGGATCGCCGCGGCCCAGCGGTGCAGGCGCTCCATCACAGGACGGCTCCCCCGTTGAACCAGGCCAGCACGCTGTCGCCACCGGTGTTGACCACGGGCACGATGGTGGAGCCGATGAGCCCGGCGACGCCGGCCGACAAGGTCAGGGTGGCGCCGGCCCACCAGCCGCCGGCCAGTCGGCGCTTGAGGACCTTGGTGGCCGCCCTCCACGCCACGATGACACCGACCAAGAGCAGGAACGTGAGCAGCGCGCCGCCCGGGGTGAGGCCGCCGGCGGCCCCTCGGGCGACGGTGCCGGCCCCGGTGCCGGTCGCGCCGGGGACGATGTGGCCGCCGGCCGCGTTGTTCAGGCCGGCGGTCCAGCCGGCGGCGGCGCCGAGGAGGCCGCCGCAGATGGTGGACAGGGCGCCGAGTGCGAAGCCGCTGGCGAACGGCAGCAGGTGCTTCGGGTCGCGGCCGGGGCTCTTCCACCAGGACCAGGCGTTGACGCCGGTGATGGCCAGGCCGACGGCGAGGCCGCCGACGGTGAGGGCCGTGTGGCTCATCGGGTGACTCCGGTGAACAGGGTGACGATGTCGAACAGGTGGGCCATGTCGATGGTGCCGAGAACGGCGGCGCAGGACAGGGCGCGGGTGTACCAGCGGGGCCGCCACCGGTCGGCGGCGATGGCGACGGCCAGCGCGAGCCCGGCGAGCGTCCAGGCGGCGCCGGTGGATTGCTCGGCGCGGCACTCGCGGAGCAGGTGTCCCCACCCGGAGGCGAGGGACCAGCCGCCGAACACCGGTAGCAGCGCCAGCACGGTGCCGATGAGGTTGCGGCGGGGCTGGAGCCACTCCCACGACCATCTCCACCGTGGCGGAGCTGGTGGGGCGGGCGGGAGCGGCAGGTAGATCTCGCGGATCACGATGGTGCCGGGCGCCGGCGGTGGTGCGGTGGGTGTGCCTGGCGGGGGCGTGGCCGGTGGCGCGGCCGGGGTGGGCAGCGGCTGGCCGGCGGGGATGACCGCGGTCGGCCGGATGGGCTTACGCACGGAGTGCTCCGAGGATGACGGTGGCGGCGACGGCCAGGTAGGCGGCGGCGCACGCGGCGAGGGCGGCGCCGGCCGCGCCGCGGTGGCGGGTCGCCGCGGCGATGGCGTACGTGGTGGCGCCGACGGCGAAGAGCAGCAGCGCAGCGCAGGTTGCGGTGGTGCGCAGCGGTGGTGCGCTGCACGCGGCGATCAGGCGGCTCACGCGTATCCGCCTCCGCCCTGGCCGACGCCGTCGCGCGGCGGGGGTGATGCGGACTGCGGCTCCTTCTTGGCGCGGCCAGCCCGCCACAGGACCGTACGGACGTAGTTGGTCTTGACCGTCAGGCCGTGCCGGTCGCGAACCAGGTCCACGATGGCCCGGGGCTTCGCCTCATCGCCGAGAGCGGATGCGGCCTCCAGGATCGCGGTGCTCTTCTCGATCGCCGGGAGCTGGGGCGTACCGGCCCCGACCTGCGGCGCATCATCAGGTGCGCCGGGCGCATCATCGCGTTCTAGGTACACCTCGGGCGGTTCGGTGTTCAGGACGAGAGCGACCTGGATGCTGTCCACGATCACGCCGTACGTAACCAGCTGGGCGGCGAGTTCCTTCGCGTTCAGCTCCGGCCGGGCCTGGTGCGCCACACGGATCGCCTCGACCGGGTCGAGGCCGGCGAAGTGCCTCCGCAGGACCTCCGTGGCCGTGTGGCGCGGCGCATCGCCGGGCGCATCTGGTCGGTGCGCTGGTGCGCTGCCCTCGATATGGGCCAGCGCCCGGTCCTTGACGGCGGAGCTGGCCCGGCCGGGGGCGAGCAGCCAGGCCCAGCCGCCGAACACCGGCAGCCGGAACGGCTGCTCGCTGCGAGCCTCGGCGCGCGGTCCGGCCCAGGACAGCTCCGAGACGAGCAGCAGCGCGACGGTCGGCGCGGCGAACAGCGCGGTCGCCGGGAGGCCGCCGCGGATCAGGTCGGCGTGGAACCGGTTGAGGTAGACCGACACGGTGGCCATGCACAGGGCCGCGAGCCGGGCGCCGATGGCGGAGCGGCCGGCCGCGGCAGCAACGGACGCCAGGTGGAGGCAGGCGTAGGCGGCGCCGTCGTACACCGCGGGTGCGGCGACGGCGATGTACCAGGGCGCCCCGTAGTGGCGGGCGACCGCGGCCAGCGACCAGCCGGTGGTGGCGATGGCGGCCACCGAGATCAGGCCCACCGCGAAGGGCCAGGCGTGTCCCTTCATCGTCCCTCCGTCCAGGGGAACGGCGGCAGGGCCCGGGCGCGCTGGTAGACCTCGATCGCGGCGCCGTCGACGCTGCCCGGGTAGACCCGCGGTGCGATGAGGGAGGCGTACAGGCGCGCACCGTGGTGAACGCAGGCGCCGACCTCGGCGCCGTGCTGGTCGACGACGCGGACCGCGTCGTGCGGGCCCTCGCACGGGACCGGGTCGTCCTGGTGGGCAGCGGCGCAGCGGGCGGGGGCGCTCACCGCGCGGTCCCGGTGCCGCGGCAGTCCCGGCAGGTGCGCCAGGTGCAGCGCGTGACGCCCTCGGAGCTGGTGTCCTCGATGTGTCCGCCGTTGCCCTGGCAGGTGGGGCACGGGCGCTGCGCCGGGGTGGTGCAGCGGGGGCAGCGGTTGCCGAAGTACGGCCGGCCGCACAGGTCGCAGATCTCGCCGGGGCCGGCGGTGATGCGGCCGGTGACGCCGGCGGCGGTCGCGCGGAGGGTGATGGTGCGGGCGGCGGTGTGCTTGGTGGTGCCGACGGCGGCGAGTCGGCGGGTGCTGGGCCGGGGGGTGGGGTGGTCGATACGATCCGGCATGGATCGGCCCTTCTCTCTTCACGGGGTAGGGCGGGTCCGGCCCCGGCCCGGCGCTGCACACGCCATATGGGCCGGGGCCGACTTGTTGGTGCTGGATCGAGAGTAACGACTTCCTAGCCATATGGCTAGGAAGTCGGGAAAATGGTGCCCATGCCCGACGGCGGCGCAGGAGGAGGGCCGGACATGGTGTCGTTCCGCGAGCTGGCGAGACGACTGGTGGAGGACGGCGTGGTCTCCTCGATGAGCCATCAGCGTGTGTCGCAGCTGAGCAGGGAGGATCCCGGCTTCCCGCCGGTGGTGGAGATCGGCCGGTCGAAAGCGGTCGACTACGTCCTCGCGCGGCCGTACTTCCAGCAGCGGAAGTCCCGGCAGGGCCAGCGGACGGACATCAAGGGCCAGCAGCCCCAGCCGCCTGCCGAGTAGCCCGAGAGGCGACAGAGCCCGCCCGCAGCCGGCCGGGCGGGGCTCTGCGGTGCGGTGCCCGGACGGCCGCGGCTGCCGAGGAGTCAACAGGAAACCCCTACCGGCGGCCCCCGGGCGCCACGACACTGGGCGCCATGACGTGGACGCCGCCACTGACCGACCACCAGCTCGTCGTGCTCCGCCTCCTCGCGCGTGGCCACACGCACACCCAGATCGCTGGAATCCTCGGGGTGCGCCCGGAGACGGCGGGGACCATCATCAACGGCATGCGGCTGTCCCTGGGTGCCCGAACCCTGCCCCACGCGATCGCCCTCGGCTACGAGTTCGGCATCCTTCAGCCGGGCAGCGGGCACTACGCTGCCGACCGCTCCACCAACGGCAGTTGAAGGACTGCTGCGCGCGGATAGCTGGTCTGGCACCGCCCGCAGCGCTCGCCCGCCGTATCGAACACGAACGTCAAGCGTGCACCGCACGGACACCTCACCGAGATCCAGCGCGGATGCTCGATCCCCAGGACCCGTTCGCACCGGGCCCGCAGCGCGGCGACGTCGCGGGCGAAATCCTGGACAGCCGGGTGGGTCGAGCAAACCCAGCGGACCTGGCGGAGCAGGACGTCGACCGACTCGTTCACGGTCCGCTCGACGCTGCCGCGGGGCTGCGGCGGCGGCCACCCGAGGTGGTCGCGCAGGTCCCGTTCCCAATCCAGCAGCACGCCCTCGATGCCGCCCGGGCCGACGAGGTCGAGTACGTCCTCGCGGACCGGCATCGGCGCTGTCCGGGAGCCGGGCCGGCCGCCGTATCGCGGTGACCGGCCGGGCTCCAGGGCGCCGGTGAGGCCGCGGTACAGCGACGGGAGGGCGGCGAGGTTCTGGGCCAGGCGCTGCTCGCACGCGCGGTGGACCCGGGTACCGGCCCCGCTGGGCCGATCGCAGATCTCGCAGGCCAGGTGCTGGCCGGGGCCGGGGTCAGGCACAGGCGGCCTCCGTCGTCCGGTCGGTCAGGCTGAGCAGGCCGTGCTGGTAGCCGAGGGCGACGGCGTGGGCCCTGCTGCGGGCGCCCACCGTGGCGAACAGGTGTCGGCCGTGGGTCTTGACGGTGTCGAGGGACAGGTGCAGCTGGGCTGCGATCTCCTCGTTCCTCCTGCCGTGCGCCATGAGTTCCAGCACCTGGTGCTGGCGCAGGGTCAGGCGGATGTCGCCCGGGAGCGGCTCGGGGTGCAGGCCGGTGAGAACGCCGGCGCGGTAGCAGTGGCCGACGGTGCCGGCGGCGGAGTGCGTGCCGAGCCGGGTGGAGATGCGGTTGAGGTGGCTGCGGACGCACCCCGGGGCGATCTCGAGGTGGGCGGCGATCTCGATGGTGGAGTGGCCGCGGGCGAGGCCGGCGATGACCTGGATCTGGCGTGGGGTGAGAGGCAGGGGCATCGGGGTCTCCGGCTGGGGGTGCGCGGGTTGCGGGGTGATCTGGTAGCCGCTGGCGGTGAGGTAGGCGGTGACCTGGTCGGCGGCGTGGGCCAGATCGCGGCGGGTGGGGTCGGTGAGGATCCACCAGTCGGTGAGGGCGGCGTGGATGACGTCGCGGGCGGCGTCCGGGACGGCGGCGGTCACGCGCTGGCCTGCCCGGCTTCGGCGTGGGCGTGGGCGTCCCGGCGTGCCTGGTGGGCGACGGTGCGGGTGCGGCCCGTCGGGGTAATGCACGCGGTGCCGGGACGGGCCCGGCACCCGTCCTTGGGGCACGGCACGGACAGCTCCGGGGGCCGCGGCCGGATGCCGAGCTGAGCGCGGACCCAGTCCGGCATGTAGGGCCGGTCGGCGGGGGTCGCGGCGGCGATGGCCGGGACGGGCGCGGGCGGCTGGGTGCCGTGGGCGACGGCGATGCGCCCGTCGCGGAGGGCGCGCCGGTAGGCGACTTCGTCGACCGGGTCGACGGGTGGGGCCTGTTCGACGTGGCGGCCGAGGCGGGCGGCGGCGTCGGCCTTGTAGGCGGCGACGATGTCGGAGGGCAGGATCGGGTACGGGCTGCGCCGGTAGTGCTCCTGCGCGGCGCGCAGGGCGTACTCGCGGGGGACGTCGGCGAGGACGGCGGCCCACATGGCGGTCTTGCCGCGTAGCTCGTCGGGGTCCGGCGGCAGGATGCGGGGGTCGGCCAGGCTGATGGTCTTGAGCAGGCCGGGGATCTCGTCGGGGCTCATGAGGGTCCTCCGTTCGCGCGGAGTTCGTCGGCGATGCGGTCGAGCTCGTGGCGGGCAGCGCGGCGGGCGGCTGCGGCGCGGTCGAGCGGTGGCTGGTCGGCGCCGCCGGGCAGCGGGACGAGGAAGGCGCCCTGCATCTGCGGGGTGGGGCGTTCGCGTTCGGCCCACTCCTGCCAGCGCGCGCCCCAGTTCGCGGCCTGGCGCCGGTCGGCGTGCTGGCGGCGGACGAACTTGCGGGTGACCTCGGCGAGTTCGGCGCCGGTGAGCGCGGGGCGGCCAGCGGCGAGCCGGGCCTGTTGGGCGGCGGCGATGTCGTCGCGGCTGGGCTGCCAGCCGGTGGGGATCAGAGAGAGCGCCGGGCCGGGGTCGCCCCTACGGTCACTGTGCTCTCTCTGCGTACCACCTATGGGTGCGGGTCGGGTCGGGTCGGGAACGCGCGCGCGTGGGGCAGCGTCTCGTTCCGCGTCGTGAGACGCGTCGCGTGACGCGTCTGTAGACGCGTCTACACCAGTGGCCGGCTGGTCAGTCGAGGCAGGGGCCGGTGCGCCCTTCTGACGCTCACGCCACCGCTGTTGACGTGCGGCTTTGGCCTTGCGGTCAGCGCGGACCTGCTCGGCCGTCGGCTGGTACTCGTGGTAGTCGTGGATGCGCCATCCGTCCGGAAGCTCTTCCCACAGGCTACTTTCCACGAGCTCTTTCGCGTGCCTTCGTGCACTCCTCACGTCGGCTACGAGCCGCAATTCCGCCGTCTTCACGACGCCGTCGGTGAGATTTTCCGCAGACCAGCAGATCGCGGAGACGTAGAGCCGGAAGGCCGCGTCGGACAGCAGGCGGATCTTCCGGTTCGAGGGGAACCGGTCATCGAGGCGGACCCAGGGCATGCGGTGGTGCTCCTACACGTCGAGTGCGATCTGGCCGGGAGGACCGGCCAGGTGCTTGTGGCTGCTGCGGGGCCCGGCCGGTGGCCGGAGTGGTGCGGTGCACTGGTGGTCCAGCACGTGCGGGTGTGGGCAGTCGGGCGGGTGGCTGCGGTAGACCCAGCGCAGGTCGATCCCGGCGAAGGGGCCGTCGCGCAGGCACCAGGCGAGCCGGTCCGGCGTGGTGCGGCCGGCGGCCCGGGCCGTGGGCATCGGCTCGTCGTCGGCGACCACGGCGAGCGCGGCCCGGCGGCCGACGAGCTGGGTGATGACCGGCCGGCCGCAGCGGGGGCAGCGTGTGCGCCGCGCCCCGCTGCTGGACCGGCGGCCCGTCACGCGGTCGGCTGCCGCGGCTGGGGCAGGGCGTCGAGGGCATCGCCGATCGCGTCGGCCAGGCCCCGGCGCCGGGCGGCCAGGTCGGGCGCGCCGGACTGGACGGCGTCAGCTGCGGTCAGCAGCGCGTCGACCACCTCGGCGGCGCCCTCGATGCCGGGCAGATACAGCGCGATCACGACGTGCCCCTGCCGTGCACCGGGTGGCCGCACGTGCAGGCGTCGATGCGGTGGACACCGTCCGGGCCGCGGTGCTCGCCGGGCATCACGGCGCGGCGGTCGACGCCGCTGTGCGCGGCGGCCACGGCCTGCTCCAGTGCGGTCAGCGCGATGGACTGCTCGCGTGATCCGGGCACCAGCTCGTGGATGAGCAGACCGAACTCAGCGGCGGCGCTGCTCAACCGCGCCTTGACGGCGGTGCGTTCCGGGTCGGTGCGGGGCGCGGCGAACCTGAGCGCTATCTCCTGGCGGGTGATGGCCACAGGGGGCTCCTATCGGCAGTTGTAGATGGTCGACCGGCTGACGCCGTACTCGGCGGCCAGGGCGCGGGCCGTTTCGCCGGCGGCGAGGCGTCGGCGGATCTCGTCGCGCTGGGCCGGGGTGATGCGGCGATGGCGGTTGGGGTGGCGCGGGGGCTTGTTCCAGGCGCGCTGCGCGGGAGTGGGCATCAGGGGGCGTCCCACTCATTCGCCACGTGGAGTAGAACCTGGGCCGCGGCCTTCTTCGACAGGCCCTGAGCGGCAGCCTCGATGGTGACCGCGCCGGGCGTCTTGCCGGGGCGGATGATGACGAACGCGAGCGCGTCGCGGCCGTCGATGGCGACGATCCCCGTCTCGGGCTGTTGTGGGGTGCTGGACATCAGTTGGTACTCCTGGCGAGGCAACTGGTGGTGTGGATGCGGTGGATGGTGGCGGCGAAGGCGCGGACGGCGTCTCCGACGGCGCTGTCGGTGAACCCGCAGGCCGCGCAGCGGTAGTCGGCCGTGGGTGGCCGGGCCCAGTGCCCGTACTCCGGGGTCCACGGGCGCGTGTGCTGGCCCATGTCCACCGTGAGCCCGGGCAGCTCCGCCGGCGGCCACGGCGTCACGCCGCCAACGCCTTCCGGTTGCGCTTGCACGCTTGGCAGTAGTGGCGTCCGTCCGTGGTCAAGCGGCCGTGCTCGCCCTGGTCGTGGCCGTGCACGCACCGGTCCGGGCGTTGCTGGCCACCGGCGAGGTACCGCATCTGCTCACGGATCCGGGTGCGTCCTGCCGTGTCCTCGACGTGCTCGGGCGCCACGCAGTGCTCCACGCCGCACTCGGCGTAGACGTGGCCGTCGGGCTGGCGTCCGGTGCGCACCTGGTACGCGACCCGGGCCGCACTGTAGGTGCGCCCGCGGAAGACCAGGACCGGGGTACCGCCGTGCTGGCGCCGGCCGGTCCACTCCAGGTGGCCGCCATCGAGCGGCCGGGTGTGGGCGCCCCACTTCTCGGCGAGCGTCGTGGACGGTCGGGGTGTCTTGGGGATACCGAGGGCGGCACGGGCCCGGGCGACCGTTTCGGCCGCGCAGTGCAGTTCCGCGGCGATGGACCGATCGGAGCGGCCGTCACGGAGCAGGGCGGCAATGTCCGAGCGAATCTTCACAGGGGCACCCCCGCGAGTTCGTCGAGCTGGAGTTCGACCATGGGCTGACGCGCGCCGGGGATGGCCTTCCGGGCGGTGAGCCGCCAGTACCGGCGGCCACGGCTGAGTTGTTCGGCGAGCACCGGTACGGCCCCGGCGATCGCCGAGAGGTCCCACAGGGCGTTCCACTCCGCGGGCGGCAGGGCGCCGGAGCGCTTGCACTGGACGAAGAGGATCTGCCGGGGCTTGATGGCGACCAGGTCGACCTTGGACTTCGAGCCGGCGGTGCGCAGTACCTCGTAGCCCTGCTCGCGGAGTTCGCTGCGAACCCGATGTTCGAGGTCGCGGCCCCGGGCGTAGTTGGAGCGGGTCACAGCTTGCCCTCCCATGCGGCCAGGCGCTCGGCGAGCGCGTCGCGGTCGGCGGTGACCTCGGCGAGCCGGGCCAGCAGCCACGGGACATCGGCGCGGGCGTGCTCAATGAACTGGGCGTCGGGGTGGTCGATGTCCACCACGTCCTTGCGGCAGATGTCCGTCGACCAAGCGGCGACCTCGTACTCCGCCATCTCGTCGGCCGGGTACATCAGCCCCTCGGTGTCGAAGCGCGGCCGGGCGCCCTGCATGCCCCAGCGCACGAAGTCCATGACGGTCATGCCGCCGCGCTGCGGCGATTGGAGCCGCAGGTGCCGCGACGCGGTGTTGCCGCGCCAGCGCCACGGGCCAGGAAAGGCGGCCCGCTCGCGGGCGGTGATCTCGGCGATGCGCCCGGCCGGGTCGGCGGTGGTCACTGCTCGGCCTCGGACGGCGTGGTGTCCTGGGCGGGCGCGGGGCGGGCCTCCACGACGAGCATGACCCAGGTGACGGCCAGCGCGATCCACGGGATGGTGTCGGCCCACTGGCCGGTGACGATGTGGCCGGTGGCGTCGGCGGCGGCCAGGATCGCGCCGCCGATCAGGGCGGTGGCGCGGATGATGCGGTACACGGACACGGTGTTCTCCAGGTGGGTCACCCGGCGCGGCGGTGGGGTGGGCGCGCCGCGCCGGGGAGCAGGGGGTGGGTCAGGTGGTGCGGGGCGGCAGGCCGAGCGCGGCGCGGGCGGTGTCGGGGTAACCCATGGCGGCGAGCAGCTGCTCGCCGAGCCGATCGGCCGCGCGCTGCTGGCACTCCAGTTCGACGCGGTGCCCGGTGGCGCGGCGGCGGGCGGCGTGCCAGGCGAGCCGGTAGCGCTCGGCGCGCTGGTGCTCGGCGCGCAGGGCGTCCGCGGCGGCCTGGTGGCGCTCGGCGAGCACGGCGGCCTCGGCGGTGAGCCGCTGGTGCGCGTCGGCCAGGCGGGCAGCGCGGTCGGTGGCGAGCCGGGCGAGGTTGCGCCAGCTGTCCCGGTCGGTGGCCGACGTGGTGACCACGGCCGGGGGCGCCGGGGCCGGGCGGCGTCGGATGGTCCACTTCATCGTGCGGCCCCCGATCCGGGCTGGGCGACCTGCGGCCACTCGGCCGCCGGCGCGTGCCCGGCGGCCGGCTCGGTGGCGGCCTGAGGCGCCGTGGTGCTGGCGGTGATCTCGGCGGCGGTGACCTGACGCGCGGGGAACGCCTCCTCGACCGTCACCTCGCGGCGCTCGATCGACTGGAACAGGATCCCCAACTCGACCACGTCGTGCTCCGTCCACCGGCCCGACGGGCGTCCAACGCGCGTTTTCAGCTGCTCCCCGGTCACACCCAGGGTCTCGAACCTGGCAACGGCGTTTGCGATGCGCATCGGCAGTGGCACGCCACCGCCGTCCCGCAGCGTCCGGCGGCACGTCTCGATCGCGTCCTCAACGAACCAGTCCGGAAGCACAGCGAAGATTGCCTGCCTGACGCGCCGGGCGCCGTTGTTGGTGTTGTTCTCGTAGATGTCCCGTAGCTCGGTGAGCTTTTCCGGACCGCCGCGCTTGTCCCGCTTGTGCGGCACGATGAACGTCGTGGAGACGCGGCTGTTCTTCTCGACGTCCCAGGCGAACGCCTGCATCTCGGACTCGCCGTACTGGTCGTCCCGGCGCATCTCGATCAGCCCGTGCTGCATGTTGCCCCAGATCCGGGCCAACTCCCGGGCAAGGAAGACGGACGGCCCGGTGACCGTCGTCTTGCCCTTCGGGTAGCTGTAGAACGCCTTCTCCGCCAGCCGCGGGTTCCCGCACACCTGGCCCATCTCGGCGATGGCGCGCTGGACGTCACGCGGGCACTGCTGGGCGACGACGACGGCGGCCTGCACCTCGGCGGCGGCGCGGGACTGCTCGACGGCGGTCCCCTGCCCGATCCGGGCCGGGGCCGGCGCGGGCGTCATCCGTTCGATCTGCTGATGATTCACAGGTATTCCTCGGCTTCGGTCTTCTCCGCCCACGGCGGCAGGGACAGGTGGGCGACGTCGTCGCCGTAGCCGGGCCAGCGGCCGGTGCGCTGGCAGTCGGCGAAGGTCTCGATGGCGGCCCGGTTCTTCGCCCGGCCGATGCGCTCGGCCAGCATCGGCAGCTGCACCGTGCGCACCAGGTGCGGGGGCGCCTTGAGTTGGAACACGAACACGAACGCGGCGTCCTCACCGGCCAGTCCGGTGGCGCGCAGGCCGTCCAGGTACCAGGCGGCTTGCTGGTGGTAGCCGTGTGCGGCGATCGCCCGGGACAGGGCGTCGTCGTCCAGCGCGACGGCGGTCTTGTAGTCGGGCACGATCAGCCGGGCGCCCGGACGTTGGTACGGCAGCCAGTCCGGGCGCTCTCGCAGCATCACCCCGGTGGCCCGGTCGCGCCAGAACACGCTGACCTCCGGACGTCCGCTGCCGGGCGCGAACAGCACCCCGGCGACCGGGTGGCGCCGCAGCGCGGCGGCCATCGCCTGCACCAGGGCGTACTCGGCGGCCAGCAGCGGCACGGCCCCGGCGGCGCGGGCGGCGTCCCGCCGCGCGCGGGCGTCCCTGGTCCGCCAGTCCTCCGCGTCGACCACCACCAGGTCCGGCCCGACGCCGAGCACCAGGCGGTGTGCGGCCGTGCCCAGTTCGAAAGCAGTGCTCGGGGGCTGGGGGTGGTCCTGCTCGTAGCGGTACAGCGCCGGGCAGCCGGGCGGCAGGAGCCGCCGGGCGCCCGTCGAGGACAGCGCGGGGTCGCGGTGGTACGCCTCGATCGGCATGTCCGGGTAGACGCCCGGCTCGGTGACCGGGGCGCGGCCGGCGGCCGGGGCCGCGGGGGCCCCGGCCGACACGGTCTCACCCATCGGCGTCACCGCCGAAGCAGGTGCAGGTACCCGGCAACCGGGCGATCAGCATGCCGCCCCAGCCCTCCACGATCCTGCCCACCCGCGCGACCGTCCTGTACGCGAGGTAGCCCGCGGTCTCGCGGGTGACGGTCGCCCAGTCGGCCAGCCCGTTCAGGTCGTCCGCCGCGCACCACGCGCTGTCCGGCCGGTTCCACCCGCAGGCGACGACCAGCCCGCAGGCGGCGGCGATCACGTACGAGCGACGGGACGGATCCCAGTGGACGTACAGGCCGGGCGTGGGCGTCGGGATCGCGGCCACCGGCCGCCCGGCGCCGCTCGGGGTGGCGGTCACCAGCACGACGCGGCCCGACAGGTCCGGCGCGGCCATCACGCCTCACCGCCCCGGACGGGCAGCGCCCTGATCTCGGCCAGCGCCAGGCCGTACGCGGCGCACCAGCCCGCGCAGTACACGCGGGCAGGCTCCCGCGACCCCTCCACCGCGACGCGACGCATCCCCGGAGGGGTGGTGGCGGTCGCCTCGGCGCCGCACCCGTCGGTGGTGCACCTCGTCGGCTGGTCCACCGTGCGGCCCTTGGCGCCCTTCCCGGTGCGGCCCCGGTTCCAGCCGTACTGCGACGTGGTGGCCATCAGCGGTCACCGCCTGCTTCGGCGGCCCACCAGGCGTCGACAGCGGCCTGGGCCTCGGCGGCGCCCTCCCACAGGGGGGCCGTCGCCTCGGGCACCGGGCGGCCGGCCAGCAGCGCCTGGACCACGGTCACCACGGCGGCCGGGGCCGCCCACCGCGGCAGGCTGGGCAGGAACGCCGGCTCGCGCTCCAGGCGGCCGTGCGACTGCTGGGCAGCCCACTGCCAGGACTCGGCCGGGTGCTCCCACACCAGGGCGATGCCGTGCGGGTATTCGGCGGTGTTCACGGCGGGGTTCTGGCCGTTCCACACCATGACGGCGTCGAGCATGGTCGTCAGCCCGGCATCCGGGCCGTTGTCGTACGGGTTGATGTTGGCGGCCTCGGCCCCGGAATCGGTCGGGGCTAGCCCGGCGGCGGTGAGCGCGGTCAACACCGCGGCGATGTAGGGGATATGCGGAACCGTCATCGTGTGTCTCCCTCGCGTGTGCGGCAGATGGCGCACACATGGAAGGCGTCGGTGGATTCGTGGCAGCGGTCGACGCACGAGCGGCAGAACGGACTGTTGCCGGAGCGGGCGTGGCCGTCGTGCCGGGTGTCGGTCGGGTCGAACGCCCGTCGGCACCGGCCGCAGGCGGCAGGTTCCGGCTGGGTGGACTCGCCCGCGGGCGCCTGGCGGGGGCTGCGGGTGTCCTTCCCGACCGTGCTGGCCTCGGCGAGTGCGCGGCGCCCGGCGTCCGTGATGTGGTGGCCGACCACACCCCACGTGCGGGACGTGGCGTGTAACCGGCCGGCCCGGCGAGACACGGACCGCTCATACCAGCCCTCCACCGGCTCGATCAGGCCGAGCTGGGCAAGGACGGCGACCGTGCGACCGTGACCGAAGACGGAGCCGCCGCTCAGCGGATCCAGGGCGGTCGCCAGGGTCGCGCGCTGTGTCTCGGTCAGCTGGACCGGACGCGGCTGGACCGGTTCCGGCGCCGCGCCGACACGGAACGCGCGCCGGTCCGGTTCCGCGACAGCCTGGGCGGCAACCGCCTTCCCGGACGGGGTGAGCACGCCGCCGCGACCGTCAGTGTCTGCGAGGACGAGGCCGACCCGCACGAGCTTGGCCAGCGTGTCCCGGCGACTGGTGGCCACGATGCCGCCGATGTTGCACGCCAGGGTGAGGCGCTGGTGCTCGGTCAGACGGATCGTGAATTCAGCCACGGCGGTCACCGCCTTCAAGGCGGGCTGCGTCCACCGCATCGGCGATGGCCTCCGCCACCAGTTCGTTCAGCACCGCGATCCGCTTTCGCGCGATGGCGAGCTCCGCACGCAAACGGTCCACCTCGGCAGACCGCGGAGCGACCGGCTGCGGTGCGCTGACCTGCCCAGCGCCGGCCAGCTCGGCCACGACCGCCCGGCAGTTGCGCCAGGCGGTTGCGTACCAGGGGGCTTCGAGCGTGCCCCGCAGGTTGTCGGGCAGCGTCATCGCGGCGAGTCGGACGTCCACTTCCCGCAGCGCCGCGGTGCGCACCTCGGCGTCCCGCGCGGCCACCAGCTCCGGGCCCGCGCCCGGCCGCACCTCCGGGGACGCGGCCAGCGCGGACAACAGCTGCTCCAGGGCGCTCACCGGCGACCTCCCGGCCGGCCGCCGCGAGCGGCCCGCTCGCGGCGCTCCTCGAACACACCGAGGCCCCAGCACACTCCGGTCCAGGCGAGGCCGATCCCGGTCGCCCACAGCAGCCACGCGACCACCTGCGTCCCGGCCATCACTCGTCACCGTCCGCGAAGGCGGTGGCCACGGGCAGCGGCGTGACGACGTAGCCGGTCAACGTCTCCTCGTCGCCGACCTGCGCGACCATCTCGTGCGGGCTCTCCTGGTCCTCCTCGTCGGCGATCCAGTCGAGGACGGCGCGGGGCTGCTCGCGGCGGCCGTACGCCTCACAGTGGGCGCGGGCGGCCTCCGGGGTGGTGTACAGCCCGAGCGGGATGCCGTCGTACTCGGCGCGGTAGACGGTGAGCGGCGCCTGGGCGCGGGCCTCGGCGACCGACTCCGGGCACTGGAGCAACTGGGCGCTCCCCAGGGCGAAGACGACCGAGCTGACAAGGTCGTACGACGCGGCGGGGGTGAGGGCGGCGGCCTGGGCCACCCGGAGCGCGGCCCGCTCGGCGGCCGTAGGTGAGGGCGTCATGCCGTCACCGCCGGCCGGTCGGTTACCAGCGCCGCGGGGCAGCCGGTCGACAGGTCGAACCGCGCGTCGCGCCAGACGGCGTTCAGGGTGGCGCTGTACATGTCGGTGTCGCTGGTGCGGCTGTGGTACCCCAGCTCGGACAGGGTGCCGCCGAGCACCCGCTGGTAGGCGGGGAGGATGCTCGCCACCGTGACGTCGGTGGGGTGCAGGCTGCCGAGGACCGCGTGACCGTCGGGCGTGATGGTCCAGTACAGCCTGGGGAGTTCGGGGTGTTCGGCGAGCAGTTGGGCCAGCGCCAGGGCGACGCTGGTCTGCGGGTTACGCTGAGTGCTCACGGTGAGCCTCGGTTTCCTAGGTGATGAGGTGAGCCGGGGGTCGTCCCGTGCTTGGCCGTCCGGGGCGGCCCCATCAGATGGCCGGGGGGTTACTTCGTCAGCGGCGGCACGTCGAAGCGCTCGACCAGGACGCGGATGTCCGGGAGGCGGAATCCGATCCGGCCGCCGAGCTTGTTGTGGGGGATCTTCCGGGCGTACGCCCACTCGCGGAGCATCCGCGGAGTGGTCGGGAGCCGGAACTCGCTGACGGCCTCCTCCGGGGTGTAGTACCGGAGTTCGGCCGGGTCGACGGGCGGCGCCGGGGCGGCGACCCTGCGGGTCTTGGCGCCGGTCTTGGTGGTCACGTCGTCGTCTTCTCCTCGTGGGTGATTGCCTCCTGCGGCACGTCCAGCCCGGCTGCCACCCGCCTGACGGTCCCGTCGCTGGCCCCGGCCAGTCCCCGTTCGAGACGGCTGAGGTAGCCGCGATCAAGACCAGTCCGACGCGACAGCTCGCGCAGGCCCATGCCCTGGGCCCGGCGGATCGCCCGGATGGAGGTGCCGTGCGTTCTCACCACTCGAAGATAATCCGCAGCGGCTCAGTCTGCAAGCATTCTGAGCACATGCGGTGCTCGGAGTGCCCACAGCATGAGCTCCCGGGGGCGCACGGAGGGCGCGCACGCGACAGCCCGTGCAACCGTTCACGCTTGAGAAGTGAGCCAATCCGCAGGTCAGCGGCTCAATACACACTCCCCCGGTTGCATGGGATGCGGCATGATGTGCTCATGGACCAGGACTGGGACGCGCTGGGCCGACGCCTCGCTGCGGCACGGAGAGGGCTGCGGCCCAAGGTCAGCCAGAAGGAGCTGGCCGACCGCCTCGGTGTCAGCCGCAGCACGGTGCAAGCCATCGAGCGCGGCGCGTACCAGCGGGTCACGTTCGCCGTGCGCGACTACGCGCGCGCGGTGGGCTGGACCGACGAGTCCATCGAACGCGTCCTCGCCGGCGGCGAGCCGGACGCCGGCCCGGCCCTCAACGCCGCGCGAATGGGGTCCTCACCGGCGGCGGGCCAAGCGCTTCCGATCCCGCTTCGCGTGGAGGAGGAGTTGCGCGAGGGGCCGGTTTTGGACACGGCCGTGATGGAGCTCCCAGGCAGCCGGTCCCGTGTCGTCGTCGTGGTGATGGGGCCGCCGGACGCGGACCCGGAGGAGATCCGGCGCGACCTCCAGGTGTGGCGGCGTACGGAGGCCCAGTTCAAGGAGCTGGACGACTCCGACGACGTGAACCCTTAGTGGAGGCTATGAAGTTGGCGTAAAGCCTCGCATGGCGCGAGTGGGTGTGGTTGCATAGCCAGACCGAGGCGAGGGGGGCCACCGCTCACCTGGGGGGACCTATGGCGGTCCGTGTTGTGCGAGTGCGGCGGGCCTCGTTCATCCCACACAATGTGGGGATCTGGGCGGAGACTGATGAAAATGGCCGCCTATTACTTATTTTTCGTGGTGACCTGATCACCGAAGAATGCGCGCACGCACTGGAAACTGCACTGAACAACTCAGGCGCCTGGCCGATCGGTCAGGCCCCGGCAGCAGTGCTGCGATGGACGGTGCGTCAGGTCGCAAGCCGCTTCAAGCGGCGACTCTTCCGCATTTCGTGAGGACGGAATGGCGTACGCAGAAAAGAGAGTCAGTCAAGCCAAGGGCAAAAAAGGAAAAGTCACCTGGCGAGCCCGATACAAACGGCCTGATGGCACATGGGGTTCCGAACCAGGCTTCCCCACGAAGACGACCGCCGAAAACTGGGGTGAGGAACAGGAAGCAGCGATACGCGCCGGCCGCTGGATCGACCCGGAGCTGTCGCGTAAACACTTCGGTGTCTGGGCGAAAGAGTTCATGAAGGCTCGGCAAAAGCGGAGCCGGACAAACGACAAGCGCTGGGACCTGCTGAACGAGTACATCCTGCCGAAGTGGCAGCACGCGCCGCTCATCTCCATCACCTGGTTCGACGTCGACTCCTGGGCGCAGACACTCCCCTGCGAGGATGTCACCCGAGGGCATGCCGTCAGCCTCATGTCCACCATCATGACCGCGGCCGTAGATGCACAGCATCTGCTGGTGAATCCGCTGGCCGGCCGCCGCCGTTCCAAGGAGGTGCTCACGCTCGCCTCGGCGGAGGCGAAGCGGGAGGAGACCGCGGAGAAGTGGCACCGGCCCGAGGACGTCATTCTCGTCGCGGAGCGACTGGGGCCGGCCCGGGGGCTGATGGTCCTGACGGCGGGGTTCACCGGGATCAACTGGGGTGAAGGCCAAGGGCTGCACCGGTCCAAGACCCTGCTCATCCGGCGCGAACCGTACGACGGCGGCGTGTGGACGTGTCCGGTCCTGCGCATCGACCAGGAGGTCGCCGAGTCCACCCTGCGTGACGAAGACGGCAAGAAGCTCGGCGATGTCCTGGCACTGGAACCGGTGAAGACCAAGTACCGGATCCGGGATATCGACCTGCCCCCGTTCCTCGCGCTGTTGTGGCGCTACCACTACGACGACTGGCCGTTCGACTGGATGCTGTCCACGGCGAACGGGAAGTGGTGGCGCCGCAGTAACTGGGGGAAGGTCCTGCGGCCGGCCGCCGACGGCCGGCCCGAGCTCGACCGGTGTCAGGGCCGGAGTGCCCGCCCGAAGTGGGAGCCGATCGCGCCCGGCATGACGATGCGGAGCCTGCGGCACACGGCCGACACGTACCAGGAGCAGATCGGTGTGAAGGCACCGCTGGCGTACGAGCAAGCTGGTCACAAGCAGCCCGGTATCAAGGGCGTGTACCAGCACCCGACGCCGGAGATGCGCCAGGAACGCCTGGACGGCCTACAGGAGATTTTCGAGCGCGCCATGCGAAACTTGGGACTGAGGACGCTGTGGGGGCGGGTTGACCTGCGCAAAGGCTCTCCCTGGAGATGATCTCCCAAATCTCTCCCAAATGATCAACTCTGAGGGGTAGGGTATGGCGATCGCGCAGGTGAGAGCCATGGAGAGCACGGGAAACCTCCGCTCTCCTAAAGCGGGTGTCGCTGGTTCGAATCCAGCTGGGGGCACCAGCGACAACGCCCCGGACCGATCGCGGTCCGGGGCGTTTCTTCATCGCGGCAGACGGCGATCACAGCTCTGGTACACCCAGTTCGTCCGCCAGTGCCCGTAGCTGCTCGGAGGGTGGCCGGCTCATGGCCAGAAGGTCGGAGACGAGCTGCTTCACCCGTGGCATCGTGCGCAGCATCCCGGGGGACAGTTCCCGTGCTTCCAGGAGGGCGGACACGGCAGCCGCAACCTGACGGCGCTGAGCATGGGCCCCGGCGACGTCGACGCGGAACCGCGTCCGGCGCTCAGCGGAGAGCCGGAAGGCATCGACGGCCTCGGCGGCTCGCAGCGCGACCCCGGCGTCTCCGAGGTCGACGGCCACGGACACTTCGTGGAGGCCGACGTTGGTCGGGCCGAACTCGGTGTTGTAGTCGTTGCGCCCCTCCCCTACGCGCTCGGCCATCTCACGAGCCTGCCGCAGGTACGCGTAGGCGGCCTCCGCGTCGTTCATCCGGGCCGCCGCGACGGCTCGTTGGAGGGTCAGCGCTCCCCGTAGGGCCACCGCCTCGATCCGGTCGGCATCGGTCAACGACGACAGCGCGTCCACCGCGCTCCCGGACGCCTGGGCAGCCTGCCCGAAGCGACGGGCGCCCAGGAAGACGATCGAGAGACGGAACGCACCGGCCGCCATGAGCAGCGGGTCACCGGCCCGTTCCGCGGCGAGGACGGCACGGTCGGCGGCGACCCATGCCGCCTCCGGGTCTCCCATGGTCGCCAGGGCCGCGCTGCACGCGTGGTACATCGACGCCAGCAGGCGGAACGGCTCCGCTCCATCTTCCTCTCGGGCCGAGCTGGTCGCCGCCTCCACGTCGGGCACCAGACTTTCCAACAGCTCCGCGAGAGCCGCGTAGTTGCCCTCATGAGTCAACGTCCAGGCACAGTCCACCCGTTGCCGCAGCTCCGACAAGTCCGGGGGCTCATGGGGCCCAAGAAGTGCCTTCAAGGAGTGGGCGGTGCTGAGGACGAGTCGAAGGCGATCGGTCCCCGGTAGTTCTTCTTCCGAAGCCGAAGCGACGATCGGTGCCTCAGCTGCCAACTCGGCAACGGGGACGTCGAGGACGGCGGCCACCTTTTCCAGCACCATCATCCGGTCGATGCGTCGCACCCCACGCTCCACCTGGGAGACCCAGGCCTCGGAGCGGTCCAGCAACCGGGCGAACTCCTTCTGGGACAGCCCGCGCCGCTTGCGGTTGAAGGCAATCTTGCGGCCGAGTGCCTTCTCGTACTCAGTACTCAACGTCCACGCCCTTGCCTGAAACAAAGTCGAGGCGATCGACCTCGATGGCGGACAGATACTGCTCCCGCTCAGCGAGGAAGGCCCGCACATGCTCCTGTACTTCGTGGGCCTCGAAGGCGTTCTTGTCGCGGTACAGCTCGTAGAAGACGCGTTCCAGGGGACGGCCGTCAACTCGGTGCACCGCATAGATCACCGTTCCGGGCTCCTTGGCCCGAATCTGCTCGCCGGTCCGCGCGACCAAGGCGTCGAACGCCGCAGCCGCCGCTGCGTCCTTGCAGGTGAAGCGCACCATCAGGCCGAACACGCGGTTCCCCTCTCAGTCGGTTGCTCCGTCGGCACCGCACCACGGCGTGAACGCTATGCCGCCGACGATCCGGACGAAAAGTGCGATCCCGCACTTGCACTAACCGCACACAGGATACGGTACTGGTACTTAAAGTACGGCCTACTGGGGCGGAGCAGCATCCCAGCCTGGCTGGAGCTGGAAGCCGCAGGTCATCGACATGGAGGCGCCGCATGCTCACCCACCGACGCACCTTCCTGGGGCTGCCGGAAGAGATCGGCAACGCGCGCAGTTGGACCCGCGACACCCTGCGCGATATGCCCTGCGCGGACGATGCCGCGCTCATCGTGAGCGAGCTGGGCACCAACGCGTTGCGGCACACGGCCAGCGGGGGTGCGAACGGCGCCTTCCAGGTGACCTTGGCTCTCTCGGGGCGGGTGCTCGCGATCTCGGTGCTGGACGCCGGGGGCGTGAAGGAGACCCCCACGATCAGGCACTCCGGTCCGGGCGCCCAGGACGGCCGGGGCCTGGCCATGGTCTCCGCCCTGGCCACCCTGCTCGAAGTCCGCGGTGACCACCGGGGCCGCATCGTCACCGCCACGATGACGATCCCCTCCGGCGGCCCGTCATGCTGACCCCCAAGAAATCCCCGGCCACCCCGGGCTACTGGCGCGAATGCTGGACCCACAGCCCGTCAACCGGACGCTTCCATTCTGCTGGCCTCCTTCGACGCCCCCACCGCCACCCAAGCCCTCCGCTGGATCCGCGTCGCCATCCGCACGATCGCCTCCGCCCTCACCCCAGCCGAATTCGACCGCGCCTGGCACTGGCTGGCCGGCGGCTACCCGATCGAGTTGCAGGAACTGGCCCGCACGAACCCGTCCACCTTCGAAGTCCACCACGAGGACACGCACATCCAGTGGACGGCCAGCCCGGTGCTGTTCCTGACGCTGGCCCACCGAAACGTGACCAAACTGCCGCCGTGCGCCGACCAGTTCACCAGGCACCGCCCGAGCAGTGAGTAACAACCTTCTCTACGAGTCCAAGGCGCCGCGCAAGCGCGGCGCGCGCCCGCGCCGCACGCCCTCCGCCCCGCTCGGCGCCCGTCCCGGTCGGCGCCGCACAGTGGCAGCAGGCTATGACCCGGCACGGTCAGAGCATGCCTTCGGCGGGGGCGCGAGCGGCTCCGGGATGACAGCGGGGACCGCTGTGGTTACCGGAGCGAGCGGTGCTCCGTGATATGTGCCACACATTAAACCCTGTCATAACAATCCTAATCTGCGCAAGTTTCGCATTGCTGTGACGTCACAGATAAGCCGCAGTGTGATATAGGTCCAGGTTTCCGCAGCTCATCACTGTGGCCTTAGTTGCCACATGCCTCTTAAGGGTAGACAGAATTATGCTTGGGGGCCCTCCTTGCTCTACTTCGAGGGCCGGTTGGAGATTTGCCAGAACCCTGGGCCGGGGCGTCATCATGTTGGCCAAGCAGACGTAGAAAGACCCGTCGGCACCGCAACCAGGGCTGTGAATCCAAGAAGTGGTGCCGCCGGGCCGTTGATTGCCCTGGGAGGCAATGGCATGAGTGCGACTGTGCACAGACCCATCCTGTCAAACCCGCCGATCGCAGTAGGGGTTGTTGCTGTAGTTGTCATCCTTGTGATCTTGAGGGTTCCGGTTTCCCCGACTCACGCGATTCTGACTGACTTGGCGGCGCTCTTCGCCTTGGTGTGTGGCAGTTCCGCGAAGAGACGCCGTATGCGCCGCATCCGACAGTAGATGTGCTGTCCGGCAAGCCTGGAACCCCGTACGCCCCCCGCTCTGTCGCGAGCGGGGGGCGTTTCGATCGACGGACCTTGCAGAGTGGCTGAGGCCGATGGATGTGCAGCGAGGCATACGCGCGACTGATCAGTCGTGTCGCCCCCCCCGTCATGGCTGACTGCCGTCGGCTGAGGTCTAGGTGGGTGGCAGCGAACAGGAACCGCCGTAACCCACCCGTCGCTCGTAGCCTGCGGTAGGCGGGCCGTGCCCTGCGGGAATGGTCAGGCTGACATCCATCGCTGACATCAACGACCGCAGACAGCGGCGGATTCAGGCATACGGCGGCAACCCTCCGCCCGTCGGCGAGCCCCTGGGACCGGGCAACTTCCCGGTCATGGAACGATCCTAAAGCGGGTGTCGCTGGTTCGAATCCAGCTGGGGGCACAGCGCCATCAGGCGTTCAGCGCGCGGAAGCCCTGGTCAGAGCCAACCTCTGGTCAGGGCTTCGCTGTTTGGCCACACGGTGGGCCCACTTCGTCTACGCCCTCCCCACAGCCTCGGTACAAGTGGTCGTCTCCCAAGTCTCTCCTCGGTGATCACGGAGTCGGTGCAGGTCAGCACCCAGGCATGAGCGGACCGGGGACCGATGCAGGGGGGCCGACCGATACATAGCCCCGGCCCGCTCATGGGGGTGTCGCACCCGCCACCACTCGCGCGCAGGGCGTGTGACGCAGTCCAGGATGCAGGATCCACCGCCGGTTTCCCCTGGCAATTGACCGGAAGATTCTTGCGGTGAATTAGCAGGCCACGCCCTGCCAGGATGACCTGGGGCGGCTACGTGGCAGGAGCACCCATGTCGAAGAGCGCGCCGGAGCGGGCACTGCCATCCCGCCTGCCGTCGTTCCAGGCGAAGCCGAGCAGCCTTGACCCCGGGTGTCCAGGTCGTTCGTACAGTGGCGCGCTCAACCTGGGACCAGGGGCCAAGCCCGCGCCACTGCGTGCGGGACGACGGCAGAGGGGATGGCAGCGGAAACCGCTGTGGTTCCTGCCGAAGGCAACGTTCCGGGCGTGCCACCACCGCGCTCCGCAGGGGTACCCGATTGCTCAGCCCGCGTGCTTGTCGTAGGTGCTCGCTAGTCTTGCAGCTCCCTGCGAGAAGGGGTGGGCAAGTCCATGACAGCGTGGGTGCTGATCTGTAACCCCAGGAAGTACCGGCTTCAAGAAATGCTTGATGACGACCGGGAGTTGACGAGCTGGTCAGTCGGCCGACATCTACATGAGATGCGTGAAGGTGATCCCTTCGCACTGTGGGTGAGCGGCCCACGAGGAGGAGTCGTAGCAACTGGGCAGCTTACCGGCGGACCGTTCTGGCTCGATGAGGAAGGTGACGACGGCTACTGGACTGAAGCGCCAGGTCCGCGGCATGTTGCGCCACTCAACGTTGAGCAGTGGCTAAAGTCCTCCATCCCCCGGGAATGGTTCAGCAGCCACAGCGCATTTGCCGGAGCCACCGTGCTGACGCAACCGTTCGCCACCAACCCCCATCGGCTCACCGACCAACAATGGGAAGCGCTGGCCGCTGAGGTCGAGCAAGCGGTGACGCGCACACCAGAGGTTCAGCTCCCCGGGAACGATGACTGGGACCTGCGGCCAGGCGACGAGATTCGGCGCGTTGATCTACACACGCGATACGGAGGCAGCCGCCAGGGCAGGATCAGCCCGTCGAATACGACCAACAACGTCATCTTCTTCACGGACCCCCGCACGGGCGAGCAGCACGGTTACGAAGACGTCTGGGAGTCGGAGGACCGCTTCCGCTACACCGGTGAGGGGCAGGTCGGTGACCAGGTCTTCGCCCGGGGCAACAAGGCGATACGAGACCACCTACGAGACGGGCGCCACCTGCGCCTGTTCATCGGGAGTCGGGGAAAGGTTCGCTATGCCGGCGAATGGATCCTCGATCCGAACGGCCCCTACTCGTGGGGGCACGCCCCATCAACAGAGGGTGGCGGAGACCGCAAGGTCATCTACTTCCACATGATCCGCGTCGGCGCAGCAGTGACGGCTCCGGACGTGCCCGTGGGCACCGAATACTGGGTCGAGGATGAGAGCACAGTGCCGGCGCCGGCCGTGCCGAGTGCTCCGGACCCTGCGCTCATGGGTGAGATTCTGAGCAAGCATCGCCAGTTGCAGAACGCCCTCGCGCAGCAGGTTCGAGACCGCGGAATGAAGCCGCTATCGCCAACGCCTACCGACCCAGCGTTCGACCTGGCTTGGCAGGACGGGGACACTCTGACAGTCACGGAGGTGAAGTCCCTGCGGCTGCAGAACGAGTCGCACCAGTTGCGCACCGGGCTCGGCCAGCTACTCGACTACGTAGATCAGCTAAGTGCACGAGCGCCACAGGTGCGCGGAGTCCTGTGGGTAGAACGAGCACCCTCGGAAGACCGTTGGCTTGGGATCTGCGAACGCGCCGGCGTGGTTCTAGCGTGGCCCGGAGCTGATAGGAAAGCTTGGACGTAGCCACTGGAAACTGCTCGGTCGCGGAGCGGCCGACTCAGGGCCAACTGCCTGGCAATTTCGGTAAGCGCTGCTGTACAACCACCGAGCATCATCTGTGGTGGTCCTGGGCCGACCAGGTCGCGGCGCTAAGGGCTGTCCCGTAAATGATCTCTGACGGGTCTGGTGGCCTGCTGGTTTCTGCGTCACCCGGCAAGGACGAGGTTGTGCAGGCGGGCGATGCCGAGCATGGCGTGCTGGACGCCGTCGCCCTTCAGCCGGCAGTCGCGAAGGATCTTCCAGCCCTTCATCCGGGCGAAGACGTGCTCTACACGGGCGCGGACTTTGCGGTGGGAGGCGTTGTGCTCCTCCTTCCATTCCGGGAGTTCGGTCTGGCCCTTCTCGCGGCGGTGCGGGATGACCAGGCCGGTGCCCCGGTAGCCGCCATCTGCGATGACCGTGGTCTTGCCGACGGCGTCTTTCGCGCCGGACAGCTCCCACGCCTTGCAGTCGTTGCGGTTGCCTGCGACTGGTCGGCCGACCGCGACGACGAGCCGGGTGTCGGCGTCGATGACGACCTGGTGGTTGGTGGAGTACCGGTAGTTCTTGGACTGCTCGGCGATGGTGTGGTCACGGGTGGGAACGAGGGTGCCGTCCACGATGAGCACGGTGTCCTTGCGGAACCGCTTGCGCTGCTGGAGCGCGAGCGCGGGCCCGAGGTGGTCGATGATGCGGTCGGCCGCCGACTTGGACACCCCGAACAGCGGGGCCAGTTGGCGCAGGGTCAGGTTCGTCCGCCAGTACGCGGCGATCAGGAGCACGCGGTCCTCCAGCGGCAGGCTCCATGGCCGACCCTTGCGCACCGGGTCCACACCCTCACGCCGGAGCGCGGTGATCAGCTTGCCGAACTGGCGCGGGCTCAGCCCAGTGAACGGGGCTATCCAGGAGGGCTCAGACGCCGTGATCACACCAGACACAGCCAGATCATCTCACCCGTGACCAGCAGTTACGGGACAGCCCTTAGGAGCGGGCTCGGGGTGTGTTGCAGTACCACTGGCGTTGTTGGGCGGAGTGGCGGCCGGAGAGCTGGGAGTTGAACCTGGTGGCCGTGCGGGACGGCGTCGTCGTGGGGACCCAGGGCGTCAGCGGGCGGGAGTTCGGGGTCGGCCGGGAGGTGAGCACCGGGTCGTGGCTCGGGAGGGCCCATCACGGGCAGGGCCTGGGCACCGAGATGCGGGCCGCCGTCCTGTACCTGGCCTTCACCGGGCTCGGCGCGGAGCACGCCGTGTCCGGGGCGTACACGGACAACGCGGCCTCGCTCGGGGTGTCACGCAAACTGGGCTACCGGGACGACGGGATCGAACGTCACGTCGTACGCGGCAAGCCCGCGGTGCTGCGCCGGCTCCGGTTGACGGCCGAACGGTGGCGGGAGCACCACCGCGTGCCGGTCAGGATAGAAGGGCTGGCGGAGTGCCTGCCCGCGTTCGGGCTGGGCGACCACCGCTCCGGGGCGTGAGGCGCGGCGCCGGTCCTCTCTGGTGAGGCGCAACACCGACCACTCCTCGTCGATGAACTCGACGTCGTAAGCCGCGGCTTGGTGAGATTGCGGTGCGTTGTCTCGCGTGCACCTGGCCATTGCGGCCCCCTTTTGACGAACGGCACGGTCTGCGCACGTTCCCCTTCCGGGTTCACTCCGGCTGTGGCGCCCCACACCGTGGTTCCGGTATCGGCTTGGGCAACCGGGCTCTCCCGCGCTTCATGTCGGAGTAACCTCGGCTTCTGCTTCTCGGGGGAGGGACGATGCTGTATCGCTTCAATCCGCCGCCTGGATGGCCGGTTCCGGCTGAGGGGTGGGCGCCGTCGGTGGAGTGGCGGCCCGATCCGGCATGGCCGGCTGCTCCGGCCGGGTGGCAGTTGTGGATACCGGTTCCGGTGGCGGAGGACCTGCCCGGCTGGGCGGGCGGGATATCCAGCGGACCGACGGCGGCCAGCAGGCCGCCGACCGCCGCCGCGCACCCGGCGTCGCCCGCCCCTCGTCGCTTCGGGCTTTTCGGACGCCGCCGTAACGGTGGCACGGGTGAAGCGGACGAGTTGCGCGCGTGGATAGCGAAGACGCAGGGCATGGAAGCCGCGCAGGTGCTGGAGGCCATTCGGGAGGTGCGCGAGACGGCGTCGGCCGTACGTGCGGCGGCGCAGACCGAGGGGGACCGGATACGGCGGGCCGCGCAGGCGGAGGCAACGGCGCTGCGCGCAGGGGCGGAGGCGGACGCGGAGGCGCTGCGCCGGGAGGTCCAGCAGGAGGTGGGGGCCACGCGGGCGACAGCGGCCGCGGAGGCCAAGGAGACGTCCCGGAAGGCGCGGGAGGAGGCGAAGCAGGAGAAAGAAGAGGCCCGGAAGGCCGCGAAGGAGACACAGCTCGCCCGCAAGGAGGCCGAGAAGGTCCGACAGGAGACCCACCAGGCCGAGCGGCGCCTCGCCGAGCTGCGGGCTCAGGTCGTCACCACCGAGGAGAGGGCGCTGCTCCAACAGGTCGGCATCTACGCGTACCACCATCAGTTGCAGGATGCCGTGGCCTACCGCAGCCGACTCGACTCGTTGCAGTCCGAGATAAAGAACTTGGCCCGCACGGGCCAGGCGGTGCTCGCGGCAACCGACTGGACGGTCAACGGATCAGCGCGCGAGGGACGCAAAATGGTCCGCGACTTCTCCAAGCTCATGCTCAGGGCGTACAACGCGGAGGCGGACTACGCCGTGCGGACCATGCGGCCGCATCGCCTGAACTCACTGGTCGACCGCCTGTACAAGAGCCGTGAGACCATCGCCAAACTCGGCGCGACCATGCACATACGAATTTCCGACGCGTATCACAATGCCCGCGTGAGGGAATTGCAGCTCACTGCCGACTTCCTCCAGAAGAAGGATGAGGAGAAGGAGGCGCAGCGGGAGATCCGGGCGCGGGAGCGGGAGGAGGCGGCCGCGCAGCGCGAGCTGGAGCGGGAACGCGAGAAGCTGCAGAAGGAGCTGGGGCACTACCAGGCGGTCATCGAACGGCTCCGGCAGCGGGGGGACACGGTGGCCGCGGACGAGGTCCAAGGGAAGCTGACGGAGATCGAGGAAGCGCTCAGTTCGGTCGAGAGCCGGGCCGCCAATATTCGCGCCGGGTACGTCTACGTGATCTCCAACGTCGGGGCCTTCGGAGAACGCATGGTGAAGATTGGGATGACGCGCCGCCTGGAGCCACTGGAGCGCATCTACGAATTGAGTGGTGCCGCCGTACCGTTCCGGTTCGACGTGCACGCCCTGATCTTCAGCAAGGACGCGGTGGGACTCGAGGCGCAGCTGCACAAGGAATTCGCGGCACGCCGGGTGAATCGCGTCAACGCGCGCAAGGAATTCTTCCGGGTCACCCCGGCCGAGGTGCGTGAGGCGCTACGGCGCCATGCCGGAAACCTCCTCGTCGAGTTCCGGGAGGAGCCGCAGGCGCTGGAATGGCGGGCCAGCCAGGCCGCGTGAGCGTCACACACGAGGTTCGCGGTCGCTCCGGATCAGTCCACCAGCCCCCACGCCCGTTCGTTGAGCGATTGGTCGGCGAAGGAGAGGCGGCCGACGTGGCCGTGGAGGTGGCCGGCGTGGGGCTCGGTGAGGTCGAAGGAGGCGACGATGTCGGCGTGCCAGGTGGCGGCGTGGGCATCGAAGGAGTGGGGGGAGGTGGTGAGGCGGGCCCCGAGGGCGGTGGTGAGGAGCCAGCGGGCGGCCGACTGGATGGAGGGGCCGAAGGGGCCGGGGTCGAGGTGGGCGGTGGCGACGGCCCACAGGTCGGGGTCGGTGCCGGGGCGGCCGGGCACCGGAACGGTGGCCACCACCGCGGTCTCCCCCAGCGTGCCGGTCGTGGTGTACGCCAGCACGCAGCGCCGGTCCGGCCACTGGTAGGTCAGGCGGGTCACCGTCACGCGTCCGGTCCCGGTCAGTCGCAGCGCCACGGGCGGCTCCTCCGCGATCACGGTACCCGTGCGGACCCCGACGCCCCCGGCCCGACACGGACCCCGCCGCCCCGTACGCCGCCGGCTCGCCCTTACGGTCCGGCCCCGCCCGGCACCGGAGAGACGGCCCCGGGACGGCCTCGGTACGACCCCGGTACGGCCTCAGGCCCCGCCCGGCCCCGGCGAACGGCCCCCGTCCCGCACCCCCCGCACGGACTACTCCCCCACCTCCTCCCCCAACGCCACCTGCACCACCATCCGCGGCACCGTGCGGGAGACCAGGACGCCTCGGCCCGGGGGGCGGGGGGTGGCGCGTTCGGGGCCCAGGAGGGGGCCTTCGCGGGGGTCGCCGGAGAGGACGAGGCCGGCGGTGCCGAGTTCGCGGACGCGGCCGAGGAGGGGGTCGGTCAGCTGGGTGCGGGTGGAGCCGGCGACGCGGCGGGCGGCGACGAGGTGGAAGCCGATCTCGCGGGCCTGCGGAAGGTGGTCGGCGAGGACGGCGAGCGGGGCGGGGCGGCTCGCGGCCACCAGGTCGTAGTCGTCGACGACGACGTAAAGTTCCGGGCCGCTCCACCAGTCGCGGTCCCGTAGCCGACGGGCGGTGATGGTGGGCGGGGGCAGGCGTTCGGCGAGTTTGGCGGCGACCTGCTCGGCGTAGACCTTGGCGGCGCCCGCGTCGCCGGCGTAGGCGCCCACGTACTCGTCGGGGACCGCGCCGAGCAGGGTGCGCCGGTAGTCGACGACGACGAAGCGGACGTCCCGGGCCGGGCGGCGGGCGGCGAGGGCCGCCATCCACATGCGCAGGAACTCGGTCTTGCCGGCGCCGGAGTCGCCGTAGACGAGGAAGTGCGGGTCGTCGGCCTCCAGGTCGAGCGGGACGGGGGCGAGGTCGTCCTCGCCGAGGCCGATGGGCACGCCCCGGACGGCGTCGGGCAGTGGCGGCAGGTCGCGGGCGCGGATCCGTTCCGGGAGCATGCGGATGGGCGGGGCGGGGCGGCCCGGCCAGGAGGCGGCGATCTTGGCGATGGTCTCCTGCTGGGCGTCGGCGAGCCCTTCGGCGGTGTCGAGGCCGTCCAGCCGGGGCAGCGCGACGTGGAACTGGTGGCCGCCGGGGACCTGGCCGCGGCCGGGCGGGGCGCCGACGAAGCGGCGGGCGGCGCGGCGGTCGATCTCGGAGTCCGCGGGGTCGCCGAGGCGCAGTTCGAGGCGGCCGGAGATGGAGTCGCGCAGCGCCATCCGCAGTTCCGGCCAGCGGTTGGCGGTCAGGATCAGGTGGACGCCGACGCCGAGGCCGCGGCCGGCGATGTCGAGGACGAGGGCGTCGGCCTCCTCCAACTCGCCGCGCAGCGCGCCCCAGTTGTCGAGGACCAGGAAGACGTCGGCGGCGCGCAGGCCGGCCGGGAGTTCACCGGCCGCGCGGCGGCGGCGGAACTCGGCGGCCGAGTCGATGCCCAGTTCCCGGAAGCGGGTCTCCCGTTCCTCGATCAGCGCCCGGGTCTCGGCGAGGGCGCGGCGGACCCGGGGCAGATCGTGGCGGCCGGCGACGCCGCTGACGTGCGGGGCGTTCTCGTACGGCAGCAGGCCGCCGCCGCCGAAGTCGAGGCAGGTGAACTGCGCCTGGTCGGGGGTGTGGGTGAGCATCGCGGACAGCAGCAGGGTGCGCAGGAAGGTGCTCTTGCCGGACTGCGGGGCGCCGATGACGGCGAGGTGTCCGTGTTCGATGGCGAAGTCGGGGGCGAGCGGGTGCTGTTCCTGGCGGGCGGGGACGTCGATGACGCCGACGGGGAAGGCCAGTTCGCCGTTGCCGGGCCACCACTGGGCACGCAGGCCGGTGCCGGGGTCGGCGGCGACCGGGCCGGTGAGGGCGTCCAGCGGCAGGGCGGGCGGCAGCGGCGGCAGCCACACCTGGTGGGCCGGGCGGCCGGCCCGGCAGAGCCGTTCCACCAGCACCTGCATCTCGGTGGGTCCGGTGGCGGG
Source organism: Streptantibioticus cattleyicolor NRRL 8057 = DSM 46488 (assembly GCF_000240165.1). NCBI lineage: Bacteria > Bacillati > Actinomycetota > Actinomycetes > Kitasatosporales > Streptomycetaceae > Streptantibioticus > Streptantibioticus cattleyicolor. The sequence continues at coordinate 2,420,036 of NC_017586.1, forward strand.
CGCCGGCGGACGCGGGGCGGGCCGCTCGGGTTCGGCGTCCGGGTCGGGCGCGGTGCGCAGGGTGAACGGGACGGGGCCGGGCGGGGCGGCGGGGGTGTCGGCGGGGTCGTCGGGGCCGAGGTAGGGGCCGGAGACGTGGGCGACGCGCAGCCGTTCGTAGGTGCTGTCGGAGACCTTCAGGTAGGCGGAGCCGGGGATGGGCGGCAGCCGGTAGGCGTCGGGGGTGCCGATGACGGTGCGGGACTCGGCGGCGGAGAAGGTGCGCAGGCAGATCCGGTAGGAGAGGTTGGCGTCCAGGCCGCGCAGCTTGCCCTCCTCCAGTCGCTGGGTGGCGAGCAGCAGGTGGATGCCGAGGCTGCGGCCGACGCGGCCGATCTGGACGAACAGGTCGATGAAGTCGGGGCGGCGGGAGAGGAGTTCGCCGAACTCGTCGACGATGACCAGCAGGTAGGGCAGGGGTTCCAGGGGGCTGCCGTCGGGGGCGGTCTGCCCGGCGGCGCGGCGCAGTTGGTATGCGCGGACCGAGTCGATGTTGCCGGCCTCGCGCAGGATGCGTTGCCGTCGCTGCTGTTCGCCCTGGAGGGCGTCGCGGACCCGGTCGACCAGGGCGAGGTCGTCGACGAGGTTGGTGATCAGGCCGGCCACGTGCGGCAGTTCGGTGACGCCGGCGAAGGTTGCGCCGCCCTTGAAGTCGACCAGGACGAGGCTGAGCAGCTCCGGGGGGTGGGTGGCGGTCAGTCCGGAGACCAGGGTGCGCAGCAGTTCGCTCTTGCCGGAGCCGGTGGCGCCGACGACGAGGCCGTGCGGGCCCATGCCGCCGTGGGCGGCTTCCTTCAGGTCGAGCGGGAGGGGGCGCCCCTCGCCGTCGAAGCCGATCGGGGTGCGCAGTACGGCGTCGTCGTCCGGGGCGACCCACAGGTCCTCGGGGTCGAAGCCGGCCAGGTCGTCGATGGCGAGCAGGCCGGGCAGCGAGACGGTGCGGGCCAGGATCTCCTCGCCCTCCTCGGACAGCCGCAACGGGGCGAGGGCGCGGGCGACCGCTTCGCACAGGACCGGTTCCGGCTGGTCGGCGACGGCGTCGGTGACGACGGCGTGGGGCGGGGTGGCGGGGGCGCGGCGGGCCTCGATCTCCAGGCGTTCGTCGGCGCCGACGCGGATGCGGACGTCGGCGCGGGTGGGCTCGTCGGCCTCGCGCTGGACGACGCAGACGACGGTGGTGGCGGTGGACCGGCCGGCGGATTCCAGGAGTTCCTGGGCGGCGGCGGAACGGGCCCAGGCGCTGCGCGGGTCGTAGCGGTCGAGGACGACGAGGAGCCGGCGGCGGGTGTCGGCGCGGTCGCGGTCGGGCCCGTAGGGGCGGCGGGCCGCGTATCCCTCGCGGGCCGCGGTGATGTGCTGCTGGAGGTGGTCGGCGATGCCCTCGAAGTCCTCGGCGACCAGCGGGACGACCCCGGCGGGGCCGGTGGCGTCGGGTTCCTGGGTGTGCGGCAGCCATTTGGCCCACTCCCAGTCCGCGCCGTCCTCGCCGCCGGTGACCACGGCGATGGCCACGTCGTCGGGGGCGTGCAGGACGGCGGCCTGGGTGACCAGGGCGCGGGCCACCGCGGAGGCCCGCGCGGCGGGTCCGAGGACGCTGACCACGCCGGCCTCGGCGAGGTCGACGGTGGCGGGCTGGTGGCCGACGTCGGCGGTGGCGGCCACCAGGCGTTCGGCGGCGGCGCGGGCCCTGGGGTCGTACTCGACGGTGGGGTCGTTGCGGGTGGCCAGGCGGACCGGGGTGGCCAGCGGGGCGCGGCCGGCGCCGACGCGCAGCCGCAGGAAGTCGGGGTCGGCCGGGCGGCGTTCCCACACCCGGTGGCGGCGCTTGGCCATGGCCCACAGCCGGTACGGGGAGGGGTGTGCCCAGGCGGAGACGAGCCGTTGGTCGGCGGCGACCTGCCGGGCGGTGCGGCGGACCTCGACGAGGTGTTGCAGGTAGCGGTCGCGGGCGCGCAGCCGGGTCTTGCGCTGGGCGCCGCGCATCTGCATGCGCACGCCGACGGTGACGCCGACGGAGAGCAGGACGAAGGTGATGCCGAGCAGGATCAGCATCCTGCGGCCGGCCACGATCATGTAGGCGGCCATGGAGATGCTGGACAGCAGGGGCATCAGCAGCATCACCCAGGTGGTGCCGGAGTCCTTGCCGACCGGTTGCGGGGGTGCGGCGAGGACGACCGGCTCGGTGGGGAGTTCGGGTGGCTGGACGCGGGCCGGGCGGTGGAAGACGAGCCGTGACATCTAGGACCCCCGGGGGGCGTCGGCCGGCCGGCCGGGGCGGGCCCGGTCCAGTGAGCGGCGGACCCCGGCCATCAGGGCGTTGACCTGGTCGATGGTGGCGCGGGCGGCTTCGCCGCGGGCTTCGGCGGAGGCGCGGCCGGCGTCACGGACGGCGGCGACGATCAGCGAGGTGAGGGTGTCGGGGTCGTCGGGGTCGATGAGCGAGGGGTCGATGCGCAGGTCGGTCAGGGTGCCGTCGGCGCCGACCACGGCGGTGACCAGTCCGCCGCCGCCGTAGCCGGTGAATCTGGCGCCGGCCAGGTCGCGTTCGGCCCGCACGAGGCCGTTGCTCATCTCCTGGGCCCGCCTGGTCAGCGCGGTGAAGTCGGGCAGGCCCTCGTGCGGCATGGGCGGCAGCTCCTCGTGCGGCGGACACCGGTTCTCCCGGCCATCGTGGCGTGGCGGGCGCGGACCTTCCCAGGTCCCCGTTCGGGGACCCGGGGCGGGGACGGCGGCCGGTTCAGGTCTCGCAGTTGCGTACCGCGACGTCGTGGGCCTCGGGGCGGTCGCGGAGCGCCTGGGCGAGGGTGTCGGTGGGGGCGTGCAGCAGGCGGGGTGCGCCGGGGACGGGGGTGAGGCCGAGTCCGGTGAGGATGTCGGTGACGTCCGGCAGGGCGGTGGTGACAACGACGGTGCCGGCCCGTTGGTCGCCGGCGATCGTGACGGCGCGGCGCAGCAGGCTTTCGACGGTTTCGCGGGCGCGGTCGTCGTCGCCGGGGAGCAGATCGGTGAGGTGGACGACGGTGGGCGGTTCGCCGTCGCCGGTACCGGCGAGCAGGGTGGCGAGCGGGTGGGCGGGGGCCGCCGGGTCGAGGGCGAGGGTGCCGGCGCGGTAGCGGGCGTGGCCGAGTCCGCGTCCGGCGCGGGGGTCGCCCGGGGCCCATTCGACGGCGGTGAGCCGCCCGGAGAGCAGGCGGGAGCCGGGGGTCAGGGGCACGGGCGGGGTGGTCGCGGGGGCCTGGGCGGGGCGTCGCGCGGGTTCGCTGTCGAGGAAGGCGGGGGGCAGGGTGAGGCGGGTCTTCTTGGCCGGGTCGGTGAGGGTGTCCGCCGCGTCCGGGGAGGCCTGGCGCTTGCGGGAGACGGTCAGCGTGGTGCCGATGGCGTCGGCGAGCGAGGTCATCTCGTTCTCCGCCGGGTCGTCGTCCTCGCTCTCGCTGTCCGGCGCCGTCCCGGCGACGTCCTCCATCGGCGTGGGCCGGGGGGCCGACAGGCTGGGGACGAGGGCGGTGACCTGCTCCTCGGTGAGCGGGTCCTGGCCGGCCCGGGTGGTGAAGTCCCCGGAGGAGGAGAGCGGGAGCCCCAGGGTGTGCGGCTGGTCGGTGCCGAGTTGCTTCGTGACGCTCTCGGCGCGGGTGCTGCCGGTCTTGACCTCGCCGTACGTGGAGGGGCGCATCAGGTGGCGCAGCGCGACCGGGACGAGGCCGGCGTCCTCCAGCAGCGTCAGGCTGTCGAGGACGTGGTTGGCGTGCGGGGTGTAGAGGGCCTGTTCGCCGAGTTGGCCGTGGGCGACGCCGGTGAGCAGGTCGTGGTGGCGGAGGACCGGCGGGTCCAGGAAGTTCTGGATCGTCTGGTTGACGTCGGCGTCGCCGTTGCGCAGGTTGTGGCGGCTGTTGGAGAGCATCGAGGTGATGTCGGCGATCTTCGCGGTCACCTCGGTGAGCGAGCTGTCGGTCAGCGCCCGCTCGTACAGGGTGACGGGGTGGCCGGTGCGCGGGTCGCCGGTGACGCGGGCGCCGCCCACCTGGTCGCCGACGGACCGCAGTTCCCTGGCCGCCCTCTTGGCCACCGTGGTGGTGACGGCGGGGAAACGGGCGAGGGCCTGCCGCAGTTCGGTGTCGTACACCGGCCGGCGGTGGCGGCCCAACTCGGCCGCGAGCTGCCGGAGTCGCGCTGCGGGGATCTCCTCGTGGAGAGCAGGACCGGCGCCCGTCGTTCCGAGCCGGGTCATCAGGTCGTCGAGGAGTTCGGTCAGCTGTCTTCCCGGGTCGTGTCCGAGCCGGGTGAACTCGGCGCGGACGCGGCCCAGTCCGGCGGCGATGGCCAGGCGGGCGGTGCGGGACGTGGTGCTGCGGGCGTCGGCGGCGGACTCCAGGAGGGCCTGGACGTCGTGGAGTTGGCGTTCGGCGGTGAGCCCGGCGACCAGGGCCAGGTCGTTCAGCGCGTGGGTGCGTACGGCGTGGTGGAGGGCGTGGAACGCGTCGTGGACCGTGGGGAGGGTCGCCGGGTCGTCGGTGAGGGCGTGGACGCGCTGCCGCACCGTGTCCAGTTCGTCGCGGACGAGGGCGGCCAGGCGGGGCGGGAGGTGGCCGGTGATGCCGGTCAGGGCGGAGCGGGCCTGGTCGGCGTCGGTCACCGATTCGGCGGCCGTGAGCGCGGCGTGGAGGCCGGTGGCGCCGTAGAGGGCGGCGTAGTCCGGCTGCCCGGCCTGGAGCTGTTCCAGGTCGGCGCGGATCAGGGCGGTGGCGAGTCTGCCGACGGCCTTGAGGTTCTTCGCCTTGCGGTCGGCGTCGAAGCCGAGGGCTTCGGTGAACTCGGTGAAGACCTCGACCGCCCGTCGCCGTGCCGCGTCATCGAGGGTGCGGGCCGTGAAGACCGCGGCCGTGACGTATTTGTGCAGCATGGTGTCGGCGATGATGTGGTTGCGGTTCTGGCGGAGTTGGGCGAGTTCGGCGACCTTCTTCTTGGTGGCGGCGACGTTGCGGGCGGCCTTCTCGATGTGCGGGTCGGTGTGGACGGGGCCGGCGCGGTGGCCGGTGAGCAAGGCCGCGTAGACGGTGTCGGCCTGGTCGCGCCAGTCGTCGGGGATGGCGTCCCGCCACAGTGTGCCGCCGCTGCCGGGCACCGTGGCCGAGGACGACTTCAGCGTGGCCAGCAGCAGTGCCTTGCGCTGGTTGTGCGTCCGGACCTGGGCGGCGGTGTCGAAGTCCTTGAGGTCGGCCCGTTCGTAGCGGGCGAGTTCGGGACGGGCGGCTGTGAAGTCGGCGTCGTGGGCGCCGAGGAAGGCGGCGATGGCGTCGAGGGCGTCGTTCTTGTCGACCTGGTGGCCGCGGCGGGGGCCGAACCAGCCGGTGAGCATGGCGTCGAGGTCGCCCGAGGGCACCGGGGCGAAGGCGTGGCCGAGCTGGACGACGGCCAGGCGGGCGAAGTGCTCCCGCGGGGTGTTCGTCGTCAGGTCGAGGCCGGCCTCCTGGGCCACCGTGCGGAAGGCGTGGCGCTGGGCCGGGGTGAGCCCCAGGTCGTACACGAGGCCGGCCACGTCGTGGAGCAGGGCGACCGACAGCGGCCTGCCGTCACCGGGCGAGGCGCTGTCCTGGCGCAGGACGGCGTCCTCGGCGATCAGCGGGCGCCGAGGGTCGGACGGCGAGGTGGTCACGGCGAAGGGCACCACGGTCACCCTGGCCCCGGCGCGCAGCAGCCGCAGCGCCACGTCCGGGTCGCGGAGCAGGGCGGTCAGCCGCACCCCGGCCTCCTGCTTGGCCAGCAGCGGCCGGGCCACGGTGTCCGCCACGTCGAGCAGCAGCTCGGCGGCGGCCTTGCCGAAGCCGTTCCCGAGCCGGGCGCGCCAGTCGGCCATCAGGGCGTGGTCGGCGGCGAGGGCGTGGCGGTCGGCGGCGGGCAGTTGCGACAGCGCGGCCACGAGGTGCCCGAGGGTGCCCGTGCCGACCGGTGGCAGCGTGGCGGCCACCTGTGCCGTGCGCGCCGTGGTGCCCTCGGGGTGGTCGTGGACGGTCTCGGTGAACGCGGCGCGGTGCTCCGGCGGGTGGAGCACCAGGTTTTCCCGCATCACCGCGTCGATGCGGTCCAGGTAGCGCTGCCGCATGCCGTCGGCGGTGGGGAGGCGTCCCATGAAGCCGCCGTCGTCGGTCAGTTGACGCGTCGCGGGGCGGGCCTCGGGCGGTACGGGCCTGGGCTGGTCGGAGCGGAGTACGGATTCGGGGGTGCGGTATTCCTCGCGCAGGCCCAGCGAGTGGAACAGCTCGTGCAGCAGGGTGCCGTCGGTGGCCTTGTGGTACCACCGTTTCTGGTCGCTCTCGCGCCGTCCGCGCGGGTCGCGGCGGACGACCTCCACGACGTGGTGCGGGTTGCCGGCGGTGAACTCGACGCGCAGGTGGAACTGTTCGCCGCCGGGCAGCTTGTAGCGGCCGTTGACGGAGGTGTCGAGGAGGGCGAGGAGGCGCCGCTTGAGCCGGGTCACGCGGGTGTCGGTCACCCCGGCGCCGGGGCGCAGGTCGAGGCGGACGGTGAACTCGGCGACGCGGCGTCCCGGGGCCGGTTCCATCAGCCGCAGGTCGTAGCGGATGTCGGTGACCCAGGCCGGCAGCTGGCGGGGCGCGGGGCCGAGGAGGTTGGTACCGTCCGGGGCCCTTCCGGGGACCCAGACGTGGTTTCCGCGGATCTCGTAGCTCGCGGTGGCCAGTTGGGCGGGGTTGGTCAGTTCGCGGTGGGTGTCCCAGTCGGACGGTGCGAGCAGGTCGTGGTGGACCTCGGGCAGGTCGGTGACGTCGTCGGTGGCCGGCGGCGGTGCGGTGGTGGTCGCCGGGGGCGCGGAGGCGGCCTGGTGGAACTCGTCGTCGTATTCGCCGAGGTGGCCGGCGAGCGCGGACTCGTCGGTGTACCAGGAGTCGTCCATCGTCTCGGAGAGCGCCTGGTACAGCGCGGTGGCCACGCCGGGGACGAGTTGCTCGGCGGTGGAGCCCTCGCCGAGCTTGCGGTCGATCGCCTGGAGGAAGTCGCGCTGCGGGTAGCGGATCCGCAGCGCCGCGAGGGCGACCGTGAGCTGGCGCAGGGCGGTGGTCACGGTGACGTCCCCGGCGCCGGGGATCTCGCTGCGGCGGTTGCTCGTGCTGCCCGGGTCGGTGCTCCCCGTGGTCATCGGCATCAGGTCGAAGGCGCTGCCGACCGGCAGGTCCGCGAGGAGGCCGGTGAGGACCAGCAGGGCCGCGGTGAGGGTCTGCGGGCAGCGGGCGGTCTCGGCGACGACCGAGGCGAGGAAGATGACGTTCATCCTGCTCTGCCTGCCGCTGCCGACCGGCAGCTGACCGGCGTGGAGCTGCCTGGCCAGGTTGGCGAACTGGCCGAGGGTGAGCGGGTTGGCCGGGTAGTCGAACGCCTGGGCGTGCTGCGCGTCGATGGCGGTGACCCGGCCGGGGTCGGTGGCGGAGCGGGGGGTCAGCGTCTCGTCGAACGGCACGAGGTAGTTGTTGTGGCCGTGGTTGACCACGACCTGCTGCCCGTACAGGTCGAGTACGGTGCCGACGGCCCCGGCGGCGGTGCCGTCGGCGGCGGCCTGCCGGTAGGCGTCGACGCCGCGCAGGATGGTGTCGCGCAGGTGGGCGAGGCGGCTTCCGTTGCCGGTCGTGGTGGTGATGCGCCGCTCGACCTCCAGCAGCGCCTTGTAGAGCACCTCCTTGACCCCGGTGGAGGCGGCGTTGACCTCGGCGAGCAGGTGGTTGACGCTCAGCGAGGCCTGTTCCGGCGCGGCGGCGGGCTGCCAGGGGTCGTCCTGGGACGCCTCGGCCACGTGCAGTACGGGGACGGTGGACGCCGTGGGTTCCGTGGTGACGGCGTCGAGCAGCGCGGTCGCCGTGGCCTCGTCGATCTCCTCGAAGGCGGAGCCGGTGACCGGGGTGACCGGCAGGTGCAGCGTGGTGGCCGCCGTGTCGTCCAGGCGCAGCACGCCGGTCTGCCGGGGCGCGTGCAGGGTGCGGGTGCGGCCGGAGGGCCATTCGCGGGTGATCTCGTAGTCGACCCGGACCAGGACGAGGTGGGCGTCGCCGGACTGCTTGGCCTTGTCGCCCTTGGTCTCGGCCTCGATCGAGCGCTCCGCCGACCAGGGGAACTCCCAGGACCCGGTGGGCAGCGCGAACGGCGGGTTCCAGTTGTGGACCGAGCCGGCCTGGCCGCCGTCCGCGCCGGGTACGCCGCCCATGCGCACGGTCAGGTCGTTCTTGAAGACGCCCACGTCGAAGGCGTCGGTGTCGGACAGCTTCGTCTTCGTGCCGTGGGTCCTCTTCGGGGTGAGCGTGCCCTCGGCCGTGGTGGTGCCGAGCAGCCGGGGTTCGGCGATGCGCGGGCGGACGCGGATGCGGCCGAGGGGTCCGGGCAGGGCGGCCCGGAAGCCGGTGAGCGGGAAGGCGTACCCCTGGCCGGGGGTCTTCAGCACCCCGGCGGCCAGCAGCCGCGGGTCGAGGCGCTGCACGATCTCCGCGAAGAGCGCCAGGTCGTGACGGGCCTCGGGGACCAGCCTCAGCACGGTGTCCCGGACGTCCCCGGTGACCGGCAGCATCAACTCGGTGATCCCGTCGGGCAGTTCACGCCAGACGGGAGCGGTCTCGCGGGTGTCGCGGTAGGTGTGGGAGACGTCCGCCAGCAGCTTCTCGTCCGGGGCCGACAGGCGCACCGCGCGCGGGAGCACCGTGGCCTGGCCGCCGGAGGTCGTGGTGGCGTCCAGCAGCCGCAGCGCGCCGAGCGTCAGGTACACCGGCAGGCGTCCGGGGCCGCTGTGCACCAGCACGCTCACGCCGAGCCGCAGGTCGTAGTCGTACTCCTCGGTGCCGTCGGCCGCCGTGGTGCTCGCGGTGGTCTCGGTGGCGTGGGTGGAGGTGGTGGTGACGGCGTCCTTGCGGGTCCACTTGGCGTCCACGCCTTCGGTGACGGGCGGGACGAGGGTGGGTTCGCCGACGGTGAGGGCGAGGGAGTGCTCCCGGCCCTTGGTGGTCTCCAGGGTGTTCTCGGTGGTGTGCTTGGCGGCGGTCTCCCGCTCGGCGGACCAGGTGGCGGTCTCCTCGTCGGCGCCCGACCGCGCGGTGGGCGCGACCCGGCGGGGGTTGACCAGTTCGCCGTGGATGAGCACCTGGACCTGGCCGCGGCCGAACGCGTTGTCCGCCTCGTCGAAGAGCGACAGGCCGGGGCCCACCACCCGGCCGAGCAGCCCGCCCAGCGCCTCGGGGGTGCTGAACGCCGACAGCTGTTGCAGCAGCTTGTTGCGGATCCGCTGCCCCGAGAACGGCCACAGCCGCTCGGACGGCAACTGCTGGATCAGGCCGTGGACGTGGCCGACGATCGCCGGGGCGTCGACGTGGCTGACGGTGAGCGGGCCGAGGCCGAGGGGCAGATACGGCGGCGGTGTCCGGTCGGTGGCCCGCTGGACGGGCGCCGTGGCGTTCCCGGCCCGCGGGGTGAGGTAGCCCAGCCGGACCGCCTCGTCGCGGGGGACGACGAGGACGACGGTGTTGCTGGTGGTGATCTCCTTGGCGGCGGTGCCTCCGTCGCCGGCGCCGAGGACGTCCAGCACCATCGCGTGCGACGTGCTCACCCCGGCCAGCACGAACGAGGCGTCGAAGGCGACGAGGGCGACGGGCCCGGTGTAGGTCAGCGCCGGTTTGGCCGTCACGGAGGTCTCCTCCGTGACGGCCGACGCCGACTTGCCGGTCAGCGGCTTGCCGCTCCAGGCCGGCGTGAGGTTGAGCTGGTCCAGGCGGGTGCCGAACCCCAGCCCGGCGACGACCTCCCACGCCTGGGTGGCGGTGTCGCCGGCCTTGCCGGAGTTGGCGGCGGCCGTGGACTTCTTCAGGGTGAACTCGGCCTCGCCGATCACCCGCGGGTTGCTGAGCGCGCCGCCCAGCGTCAGATCGCCGAGTTCGTCGGCGAGCCATCCGTACCGGGACAGGCTCAGCCGGTAGCCGCCGGACAGGACGCGGCCGAGGTTGGCGCCGAACGCGGACGAGCCGAACGCGTCCACCAGTTGCTGCGCCTCAAGACCGCGCCGGGTGTCGTGCGCCGGGGTGAGCAGCGACTTCAGCTTGCCCTTGGTGGCCGGGTCGGTGGAGGTGGCGGTGAGGATCGCGGCGCCCTCGGTGGCGAGCACGTCGAGCACCGGGGAGACGTGGAAGACCCCGTAGACCTTGGGAAGTTCGGTCACGGTGACCACGCCGGGCCGGGCCGCCGGGAGCAGCGCGGTGTGGCCGGGGGCCAGGCTGCGGGAGCCGGTGACCTGCGGCTTCAGCGAGGTGTGCGGGGTGGTGGCGGTCGGTACGAGCGCGGACGGCAGCCGCAGGACGGCGTGCTGCCCCAGCACCCGGCCGGTGAGCGGCACCCCGTCGTCCACCCGGATGGTGAGCCGGTAGTGCACGGTGGCGCGGTACGTGCTGGTGCCGCCGCTGCCGGTCCAGGTGTAGCCGTGGTCGGCGCCGGTGGACAGCGCCGTGGACCGTTCCCGGGCGCGGCCGGACGCCTTGGTGCCGGCCTTGGGGTTGACCGAGCGCAGCGCCTGCCCGGTGCCCTGGCCGACGGCGGCCGACAGTTCGGCGTCGACGTCGAAGGAGGTCTTCAGGACCTTCTTGGTCTCCACCTTGACGGCCGAGGTGTCCCCCGCGGTCAGGTCGTGGTGGGCGGACTCGCCCTCGTACACCAGGTCACCGGCGAAGGTGCGGACGATCTCCACGGTGAGCAGATCGGGGTGGGACTGCTTGGAGCGCGCCGTGGTCTTCGCCAGGGTGAACGTCAGCCGCCCGGTGTCGCCCAGCTCCCGCATCCCCGCCGGGGAGAGCACGGAGTACAGGCCGGCCAGGTTGGCCGCGCGCAGCGGGAAGTCGCGGGCGAGCGATTCGCGGAACGCCCCGGCCGAGGTGCCCTCGGGGTGGAGTACGTACTCCGGGACCAGGCCGGCGATCCTGCCGATCAGCTCCTTGGCGCCGCCGGCGTACTCGGTCTGTCCGAGGGCGGCGAGCCCCTGGTCCAGCGTCGCGGGCTTGGACGCGCTCTTCACGGTGCCCTCGCTGGGCACCAGCACCAGCAGCCCGTTCTCGACCGTCACCGTGGCGTGCTTCGGGGCGCGGCCCCGGCGCACCACCGTCACCGTGTAGGTGACGTGGGCGGAACGCAGGTCGGCGGGGCCCTGGTAGCGGGTGCCGCGTTCCCGGGTCACCGCGTCGGTCACCGTGGTGCCGTGGGTGTCCTGGACCACGCCGGTGGCGGTGCCCTTGGCGTTGACGCTCCTGGTGTCGCCGTAGCCGGACGCGCCGGGGACCTTGCCGGCCAGGAAGCCGAACCCGAGGGACGCGGCGGCCTCGGCGTTGTGTCCGATCCCGGCGGCGTTCCTCAGCTCCCGCTTGGACTTGGTGCCCTGTTCCAAGGTGGCCTCGTCCAGCGAGGTGATCAGCTGGGCGTCATGGGCGCGGGCCACCAGCACGACGGCCGCCTCGTCACGGCCCCGCTTCAGCGGCAGCACCAGGCCGGTGTCGAACAACTGGTGCGAGGACGCCTGGAGGTTGGCCCGGTCGGCGAACTCGCGGATCTTCTCGTAGACGCCCGAGCCGACGACGCCGAACGTCTCCGGCAGCTCGCCCAGGATCGAGTCCAGCAGACCGCCCGCGGCCACGTGCACGGGCACGTGCGAGGCGGGCAGCGCGAAGGTGCCTTCGACCGGTTCGGACGTCACCGGGGTCGGGGTCAGCAACGCGTCCGGGAACTTGCGGGTCACCGTGGAGCGTTGCTCCACGGTTCGCGAGGCGGTCGTGCCACTCGCCCACCTGGCCGTGACGTGCCAGGTCGCCTGCTGGGTGAGGACGCGGCCGGTGCCGGTGAGTTCACCGGTGGCCTTCGTCTGCGTCTTGCGGCCGGCCGCCGACTCCCGGGCGGCCTTGCTGAACATGCCCTTCAACGTCAGGCTCACCGGCAGCGTGCGCAGCGGCGACCAGGTGCCGAGCCCGGGGAGGAACGCGAGCGGCTGGATCGGGACGTCGAGGCGTTCGGCCGCCTTGTCGGCCACCTCCAGGGCGGAGCCGACGCCGTCGCCGGGCTTGACGGAGACCTTCACCTCCTCGACCGCCTCGGTGCCCACCACCGGGTCGTCCAGCTCCAGCACCACACCGATCTCGACGGCCGCGTTCCCCTCGCCGACCGTCCGCGTCCAGCCGCCGCCGGTCAGGTCGGCGAAGATCTCCTTGACCCCGGCCTCGCCGAACTGGGCTTCGAACAGCTCGTGTTGGGAGGCGGGGACGTACGTGAGCACGGCGTCGCGGACGCCGTCGAGGCCGGTGACGGTGGCCACCTCGCCGAGCCGGACGGCCGACGGATGGGGCGGCGGGGTGCCGGTGGTCCGCTCCGGGACGGTCGCGTCGTAGTGGTCGGTGCCGTTGTAGTGGAGTTCCGCCAGCGGTCCGTGGTGGGGGCCGATGACGTGGGTGAAGGGTTCGCGGTCGGGCGGGCTCACCACGATGCGGAAGCGCACGCCCATCGCGTGGGCGACGAGACCGGGGAAGGTCTCCCCCTCGTCGCTGTTCCACGCCCACCGGCTCACCGCGTCGCGCAGGGCGGCGAACTCGGCCGGGGTCAGCGGCGCGGTGACGTCCTCCCCGAGGTGGTCGAGGTTGGCCGGGCGCAGCCGGTAGGGGCGGACCACCTCGTCCGGCAGCCCCGCCGGGCCCACCCGGTCGAGGTGGGCCAGCACCTGGTCGCGCAGGGCGGTGGCGGCGGCGTCCAGCTCGGGGCGGCGGGCCGGGTCCAGCATCAGCGCCGCCCGGCCGTGCTCGCGCGGCCACCCCGCCAGCGCCGGGTGGTCGCGCAGCGCCTCCGGCCACGCCTGGGGTTCCACGCCGACCAGCGCCGCGTACAGCAGGCAGCGGCCGTCCGCCGGGACGCGCACCGGCGGACGGTACGCCGGGGCCGGACGCGGCTGCCGCGCGCGGGCCCGCTCGATCGCCTGGTGGTCGAAGGAGGACGTCCTGAGGTGGTCGCGGGTGATGTCCTCGATCGTCTTCAGATAGCGGCCCCGCATCCCGTCGGCCCCGGGCCAGGCGCCCATGAAGCCGCCGTCGTCCTTGCCGGGACGGTGGCGGGTGCCGGACCGGAAGACGGAGGCGGCCTCGTAGTACTCCTCGCCGAGGCCGAGCGAGTGGAACAGCTCGTGCAGCACCGGCCCGGCGTCGTGCTGGTACCGGTAGAACCAGCGCCGCTGGTTCATCCGCGGCAGCCGCCGCCCGGCCGCCGAACGCGGCTGGAGGTCGAGGGTGACCACGTGGTGCGGGTCGTCGGCGGTGAACTCCACGGTGAGGTGGAACTGCGCGCCGCTGTCCGGCAGCCGGAAGCGGCCGTTGACGTGGGTGTCGACGTCGGAGCGCACCTGGGTGACGTAGGACGCCAACTGCTCGTCGGTGACGCCGTTCCCGGCGCGCAGGTCGATCCGCACGGTGTACTCGGCGACCCAGTGGCCGGGTACCGGTTCCATCATGCGCACGTCGTAGCGGATCTCGGTGATCCAGCCGGGCAGCTTGCCGGGCTGGGCCACGAGTCCGGTGGTGTGCCGGTCGTCGCGGGGTTCGAACCGTTCGACGGCCAGCCGGGACACCGGCGCGAGGTCGCGGACGTCGGCCCACCGGGCGGGGTCGAGGAGGTCGTCGTGGACCGGCGGCAGGTCGTCGGAGGTGAACAACGGCTTGCCGCCGACGGGCGGTTCGGGCGCGGTGGCCTGCTGCTGGTAGTCACGGTCGTGGTACCAGTCACCGCCGGGGCCCTTGCCCAGGGACCGGGTGAGCACCTTGTACAGGTCGGTGGCGACGGCGTCGATCAGCGCGCTCTCCGGGGTGCCCTGCGCGAGCCGTTCGGTGACCGCCCGGAGGTGGTCGCGGCCGGGGTGCAGGGTGCGCAACGCGGCCAGGGCGACGGTGAGTTGGCGTATGGCGGTGGTGGCCGTGACGTCACCGGCGCCGGGGATCGGGCTGCGCTGGTTGGCTGTGGTGCCGGGGTCGGTGCCGCCGGCGGTCATCGGCATCAGGTCGAAGACGCTGGTCACCGGGGTGTCGTCGAGCGCGCCGGAGAGCACCAGCAGGGCGGCGGTCAGGGTGTGCGGGCTGCGGGAGCTCTCGGCGACCACGGAGGCGAGGAAGATGACGTTGCGGGCGTGCTGCTGGGCGTCCGTGGCGGTGGGCAGCGCGCCACGGTAGAACTCCTTGGCCAGGTAGCCGAACTGGGCCATGGTGAGCGCGTTGGCCGGGTAGTCGAAGCCGGTCGCGTACTCCTCGTCGATGCCGGTGACCTGGTCGGGGTCGGTGGCCGAACGCGGGGTCCGCTGCGGGTCGAAGGGGAGCAGGTAGTTGTTGAAGCCGTGGTTGACCACGACCTGCTGCCCGGCGATCTCCACCACGGTGCCGACCACCCCCGGGGCGGCGTCGCTCGCCGCGCGGTAGACGGCCACCGCGTCGCGGACGGCGTCGCGCAGGAACGTGGCCCTGGCGTGCCTGCCGCCCTCGATCCGCTCCTCGACCTTGAGGAGCGCCTGGTAGATCACGCCCAGCGTGGCGGGGGGCGCCGCGGCGATGTCGTTACGGATCGCGGTGAGGCTGACCGGCGGGGTCTGGTGGTCGTAGGCGGCCGGCTCCCAGGTCTGCTCGTGGTCGTCGTCGTGGACCGGCGGCCCGGGGGCTTCGACGGCCGGGACGGTGGTGGGCGCGGCCTCGTCGTGCGCGAGGTCCCATTGCGCGGAGTAGGCCGTCTCCAGCCCGTGTGAGGTCTCGTAGCCGCGCATCCAGCGGGCGGTGAAGTCCTGGCGGATCCGCTCGACGTCCGTCTTGGGCAACCGGGGCCGCTCGGCGAGGAGTCGGGCGAAGGCGCGTTGTGCCTCCTGCCACGCCTGTTCGCGGGCGGGTTCCTCGGCGAAGCGGTCGGGCAGTTTCGTCAGCACCTGGACGACCCGCTGCTTGGCGGCCGTGACGGCGGACGTCACCTCGTCGGCGGGGTACCCCTTGGCGTGCAGCGGGGCGAGGGCGTCGCGCAGCGCGGTGGTGATCGGCTCGACGGAGGTCAGTCCGGCGCGCAAGCGGGCGGCGGGGGTGAGCGGACCGGTGGGGTGCGCCGGGTGCTGGGCCAGCACGGTCAGCGCGGTCTCCAGCAACTCGGCCTTGGCGTCGGCGAGTTGGGCCTCGGCGGCGATGCGGCCGGGGAGCTGCGGGACGAGCAGGTCCGCGCCGGCTCCGGCCTGGAGGTCGTCGGCGAGTCGCCGGTAGAGGTGGGTGATCTGGTCGCCGGTGAGCTGTGCGGTGCCGGTGTGGGTCCGCTGCCAGTGCGCCACGGCCGCCTGGGCGGCCTGTTCGACGGCGGCCAGGTCGCGGTCGGTCCGGCGGTGTCCGGCGATCCGGCCGCGCAGGTCGTCGGTGAGGGCGGTCAGTTCCCGCTGCCACCGGGCGCGTACGGTCCGCGCGGTGTCCTCGGGGCGGGAGCCGAGGCGGACCGTGGTGCGCCAGGTGTGGTGGTACGCCTCTTCGGCCTTGGTGAGGAACGTCTGCCGCAGCGGGGCCGCCCAGGACTCCTCGTCGGGGCCGGCGTGCCCGGAGATCAGCGCGGTGAAGTGCTCGTCGGCGGCGGCCCTGGCCCGGCGGGCGTCGGCCACGTGCTGGAAGACGGCGTCCAGGGAGCCGGTGATGCGGGCGAGCCCCCGGCGCAGCCCGGAGGACGTGTGGTCCTCCGCGGTGACGAGCTGCTCGATCCGCTCGTGGAGCAGGTCGTGGACGGTCTTCAGCTCCTGCGCGGTCATGCCCGCACCGCGCCAGTGGTCGGCCTTGGGCGCGGCGGCCAGCGCGACGGCGTGCCAGGCGTTGTGGAGGGTGACGGCCCGGGCGGCCCGGCGCGGCAGGTTCCTCAGCAGGTCCCGGTAGCCGGTGCGCCATTCGTCGTCCAGTCGTGCCCAGTCGGCCGCGGTGCGCGGGCGCCCGAGGTGGCCGGGGCGGTAGACGGTGTCGAAGCGGCCGGTGGCCTCGGTGCGGAAGTCGTTCCAGAGGGTGTCGACCTGGGACGGGGTGAGGTGGGTGGTCAGGCCGGCGTCGTCCAGGACCGTGCCGAAGTCGGCGGAGAGGTCGGGGCGGCGGCGGTCGACGCGGAGCTGGTCGTCCAGGTGCGCGGCGGCGGCGTCCAGCGCCTGGTGCTTGGCGTGGGACCACTCCTGCCCCTGCTTCACCTCCCGGGACGGGGGCGGTGTGTGGCTCTCGACGGTGACGGCCGCCTGGTGTGTCGTGGTGGCCGGTTCGTGGGCCTCGGTCAGCGGCGGGCCGTCGTGCGGGAGGGTGCCGCCGGCTACGGGGTGGTGCTCGGGGACGTCCTCGACGGTGACCGGGTGCTTCTCCGGCACCGGCACCGGCACCGTGCCGGCCGGGCGGGGGCGGGTCTGCTCGGCGTGCCGGCGCCCGCGTTCCACGCCCTCGGTGAAGGCGCCGCGGCCGGCCGTGCCGTGGTCGAGCCAGTGGTCGAGGTCGGCGGCGCCGATGCCTTCGTGGCGGGCCGCCAGGGTGATGTGGTCACGGCGGAACGCCTCGATCTCGGCGGTGAAGTCACCGCCGTCGGAGGAACGGCCGTGCAGGGTGTCGATGTCGAAGCCGGCCAGGGTGGCGTAGCGGGTGTCGAAGACCCGGCCGGCGGTCATGGCCGCCTCGTAGAGCGTTTCCTGCCGGCGGGCGTCGCGGGGCGCGTCGCGCAGCAGGGTGTCGGCGTCCTGGCGCCAGGCGCGGAAGCCGGGGTCGAGTTCGCCGCCGAGCAGGGGGCGGATGCCGGAGAGGACGTCGCCGAGGTGTTCGTCGGCCGACTTGACGAGTTTGGCGGTGCGTTCGCCGATGAAGTGTTCCTCGGCGTCGTCCAGGCCGGCCAGGTCCCAGGCGTGCCGGTCCACGGTGTGGCGCAGGTCCCGGATGTCGTCGGCCAGGTGGCGCTGGACGAGCAGCCGGGTGTCGAGGGCGTGCCGGGAGAACATGGCGTCGGCCCGGGTGGTCAGGCCGGAGGCGATCAGGTCGCCGGCGCCGTGCGGGTGTTGGCCGCTGTCGCGCAGCCGGGCGGCGTACTCGCCGACGAGGTCGTGGACGTCCTGGCGGAGCTTGTCCCGGGCGGCGGTGACCACGTGCTCGTCGTACCCCTTGGTACGGGCGGCGTCGCGCAGGGCTTGTTCGGCCCGGGGCAGGATGTCCTTCTCGAGGTGTTGGTGGGCGGTGACGAAGGAGAGCGTCTCGTGGAGCCTGCCCTCGTCCATGGTGCCGGACGCCCAGTGGGCCGGGTCGTCCTTGGCGACGACGGCGGCGTAGGTCTCGGCGAACCGGTGCTTCAGCGTGGCGTGCGGCCCGTCGGGGTGCGGCAGGCGGTCGTAGAAGTCGAGGGCGCGCTCGCGGGCGCGGGAGACGGCCTCGGCGCGGGCGTGGAGGTGGTCGAAGTGTCCGGCCAGGTTTGAGAGGCGTTCGTCGGTCCTCCGCCGCCACCGGTCGTACAGGTCACGGTAGTCGTCGGGGCGCAGGGTGCCCGGTTCCCGGCCGTGCACCAGGTCGTGGAAGTCGTCGCGCAGTTCCTTCTCCAGCTCGGCCAGGCCGGCTTCGCGTTCCTCCGGTGACAGCTTCGGCCCCTGACCGGCGCGCTCGCCCAGGAGTTGGGCCCGCGCCGAACTCGTGTGTGCCGCGGCGGCGTCGGCCTCCCACTTCGCGTAGGCGTCCCGGTAGCGGTCGGAAAGGTTCTCCAGGTCCCAGTTGCGGCGCTCGGCGATGGAGAGCACATGGTCGTAGTGGTCGAGCAGTTGGCGTTGGCCGTTGCGGAGCGTGCCGCCGTGCTGGGGGCCGGGGTGGCCGCGGTCGGCCGGGGACCAGTGGGCGGCGTCGAGCCGGCCGCCGGTGAGGACGGTGTCGTAGTGGCCGAGCCAGTCCTGCCGCAGCGCGTGCCGCAGGTCGTCCTGGACGGGGTGGGGCACGCCGGAGTCGGTGCCGTACAGATGGCGCGCGGTCTGCTCCGCCTCGTCGAGTGCCGTGGGCAGGTGTTGGGCGGCGGCGGTGAGCTTGGGAATGTCTTGCTTGACGGCGGTGAGCCGGGTGTCGAGGTCCTTCAGCGCGGTCTCGACGTTCTCCGGGGTGTAGCCGTGTTCCCGCAGCCAGCCCCGGGCGTCGGTAAGCGCCTCGCCGACGGCCTTGATCAGGTGGGCGTCGACCAGGGCACCGGCGTCGTTGCGGGACCGGCCGCCGGGGACACCGGCGTCCTTGGGCAGCACGGCGGAGGTGTGCCGCTCGGCCCGCGTCTCGAACGCCAGCCGCCGGCCGGCCGTCCGCTTGACGGCGTCGAGGTCCTTGCCGAACCCGCGGAAGCGGTCGGTACGCGAGGTGTCGAAGGGGTCGCCGAGTCTGCCGTGGAGGAGTTCGCGGGCGTCGTCGCGCATCGAGGCGAGCGCCGAGCGGCCGGGGCCGGTCCCGCCGAGGCGCGGCTCGTCGGCGAGGACGCCGCGCAGACGGGCGTGGGCGTCCAGTTCGTCGTGCATCCGCGCGCGCAGCTCGTCCCGGCGGCCGGTGAACGACTCGGTCAGCTCCCGCCAGGACCGCTCGGTCATGGCCGTCGCGCCGCGCCTGCCGCGTCCGGTGGTCTCCTGGACGGCCCTGGTCAGCGCCTCCCAGGCGGACCGCTTGTAGCGGTCGGCGGTCGGCGCGGTGTCCCGGGCGCCGAACTCCGGCCGCTCGCGCGTCCATTCCTCGGCCCAGGTGTCGATGTCCCCCGCCAGGTCGTCGTGGAGGGTACGGAGTCTGGCGTGGTCGGCGAGGCTTTGGTGGAGGCGTTCGGCGTCCTGGTCGAACGTCCACCGGTCGCTGCTGGTGGTGCGCCAGAACGGCTTCTCCTTGAGGCGTCCGTAGGTGGCCTCGTAGTGCTCGGTGATCTCCTTGCGCAGGTCCGGGGTGAGCTTGTCGATCCGCTCGTCGGAGAAGCCGTCGGAACGCAGCCGGCGCTGGATCCGGGCGACCCGGGCGTCGATGTCCTTGGGCGCGTTGGCGTGGTACTCGGCCCGGCCGGGGAAGGTCCGCCCGATCCTCCTCAGCTCCCGCTGGAACACCGCGTCGGCCCGGCGCACCCCGTCGGCGCCCTTGCCCGCCTGGCCCGCGTGGGCGTCCTCGTACGCCGTGCGGGCGTCCTTGGCGACCTGCTCCCACACCTCCTCGCGGGCCTCCCGGTCGAGGGCGGCCATCCGCTTCGACCGGCCGGCCATGTCGTCGAACCTGCGCCGCAGATCGGCCATGGACCGGTGGAAGTCCCGCTCGGAACGGGCCTTGGCGCCGTAGTGCTCGGTCAGCTCCGCCTTGCCCTTGTCGAGGGCGTGCCGGGTGGCGGGGTCGTGGGGGGCGGGTGTGGTGTCGTGCGGCGGTGCGGGGTGTCGCGGTTCGTGGACGGCGGTGGCGTCGTCGTGCGGGACGGGTTGCGCGTGCGTGTCCCGTGAGGTGTGGCCGCTCTCGCCGACGCCGTGCTGTTTGTCGGATACGGAGTCGTGGGCGCCGGCGTCGGAGTGGGTGAGCGCGGTGTCGTCCGTGGCGGTGGTCCGCGTGGTGTTGCGGGTGGACTCCTGGGTGGTGCCGGTGTGTTCGGTCTTGCCGGGGTCTTCGGTGGTCGGGGTGTCGGCGGTTTTGTCGACGGTTTTGTCAGCGGTTTTGTCGGCGGTTTTGTCGAGGGGCTTGCCGAGCGGTTTGGCGGGGGTCTTGTCGGGGGTTTTGTCGGCCGGGTTGGGCGGTGTCTTGTCCGGTGCCTTGTCGGGCGCGTTGAGCGGGGTCTTGTCGGTGTCGGAGGTGACGGGCTTGAGGGTGCTCTTGTCGGCCTCGGACGGTGTGGGGTCAGCCGTTGTCTTGTCGCCCTCGGACGGTGTCGGCCTGGCCGTGACCGTCTGCTTGGCGGGGTCGGCCGGGGGGCCGGTGTGTTCGGTGGTGGTGGTGTCGAGGGATCCGCGTTGGCCGGCGGTGGTGGCCTTGTCCTGGGCGGAGGTCCGGCCGGCCTGGTGGGTGGCGCCGGGGCCGGGTTCGGTGGAGTCGGCGGTGCGGGAGGGGTGGGTGGTGGCCGGAGTTTCGACGGGCGGGTTGGTGTCGCCGGTGCGGGTGTTGAGCGCGGGGTCGGGCTTCGGCTGACGGGTGACCGGGGCGGCGGGCGGCCGGTTGGTGGCCGTGACCCCGGTCGCCGGAGGCGGGGTGTCGACCTTGGCGGGGCCGGGGGTGACGGTCTCGGGCACACCGCCCGGGCCGGTCTTGCCGGGGAGGGTGCCGGGGGCGGGCTCGGAGAGGACGGGGCGGGTCGCGTCGACGTTGCCGGGCGTGCCGACGGAGCCGACCGGGGGGTGCTCGAAGGCGGCCGGGCCGGGCGGGGTGATCTCCGGTGCCGGGGTCGGGGTGCGGCCGGTTCCGGTGCCGGTCATCGGGGCCGGGGCGTCCGTCTTGACGCCGGAGCCGAAGTTCTTGTCGCCGAGCCAGTTCTTGGCCATCGAGGTGCCCTCGCCGACCAGGTGCAGCCCGGACATGGCGATCGGCATGCCGCCGGCCAGCCCGAGGTTGAGCGCCTCGCCCTTCCAGAAGTCCTTGTCCAGCTCGAACGGCACGTGGTAGACGGCGTCCGCGATGCCCTGGGCGGCGATGTCGAAGCCGAGCTGGAGGCCGACCTGGCTGAGGACCTCGCCGCCGATGGTCCCGGCGAACTGGGCGACCGCCTCCAGGCCGACCGAGACCAGCTCGCCGAGGGATTTGACGACCGAGCTGATCGCGGCACCGATCAGCTCGGCGAGCCCCTCCCCCAGGCCGGGGATCATCATCAGGCCCAGGCCGAAGATGTCCCCCAGCAGCATGGCCAGGTCCATCGCCGCCGCCTTGGCGGCCTCCTTCTGCTGGAGGCTCGCGATGTAGTCGCCATAGGCGTTGATCTTGTTGCCGATGTCCCGCGCCGCGTCCACGGCCGGCTGGAACTGCTTGTCGTGCAGGAGGTTCCAGGTCGCCTGCACCGCCGCGTTGGCGTCACCGGTCCAGGCGATGCCGTGCACCGCCCCGTCCATCGCGGTGAGCTGCTCCCACAGCGTGTCGCTCAGGTCGATCCAGGCGTTGCCCAGCTCGTAGATGCCGCTGACGTCGAAGTGGGATTCGTAAGGCAACGCTGTCGTCCTCGGGGCGGGCCGGGTGGCTCAGAAGTTCTCGCTGACCGAACTCTTCGTCGGGTCGTTCTCGTTGGTCCAGGTGTGGCTGTCGTACGGGCCGGGCTTGGGGGCGTTGGGGTCCGAGGTGCCGAGGCCGGAGGTGGAGAAGAGCTTGACGATGTCGTCCTCGGCGGACAGGTAGTTGGCGCCGGCGATCTGGAGCCCGCCGGCGACCCGGGTCAGCAGGCTGCTCTTCTCGCTCGCCTCGTCGCCGCTCTTGCCGTAGAGCGCGGTCAGGCAGGCGTCCAGGCGGTCGAAGAAGTCCTCGGCCTCCTGCTGGGTGCGGCCGGCCCAGCCGAGCTTGAGTTCCTTCAGGGTGGTGAAGATGGTGGTGACGTCGTCGCCGATGTCCTTGAGGTAGGTCTCCACCTCCTTGCCGAAGCTCCGGAGCAATGTGGCGTCCACCTGGATGACGGCGGAGGTCCTGGCGCCGCCCGCGGGGCCGGTGGCGTAGTCGTGCGGGGCGGGATCGATCACCGTCGCCCCCGGTGGTGGCCGCCGGTGTGGTTCCCGGTGTTGTGCTCGTTGTCGCCGATGTTGCGGGTGTTGGTCTCCTCCATGTCGAGGTACTGCTGGTGGGACGCCTTCATGCGGTGCGTCATCTCGTCCAGCAGGTTGTCGAGGTCGCCCATGATGGTGGTGAACTCGGCCTGGAGCTGGGCGAAGGAGTGGGCCGCGGGGCTGTGCCAGACGCTCTCCGCCTCGTTGAACGTCATGTTGATCAGGTTGACGTTGTTGCGGATCGAGGCCGCCCGGGCGCCCACGATCGTGATCGCGTCGCGCAACTGGGCGAGGTCGATCCTCAACTCTTCGAGGGTGATGGTGTTGCCGCTCAACCCGGCGCTCCTTCGCGATCGTGTCAGGGACCACCCGTGGCGGGAGCCTAGGGACGCGGCAGCGGTCCCGTCATTCCCCTCTTCGCGCCGGTGCCCCGTCCCCCGAACTGGGACATGGCGCACGCCACCGGACGCGGCGAGGATGAGCCCCGAGCCCTGCCCTCGGTGGCCGCGCGCCCCGCGCGGGAACGGAGCATCCCGGTGAGCCCGACACCCCACACCACACCGCACGACGCCAAACACGGCCCGCCGCGCGACGACAGCAAGGACGGCCCCGGCGCGGGCGGCGACGGGGACGGTGCGAAGGGCGACCCGCCACAACCCGTGGCCGACCCCGTCCTGGCGGTGATGTGGGGCGACGCCCCGGCGATCACCGGCGACCTCGGCCCCGCCCCGGCAGGCGGCTCCTCCTCCGCCTCGGCCCCCGACCACAACGCATTCAGCGTCGACCTCGGCGGCATCCGCGACGCCGAGAACACCATGCTCGGCGCCGAGCGCACCGCGATCTCCGCCTACGAGTCGGTACGCCAACGGGTGGCCAACGACATCAACGGCGGCGAGGTCTTCGGCCAGCAGGCCACCCAGGGCGGCGAGGAAGCACACGACGAGTTCTTCGCGCCCAGCCAGGGCACACGGCACGTGAACGCGGTCCCGCCCGGCCCCGACCAGCCGATCCGGGACGCGGCCAACGAGTACGCCGCGTACATGAACCCGGCGATGATGGCCGTCCTGCGCGAGATCGCGGACGCCATCGAGAACACCGGCCGCTTCGTCGCCATGCTCAACCGCGCCGGGCAGCTCTACGCCCACGCCGACCAGGAATCCTTCTTCCCCGACCCACCGCCCAACCCCCTGAAGAAATAGCCCCCCCGAACGCCCCCGCCGGGACCCGGCCCCCCTCGGGGCCCGGCGGGGGTTTCTCACGGGCTGCCGGGCGCGCGGCGCCGGCGTACGTGGACGTCGGCGGTGTGCGGGGCGGTGACGACGCTGTGGTCGGGGACGGCGCGTCCCGCCAGGGTGACGCCGCCGGCGACACGGCAGTCGCGGCCGAGAGCGACCCCGGGGCCCAGGCTGATGCCGTTGCCGGTCTGGACCCGGTCTCCGATGAGGGCGCCGAACCGCGGTGTGCCGCAGCGATGGAGCCCGCCGGGGGTGCGCAGGACGATCTCCCGCTCGGGGGCGCTCATGCGGGGGCTCCACATGCTGATGGCCGCGACCGTCAGGTTCGCGGACAGGTGGGCATCGGCTCCGACGAGGGTGCGGTTGATACCGATGCGGTGGCCGAGGATCGTCCGCTCGCCGAGGAACGACCAGGTGACCTCGCAGTTGAAGCCGACCGAGACCCCGGCGCACAGCACGGAGCCGGCGCGGACGGTGGAGAACTCCCACACGCGTACGTGCGGGCCGATGATCACGTCGTCGCCGATGACCGCGGTCGGGTGGATCCGGGCTGTGGGATGGATCCGCTGCGGAAGCCGGGCGAGGGCCTGGCGGTGCCAGTCGGCCCATGCTGCGAGGAAGCCGGCCAGCTCAGTTGTCTCCAGTTGCGCGTACGGGGTGTCGTCGAGCATCCCGTCGGTGGGGACGCCGAGGTAGTCGCCGAGGCGGATGGTGGACATGAAGGGGCCTTTCCGTGTGTGGTCGGTGGCCGGTGCCCAGGGCGGTTAGCATCACCGGCACCGGACCCGAGGAACGGAGTTCATCCGTGCGTCACCCGCGCGTTGGCGTCGCCGTCCTGACCATGGGCACGCGCCCCGCCGAGCTGGCCGCCCTGCTGGAGTCGGTCGCTCAGCAGGACACGGCAGCGGCGCGGGTGGTGGTGGTCGGCAACGGCTCACCGCTGCCGGCCCTCCCCGATCGGGTGACCGGCGTCGAGCTGCCGGAGAACCTGGGCGTCTCCGGCGGCCGTAACGCCGCTCTGGCCGCGCTGAGGGACTTCGGGGACGTCGATGTGGTGGTGGACCTCGATGACGACGGGCTGCTGATCAGCCCGGACGTCTTCACCCGACTCGTGGAGCTGTACGGGTCCGACCCGAGACTGGGCGTCGTGAGCTTCCGCATCGCCGACGAGCGGGGCCGCACCCAGCGCCGGCACGTTCCGCGCCTGCGCGCCGCGGATCCGATGCGCGGCGGGTTGGTGACGACGTTCCTCGGCGGCGGCCACGCGCTGTCGATGCGGATGCTGGAGGAGACCGGCGACTGGCCCGAGCCCTTCTTCTACGCCCATGAGGAGACCGATCTGGCCTGGCGCGCGTTGGACGCGGGCTGGAAGGTGCGGTACGAGCCGGAGTTGGTGCTGCGGCATCCGTGGACCTCGCCGACGCGGCATGCGGTCTTCCACCGCATGGTCGCCCGCAACCGGGTGTGGCTCGCCAAACGGCACCTCCCCGCCCCGCTCGTCCCCGTCTACCTGGGCCTGTGGATCGCGTTGACGGTGGCCCGCACCCGGTCGGCGACGGGCTTGCGGGCCTGGTTCGGCGGGTTCGCCGAGGGCCTGCGCACTCCGTGCCCGCCGCGTCGGCCGATGCGGTGGACCACGGTGTGGCGGATGACCCGCCTGGGCCGTCCGCCGATCGTCTGATCAGGCCGTCGCCGCCTCGCTCTCCGCCCTCAACCAGGCCGGGATCGCCTCGGGGGTGTGCTCCAGCCAGTTCGCGTACCGCGCCACCCCCTCCTCGACCGTCACGGCCGGTTGCCGGCCGAGCACCGATTCCATGCGGTGGGTGGCCGCGTATGGCGTACACGGCCATCGGCCGCAGCGGCGCGTACCCGCACCCGACCACTGCTACCGCGCGCTGCTGGCCGCCGAGAGAGCCGCGCCCCAGGAAGTCCGCCGCGAGTCCGTCCGCACGATGGCCGCCGGACTGATGCGGCACGACCGGACCCTGCCCGGGGTCCGCGCGTTCGTCCGGCGTGTCGGCGCTCTCGGCTGAACCGGGGCGGGGGTTTCTCACGGGCTGCCGGGCGGCTCCGGGACGTCCTGGGGGAGGAGGAGGACGAGGTCGCGGGTGGTGGGGTCGGGGAGGTCGCCGAGGCGGCGGGCGTGGCGTTCGGTCATGCGCTGGAAGAGTTGGCGGGCGCTGCGGCCGTTGCCGAAGCGTTCGTCGCGTTCGACGGTCAGGAAGTAGCCGGCCAGCGCGGTGCGGGTCTCCTCGGCGAGTTCGTAGCGGTGGCGGGTGGCCTGGGCGGCGACGATGCCGACGAGTTCGGCGGGTTCGTAGTCGTCGAAGTAGAGGGTGCGGGTGAAGCGGGAGGCGAGGCCGGGGTTGGCGTCGATGAAGCGGGACATGTCGTCGGGGTAGCCGGCGACGATGACGACCACGTCGTCGCGGTGGTCCTCCATCAGTTTGACCAGGGTGGAGATGGCCTCCTGGCCGAAGTCGGAGCTTTGACCGCGGGGCACCAGAGCGTAGGCCTCGTCGATGAAGAGCACGCCGCCCAGGGCCCGCCGGAAGACCGCGGTGGTCTTGGGCGCGGTGTGGCCGACGTACTCGCCGACGAGGGCGCCGCGGTCGGTCTCGACCAGGTGGCCGCTGCTGAGCAGTCCGAGGGCGGCGAGGATGCGGCCGTAGAGGCGGGCGACGGTGGTCTTGCCGGTGCCGCTGTTGCCGGCGAAGACCAGGTGGCGGCTGAGCGGGGGCGGCGGGAGTCCGGCCTCGGTGCGGCGGCGGACGAGTCGCATGAGGGTGACCAGGGTGCCGACGTCCTGTTTGACGCGGGCGAGGCCGACCAGGGCGTCGAGTTCGGCGAGCAGGTTGTCGAGGGTTTCCGGAACGCTTTCCGGGGCGCTCGCGGGAAGGGCGGCGGGGGCTGCGGTGGCACCCGCGGTGCCGCCCGCGGTGACGGGCACCGGGCCCGTTCCGGCGTCCGGGACGGTGCTGACCGCCACCCGTTCGATCCGGCAGTGCTCGAAGACCGGGGCGGCGTCGTCGGCGGCCTTGAGGTCCTCGTCGGTGTCGTGGATCCGGCAGCCGCGCAGCACCGGGTCGGCCCCGGCACCGGCGTAGACGGCAGGGTAGCCGGTGGCGGTCAGTTCGCACCCCTCCAGCAGCCCGTGGGCGCCGTCGGCGGCGTACAGGCCGTTCTTGCGGGTGCGGGCGATGCGCACGGCGTGGGCTCGGGGGCGGGCGCCGGTCCAGATCACCAGGCCGCTGCCCTCGGTGTCGTCGATGTGGCAGTCGTCGAGGAACGGGGCGCCGCGTTCGCCGACGAAGACGCCGGCCGAGCCGGTGCCGGCCACCCGGGTGGTGGTGACCAGGGCGGTGGTGTCGGCGGCCAGGTCGATGCCGGTGCCGGAGGCGCCTTCGATCCGGCAGTCCTCGATCAGCGGGCGGTGGGCGGTGTCCAGCCGGATCCCGGTGCCGGACTTGGCGATCACGGTGCGCCGGGCGGCGAGGTCGCCGCCGTCCACGCAGATGCCGCACTGCCCGGCGGCCTCGATACGGCTGTCCTCGACGGTGGCGTGGGCGTGGCCGGTGACCCGGACGCCGTGCTGCGGGGTGCCGCGCAGGTCGCAGTGGCGCACGACCGCCTCGGCGGTGCCGGACAGGTGGAGCGCGGTGAAGGCGGTCTCGGTGACGGAGACGTCGGTGAGGGTGAGGCGGGCGTCGTCGGTGAGGTGGACGCCGTTGCCGCGGCAGCGGGTGACGGTGCCGCCGCGGACGTCGGCGTGGGCCCGGCCGCCCAGCGCCAGGCCGGTGTCGGCGGCGTCGGAGACGGTGACGTGGTCGCCACGGAGCCGGGCCTGGCCGGTCAGGACGATCCCGGCGCCGGTGGTGCGGGTGACCTTGGCCCGGGCCAGCGTCAGCCGGGCGGATCCGGTGGCGGCGATGCCGGGGCCGGTGGTGCCGGTGATCTCGCAGCCGTGCAGCAGGACGCCGTCGGCGGCGGAGTCGGGCGAGCCGCTGCCCTGGGGGTCGTCGGGGTCCGGGGCGGTGTCGTCGTCGGCCAGGGGGCGGCCGGCGGTGTCGGTGAGGACGATCCCGGCCTCCCCGGCGCCGTCGACGCGGCAGGAGCGCAGCACCGGGCGGGCCGCCTCGGTGACCCGTACGCCGGATCCGGCGCAACCGATGAACTCGCAGTCCTGGTAGGCGCCTTGGGCGGTGCCGCGCAGCAGCAGGCCGTCGCCGCCGGCGCCGTCCACGCGTACGGCGGTGGCCCGGGGGCGGGCGCCGTGTTCGACGAGGATGCCGGGGCCGGGGGCGTCGCGGACCACGCAGTCGCGCAGGGTGGGGGCGGCGTCCCCGGCGATGTGCAGATGGCCGCCGGTGAACTCGCAGGTGTCGAGGTCGGCGGTGCCGCCGGTGACACTGACCGCGGGGGCGCCGGGGGCGGCGGCGCGGATGGTGACGTCCTTCAGCCGCGGGGCGCCGCCGGGCACGGTGAGGGTGGTGCCGCGGGTGGCGGCGAGGAGTACGGTGCCGGGGCCCTTCTCGGCCACCAGCACCACGTCCCGGTCGAGCACGACGTTCTCGGGGTAGGTGCCCGGGGTCACGGAGATGACGGCACCGGGCTCGGCGGCGCGGACCGCCGAGCCGATGGTGCGGTGGGCCCCCCAGCCCCGGGCGGCCACCCGTAGCGGACGGCCGCTCATGCCTGGGTGCAGGAGAGCCGGACGGGGGCGGCGGCGTGGTGCGCGTGCCGGGTGGCGGAGGTGTAGTCGACCCCGGTGTTGACCATGGTCAGCACGACCGTGCCGCTGGTGACCTCGAAGGCGTCCGGGGTGACCCAGCCGCCGCGGTTGGCCACCTGGGAGATCGTGAAGTCGCCGATGGGCTGGACGTCCCTGCCGAAGGTGTAGTCGTCGCCGTAGAGGAAGTAGTGGGTGGGGTTGCCGCCGACGTACTTGATGTCGGAGTTGTCGGGGACGTAGACGGAGACCCGGCACATCGCGGCGGACGGCTGGGAGCTGTAGCGGAAACGCCACAGCACGCCCTGCGAGTGGTCGTACGAGCCGTTGCTGCCGGACATCGGCTCGGCGAGGTACGTTCCGTCGCCGCAGCCGCCGTAGCCGCCGGTGCTCGACCTGAGCCAGCCGGAGGTGCCCTGGCCGAAGTCGGCGTCCTTGGCGTAGAAGTGGGTCGAGGAGTCCGTGCAGCCGTAGCCGGCGACGGCCGAGTAGGTGACCTGCTTGACCAGGCTGTCGTGGCGGACGGTGTTGGTGGCGCCGGAGCCGGCGGGGTCGTCGGGCGCGGTGGAGGTACCGGCGCCGGAACCGGCCCCGGGTGCGTGCTTGGCGTCCGAAGTGCCGCCTTGGGCAGGGGCGTTGGGGGTGGTCGCGCCGCCGCCGAAGTTCCCGAGGTCCTGAGTGCCGCCGGGCCGGCCGGGGTGGCCGGGGTGGCCGGGGGCGGTGGTGCCGGGGGCGCCGGGGCGTCCGGCGGGGGCGGAGGGGTTCGCCTTGGCGGCGGTGGCCTCGGTGTGCTTGGTGCCGTCGGCGGCGGCGCCCCGGGTGCCGAGGGCGCCGACGACCACGGCACCGAGGGCGACGGCGGCCACCACGCCCGCGGCGACGGCCAGCAGACGCTTGCCGGAACCCCCGCGGTCCCCCTCGCGCCGCACGCCCCCCACGAACGCCGCCACGAACCCGTGCCGGTCCTCGTCCGGCATGGGCCCGGCCCCGCTCCCCCCGGCGCCGCCCCCGGCGGTCGGGCGGGCGAAGATGCGCGGGCCGGGAGTGGAGTCGGAGCCCTCCGGCCGAGCGCCCGGGGTGGACGTGCCGCCGTCGCCGCCCGACGTGGGCGTACCGCCGTTACCGCCCCGGCCGCTCGGCGCCGGGGCGCCGCCCCGCCGGCCCGGGCCGTTGGCCCCGCCCTCACCGCCCGGTGCGGAGGCGCCGCTGGGACCACCCTGGACCGAGGTGCCGCCCTCGCGGGACGGGGACGGGGTACGGGCCGGGTCGGACGGTCCGCCCTTGCCGCCCGCTACGGGCGCACCGTCCCGCCAACTCCGCGCCACGTCAAGCGACTTGGTGCCCTCGGCCGGGACCCCGCCCCGTCCGCCCGGCGCGGACGCGTCGTTCGTGCCGTCCGACGCCGGCGTGCCGCTGTGGCCGTCCGGCACCGGAACGCCGCCACGCCCGGCCCTGCCGGCCTGTGCGGGGGGCCGGCCCGCGCCGCCCGGCGCGGGCACGTCGCTCGTGCCGCCCGGCGCCGCAGCGCCGTCCCGCCCTTCCTGGGCGGGGCTCCCGCCCGCGGCGGGGTGGGTCGTGTCGTTCGCCGGGGTCGGCCGCTCGGCCTCCTCGGGGGTTCCTTGCTGTGCCAACGCGCTCTCCCCATGTCACGTTCCGCCGAGGGTGTCGCCACGGCGTTGGAAACGCACTCAATGCCCGTTCCGGGAATTACCCGGAGAGGAAAAATTCATCACGCAACCATCTGGTGCGTGACGAGAAGTCAATTCTTCGGCAACAGTTGCGGATCAACCTCTCCGGCCTTGGACGGCGGGCCACTTGGCGGCTATACACATCATGCATACTGTTCGCCCACGGGGCAGGCGGTGTGGAGGGGAGAGGCAGAGCTGGTATGTCCGGAACCATCTCGTACATAGCGATCATCGAAGCGCAGAGCCTGGTGCGGCACGGTCTTGAGCGGGTGCTTTCCGCGGATCCGCGGCACGTGGTGGTGAGCGCGGTCACCGATCGCGGGGAGTTCCAGGGGGCCGGGGAGCGGCCGGACGTCATCCTGTACGGGCCGCCACGGGACTGCGCGGAGGAGCCGCGGGAGTCGGTGGCCGAACTGGCCGGGCACGGCAAGGTGCTGGTGATGCACGACTTCCCGGGGTCCTTTTCGGTGCTGGACACCATCCGGGCCGGTGCCCTGGGGTGCGTCACCAAGGAGATCTCGGTGCGTGAACTGCTCGTCGCGGTACGGACGGTGGGCGCGGGGGGCTACCACGTCTCGCCGGAGCTGGCGCCGCGGCTGCACGCCGAGCTGAACCGTCCGGCCCGCCCCGAGCCGCGCGTGCTGGCCCGCCGCGAGCTGGAGACGCTGCGCTGGCTCGCCGACGGCCTGACGCACGGTCAGATCGCGCGCCGGATGGGGCTCACCGAGGCGACCGTGAGCACCTACGTCAAGCGCATCCGCTCCAAGCTCGACGTCGGCAACAAGGCCGACCTGACCCGCACCGCCATCGAACTCGGCCTGCTGCGCTGCGGTGAGCGGCGCACCGCCGTACCCGCCCCGGTGTCCGGCACCGTGGGGTGAACGGCCCTGCCGCGGCGCCCCGTTCACAGGTGCGCCCCCACGCCGACCAGTTGTCCGAAGACGCCGAACCCGGCGAGCATCAGCGGCACGCTCAACGCGCCGACCACCGCGCCCAGGGTGCCGAACCACTCGGGCCGGGCGGAGGCGGGCGTCTCGCGGCGCATCGAACGGCGGAACCCGTAGGCGACCAGCACCAGGCCGACCGCCGACGCCACGGCCTGCCCCGGCCAGCCGGTTCCGGTCAGCCCGGGCAGCCCCACGGTGGCCAGCGTGAACACCCCCACCGCCCCGGCCAGCGCGACCGGGACGACTTCGACGACCACCTTGGCCGCACCGGCCCGCAGCAGCAGCGCCACGCTCAGGCAGCCCGCCATCCCCGCCGCGTACGGCGAGCGGGCGGCGGCCAGCAGCGCCAGCGAGACCGCCAGCGCCAGGGACAAGGCGGTGCCCCACACGGTGAGCAGCGCCATCGCGGTCCGTACCGCGGCCCCCACCTCGTCGTCGGCGCCGCCGTCCGTCCCGCTCCGTGAGCCGCGCCGGAAGGCCACCGCGACCATCCGGCCGACCATCGAGGGGGCCACGGTGAGCAGCGCGAACGCGAGGACGGCCACCACCGTGGCGCACTCGACGGCGTCCGCCCGCGCCACCGCCAGGGCACCCGCCGTCACGGCCGCCACGGCACCGCCGACGAGCACCGCGAAGGTGGTGACCCCGGACGCGGCGGCGTATCCGACGAACGCGCCGAGCAGCACGCCGACCGCGACGGCCGGCACGGTGGGCGTGGCCCCGCCGAGGCCGGCCACCGGGCCGTCGCCCCACTGCGCCACGGTCAGCCCCCAGGCCCCGGCGGCGAAGCACGGCACGGCGGTCAGCGCGAGCGCCACCCGCAGCGGGGCCGCCAGCGGCCAGCGCCGTTCCCGGGCGGTCCAGGCGAGGAACGGCAGCACCACGCCGGTGACCACGCCGGCCGCGCCGGTCAGCCGCGGGGTCACCCCGTGCCGCAGCGCGGGCACCAGCACGGCGGCGACCAGCCACACCACACCGGTGGCGAGCACCGCCGCGGTGCGGGCCGCGGCGTCCCACCGCCGGTCCAGCAGCCTGCCGGAGACCTCGGTGACCTGCTCGGCCACGTCCAGCACCGTGGGCTCGTCGTACTCGCCCTCCAGTACGTCGCGCAGGTGGAGCACCTGGCCGTCGACGACGCCCAGTTCGGCGAGGGAGCGTTCGGGGGCGAACGGCCCGGTGGCGGAGGCGGCCAGCGACCAGGCGGCGGGGAGGACGTCGTTCTCCTCCTGGGCGCACAACGCGGCCAGTTCGCCCACGTAGTCCATGATGGGGGCGTGGGCGGGGACCGCGAGGTCCACCTTGCGCCGTTCGCCGACCACGGTGATCCGGCAGTGATCGTCTGCCATGGCGGGCTGTCGTGTCCTCTCTTCTGCTCTTCTACGCTCGCGCCGCGGCCCGGCCCGGGTCAGCCGTGGTGGCCGCCGCCCGGTGCGCCGTGCGCCCAGGTGCGCATGTTGGCCCACTCGGCCTCGGAGTAGTTCTGGAAGTTGACGTTCATGGCCACCGCGATCTGGCCGAGCACCCCGTCCGGGCCGAACAGGCCCTCGGCGGCGGTGTTCCACTCCTGCTGGAGGCCCTCGTAGTAGGAGGACGCCTGGCTGTTGATCCAGGTCTCGGCGAGCGGCTGGAGCTTGACGATGAGCTGGTGCAGCTCGCCTGCGATCTCGCCGGCCATCTTGTCGATGGTGGGTCCGGCGGAGCCCAGCTCCGACCGGACCATGATGGGGTTGCTCTCGATGTCGGTCACGGCGGACTCCTCAGCTCAGCCTGGCCGGGGCGAGCTCGCCCTGGAGCTTGCGGATGCCGTCCAGGGCCGACTGCTCCGACTGCTCGTAGTTGACGTGCGTGCCACGCAGCCCCGAGGCGATGCCGGTGAGCGCCTGGTGGAGCATGTTGGCGTAGAGGTCGTACTCCTGCATGTAGATCTGGAACGTGTTGTGGGCCACGCCGTGCCAGACGTCCTCCAGGGACTGCACGTACGCCTTGAGCGCGTCGAGCTGTTCCTTGACCAGCTCGGCCGTGGTGTCGCAGGAGGTGGCCGCCTCGCGCACGTACTCGGGGGTGACCTGGAAGCCGGACATCCCGGTGCCGCCGGTCACGTCGTTCGTCGTCATCCGCTCGCCCTTTCGCCACCTGTCACGCGTGGCCAGCCTGGCAGGGGCGGCGAGTCGTCGGGCAGTCCCCTTTTCGGATGTCCCGCCCGCCCGCTCCGGCGTCCGGTGTCCGGGCGCACCCCTACCATGGGACGGGTGACTGGCGTGGCGAACGGACCCGGGGTGGCCGTGGGTGACGAGATGGCGACCGGGGGTGGCCGGGCCGCGGAGGTGCTGCGCCGCGTCTTCGGCTACGAGGCGTTCCGCGGCGAGCAGCAGGCGATCGTGGACCATGTGGTCGGCGGCGGCGACGCGCTGGTGCTGATGCCCACCGGCGGCGGCAAGTCGCTGTGCTACCAGATCCCGGCGCTGGTGCGGGACGGCGTGGGCGTGGTGATCTCCCCACTGATCGCGCTCATGCAGGACCAGGTGGACGCGCTGCGGGCGCTGGGGGTACGGGCCGGTTTCCTCAACTCCACGCAGGACCTGGACGAACGGCGGCTGGTGGAGGCCGAGTTCACCGCCGGTGAGCTGGATCTGCTCTACCTGGCGCCGGAGCGGCTGCGCAGCGAGTCGACGCTGCGGCTGCTGGACGGCGGCAAGGTGTCGCTCTTCGCCATCGACGAGGCGCACTGCGTGGCGCAGTGGGGCCACGACTTCCGCCGCGACTACCTGGAGCTGTCGCTGCTCCACCAGCGGTGGCCGGACGTCCCCCGGATCGCGCTGACCGCCACCGCCACCGACGCCACCCGCCGGGAGATCGCCACCCGGCTGGAGCTGACCGGCGCCCGGCACTTCGTGGCGAGCTTCGACCGCCCCAACATCCAGTACCGCATCACCGCCAAGAACGACCCCAAGCGCCAGTTGCTCGACCTGCTGCGCACCGAGCACCCCGGCGACGCGGGCATCGTCTACTGCCTCTCCCGCGCCTCGGTGGAGAAGACCGCCGAATACCTGGCGGGCAAGGGCGTCGAGGCGCTGCCGTACCACGCGGGGCTGGACGCGCGCACCCGCGCCGAGCACCAGTCGCGGTTCCTGCGCGAGGACGGCCTGGTGATGGTGGCCACCATCGCGTTCGGGATGGGCATCGACAAGCCCGACGTGCGTTTCGTGGCCCACCTCGACCTGCCCAAGTCGGTCGAGGGCTACTACCAGGAGACCGGCCGCGCCGGACGCGACGGGCTGCCCGCCACCGCCTGGCTGGCCTACGGCTATCAGGACGTGGTGCAGCAGCGCCGGATGATCGACACCTCCGAGGGCGACGACGCCCACCGCCGCCGGCTCGCCGCCCACCTCGACGCGATGCTGGCGCTGTGCGAGACGGTCCGCTGCCGCCGCGTGCAGCTGCTGGACTACTTCGGCCAGTCGTCCACCCCGTGCGGCAACTGCGACACGTGTCTGACCCCGCCGGAGTCGTGGGACGGCACGGTGGCCGCGCAGAAGCTGCTGTCGACGGTGTGGCGGTTGAAGCGGGAACGCAACGACGAGTTCGGGGTCGGCCACGTCGTCGACATCCTGCTCGGCCGCAAGACCGCCAAGGTGATCCAGAAGGACCACGACACCCTGAAGGTCTTCGGCGTCGGCGACGACCTCACCGAGGCGGAGTGGCGCAGCGTGGCCCGTCAGCTGCTGGCCCAGCGGCTGCTGGCGGTCAAGGGCGAGTACGGGGTGCTGACGCTGACCGAGGCCGGCGACGAGGTGCTCTTCCGGGGCCGGCAGGTGCCGTTGCGCCGTGATCCGCAGCGGGCGGCGAAGGCGGCGAAGGCGGAGCGCACCGCCAAGCAGCGCCGGGCCGCCTCCGTCGCCGAGGACCTGCCGCCGCAGGCCCAGGAGCTCTTCCAGGAGCTGCGCGCCTGGCGGGCGGCGGCCGCCAAGGAGCAGGGCGTCCCCGCCTACGTCATCTTCCACGACGCCACGCTGCGGGAGATCGCCGCCACCCGGCCGCAGTCCCTGGCCGCCCTCGGCGCGCTCAGCGGCATCGGCGAGAACAAGCTGGCCAAGTACGGGCAGCCCATCCTCGACCTGCTGGCCGGCGCCGGGGACGGCGGGGCCGGCGCGGAGGACGCCCCGCCGGCCGACGAGGACGTTCCGCCGCCCGACGAGGACGCGCAGGAGCCGCTCGACTGGTGAGGCGGCGGCAGATCCGGCGGCCGTGCGGTGTTGGTGCTGGTGTGCCGTCCGGGGCCGGGGTGACCGGTGACGTCCCGGTGTCCGGCGCACGACGGTGATCGGGTGCCGGTTCCGTCCCGTTTCGTCGCGGGACGTAGGGTGACACCTGACGGCCTCCGCACAACCTCACCGGCCCCGATCGGCCGGTCGAACCACGAGGAGCGAACGATGTCCGAGACGACTGCCGACCTCACCCGGCCGGACCGGCTGCCGCAGTGGGAGGCGCTCGGCAAACACCGCCGGGAACTCGGCGGGACCCATCTGCGGAAGCTGTTCGCCGCCGACCCCGACCGGGGTTCGCGCTACACCCTCGACGTCGGCGACCTGCACATCGACTACTCCAAGAACCTGGTGACCGACGAGACGCTGGCGCTGCTGCGGGAGCTGGCCGAGGCCCGCGGGGTGGCCGCGCTGCGGGACGCGATGTTCCACGGCGAGAAGATCAACATCACCGAGGACCGGGCCGTGCTCCACACCGCGCTGCGTTCCCCGCACGACGTGGTCGTCGAGGTGGACGGCCACAACGTGGTGCCCAAGGTGCACTCGGTGCTCAACAAGATGTGCGTCTTCGCCGAGCGGGTCCGCGGCGGCGACTGGACCGGCCACACCGGCAAGCGCATCCGCAACGTCGTCAACATCGGCATCGGCGGCTCCGACCTGGGCCCGGCCATGGCCTACGAGGTGCTGCGCCCGTACACCCGGCGGGACATGACGTTCCGTTTCGTCTCCAACGTCGACGGCGCCGACCTGCACGAGGCGGTGCGCGACCTGGACGCCGAGGAGACGCTGTTCATCATCGCCTCCAAGACGTTCACCACCGTGGAGACCATCACCAACGCCACGGCCGCCCGCCGTTGGCTGCTGGAACGGCTCGGCGGCGACCAGGCGGCGGTGGCCAAGCACTTCGTGGCGCTCTCCACCAACGCCGAGAAGGTCACCGAGTTCGGCATCGACCCGGACAACATGTTCGAGTTCTGGGACTGGGTCGGCGGCCGTTACTCCTACGACTCGGCCATCGGCCTCTCCCTGATGATCGCCATCGGCCCGGACCACTTCCGGGAGATGCTGGCCGGCTTCCACCTGGTCGACGAGCACTTCCGCACCGCGCCGCCGGAGGAGAACGCGCCGCTGCTGCTGGGCCTGCTCGGCGTCTGGTACGGCAACTTCTGGGACGCCCAGTCGCACGCCGTCCTCCCCTACAGCCACTACCTGTCCCGCTTCACCGCCTACCTCCAGCAGCTCGACATGGAGTCCAACGGCAAGTCGGTGGACCGCCAGGGCAACCCGGTGGAGTGGCAGACCGGTCCGGTGGTGTGGGGCACCCCGGGCACCAACGGGCAGCACGCGTACTACCAGTTGCTGCACCAGGGCACCAAGATGATCCCGGCGGACTTCATCGGCTTCGCCGAGCCGGTGGCCGAACTCGGCGAGCTGGCCGGCCAGCACGACCTGCTGATGGCCAACTTCTTCGCGCAGACGCAGGCGCTGGCGTTCGGCAAGACCCCGGAGGAGGTGGCCGCCGAGGGCGTGCCGGCCGACCTGGTGGCGCACAAGACGTTCCGCGGCAACCACCCGACCACCACCATCCTGGCCAAGGAGCTGACCCCCTCGGTCCTCGGCCAGCTCGTCGCCCTCTACGAGCACAAGGTGTTCGTGCAGGGCGCGATCTGGGACATCGACTCCTTCGACCAGTGGGGCGTGGAGCTGGGCAAGGTGCTCGCCAAGCGC
The DNA here is from genome assembly GCF_000240165.1 of Streptantibioticus cattleyicolor NRRL 8057 = DSM 46488. NCBI lineage: Bacteria > Bacillati > Actinomycetota > Actinomycetes > Kitasatosporales > Streptomycetaceae > Streptantibioticus > Streptantibioticus cattleyicolor. The sequence goes on from NC_017586.1 coordinate 2,456,379, forward strand.
CTGGAGCCGGTGCTGACCGACGGCACCGGCGGCGAGGCGCTGGACAGCTCGACGGCGGCGCTGGTGCGCCGTTACCGCACGCTGCGCGGACGCTGAGCGCGTCCCGGCGGCCCGGCTCCGGCACGACGGGGGCCGGGCCGCCGGATAATCCCGGGTATGACCGGGTCGATCCTGCGCCGCGCGCCGGGGGCGGCATGGCGCTATCTGCGGGCCGCCCCGGGCACCTTCGTCTGGCTGGCGGTCCTGCTGGCCACCACACGTCTGGTGCACCACTTCCCGCCGGGCTTCCGGGACCGTTTCCTGGAGCACCGCTCCACCAACGTCCACAACCTGTGGAGAACCCCGGTGCGGGTGCTGGTGGCCAGCGCGCTCTACCTGGACGGCGGCGGCTGGCCGCTGTACTTCGTGCTCTACAACCTCTTCCACGTCCCGGTGGAGCGCTGGCTGGGCACCTGGCGCTGGCTCGGCGTCGCCGCCGTCGCCCACGTGGGGGCCACCTACCTCAGCGAGGGTCTGGTACTGCTGGCCGTCCGCACCGGGTACGCGCCCCACTCGGCGCTCTTCACCCGGGACATCGGCGTCAGCTACGCGCTCGCCGGGGTGCAGGGCGCGCTCACCCACCGGCTGCCGCGCCCGTGGCGGTACGGATACCTGGCGTGCCTGCTGGGGGTGTACGGCTTCGCGCTCGCCGCCGACCGCACCTTCACAGGCGTCGGCCATCTGACCGCGGCGCTGCTGGGGCTGGCCTGCGTCCCGGCGGCCCGGTGGTCGGCACGGCGGTACGGAACGCGACGGCCGCGGTCCGACGATCGGACCGCGGCCGGCTGAGGCGGGCCGGACCGGGTCGCCCCGGTCCGGCGGGCCGTCAGAAGTTGCCCAGCTTGTCGAAGAACCCGGGCGCGTTCAGGGCCGACTGGAGGACGGCGGGCACCTGGGTGGCGGCCGGGCCCGCGCCGAAGCTCAGCGTGCCGATGGCGGTGCCGGCCTTGGCCTGGTGCGGTACGCCCTTACCGTTCGCGGTGAGCGACAGCTTGGCCCGCATCCCCGGCCAGCCGACCGCCGACAGGTCGCCGCCGGCCACCACCGCCGTCCGGCCGCCGAGGCCGTCGTCCACGTACCCGACGACCTGGCCCTTCTTGATCACCTGGGCGGAGGTGAGACCGCTCTGGACCTGGGTGATGACCTTCTCGCTGGCCGCGATGGCCTTCTGGAGGCTGGCGTCCGGCGAGTAGCCGCTCTGCTGGCCCATCACCGCGCCGAGGATCAGCTGCGGCTTGCCGTCGATGGTGCGCCGCGCGGCCCACAGCAGGTTGCCGCCGGCCGGGGTGCTGGAGCCGGTCTTGATGCCCAGCATGCCGGTGATCTTGGTGAGCAGGCTGTTGTTGTTGTAGATCCGCCCCGGCAGCCCCGGGATGTCCGCCTGCGGCATCGCCACCACGTCACGGAAGACCGCGTCGCCCATGACCGCCTGGGCCAGCTTGATCTGGTCCAGCGCGGTGCTGCGGGTGCCGGCGTCCAGGCCGCTGGGGTCGGTGTAGGTGGTGTCGGCCATGCCGAGCTGCTTGGCGGTGTCGTTCATCTTCTTCACGAACGCCGCGTCCGTCCCGGAGTCCCAACGGCCCAGCAGCCGCGCGACGTTGTTCCCGGACGGGATCATCAGCATCTCGAGCATCTGGTGCTCGGTGAACTGCTGGCCCTTGTGCACCGGCACCCGGGACTCGTCGGCGTTGTGCGCCTCCTTGTCCGCCTGGTCGTCCACGGTGATCTTCGGGCCGGGCTGGTCGCCCTTGAGCGGGTGGTCGCGGAGCACCAGGTAGGCGGTCATGGTCTTGGCCATGCTGGCGGTCGGCGCGGGCTTCTGGGCGCCGTACGTGCCCACCACACCGAGGCCCGCCACCGCCACCGCCGCCTGACCCTCGCTCGGCCACGGAGGCGTGAACGGGCCGCCCTGGATCGTGTACGACGGCGTGGCGGTCAGCTTCAGCTCCGGCGTCGGCAACGGGCGCACGGCCTGCACCACGCAGAAGACGATCACCAGCAGGGCGACCAGCGGCGTCCAGATCTTCACCCGCCGAACGACCGTACGCAGCAACGTTTCCGGCGGCGGCGGGGTGTTGGTCAGCTCCGCGAGGAGCTTCAGCGGATCCGGGGGCAACGGCTGCTGCCGGGTGCGCTCGCGTTCCTCCGGCGCGGTCGCCGTGCCGGAGGACTTCTCCGAGGCCGCCGCGGCCTCCGCCGTCGCCTTGCCCCACGGCGCGGGAGCCGCCCCGAACCCGGCCGACTTGTCCGACGAGGAGCCGGTCTTGGCGGGGGTCTCCGTCTTGGCGGCGGGAGTCTCCGCCTTGGGGGCGGGGGCTTCCGCCTTGGCGGACGCGGCCGGCGCGGGGGCGGCCGGCTTGCCCTCGGGGGTGGCCGGCTTGGCCGCCGGGGCCTCCGTCTTCGCCGGAACGTCCGCCGTCGCCGGGGCCTCCGGCTTGGCGGGCGCGGACGACTCGGAGGCAGCCGCCTTGCCCCAGGGTGCCGGGGCCTTCCCGAACCCGGCCGGCTTGTCCGACGAGGGGTCGGGCTCGGCGGGGGTCTCCGACGCGTCCGCCTTGTCCGCCGGGGCCTCGGGCTTGCTCGACGCGGCCGGTTCGTCCGCCGGGGTGGCGGGCTTCGCGGAGGCGTCCGCGGTCTCGTCCCCGTCCTCGTCCTCGTCCTTGGCCGGCTCCGGGGCCGAAGGCTTCCCGGTGTCGTCGGCGGCGTCCTCGGCCGGGGCCGGATCCGCCGACGGCTCGGGGGCGTCGGCGGCGGACTTCGTGGCGGGCACGTCCGGCGACGTAGCCTCCTCGGGGGCGGCCGTACGCCCTTCGCCGGACGCCGCTACGCCGTCCGGCGTAGATTCGTCCGCCGTCGCCACTGCCGACACCTTGCGGGTGACCTCCAGGCGCGGATCGCTCGTGAGCCCCGCCCGTGCCGTCGTCTCCCCCAACGACTCCTGGTGCCCCGCCTTGCCGGGGGAATCACCCGCCACCCAAACCTCCCGTACACATCAGGCAGGGCGCCGTACCGTGGCGCCCCGCGTGTTTGCCCGTACACCAGTGTCCCCTGTGGCGGCCGTGCGACCGGCTCCAGACCCGCCGACGGCGCCACCCGGGCTTCGCCGGCCGCGCCGCGCCCCTCCGGTACCGCCGCCCACCCGCTAGACGAGAACGACATACCTACCGGTTCCCGCCGATATGGAAAAGGCACTCTCGACACATCGCTGTGGCAGGCGTCACCCTGTCATTCATCCACGCGGGGAGGCATGGATGGGCAGGAGCCGCAGAACGATTCCGGAGGAGCTATTGCTGCTCGCCCTGGACCCGGCCACCGGGACCACGGCACAGCCGCAGTCGCTCGACCTTGGTCTTGCCGGAGCGCAGCTCGTGGAGCTGGCGCTGGCGGGACGGATAGCCCCGGACGGGGATCGTATCGCCGTGGTGCATCCACGGCCGACAGGAGATCCGACCCTGGACAGCGCGCTGGAGCTGCTGCGCCGGCGCGGCAGCCCGGTACGGGCGGTCCACTGGATCGGCGGGCCCCGGCTGGGGCTGCGCCAGACGTACCTCGCGCACCTCGAACGGTGCCACATGGTGCACGCCGTACCCGGGCAGATGTGCGGGGTGCTGCCGACCACCCGGTACCAGGCGACCGACAGCGCGGTCAGCCGGGAGATCCGGGCCCGGCTCGACAGCGCGATCCGCACCGGCGTGCCGCCGGACCCCCGGACCGCGGCACTGGCCGCGCTGGCCCACGCCGTGGGGCTCGGCAAGCACCTCTACCCCGGCAACGAGGGCCGCTCGTCGCGGTCCCGGCTGCGCGATCTGATCAGGTACGACCCAATGGGCGGCCTGGTGGCGCACGCCGTGATGGACGTGCAGAACGGGGTCGCGGTCCCACCGCGCCGTCCGCCCGCCCAGGCGCGCGGCGCCGGCCGGGGAATGGCCAGGGCCGGGCTGCGCTGAGCGCCCCGGGACCGTACGCACCGCGGGGCCCGGAAAAGACGTCGTACCCGGAGCGGGGCGGCGGACCGGTCACGTACCGGTCCGCCGCCCCGCGCGGCGATTGCGGCCATTCGCCAGCGCGGCGATGACGGATAGTGGCACGCTGCTGACCGGCAGTACACCGGTAGTACAAGAGCAGTCCCTGTTCGGAGGTGCGGTGCGGTGGCGTCCAACGTCAATCCCACGGTCAGGCGGCGCCGACTGGGGTCGGAACTGCGGAAGTTGCGCGAGCAGAAGGGGATGACGGCGGAGGAGGTGGCGGCCCGGCTGCTGGTCTCCCAGTCCAAGATCAGCCGGCTGGAGAACGGCCGCCGCAGCATCAGCCAGCGGGACGTGCGCGACCTGTGCGGGGTCTACGGGGTCGAGGACCTGCGCATCGTCGAGTCGCTGATGCAGATGGCCAAGGAGTCGCGGCAGCAGGGCTGGTGGCACGCGTTCGGCGACGTGCCGTACAGCATCTACATCGGGCTGGAGACCGACGCGGCGTCACTGCGGGTGTACGAGCCGCAGATCGTGCCTGGGCTGCTCCAGACGAAGGGGTACGCCGAGGCGGTGATCGCCGGCAGCCTGCCGGAGGCCGGCCGCGAGCAGGTCGACAAGCGGGTGCACGTCCGGCTGCGGCGGCAGGACCGGATCCTCGACGAGTCGGGGCCGCTGCGGCTGTGGGCGGTGGTCGACGAGGCGGCGCTGCGCCGGGTGGTGGGCAACCACGCCGTGATGCGCGAGCAACTGGCGCATCTGCTGGAGCTGGGCGCGCTGCCCAACGTCACCGTGCAGCTGCTGCCGTTCGCTGCGGGCGCCCATCCGGGGCTCAACGGGCAGTTCACCATCCTGGAGTTCGCCGACGCCACCGACGCCAGCGTGGTCTACCTGGAGGGCGTCACCAGCGACCTGTACCTGGAGAAGGACACCGACGTCCACACCTACAGCATGATGTACGAGCATCTGCGGGCCCAGGCGCTCAGCGCCGAGCAGACCCGGCAGTTCATCGCCGAGGTGGCCGACGGCTACACCGACTGAGCCGACCCGCACCGAACGGCCGGGCATGGTACGCCTGGGTCGGGTGGGCGTGCAGGGCTGATAGCGAATATGCCATCCGTACGAGTGAACGAGCCCACGGCGTCACGCGGGTGCCGAGTAGCGTCGAATCCGTCTTCTGGGGCAGGCGATGGCACGCGGCGCGTCCATGGCCTGCGCACTTGCCCTACGCACAGACCGGAGCCGAAACATGGGAATCAAGCTGGGCAGCACGCACGCGTGGACCAAGTCGTCGCACTCGGGCGGCAACGGCGCCTGCGTCGAGGTGGCCTCCCCCGCGACGCACACGGTGGCGGTACGCGACTCCAAGGACCCGCAGGGCCCTTCGCTCGCCTTCTCCCCCGCGTCGTGGTCGGCGTTCGTCACCGCCGTTGAGGCCGGGGACTTCGACCGCGGCTGATCCGACCCGCCCGCGTCACCGCGGGCACCGTACGTCCGCCGGAGCCCTCTCGACTGGTCCGCCGTCCCGGCCGAGGGGGCTCGCCGGTGTCCGGGGCCGCGATAACCGTGGTCATCGACGGGCGGCAGCGGGCCGGCCAACCCGCCTCGGCACCGGGCACGTTCCGGCGTCCGGCGGGTAGCCGAGCGCCATGGACGACATCCTCGTGGGAACCTGCTCGTGGACCGACCCGGCGCTGACGGCCAGCGGCTGGTACCCGCCGTCCGCCCGGGATCCGGAGAGCCGGCTGCGCCACTACGCCGCCCGCTTCCCGGTCGTCGAGGTGGACGCCACGTACTACGCGCTGCCGAGCGTCCGCAACAGCCGGTTGTGGGTGGCGCGCACACCCGCCGGGTTCGTCTTCGACGTCAAGGCCTTCTCGCTGCTGACCGGGCATCCGACCCGGGTCGCGGCGCTGCCGCCCGCGTTGCGTCCGCCGGGCGCGGCGCCGGACCGCCGGCTGCGTCCGCAGGAGGTTCCGGCGGCGGTGACCGGGGAGTTGTGGCAGCGGTACCTGGGCGCGCTGGAGCCGTTGCGGGAGGCCGGGCGGCTCGGCGCGCTGCTGTTGCAGTTCCCGCCGTGGCTGGCGCCCGGGCCGCGCGCGGAGGCGTTCCTGGCCCGGTGCCGACAGCGGACCGAGGGGTGGCCGGTGGCCGTGGAGTTCCGGCACCGCGACTGGTGGGCGCCGCAACACCGGGAAAACACCGCCGAGTTGCTGGCCGGGGCGGGGATGACCGCGGTGGCCGTGGACACCGTGCAGGGGCTGCCCGACTCGTTGCCGCCGGCCGCCGTGGTCACCCGGCCGGAGCTGGCCGTGGTCCGCTTCCACGGCCGCAGCCCGGCCTGGGCGCACGGCGGCAAGGAGGACCGGTTCCGGCACGAGTACACCCGGGCCGAACTCGCCTCCTGGCTGCCCGCGGTACACCGGCTCGCCGACCGGGCCGACCAGGTCCACGTGCTCTTCAACAACTGCTGCGGGGACGCCGCGGTCCGCTCGGCGGCGCTGATGGAGGCGCTGCTGGCCGGGCGGGTGGCGCCGCCGTCCGGGGCGGCCGTGGAAGCCGCCACCAGGCGGTGAGCTCAGGCGCCGGGGTAGCGGTCCAGCCACGCCTGGACGGCCATCCCCGGCCCGTGCAGCGCCGACGCCTGGGTCATCTCCATGGCGAAGTCGTCGGCGAGTTGCAGGATCGCGCCGCGCCCCTCCAGCGCCACCAGCCACGCCGGGGGGAGCGCCGTCTCACCGTGCTGCACGCCCAGCAGGTTGCCGCAGATCGAGCCGGTGGAGTCGCTGTCGCCGGAGTGGTTGACGGCGAGCAGCAGCCCGTGCCGGACGTCCTCGGCCACCAGCGCGCAGTACACGCCGATGGCCAGCGCCTCCTCGGCCGTCCACCCCTGCCCCAGCGACTCCACCCGCTCCGGCCCCGGCAGGCCCTGCCGTACCGCGCCCAGCGCCCGTTGCAGCGCCTCGGTGGTCTCCTCGTGCCCGGGGTGGGCGGTCAGCTGGGCGAGGGCGCGCTGCACGGCGGCGTCCAGCGGCTCGCCCTTGGCCAGCGCGTGCACGATCAGCGCGAAGGCGCCGGCCGCGAGGTACGCGGTGGGGTGGCCGTGGGTCTGCGCGGCGCACTCCACGGCGAGTTGGAAGACGAGTTCCGGCTCCCACCCGACCAGCAGCCCGAACGGGGCGGAACGCATCACCGTGCCGCACCCCTTGGAGCCGGGGTTCTTCGGCTCGGCGAGGGTGCCCATCCGGTCGTCGCCGAGGCCGGACAGGCAGGCCATGCCCGGTGCCCGGCGCGAGTAGAGCCACTCCTCGCGGGCGAGCCACCCCATGTCCTTGCGGCGCTCGTCCGGCCCCCAGTCGTGCTGGGTGGCCGCCCAGCGCAGATAGGCGCGGTGCACGTCGGTCGGCGGGTGCCAGGCACCGGTGTCCCGGCGCACGTGCGCCCGGATCAACCCGTCCACCGTGAACAGCGTCATCTGGGTGTCGTCGGTGATCGCCCCCCGGCGGCCGAAGGCGGGTACGTAGTCGGTGACGCCCTGGTCTCCGTGGTTGGCCCGGATCGACTCCAGCGAGTCGAACTCCACGCCGGCCCCGAGCGCGTCGCCGATCGCACCGCCCAGCAGGCAGCCGCGGACCCGGCTGCGGAAGTCCTGCTGCTGCGCCCGCCCCCATATCTCGCTCACCTGTTCCACTCCCTCCGGTCGGCGCAGCACTGTAATGGACACCTGTGGCGGGCGGGTGCGGCTCAGGCGTCGGCCGGGCCGAGCACCGGGAGCAGTTCGGGCAGGTGTCCGTCGGACGCCCGCCCCGCCTCCCGTCGTTCGTCGGGCACCGGACCGTAGAGCGTGTCGCGCTGCCGGGACGGGCGCCCCGCCGCCTCGGCGATCGCCTCCAGGTCGCGGATGGAGCGGTACGAGCCGTAACCCGAGCCCGCCATCCGGGAGATGGTCTCCTCCATCAACGTGCCGCCCAGGTCGTTGGCGCCCGACCGCAGCATCTCGGCGGCGCCCTCGGTGCCCAGTTTCACCCAGCTCGTCTGGATGTTGGGGATGTGCGGGTGAAGCAGCAGCCGGGCCATCGCGGTGACCGCGCGGTTGTCCCGCATGGTCGGCCCGGGGCGGGCGATCCCGGCCAGGTAGACCGGGGCGTTGGTGTGGACGAACGGCAGCGTGACGAACTCGGTGAAGCCACCGGTGCGTTGCTGGATCCCGGCCAGCAGCCGAAGGTGGCCCAGCCAGTGCCGGGGCTGGTCCACATGGCCGTACATCATGGTCGAGGAGGAGCGGATGCCCAGCTCGTGGGCGGTGGTGACGACCTCGACCCAGGTGGCGGCGGGCAGCTTGCCCTTGGTGAGCACCCAGCGCACCTCGTCGTCGAGGATCTCGGCGGCGGTGCCCGGGATGGTGTCGAGGCCGGCCTCCTTGGCGGCGGTCAGCCAGTCGCGGATGGACATCCCGGTGCGGGAGGCGCCGTTGACCACCTCCATCGGGGAGAAGGCGTGCACGTGCATCCCCGGCACCCGCTCCTTGACCGCCCGCGCGATGTCGAAGTACGCGGTGCCCGGCAGGTCCGGGTGGATGCCGCCCTGCATGCACACCTCGGTGGCGCCCACCTCCCACGCCTGCTGCGCCCGGTCGGCGACCTGCTCCAGGGAGAGGGTGTAGGCGTCGGCGTCGGTGCGGCGCTGGGCGAAGGCGCAGAACCGGCAGCCGGTGTAGCAGACGTTGGTGAAGTTGATGTTGCGGGTGACGATGTAGGTGACCTCGTCGCCGACGGCCGAGGCGCGTACGTCGTCGGCGATCCGGCAGAGCGCGTCCAGCGCCGGGCCGTCGGCGTGGAAGAGGGTGAGCGCCTCGGCGTCGGTGAGCCTGGCCGGGTCGTCGGCGGCGGTGGCGAGCGCGGCGCGCACGTCGCCGTCGATGCGTTCCGGGACGAGGCCGGGCGCGGCCTGTTCGCGCAGCGCCTCCCAGTCGCCGTAGACCTCGTCGAAGTCGGCGCGGCGGTCGCCGGTGCGGCCCTCGGTGTCGATGGTGCGGTGCAGATCGGTGCGGCCGGAGCCGGCCGTGAAGGTTTCCTCCGGCTCCTGCCAGGGCAGGCCGCGCGGAACGGCGTCCTCGACGGCGAGCCCGGTCCCCGGCTCGGCGAGCGCGGCGATGTGCGGCAGCACCCGCGGGTCGAGCCACGGCTCCCCGCGCCGGACGAACTCCGGGTACACGGTGAGCCGCTCGCGCATGGCGAACCCGGCCCCGGCGGTCAGCGCGCGCAGTTCGTCGATGTGCGGCCACGGGTGCTCGGGGCTGACGTGGTCCGGGGTGAGCGGGGAGACGCCGCCCCAGTCGTCGATGCCGGCCGCGATCATCCGGGCGTACTCGCCGTCCACCAGGTTGGGCGGCGCCTGGATCCGGGCGGCCGGCCCCAGGATGAGCCGGGCCACCGCGATCGCGGCCACCAGGTCGTCCAGCTCGGCGTCGGGCATGCCGCGCATCGGGGTGTCCGGCTTGGCGCGGAAGTTCTGGACGATGACCTCCTGCACGCCGTGGTAGCGCCGGGCCACGGTGCGGATGGCGAAGAGCGACTCGGCGCGCTCGGCGTAGGTCTCGCCGATGCCGATCAGGATGCCGGTGGTGAACGGGACGTTGGAGCGCCCCGCGTCCTCCAGCACCCGCAGCCGTACGGCCGGCTCCTTGTCGGGGGAGCCGTGGTGCGGGCCGCCGGGCTCGGCCCACAGCCGGGTCGCCGTGGTCTCCAGCATCATCCCCATCGACCCGGCGACCGGCTTGAGGCGCTGAAGGTCGGTCCAGGTCAGCGCGCCGGGGTTGAGGTGGGGCAGCAGCCCGGTCTCCTCCAGGATCCGGATCGACATCGCGCGCACGTAGGCGACGGTGTCGTCGTACCCGTGCGCGTCCAGCCACTCGCGGGCCTGCGGCCACCGCTCCTCGGGCCGGTCGCCGAGGGTGATCAGGGCTTCCTTGCACCCCAGTTCGGCGCCCTGCCGCGCCACCGCCAGCACCTCGTCCGGCGACATGAACATCCCGTGCCCGGCCCGCCGCAACTTCCCCGGCACGGTGGCGAACGTGCAGTAATGGCACTTGTCCCGGCACAACTTGGTCAGCGGGATGAACACGTTGCGGGAGTACGTGATCACCCCGGGGCGTCCGGCGGACTCCAGCCCCGCGTCGCGCACCCGCGCCGCGATCGCCGACAGCTCCCGCAACTCCTCCCCCCGCGCCCGCAACAGCACCGCCGCCTCCGTCACGTCCAACGCGACCCCGCTCCGCGCCCTCCCGAGCGCACGGCGCATCGCGTTGGCGGTCGGTTTCGGCTCCTCCGGACGCGGCAGACCAGTGCTCATCCCCCGAGCATACGAGCGCCCACCGACAGCGCCAGTACGCACACGGCTGCGCCGTTGATCACAGGTGGGGGCGGGAATAGGTCGGGGCGGACGAATGGTTGACGCGGCGCCCTCCCGCCCGCCCGCCCGCTCGGTCCGGTCCGCCTGCGGCGGGGGACGGTCACCTGGCGTCCAGGTACCCCGTCATGCGCTCCTCGATGCGGGCGAGCCACTGGGACCAGGTCATGCCCTTCGGGGGGTACCCGTGAAAGCCGAGATTCTGGAAAGCACCTTCAAGCTGTTTTTCGGTACGCGCGACGGAACGTACACCTTCAATGTCCGCGACAACAGCCCGGGCTGTCTCGGCATCGACGTACTTCAAGTACTCGGAGATCACCGCCTCATGGTCGGCGTGGTCGTCCTGCCAGTACATGTAGAAATTTCCGCCGAGGAGACTTTTGAGCTCGGGAAACCGCTGCTCCCACTCCCACCACGTCTCGGGGACCGACGGTTCGATCCGCTCTCCACCGGCAACGAACGCTCGAAGATGCGGCAGCATGCGCCCGAGGTACACGTCCAGACTCGCGCCGTCGGACGCCTGAAGACGATCAGGCGTGATGCCGGAATCGGCAAGCTGGAGCAGAATCTCTTCGGTAGGGCCACAACTGAGCAGCTTTTCGATCTCCGAAATCACCCTCGGCACCCGCCCTGGGTGACGGGTCGCTGCCCGCAGGTAGCCGCGCATGGCGAGGGACGGACGGTCCCCGCTGTCGACGTCCGCAGGCGTATTCCCGCAGTCCGCGCTGCCCCGCGCCACAGTGTAGGAGTTCAGCAGACGCGGTAGTTCCTGGAACCATCGCTCATCGCTGTCGAACGACTCCATGTCACCGGTCATGGCTTGCCGAAGACCGCCAGCGGACCGTAACCGGCCTCATGGACGCTGTCGAAGGCCCGGGCGAGACGAGCCACGATGTCTTCCTGATCGGTTGCCGTGAACTCATCGAGGGAGAACGTGAACTCCGTGGTCTCGTCGTCGCGCTTACGAACGTAAGCGGTAACGGGACGCTCGTCAGCGGCGGTCCAGCACTTCAGAAGTACCGTGTTGCCGTCAAGGTCGAGCACCAGCTCGTCGACCAAGTCCCGGATGTCGGCACCGACGATGTCGACCATGCGCTCACCGGGGCTGCACTCACTGATCGCGTACTGTCCGCTGCTCGGGCGGAGGACGGGAAGGCCGGCATCGGTCAATGCCTTGAGTACCGCGTTGCAGCTGTCGTTGTCGAGCACGGGGACGCACCACGTGATGAACCCCCCCGTCGGCCCGACGTGGGTTTCCGGGCAGCGAGGAGGAAGAAAGAGGTCCAGGGCTTCCTCTCGTCGGCTCACGGACACCTCAGGCGCCTGGTAGCCGTTCTTTCGTACGTGCGCCAGAAAGTCGTCCGGCAAGGCGAGATGATATCTGCGGAGATAGTGGACGAAGTCGATCGGCCACACCCAGACACCGTCCGTGATCAGCGATCCAGCACCCACGATGAGCTCATCGTGAGAGATGACGTCGAGCTCCGCGCCCTGCGTGATGAAGATCTCGGAGCAGGACTCGAGGTAGGCGAGAATCTGCTCCTCGTCGTCGGCCGGCGGCCCCTCGATCGCGTCGCGGATCGACGGCAGAGGTCCCAGATGCTCACGGCCTTTCATTTCCTTGTAAAAGCCGACCAGCTTCGTCATCGTCTCTCCTGCACCGTCCCTACGGCCGTCCTGTCGGGCGGAAGGTGATCCATTGACCTCCGCGGTCGATGACCGGTTTCTGCCCGGGACCGAGTCCGGGGTCCGTCCCGATCCTATCGGACGGGGCCCGGACGGGTACCCCGAGATCGTTCGCCAACTGCTGTCCGAGCGGCAGGTGACCCGGCTTGGCTCTACCTGAATAACAGGAAATGAGTCGAACCGGTCCACCGTCGTAGTTCGGGTTGTTGAGGATGGCCTCCTTGATATGCGCAGGGGAAACATGGTCGTCCATGAGCACCTTCCCTGCCGCGTTCACCCGGCCAGCGATGTAATAGCCCTCATCCGTACCATGGACGATGACGTCATGGAACCTGGGGATCCTGGCTATGTTGACGGTATTGTTCAGCGTTTTCGGATCGTAGCCGATCGTGGTGCTGTTCTTCCCGAAGTAAACTGGATCTCCCGTCATGAGCTCGAAGTCACCGGGTATTGCCGGCGGAGCGGCAATCTTCGAGTCCTCGCTCCAGAACAATTTCCAGGCCCGACGTTTGCCCATGTCGTCGAGGAGCCCGGACCGTCCCAGCGCCGGGACCATACGCGGGCCGATGCCCTCAAGGGCACTCTGCACGCCCTTGCCGAATCCGCCGCCGATGATGCCCAGCAGGGCGCCGATCTCGACGTCCTGCTCCAGGGTGTCGGCGTGGCGGAGGCGGTCGGGGTTGACGATCGCGTCGTAGCCGAGGGTGGTTGCCGCGCCGCCGGCGGCCATTTTGGCGATGGGGGTGAGGGCCTTCATGGCGCGGCCGAGGGTGCCGAGGGATTCGAGGATGGCTTCGGCGGCGCGGTCGACGGTGCGGGCGGCTTCGGCGATGCGGGCGATCAACGCGGTGATCCTGACGGCGCGTTCGCCCGCGGCGAGGTTGGAGGCGACCTCGGCCAGCGGCCCGGTCAGCAGGGACAGCGGCAGCGCCGCCACCTCGAACTCCAGGATCTCCGCGCAGAGTTTGCCGATCTCGGAGATCATCTCGTGCGCCTGGTCGGCGAACCTGTTCAGCTGGTCGTGGCCGTCATGGCACGCCTTCGCCGTCTTCTCGCACTGCTCGCGCACCTCCACCGCCCGGGCGTGGAACGCCTCGGCCGCCTTCCCCTCCCAGCGCAGGCCGCCCAGGGCCTGGCCCACATGCCAGTGCGCGTCGTCCAGCGCGTCGCCGAGCGCCTTCCAGTGGCGGGCCACCTCGCGGATCCCGTCCGGGTCGACGGCCGGGTTGGTGATGCCGATGAATTCGAGCACATCGGCCATGGAGTGCCCGATGGACTCGTTGATCTTGTTGATCCAGTGCAACGGGTTGAGGTCGACCACGCCGTCACCCCGCCGACGCGTACGTGTGCCGCTGATCCGCCATGCGTTCTGTGTCCCCCTGTCCTTCGGTGGTTCATGAAGGCCGGGGCCAGTCTAGGGACCGCCACTGACAGGGCGACGGGGAGGTGGCTACGTGGTGGTGTCCCGTCCTGATCGCAGCACGCGGCCGGGGAGGGCGCCGGTGGGGGTGTCGTGGCGCAGCGTCTCGACGCCGCAGACGCGGACGGCGACGACGCCGAGGGCCTTGGAGTCCAGGCGGGGGCTGTCGCCGGGGAGGTCGTGGACGAGGGTGGCGGGGGCGGCGTCGACGCGGTCGGGGTCGAGGAGGACGAGGTCGGCGTGGTGGCCGACGGCGATCCGGCCGCGGTCGCGCAGGCCGAAGAGGCGGGCGGGGGCGTCGGTGAGCATCGACACGGCGCGTTCGAGGGGGACGAGGCGGCGTCCGCGCAGGCAGTCGCCGAGGAACCGGGTGGTGTAGGGGGCGCCGCACATGCGGTCCAGGTGGGCCCCGGCGTCCGAGCCGCCGAGCAGGACGTCCTCGTGGTCCCAGACGCGGCGGCGCAGTTCCCAGCTGGCCGGGTCGTTGTCGGTGGGCATCGGCCACAGCACGGTACGCAGCCGGTCGGCGGCGCAGATGTCCACCAGGGCGGCGAAGGGTTCCTGGCCGCGTTCGGCGGCGATGTCGGCGACGCGGCGGCCGGTGAGTCCGGCGTTGGCCGGGGAGTAGGTGTCGCCGATGACGTAGCGGCCGAAGTCGGTCAGCCGCCGGAAGACCCCGGCCTCGGGGCTGGTGGCGTGACGGACCAGGGCGGCCTGGACGGAAGGGTCGCGCAGCCGCGCGATCCGGGCGTCGACGGGGAGGGAGAGCACCTCACCCCAGCCGGGCACGAGGTTGAGGGCGCAGAAGGTGCCCAGGGACATGTTCATCGGGGCGAGGACGGGCATGGTGAGGGCGACGACCCGGCCGCCTCGGGCGCGGGCGGCGGTGGAGGCGGCGAGCTGGCGGGGGACGCGGTCGGGGACGGCGGAGTCGACGGTGAGGACGTTCCAGTTGAGCGGGCGTCCGGCGGTGGCGCTCATGGTGGCGAGCAGGTCGATCTCCTCGTCGCTGAAGCGGTCGAGGCAGCCGCTGACGATGGCCTCGATCTGGGTGCCGGGGTGGTCCCCGACGGCCCGGCACAGGGTGAGGAGTTCGGCGCGGTCGGCGTGGCGGGAGGCGACCGGGGCGCCGTCGCCGTCGGAGTGGGTGGACGACCGCGTGGTGGACAGCCCCCAGGCGCCGGCCGCCAGCGACTCGTGCAGCAGGCGGGTCATCTCGTCCAGTCGCCGCGCGTCGGGCCGGCCGCCCACGGCGTCGGCGCCCATCACGTACCGGCGCAGCGCGCAGTGGCCCACCATGAAGCCGGCGTTGACCGCGATGCGGCCGTCGAGCGCGTCGAGGTAGTCGGCGAAGGAGTGCCAGCGCCAGTCGGCGCCCTGTTCCAGCGCGGCCAGGGACATCCCCTCGACCTTGCACATCATGCGGCGGGTGTAGTCGGCGTCGGCGGGGCGCAGCGGGGCGAGGGAGAAGCCGCAGTTGCCGCCGACGACGGTGGTGACGCCGTGGTTCATGGAGGGGGTGGCGAGCGGGTCCCAGCACAGTTGGGCGTCGTAGTGGGTGTGCGGGTCGATGAAGCCGGGGGTGAGGACGAGTCCGGTGGCGTCCTCGGTGGTGCGGGCGGGTTCGGTGGTGGTGCCGGGCGGGGTGACGCAGGCGATGCGGCCGTCGCGCAGTCCGACGTCGGCGACGCGGCCGGGGGCGCCGGTGCCGTCCACCACGGTGGCGCCCTGGATCAGATGGTCGAGCACGGGTCTTCCTCTCGCACGGGTGCGGGCGCCCGGTCCGGGGGCGCGCGGCCGGCCGCGGTCGGGCGCCCCCGGGCCGGGCGGGCAGCGGCGGTCCGGGATTCCGCCGCGTCCGTGGGCGGCGCTACCGCGCCCGGGCGGTCTGCCGGAACCGGGTCGTGCGGTGCACCGGATCGGTGTCGATCTTGGGGACGACGTGTTCGCCGATGAGCCGGATCGTGGTGAGCGTGTCCTGGTAGGGGACGCCGACGGGCAGCCCGAAGCAGAGCTGGTCGGCGCCGGCCGCCTCCCAGCGTTTGCACTGGGCGAGCACCTCGTCGGGGTCGCCGCAGATCAGCAGTTCCTCGGCGATGAGCAGGTCGATGAGTTCCGGGGTGTAGTCCGGGAGCAGTTCGGGCCAGCGCGGGATGCCGTCGGGGCGGGGGAAGGTGTCGTGGTAGCGGAAGAGCAGCGACTGGAGGTAGTTGAGGTTGCCCTCGACGGCGATGCGGCGGGCCTGTTCGCCCGTTTCGGCGCAGATGGCGGTGGTGGTGACCATGACGTTGTCGTTGACGTAGCCGCCGACCGGTTCGGCGTCGCGGACGGCGGTCTTGTAGGAGTCGACCACCCATTCCATGTCGGAGACCTTCTGGACGCTGAAGCCGAGCACCCCGAGGCCCTTGCGGGCGGCCATGGCGTAGGAGGCGGGGGAGCCGGCCGCGTACCACATGGCGGGGTGGGAGCCGCCGTACGGTTTGGGGAGGACCTTGCGCGGCGGCAGCGACCAGTGTTCGCCCTGGAAGCCGGGGTAGGTGTCGTTGAGCCACATGCGGGGGAACTCCGCGATGGTCTCCTCCCAGATGGCCTTGGTGTGGTTCATGTCGGTGATGCCGGGGAGGAAGCCGAGGATCTCGTGGCTGCCGGCGCCGCGTCCGGTGCCGAACTCGAACCGGCCGCCGGTGAGGTGGTCGAGCATGGCGGCCTTCTCGGCGACCTTCACCGGGTGGTTGACCTGCGGCAGCGGGTTGAAGATGCCGGAGCCGAGGTGGATCCGGGATGTGGCGTGGGCCAGGTAGCCGAGGTAGACGTCGTTGGCGGACAGGTGGGAGTACTCCTCCAGGAAGTGGTGCTCGCTGGCCCAGGCGTACTTGAAGCCGCAGGCGTCGGCCTGGATCACGTACTCGGTCTCCTCCAGCAGCGCGTGGTGTTCGGCCTCCGGGTCGGCCGAGGCCCGGTGCGCGGGCACATATCCCTGTACGAAGATCCCGAATTCCACGTCGGCCCCCAGCACATATCTGACGGTACGTCAGTTCAATGAGTGCGACTGTCGCAGCAAGCGCCAAAGGCGTCAATAGCTGACGGAGCGTCAGCCCGGTCGGACGGTCACCGCGCCGGGGCCTCGTCCAGCAGGGGCGCGACCTCGGAGGCGAAGGCGGCCATCTGGACGAGGAGTTCGCAGATGTCACGGCTGCGGAAGCGCACCTGGATCTGGCCGACGCCCATCGCGGGGTAGGCGCGCAGCGACTCGGCGAGGCGTTCGGGCGGGCCGGACAGGGTGCGGCGGCCGACGTGCCAGGCGGGGACGCCGACGTAGAGGGGCTCGGTGATGGCACCGATGTCCAGCGGCTCTCGGTCGCCGCGCAGCCGGCGCAGGGTGGCGATGTGCCCGGCCAGGGCGTCGCGCGGGTCGCCCTGCGGCAGCCAGCCGTCCCCGCGCCGGGCGGCCCGGCGCAGCGCGGCCGGCGAGGAGCCGCCCACCCACAGCGGCGGACGGGGCCGCTGGACGGGCCGGGGGCGCTGGCCCAGGTCCTGGAAGGCGAAGCGTTCGCCGCAGAAGTCGGGGAACTCCGCGTCGGTGCCGAGCGCCGACTTCAGCGCGTCGACGGTCTCGTCCAGCACGGCGCCGCGGCCGGTGAAGTCCGCGCCGAGCGCCGCGAACTCCTCGGGGACGTGGCCCGCCCCGACGCCCAGGATCAGCCGGCCGTCGCTGAGGTGGTCCACGGTGGCGTACTGCTTGGCGGTGATCAGCGGATGGCGCAGCGCGGCCACCGCCACGTGGCTGAGCAGCCGTATCCGGTCGGTGACGGCAGCCACGTAGGACAAGGTGGCCACCGGGTCGTACCAGGTGGTGCTCATGGTGTCGGCGAGCCGGCGGGGGACGGCCACGTGGTCGCAGCAGCCGAGGTAGAAGAAGCCGAGCCGGTCGGCGGCGCGGGCCACCGCCAGCAGGTCGCGTGGCCCGGCCTCGGTCTCCCACGGTTCGGCGTACAGCGTGCTGAGCGACTGCACCGGCAACTGCATGCCGTACACCAGCCGGTCCTGCGGCAGGACGCGCACCATCGGGCCTCCCTGGGGCGGATGACCTCATGGTGGAGTCTGACGCAGCGTCATACAAGGTGGCTGCCGGGCGGTGGCTCAGCCGGCCCACAGCCCGTCCGGGGTGAGCCCGAGCAGATCGACGGCGTTGCCGCGGACGACGCGTTCGACCACGTCGGGGGCGAGGTGGCCCATCTGCGCCTCGGCGATCTCCCGTGACCGCGGCCAGGTGGAGTCGGAGTGCGGGTAGTCGGTCTCGTACAGGACGTTGCCGACGCCGATGGCGTCCAGGTTGCGCAGCCCGAAGGCGTCGTCGAAGAAGCAGCCGTAGACGTGGTCGGCGAAGAGTTCGGAGGGCGGTCGGCGCACCTTCCCGGCCACCCCGGCCCAGCCCCGGTTCTCCCGCCAGACCGTATCGGCGCGCTCCAGGACGTACGGGATCCAGCCGATCTGGCCCTCGGCGTACATGATCCGCAGGGCGGGGAAGCGGTCGAGGACGCCGGACATCAGCCAGTCGACCAGGGAGAAGCAGCAGTTGGCGAAGGTGAGCGTGGAGCCGACGGCGGGCGGCGCGTCGGCGGAGGTGGACGGCATCTTCGAGGAGGAGCCGATGTGCATGGCGATCACCGTGCCGGTCTCGGCGCAGGCGGCCAGGAACGGGTCCCAGGCGCCGGTGTGCACCGACGGCAGCCCGAGGTGGGGCGGTATCTCGCTGAAGCAGACGGCCCGAACCCCGCGCGCGGCGTTGCGGCGCACCTCGGCCGCGGCGAGCCCGGCGTCCCACAGCGGGATCAGGGTGAGCGGGATGAGCCGGCCGCCCGCCTGCGGTCCGCACCACTCCTCGACCATCCAGTCGTTGTAGGCGCGCACGCACAGCAGCGCCAGTTCGCGGTCGCGGGCCTCGGTGAACGTCTGGCCGCAGAAGCGCGGGAAGGTGGGGAAGCAGAGCGCGGAGCGGACGTGGCCGGTGTCCATGTCCGCGAGGCGGTCGGGGACGCGGAAGGAGCCGGGGCGCATCTGGTCATAGGTGATGCCCTCCAGGCGGATCTCGTCGCGGTCGCAGCCGACGGCGGTGTCCAGGCGGGTCAGCGGCCGGCGCAGGTCCTCGTAGACCCACCAGTCGGCGAGCGGGCCGTCGCCCCCCGGCGTCCCCATCCGGGGGGCGAACCGGCCGCCGGTGAACGTCATCTCCTCGATCGGCGCCCGCACCACCCGCGGCCCGGCCTCCCGGTACCTGGCCGGAAGCCGGTCCTGCCAGACGTGTGCGGGTTCGACGGTGTGGTCGTCCACCGAAACGATCTGCGGAAACGTCTCCATGGCTCCACGGTACGCCCAGATCTGACGTACCGTCAGCTCTCGTGGCCGTCGCGGTCGCGGGAGGACTCCCACACCGCGCGGCCCTCGTGGACCGGGAGCAGCAGCCGCCACACCGCGTCGTCCATGCCGTGCACCGAGGCGATCCACCCCAGGTCGGCGTCGGGCACCCCGATACGGCAGGCGTCGTGGAGTTCCTGGAGGACGCCGAGCAGGTCGCCGTGGCTGAACGCGGGCTCCATCCGGCCGCCGCCCCGGTCGCCGGGCGGGCCGGGGACGAAGCGGCGGTACGCCTCCGCGTCGCGCAGCACGCCGACCGGCCGCCAGCCCGCCGCGAGCCGGCGCACCGGGGTTCCGGCCACCAGGTCGCCGTCGGCCTCCAGCACGGGCACCCGGTCCCGGTCCACCGGAAGCGCCGACCACCCGTCGCCGGCGGTGAGGACGGCCGCCGGGGCGACCCGGTCGACGGCGGCGACGATGCCGTCCCGTACGTTTTCGGCCAGCCGGCGACCGCCCGCGCCCCGGCCGCGGGGTGGCGCCGGCTCCGCCGCGGGCGGCAGATACGGCACCGCGACCATGCCGGCGTACAGGCAGCCGTAGAACGCCCCGGCCAGATCGGGTCCTTGGCGGTAGGCGAGAATCACCCGGCTGCCCGGCGGCAGGACGCCGCCGAGGCCGGCCGCCACCGCGCGGGCGCGGCGGTCGAGTTCGGCGTAGGTACAGGCCGCGGTGGCCGCGAACGGGGCGCCGGGCAGCGCGCCGTACGGTACGCCGTGCGGCAGCCGGGCGGCCCTGATCCGCAGCGTCCGCCCCGGAGTGGCCCCTGTCACCACCGCGTTCGTCCTCGCTTCCGGCGGCACCTCGACCGGACTTCGCAGCACCGACAGACGAGGCTTCGGCGGCGTACACCAGGAGCACATGACAGCTCCGTCACTCCTCTCCCTCATGGGCGACACAGACGGAATCTCAAATTCCGATCAATTAGCGTTGAATGGCCTACAACCGCCCGCCAGGGCGTGACCGAGCCCGGTACGACAGGGCAGACTGGCCGTCACGCGGCTGTACTCATCACACGCGGAGATGGTCCCGGCTCGCGATGAACGATCGATATACGGCCTGTCGCGACCGGCGCGGAATGGGAGTCTCGTGATGGATCGCGGAACGGGGCCGGGATTGCGCTTCGCGCTGCTCGGTCCGGTACGAGCTTGGCACGGCGACGAGCCGCTGCCACCCGGTTCACCGCAGCAACGCGCCCTGCTCGCCGCGCTCCTGCTGCGAGGCGGCCGGACCGCGACGGCCGACGAACTGATCGACGCGCTGTGGGGCGAGGAGCCCCCGGACAGCGCGCTGGCCGCGCTGCGCACCTACGCCTTCCGGCTGCGCAAGATCCTCGGACCGCAGGCGCTGGTCTCCGAGGCCGGCGGCTACGCGCTGCGGGCCGCGCCGGGCAGCCTGGACACCGCGGTGGCCGAGGGGTACGCCGCCGAGGCGGAGAAGGCCAGAGCCGGCGGGGATCCGGCGCGGGCCCGGGAGCTGCTGGCCGACGCCCTCGGGCTGTTCGAGGGCGAACCGCTGGCCGGTCTGCCCGGCCCGTACGCCGAGACCCAGCGCACCCGCCTGTCCGAGTGGCGCCTGACGCTGCTGGAGACCCGTCTCGAACTCGACCTGGAGCTGTCCTGCCACGCGGAGGCGGTCTCCGAGCTGACCGCGCTCTCCGCCGAGCACCCACTGCGCGAAGGGCTGCGGGCGCTGCTGATGCTGGCGCTGTACCGGGCCGGACGCCAGGCCGAGGCGCTGGGCGTCTACGCCGACACCCGGCGGCTGCTCGCCGAGGAGCTGGGGGTCGACCCCGGCCCCCAGCTCACCGAACTGCACCAGCGCATCCTGGAGGCCGATCCGGAGCTGGCCGCTCCGCCCGCCCTGGCCGGGGACCGCGCCTCGGCCCCGGCGGTCCCGGTCCGCCCGGCCCAACTCCCGGCCGCCGTATCCGACTTCACCGGGCGTGACGCCTTCGTCCGGGAACTCGTGGCGGAGCTTGCCGCGACGGAACGGGGTGTCATGGCCCTGTCCGCCGTGGCCGGGATCGGGGGCGTCGGCAAGACCACGCTCGCCGTCCATGTCGCCCACGCCGCCCGCAGCACCTTCCCCGACGGCCAGCTCTACGTCGACCTCCAGGGCCAGGGCGCCCGGCCGGCCGAACCGGAGACCGTGCTCGCCTCCTTCCTGCGCTCGCTGGGCACACCGGATGCGGCCATCCCGGACGGGCTGGAGGACCGCGCCGCGCTCTACCGCTCCGTCCTCGACGGCCGCCGCGTGCTCGCCCTGCTGGACAACGCCCGCGACGCGGCCCAGGTGCGCCCGCTGCTCCCCGGCACCCCCGGCAGCGCGGTGCTGATCACCAGCCGGGTGCGGATGGTGGACCTGGCCGGGGCCCACCTGGTCGACCTGGACGTGATGAGCCCCGAGGAGGCGCTCCAGCTCTTCACCAAGATCGTCGGCAGGGAACGGGTGCTGGCCGAACGGCAGGCGGCGCTGGACGTGGTGGCCGCCTGCGGGTTCCTGCCGCTGGCCATCCGGATCGCCGCCGCCCGGCTGGCCACCCGGCGCACCTGGACGGTCTCGGTGCTCGCCCGCAAGCTCAGCGACGAACGGCGCCGGCTGGACGAGCTGAAGGCCGGCGACCTCGCCGTCGAGGCCACCTTCGAACTGGGCTACAGCCACCTGGGCCCGGCCCAGGCCCGCGCCTTCCGGCTGCTCGCCCTCCCCGACGGCCCCGACATCTCGCTCACCGCCGCCGCTGCCGTCCTCGACCTCGATCCGTACGAGACCGAGAACCTGCTGGAGTCGCTGGTCGACATCAGCCTGCTGGAGTCCGCGGCCCCGGCCCGCTACCGCTTCCACGACCTGCTCCGCCTCTACGCCCGCGAGTGCGCCGAACGCGACGAGTCCGCCGCCGACCGCGAGGCGGCCCTGTCCCGCCTGCTCGACTTCTACCTCTCCTCCGCCGCCCGCGCCTACGGCCTGGAGAACCCCGGCGACCGCGCCCTGGACCACCTCGCCCCCACCACCCGCCCCGGCCTCACCTTCCACGACCGCACCGAGGCCCTGGAATGGCTCTTCGAAGAAGCCCCCGGCCTCCTGGCCGGCGTCCAGCAGGTGACGAGGCAGGGCTGCCCGGACGCCCTGCGGCGCGCGGTGGACCTGCTCTTCGCGTGCCAGGACCTGATGGAGTCGGGGGTGTACGCCCACGAATACGGCCATGCGACCCGGTCGCTGGTGGCCGCCGCCGCGGCCTGCGACGAGACGCTGGTGGAGGGGCGGGCCCGGGTCCTGCTGGGGCGCATCCTGAGCTGGTCCAGCAACCGCTTCTTCGACGCGGACCAGGAGGCCAAGCACGCCCATGTCCTGGGCCTCGCCGCCAAGGACGCGCTGACCTGCAGCTACGCGCCCAACCTGCGCGGTCTCATCGCCGCCGACCAGCGGCGCTTCGAGGAGTGCGCCGCGTACTACGAGCACGCCCTGGAGGCGTTCCGGCTCGACGGCAACCGGCACGGCGAGGCGGCCGTGCTGCGCAACCTCTCCTCGGTCTTCATCGAACTGGGCGACCGCAAGGGCGCGTTGGCGGTCGCCGAGGAGTCGGTGGCGCTCAACCAGGCCCTGGGGTCCGGCTTCCGGCTCGGCAACGCGCTCTACAAGCTCGGGCTGGCACTCGCCGCCAACGACAGACTGGACGAGGCGTTGCTGCGGCTGTCGGAGGCGCGTTCGGCCTACCAGGAGTCGCGGCAAGGGCTCTGGGAGGGCATGACCCTCTTCCGGATGGCCGAGGTGCACATGACGGCGGGCCGCCACCGCCAGGCCGCCTCCCTCGCCGACCAGGCGCTCGCCCTGATGAGCGACGACAGCGGTGAGCGGCGCAAGGCCAACGTCCTGACCCTGCTGGGCCAGGCCCTGGTCGCCAGCGGCAACTTCGACCGCGCACGCGCCTGCTGGCGGGACGCGCTGGCCATCTACACCAACCTCGAGTGTGGCGAGGCGGCCGACGTACGGGCGCTCCTCGGCGAGGCGCCGAACCCGGCCGTGGCCGGCTGACCCGCTCGTCCCACCGGAAAACCGCAGGCCACAGCGGTAACCGACCGCGTTTATCGGTTGCTTATCCGCGGATGCCAGGATTCCATCACAACGAGCCGCCCGCCTGGTGACGCACGGGGGTCGCCACCAGGCGGGCACCACACTCGGAAGCGACACCCAACGGGAGAACTCGCATGACCACAAACCTTCCCGGACCGGGCATCAAGCGCCCGGACCCCGGCATCGGTACGGCGACCGGCACGGGGGACATCAAGGACATCCAAGCCGTCCTTGACGAGCAGGAGCCGTTGCAGGTCAGCGACGAAGGGAACCCGCTGCCCAAGGGCGGCAAGCCGATCATCAAGCCCGACAACTGGTCGAATCCGTGACGGTTCCCACCCGCTGGGAACGGGGGTAACGGGGGAATTACGGGGGAAACGGGGAAAACCGGGGGGTTTCCCCGTGGGGGTTGCCCCGGGGTCACCCGGGGACGCCCTGACGGCGTCTCGCACAGGGCACCACAGCAATGGCGGAAGGCCGACCGTGGCGCGGAGGGGGCGCCACGGTCGGCTTTCTGCCGTCCCCGGGCCCCATTCATCAACGACAGGAACTGGAGCAGCACATGAAGGTGATACGCAGAGCCGTCGTCGCGGTGGCGGGTGTCGCCGCGGCGCTCGCGGCGGTACTGGCGCCCGCGGCCGTCGCGAGCGCCAACACTCCGGACAACTGGGGGAACCCGGGCTACGTCCAGCCCGCCAACTGGAGCACCACGTAAGCCTTCCGGCGGTTACCCAAGGCGGCGGCAGCCCGAGGCGGGTGCCGCCGCCCGTGGCGGAACGCGGCCCGGGGTCACCCCCGCAGCGCCCGCTTCAGCACCTTCCCACTCGCGTTCCTCGGCAACTCCGCCACGAACTCCACCGCCCTGGGCACCTTGAAGTTGGCCATCTCGCGGCGGCTCCAGGAGATGAGGGCGTCGGCGGTGAGGGCGGTGTCGGGGCGGCGGACGACGAAGGCCTTGCCGACCTCGCCGAGGCGGGGGTCGGGGACGCCGATGACGGCGGCGTCGGCGACGTCGGGGTGGCGGCGCAGGACGCGCTCTATCTCCGCCGGGTAGGCGTTGAAACCCCCCACGATGAACATGTCCTTGACGCGGTCGGTGATACGGAGGTTTCCGGCCTCGTCCAGGGAGCCGATGTCGCCGGTGTGGAGCCAGCCGTCGGGGTCGACGGCGCCGGCGGTGGCGACCGGGTCCTCGAAGTAGCCGGACATCACGTGGTAACCGCGGACCAGCACCTCCCCGTCGGCGGCGATGCGCACCTCGGTGCCGGGCAGCGGGCGCCCGCAGGTGGCGGCGACCACCTCGGGCGGGTCGGTGGGGCGGCACATACTGACGGTGCCGGTGGCCTCGGTCAGCCCGTAGGCCGTCAGCACGGTGGCGACGCCCAGTTCGCCGCGGAGGCGTTCCACCAGCTCCAGCGGGACGACGGCGGCGCCGGTGACCACGACGCGCAGCGCCGACAGGTCGTGGGCGCCCCGGTCGGGGTGGTCGAGCAGGGAGGTCAGCACGGTCGGCGGGCCGGGCAGCACGGTGATGTGCTCGGCGGCGAGGTTGGCCAGCACCACCGCCGGGTCGAAGACCGGCTGCGGCACGATCGTCGCCCCGCGCAGCAGACAGGCGACGATGCCCGCCTTGTAGCCGAAGGTGTGGAAGAACGGGTTGACGACGAGGTAGCGGTCGCCCTCGGTGAGGCCGGCCAGCCGGCTCCACACCCCGTAGACACGCAGCGTCTGGGCGTGGCTGACCACGGCGCCCTTGGGGTGGCCGGTGGTGCCGGAGGTGAAGATGATGTCGGAGGGGTCGCCGGGGCGTATCTCGCCGATCCGCCGCCGTACGGCCGCGTCGCCCACCCCGTCGCCCGCCGCGAGGAACTGCGGCCAGGTACGGAAGTCGGCCGGGGCGTCGTCGGCGAGGACCACCACGTCCCGTAGGTAGGGCAGCCCGGGCAGCGGGCCGGTGGGTACCGGTCCGGGACCGCCGGAACCGTTCGTGCCCCCGGCCGCCCGGCGCAGCGCCGCCACGTACGAGGTGCCCAGGAAGGTGCCGGTCACGAAGAGCAGCCGGGCGCGGGTACGGCGCAGTACGTAGGCCGCCTCGGCGCCCTTGAAACGGGTGTTGAGCGGCACCAGGACGCCGCCCGCGCTGAGCGCGCCGAGGGCGGCGACCACCCAGTCCGCGGTGTTGGGGGCCCAGACGGCGACCCGGTCACCGGGTTCGACGCCGTGCGCCAGGCAGGCCGCGGCGGCCCGTGCGACGCCCTTCGCGAGCTGGGCGAAGGTCAGCCTCGTCCGCCCCTCGACCACCGCCTCGCGCTCTCCGTACCGCCGCGCGGCCTGTGTCACCAGTGCGGGGATGCTGCCGAATTCCAGGTCTGCGCGCATCGGTCACCTCCGGATCACATCCAGTGGTACTCAGTAGCCGAACGGGTTGCTGACGCGATAGCTGACGTAGCGTCAGATTCGTTGGTAGCCTGACGTGCGGGTCACGCCAGGGTACGAGGAGGTGGGCGTCGGTGGCAGCCCTCAAGGACGCGGCGGCGATCGTCGGCATAGGCCGGACCGCCTTCGCCAAACGGCTCGAACCGTCCGAACGCCACCTCGCCTGCCGGGCGATTCTGGCCGCCCTCGACGACGCCGGGATCGCCCCGGCCGAGGTCGACGCCTTCGCCTCGTACACCATGGAGGAGACCGACGAGGTGGAGGTCGCCAAAGCCATCGGCGCCGGCGACGTGACCTTCTTCAGCAAGGTCGGCTACGGCGGCGGCGGTTCGTGCGCCACGGTGGCCCACCTCGCCGCGGCCGTCGCCACCGGCCAGGCGACCGTGGGCGTCGCCTGGCGCTCCCGCAAACGCGGTTCCGGGCCGCGTCCGTGGACCGAGACCCGGGTCCAACTGCCCACCCCCGCCCAGTGGACGCGCCCGTTCGGCCTGCTGCGCCCCGCCGACGAGATCGCCATGCTGGCCCGCCGCTACATGCACGAGTACGGCGTCACCCGCGACCACCTGTTCAACGTGGCCCTCGCCTGCCGCAACCGGGCCAACCAGAACCCGGCCGCCGTGATGTACGAACGCCCGCTGACCCGCGAGATGTACATGACCGCCCGCTGGATCAGCGAGCCGCTGTGCCTCTACGACAACTGCCTGGAGACCGACGGCGCCCTCGCCTGCGTGGTGGTCGCCGCGGAACGGGCCCGGGACTGCCGACAGCGCCCGGTCTACGTGCACGCCGCGGCCCAGGGGCTGCCCGCCCAGCACCACGGCATGGTCAACTACTGGTGCGACGACCCGCTGACCGGCCCCGCCTGGACCGCCGCCCGCCACCTGTGGAAATCCTCCGACATCACCCCCGAGGACATCGACGTCGCCCAGATCTACGACGCCTTCACCGCGCTGATCCCGCTGTCGCTGGAGGGCTACGGCTTCTGCGGACGCGGCGAGGGCGGCGCGTTCACCGAGGGCGGCGCGCTGGAGATCGGCGGCCGGCTCCCCCTCAACACCGCCGGCGGCGGCCTGTCCGAGGCGTACGTGCACGGCTTCAACCTGATCAACGAGGGGGTCAGGCAACTGCGCGGCACCTCCACCGCCCAGGTGGCCGGCGCACGCACCTGCCTGGTCACGGCGGGTGAGGGGGTTCCCACATCGGCACTGGTGCTGAGGGGTTGAGGAACGTGACGGTGGACGCGACCGGAGAACCGCTGCTCCCGCAACCGGACGACGACGGCGCGCCGTTCTGGCGCTACGCGGCCCGCGGCGAACTGCGCGTGCAGGCCTGCGCCGACTGCGGGCGGCTGCGCTTCCCGCCCCGGCCGTGCTGCCCGCACTGCCAGAGCTTCGCCGACGAATGGCGCCGGATGTCCGGCCGCGGTCGCGTGTGGTCCTACGTCGTCCCGCACCCGCCGCTGCTGCCCGCCTACGCCGCCCAGGCGCCCTACAACGTGATCGTCGTGGAACTCGCCGACGACCCCCGGATCCGGCTCGTCGGCAACCTCGTCACCTCCCCCGACGCACGGCTGAATTCACTCGACCCAGTACGTTTGCGCATCGGGGCGGCGGTAAGAGTCTGCTTCCACCGCGCCGTCCACCGCACCGGCGGCCTCACCGTGCCGCGCTGGCTGCTGGAGCGGCCATGACCGTGCGCTGCGAGGTACGCGGCGACGGCATCGCCGTGATCACCCTGGACCGCCCCGAACGCCACAACGCGATCGACCTGGAGACCGCGGAACGGCTCGGCGCGACCTGGGACCGCCTGCGGTACGACGACTCCGTGCGGGTCGCCGTACTGACCGGCGCCGGCGACGCCGCCTTCTGCACCGGCCTCGACCGCTCCGCCGGCATCCCGCAACCCGCCTCCCCCTACAGCGTCGACGACCCCCTGCTGCGCATCGGCCCCAAATCCCGCGACCTGTGGAAGCCGGTGATCGCCGCGGTCAACGGGATGGCCTGCGGCGGGGCGTTCTACCTGCTCGCCGAGTGCGAGTTCCTCATCGCGGCGGAACACGCGACGTTCTTCGACCCGCACACCACGTACGGGATGGTCAGCGCCTACGAGTCCATCGGCATGGCGCAGCGGATGCCGTACGGGGAGGTGGCGCGGATGGCCCTGATGGGCACCGCGGAACGGCTCGGCGCCCGCCGCGCCCACGACGTCGGCCTCGTCTCGCAGGTCGTCCCGGTCGGCCACGACCTGCTCACGGCGGCCCTCGACGCCGCCACGGAGATCGCCGGCCACCCCACGGAGGCCGTCCAAGGCACGGTACGGGCGCTCTGGGCCGCCCGGGAACTCTCCCGCGCCCACGCCCTCTCCTCCGCCGCCTCCCTCATCGCCCTGGGCAACGCCCCCGCGGAAACACAACGGGCCCGCTTCGCGGGGAGGGGGAGGGGGTTCCGTATCCGCTGACGGTCCGCTCGCGCTGGCGGTCAGCCATGAATTCCTCGGGGCACCCCCGCTCCCCCGCACAGGGCGTTCCCTCCAGCCCCGGACTCCCGGGGCACCCCCCGTTCCCCCGCACAGGGCGTTCCCTCCAGCCCCGGACTGCCCGGGCTGCGCCCGGTCCCCGTCTGGTCGTGGCTGCCGCCGGCCAATGCTTCCTGGGGGCGCGCCCGATTCCGCTTCGTCGTGGCTGAGGTCACGGATTGTTTCCCCCCGCCCACCCGTGGCTGTACTCGTACAGTGCGGGATGCGCACTGTCTGCCTGGGGTCCGGGGACCCTCCGGGGTGACTCCTCGCTCCACGCATCGTCTTCGGCTCTCCGCCGCCCCGCTGGGTCGCTGCGGGGACACCCCTGCACGCCCCCGTCCGGTCTCGTTCCACGCTGCGGCACGGGGGGGGTGAGAAAGGAGATCGGGGTCACCCCAACCTCCTCACTCACCCCCACCCGCGAAGAGAGGCACACGCACGACGGCACAAGGGGGTGGGCCGGGGGTGTCCCCGCAGCGACCCAGCGGACCGGGCGCAACCTTGGAACGAAACCTGGAGCGAGGAGTCACCCCCGGCGCGCCCCCGACCCCCAACGCACCGAAGGCGAACCGGCCCGGTGCCGAACCAAACCAAAAACCCACCCCAACCCCCCACCGGGCGGAGGTGAAGGGGTGCGCCCAGCCGTGGGCAAGGGGGATCCGGGGATACCCCCGGCCACCACGGGGGCGCCGGGGGAACCCCGGCAACCTGGAGCGGGCGAACCGGGCCACGGAGTAATGGCTGACCGCCAGCGCGAGCGAACCCGCTGACCGCCAGCGCGAGCATCAGCGTTTGGGGGCCACCCCCGTACCCTTCGCCGCGTCGAGCGCGTAAACGCACCGGTCCTTGCTGCACGCGAAGACCACACCGTCACGCACGACAGGCGTACCGGTGATCTCCCCGCCGGTCTCGAGCTTCCAGCGAAGTTGGCCGCCGGAGGCGTCCACCGTGTAGAGGCAGTGGTCCATGGAGCCGAAGTGGATGCGGCCGTCGGCGGCGACGGGGGCGCCGACGATGTCGCCCTGGGTGGCGAAGCGCCACTTGGGGGCGCCGGAGACGGCGTCGAGGGTGTAGAGGCCGCCGCCGCTGCCGAGGTGGACGAGGCCGTCCGAGACGAGGACGGGCTCCACGGACTGCCGGGCCTCGGTGGCCACGTGCCAGCGCCGCCCACCGGTGCGCGGGTCGATCGCGTGGACGGTGCCCAGGTAGTCGACGGCGAAGACGCTGCCGCCCGCCACGGTCACGGGGGCGAACATGACCGCCGGGGCGTCGAACCGCCAGCGTTCCGCGCCGGTCGCCGCGTCGAGGGAGAGCACCCGGGTGCCGGCGACCACGTACACCGAACCCTCGGCGGCCACCGGCCGCACCGGCATGCCGTCGTCCACGGGGGCGCTCCAACGGACGGTGCCGGAGTGCGGGTCGAGGGCGTGGAGCCGGCCGCCGCCGCGGTAGTAGACCCTGCCGTCGACCACCGCGGGCCCGGACTCGGGGGTCTCGAAGTCGGCCTGGGCACCGGCGCGTTCCCAGCGCAGCTCGCCACTGGCGGCGTCCCAGCCCTGCACCCCGCCGCCGCGGGTACCGGTGACCACCGTGCCGGGGGCGACCCCGATCGTGTAGACCCAGCCGTCCACGGCGAGCCGCCAGCGTTCGCCGCCGTCGGCCGCGTCGAGGGCGTACAGGCTGGGCCCGTCGGAGGCGTGGACGCGGCCGTCGGCCACGGCCATCGTCCAGGCGACATCCCGGGTCTTGAACTGCCGCTGCCCGGTGGCCACGTCGAGCGCGTGGATCTCGAACGACGTGACGTACAGCCGGTTCCCGGCCACCACGGGGGTGCCCCAGACGTCGTTGGACATCCGGAACCGCCACGGCCGCCAGCGCGGATCCGGCTCCGCGCGGGTGGCGGACGGGGCCGAGGGGGCCGGCTGGACGGGCTGCACCACCTGCACCGGCGGCCCGGACGGCGCCGGCGGCGGGACCACCGGCGGGGCCGACGGGGGCGGCGGCACCGCGCCGGGGGCCGAGGACGCCGACGGACGGCCGGGACCGGTCATCCCCGTCACCCCCTGGCCGCGCGCGCTCCAGCCCAGCCCCGGCACCGGGCCCACCGCCTGCGTGCCGCGCAACTCCTTGCCGTCGGCCACCCGCGGGCCGGGCCCGATCGGCACCGAACCGGCCAGCTTCACCGGTCCCGCGGCACCGCCGCCGACGGCCACCGCCGGCCGCGGGTCGCTCCGCTCCGCCACCGCGTGGCGCCCCCCGCCGGCCGGAGCGCCCACCGGCTCCGCGGACGGCGGCGGAGGCGGCAGGGGCGGCGGAGGCGGGGCGGCGGCAGCCGCGGCGGCCCGGCGCCGGCCGCCGCGCTCCTCGATCATCGCCACCGCGTTCGCCGGCAGCCAGGCCGAGGCCGATCCGCTGTCGTCCCCTCCGGAGGCGAACAGGTGCGGGGCGAGCTGCGCCTGGAGGTCCGCCGGGGTCGGACGGCGGTCGGCCTCCTTGCGCATGCAGGACTCGATCAGTGGCCGCAGCTCGTCCGGGAGCCCCGACATGTCGGGGGCCTCACGCAGCAGCATGAAGACCGTCTCCACCGGGTTGCCGCCGTGGAACGGCGGGTGGCCGGTGGCGGCGAAGAGCAGCGTGGAGCCCAGCGAGAAGATGTCGCTGGCGCCGGTGACGCTCCGTGAGTCGCGTGCCTGCTCCGGTGACATGTAGGCGGGGGTGCCCACGGCGACGTTGGTCATGGTCAGCCGGGTGCTGGAGACACCGCTGGCGATGCCGAAGTCGATGACACGGGGGCCGTCCTCGACCACGAGCACGTTGGACGGTTTCAGGTCCCGGTGGACCAGCCCGGCGCCGTGGATGGACTGGAGCGCCTCGGCGATCCCGGCCGCCAGCCAGCGCACCGCCGGCGCGGGCAGCGGACCGCTCTCGTTGACTATCTCCTCCAGCGAGGGCGCCGGGACGTAGGCGGTGGCGAGCCAGGGCACCGCGGCCCGGGGGTCGGCGTCGACCACGGCGGCCGTGTAGAAACCGCTGACCGCGCGGGCCGCCTCCACCTCACGGGTGAAGCGGACCCGGAACAGCTGGTCCTCGGCGAGTTCGGCACGCACCGTCTTGATCGCCACGCGTCGCCCGGACGCCGAGCGCGCGAGATAGACCAGCCCCATGCCGCCGGCCCCGAGCCGCCCGAGGACCTCGAACGGGCCGATCCGTCTCGGGTCGTGCTGCGAAAGCTGTTCCACCACTGCCGTGCCACCTCCCCGTCCCCCGAAATTCTCGCAGCCCCGACCGGCGTCCTGCGGTCAACCGTTCCGAGGCACGAGCACTGATTCTTCCCTGGGAAGTGGCCCGGTTGCGAACCCGGGGCGGTTTTGAGCGTGCCGCGCCGGATTCCGCCCTGTTCCGCCCGTCGATTGCCCTCGCTCTTCCGAGCGCCGGCCGTCGTACCTCCTTTCCGTCGTCGTTTTCCTTCCGGTCGTCTCTTCCAGGGCCGGTTACAGCGGGCGCTCACCCACCGTCGTCGAGGGGTCGATCAGGGTGAAGGAGGCGCCCTGGTCGTCGCTGACGCCCGCCAGGCGTCCGAAGGGGCTGTCGTGCGGCCCGAAGTGGACGGTGCCGCCGAGCCGGCGGACGGTGGCGACCGCCTCGTCGCAGTCGGGGACGGCCAGGTAGACCGCGAAGTGCGCAGGGACGTCGGCCGGGACGTCGGCGCCCATCTGGTGACGTCCCGCCACGACGTCCCCTTCCGAGTCGCCCACCGCCCAGACCTGGTAGTCGAAGTCGCCCCCGGCCTGGCCTATCTGCTTGGTCCGGTAGCCGAAAAGCGCCTGGTAGAAGGGGTCGACCCGGTCGCTGTCGCGGGTGCGCAGCTCCGTCCAGCAGAAGGAGCCGGGCTCGCCCTTGGCGCCGAAGCCCTGGTGGGCGCCGCCCTGCCAGACGCCGAAGACGGCGCCGCCCGGGTCGGCGGCCACGAGCATGGTGCCCAGATCACGCACCGCCATGGGCTCGACGAAGACCTGGCCGCCCGCCTCGCGGATCCTGGCGGCCGTCGCGGCGGCGTCGGAGGAGGCGAGGTAGACGGTCCACACCGTGGGCATGGCGGCGTCGTGCTTGGGCATCAGCCCGGCGACCCGCTCACCGTCACGGAGCGCGTTGGTGTAGTGGCCGAAGTCGGGGCCGGTGTCCTCGAACGTCCACCCCAGCAACTCCCCGTAGAAGTGCTTGCCGGCCTCCAGGTCCGGGAGCATCACATCCACCCAGCAGGGCGCCCCGTCGGCGTATGTCCCCATGACCGTTGTCCTTCCTCGTCGAAGGTTTCCTCGTTGCCACGCTAACTCTCCGTCACGACTTTCGCCCGGGCTGCGCGGCACGTTCACTCGAACGTATGAACAAGTTTTCGAACGACGGCTCGCCGTCCCCCGGCGTCCCCGGCCCCGCCACCCCGCCCACTCCCCCACGGCGGCGACGGCGCACCCGTCGCAGCCACCCGCGCGGAACCGCGCGCAACCGTCCTGACCTGCCGCTTCACCACACCCGACGGTCACCGCCCCATTTGCAGGCGGCCGAATCGCGCGCTGATCACCCGCCGGTAAACTGACGGCATGACAGGACAAGTTCGAACCGTGGACGGCCGGGTCGCCGGGCGCCGCGGGCAGGCGACTCGGCAGAAGCTGCTCGACTGCCTCAGCGAGATGCTCAGCACCTCGCCCTACCGGGACGTCAAGGTCATCGACGTGGCCCGGATGGCGGGGACCTCTCCGGCGACGTTCTACCAGTACTTCCCCGACGTCGAGGGCGCCGTCCTCGAACTCGCCGAGGAAATGGCCAAGGAGGGCGCGACGCTGACCGATCTGGTCGCCGGTCGCAGCTGGGCGGGCAAGGCCGCCTGGTCTGCCGCCGAGGACCTGGTCGACGGCTTCCTCTCCTTCTGGCGCCGCAACGACGCCATTCTGCGCGTCGTCGATCTGGGGGCGGCCGAAGGGGACAAGCGGTTCTACAAGATCCGCATGAAGATCCTCAACGCCGTCACCAACTCCCTGACGGACTCGATCAAGGAGCTTCAGGACAAGGGCAGGATCGACAAGTCGGTGAGCCCCGCCGCGGTGGCCGGTTCGCTGGTCGCCATGCTGGCCGCCGTCGCCGCCCACCAGAAGGGCTTCACCAGCTGGGGCGTGAAGCAGGCGGAGCTGAAGCCGAACCTCGCGCTCCTGGTCCACCTGGGCGTGACGGGCAAGAAGCCGACCAAGTAGCCGCCGAACGCCGCGGGGCCGTGATCGGGCCCGCGCGGATGCCGGTCGGGGCTGCCGCCGCACCCGTTCCACCGGTCCTCGCCGTCCCGGCCGAACGGAACGCGCCGCAGCGCCCGACGTGACGGGGGGATTCGGCCGCCGCGCGACGGTGGCCCGTCCTCCGCCCGCAATCCCCAGCCGTCCTGCGAATGTCCTGCCAATGACGCGGGCGCCGGCCCGGCCCCTTGAAGGAGGTGGCCGCGGCGGCGCCCGCGTCCGCGTGTCCGGTGCGGCCGGGACGTGGCGGATCGTTTCCTCAGCCGCCCTTTGCCCAGCTGCCGTTTTCTCAGCTCCGTCTTCTCAGCTGCCGTTCCCTGAGCCGCCGCATCCTCAGCTGCCGTCGTCGGGGACCAGCCGGAACAGCCTGATCTCGCGGTCGACCCGGGCCGCGTACGCCGCGTACGGCGGCCAGAAGCGCACCACGGCCTGCCAGGCGCGGTCCCGTTCCGGGCCGGTCAGGAGGGTGGCGGTGACCGGGGTCTCGCGCCCGCGCCGGCTGATCCGGGCCTGCGGGTGACGCAGCAGGTTGGCGGTCCAGGCGGGGTGGTGTTCGCGGCCGAAGTTGCTGCCGACCACGACGAACGTCCCGCCGGCCTCGGGCATGCAGGCCAGCGGTGTGGTGCGCGGCAGGCCGGTCCGGGCGCCGGTGGTGGTCAGCACCAGGCTGGGCATGGCGCGGGCGCTGAGCATCACCTTACCGCGGGTCAGGCGGTGAACCGTTTTGTCGAGCAACGGGACGATGTGGGGCGCGACCGCGGCGAACCCCCTGGTGGAGGAGATCTTCTGCACCCACTGCCGGGTGTTCCGCCGCGTACCGCCGCGTTCCGCCGCCGTCATGCCCGGCTCCCGGCGAGAGGGCCGGGCGCGGCCGGGGACGTGGCGGCGGGGGCGCCGGGCGGTCGGGGGCTGAAGAGCCCGGCGCGGCTCGCGGCCCAGGCCCGGAGCCGGTGTGCCGGGCCGAAGAGCAGTTCGTCACCGGCGGCCCGTTTGACGTACAGATGCGCGTGGTGTTCCCAGGTGAAGCCGAGCCCGCCGTGGAACTGAACGGCCTCGGAGGCGGCGTGCCGCAGGGCGTCCAGGGCTTCGGCGAGGGCGAGCGGGGCGGCCACCGCGATGCCCTCGGTGCCGTCCGGGGCGGCGCCGGGCCCGGTTTCCGTTCCGACCGCCCACGCCGCGTAGTAGGCCGCCGAACGGGCCGCCTCCACGCGTACGTACACGTCCGCCAGGCGGTGCTTGACGGCCTGGAACGAGCCGATGGGGCGCCCGAACTGCTCCCTGACCCGAACGTGGTCGACGGTACTGGCGAGTACGGCGGAGGCGGCGCCGACGGCTTCGGCGGCGAGCACGGTGGCGGCGAGTTCCCCCGTACGGGTGAGCGCCGTCAAGGTTTGGGAAGCGGGCGGCGTAGAAGCGTGCGGGTGAGCGACGGAAAAGCCGGTGGCGGTGTCGCCCAGTGGCTCGGCGGGTACGTCACGCAGTTCGATCCGGGCCTGCGGGCGGGTCTCGTCGAGCGTCATCAGCCGGGTGCGGCGCAGGCCGGGCGCGGTGGCGTCGACGAGGAAGAGGGCGGTGCGGCTGCGGGCGAAGCCGCCGGTGTGCGCGGCGACGAGCAGCAGTCCGGCGTGGTGGCCGTCGAGCACCTGCCCGGCCTGCCCGTACAGCCGCCATCCGGTGCCGTCCGGGCGGGCCTGGACGCCGCCGGCCCGGCCGTCACCGGCCCACGGGACGTCGTTGGGGCCGGTCAGGGCGAGCGCGGTGGCGAGCGGGGCGGGGGTGGCGAGCGTCGCGGTCAGCTCACCGGAAGCGATCTTGGGCAGGTACGCGCGGCGCTGCGACGCACTGCCCAGCGAGGCGATGAGCGGCGCGGCCAGCACGCATCCGGCGAACAGCGGGGAGGGCAGCAACACCCGCCCGGTCTCCTCGCAGGCCAGCGCGAGTTCGGTGGGGCCGCAACCGGTGCCGCCGAGGTCCCGGGGCAGCGCCAGGCCGGGCAGCCCGAGGTCACCGGCGAGCCGTTCCCACAGCCGCCGGTCGTAACCGGCCTCGGTCCCGACGGCCACCTTGACCTCGTCCGGGCCGCAATGTTTGAGCAGCACATCGCGCAGAGTGCGCCGGATCTGGTCCTGCTCCTCGGTGAACGCGGTGTCCATCGGCGGCTCCTCGCCCTCGCATATCTGACGAGCCGTCATATTAGAGAAGCCGCTCCCACAAGCCCAGAGGGCGGAACGGCGACGCGCCACGCAATCTGATGTACCGTCAGCTTCCATGCCGAAACCCATACCCGCCGCCATCCCCCGGGCCGCCGCACGCCGTCGCCCCACCGGCGCGCGCGAGGTCGCCGTGGTGGGCGTCGCCCTCGCCGACTGCGGACGGGTCGACGCCTCGACCCCGTACGCACTGCACGCCCAGGCGGCCCGCCGCGCGCTGGCCGACTCCGGGCTGGACCGCTCGGCGGTCGACGGCCTGGCCTCGGCGGGCCTGGGCACCCTCGCCCCCGCCGAGGTCGCCGAATACCTCGGGCTGCGTCCCACCTGGGTGGAGTCCACCTCGGTCGGCGGCGCGACCTGGGAGGTGATGGCCGCGCACGCCGCCGACGCGATCGCCGCCGGGCACGCCGACACCGTGCTGCTCGTCTACGGCTCGACCGCGCGCGCCGACCTCAAGGCCGGGCGGCGCACCGCGACCCTGTCGTTCGGCACGCGGGGCCCGCTCCAGTTCGAGGCGCCCTACGGGCACACCCTGATCGCCAAGTACGCCATGGCCGCCCGCCGCCACATGCACACCTACGGCACCACGATCGAGCAGCTGGCCGAGGTCGCCGTGCAGGCCAGGGCCAACGCGGCGCGCAACCCGGAGGCGATGTACCGCGCACCGGTCACGGTCGAGGACGTCCTCGCCGGGCCGCTGATCGCCGACCCGTTCACCAAACTGCACTGCTGCGTCCGCTCGGACGGCGGCTGCGCGGTGCTGCTGGCCGCCGCCGACCGCGTCCCGGACTGCGCCAAGCCGCCGGTGTGGATCCTGGGCACCGGGGAGTACGTCTCCCACACCACCATGTCGCAGTGGCCGGACTTCACGGTCTCACCCGCCGCCGTCTCGGGACAACTGGCCTTCCAACGGGCCGGAATCACCCCGGGGGACGTCGACATCGCGGAGATCTACGACGCGTTCACCTACATGACCCTGGTCACGCTGGAAGACCTCGGCTTCTGCGCCAAGGGCGAGGGCGGCGGCTTCGTCGAGGAAGGACGGCTGCGGTACGACGGCGCACTGCCGGTCAACACCGACGGCGGCGGGCTTTCCGCCTGCCATCCGGGGATGCGCGGACTGTTCCTGCTGGTCGAGGCGGTACGGCAGTTGCGCGGCGAGGCCGGCGGCCACCAGGTACGCAAGGCGGGCGGCGGGCTGCCGGAGGTCGCGGTGGCCTCCGGTACCGGCGGGTGGTTCTGCTCGTCGGGGACGGTGGTGCTGGGGCGGTGAGGGGGCACGGCGACCGTCCTCGCGCCCGCGCGCACGGCGTCCGGTTCTCACGCCTCCGCGCGCGGGGTCCGTTCTCGCGCCTCCTCGCGCGGGGCGCGCCATATCGCCTCGGGGTCGGGCGCCCGGTCGGACGCGATACGGGCGTGCAGATGCATGTCGCGGGGGACGCCGGTCAGGTCGACGCGCCCGCCGCGCAGTACGCCCTCGCAAAGGTAGCCGCACCGGCGCGCGACGGCGCAGGAGGCGTCGTTGCCGACGTCGTGCACCAGGTCCAGCCGGTGCAGCCGCAGGTCACGGAAACACCAGCGGCTGACGGTCTCCAGCGCCCGGGTGGCCAGCCCGTGCCCACGGTGTTCGCGGATCGTCCAGTAACCGATCCGCCCGCTGCGCATCCGCGCGTCCGGCATGGCCACTCCGATGTAGCCGCGCACCTCCCCGTCGGCCACGACCGCGTACGAGGCCATGTCGCCGCGCCGCCAGCCCTGTGCCCGGGCGCGTATGAAACGCAGGGCCGCGGCTTCGTCGCGTACCGGTTCCGCCGGGGTGTTCCAACGGCTGAAATCGGGGTCGCTCAGCCCCCGCAAGGCCGCCGCCACGTCGCCCTCCTCCCACGGCCGGAGGGTCAGTCCGAACGCCGAGAGTTCAACCGGTGTCAGCATCCGATCATTGAACACCCGAGCGGTGAACACGATCACTCGTGAGCGTCGGGGGGCGGCCGGCTTGCCGGCCACGGGGACGGCCGACGAGCCACGGGTGCGGTGGGCGGCGGGTCGCCGGGACGTGAGCGGGCGGGCCGCCGGGTGGGCCGGGGCGGCGGGCCACGGGACGGTGAGCCACTGGGCGCGCCCGCACGGGGGCGGCGGGCCACCGGGCGGGGCCGGATGGTGGGCCCCCGGGGCCACCGGGCGGGGCCGGGACGGTGAGCGACCGGGCGGCGCCGGGCACCAGGACGGCGGGCCACCAAGGCAACAGGCATCAGGGATGCCGAACCCCTGGGACAGCGGACCACCGAGCGGACCAGGACGGCAGACCACCGAGCCACCAGGCACCAGGCACCAGGACATCGGGCACCAAGCACCAAGACGCCAAGCCGCCAAACGGGACCAGGACAGCGAACCGCCAAGGCACCGGACACCAAGACACTGCCCCACCGAAACAGCACCCCCGGAACAATCGGCACCGTCGTGACCCTGGTCGCCGGAAAATACCTCGCCCACATCGCATCCGGCGTATACATTGCATCCACCAGCACGGAACGATCTTGGGGGCAGTCACGCCGTGGAGCCGGAATCCACCTACGACAAGGTCCGGGCGCTGATCGTGGCGGGAGACTACCTGCCTGGTCAGCGCCTTACCGAACAGGAGTTGTCGGTCCGGCTGGCGGTCAGCCGGACCCCGGTCCGCGAGGCGTTGCACAAGCTGGAGAGCGACGGCCTGGTGCACGGCGGGCGGCGCGGGGTGACGGTGGCCGCGCTGGGCGGCAAGGCGCTGCGGGACGCGTACCAGCTCCGCGCGGCCCTGGAGGCGCTGACCGCGGAGCTGGCGGCGCGCCGGCAGGCAGCGGGCGAGATCCCGCCCGCCGCGCTGGTGCGGCTCGTCGAGTACGCGGACCGGGCGGATCGGGCGACCCGGGACGGCGACCTGGCCACCGCCGTGCGGCTCAACCGCGCCTTCCACCGCCACGTCGCCGTCCTCGCCGACAACACACCGGCCCTCACCACGCTCGACCGGATCTGGGACCAGATCGTCGTCTCCACCCGGGACTCCCTGGCCGCCCCCAGCCGCCCCGCCGAGGTCGACGCCGAACACCGGCGGCTGATCGAGGCGATCACGGGCAGCGCCCCGCGCCCGGCCGCCGAGGCCGCCCGGCAGCACGTCCTGCGCACCCTCTCCGTGCGATCCGACCATCTCGAAGGAGTCTGACGTGGGCAAGGAACACAGCTACGCGGTAACCGTCCGCTGGACCGGCAACACCGGTACGGGGACGTCCGGTTACCGCGCCTACGGCCGGGGGCACGACGTCGTCGCGGAGGGCAAGCCCGACATCCACGCCACGGCCGACCCGGCGTTCGGCGGCGTCCCGGAGCGCTGGAACCCCGAAGACCTGCTGGTCGCCTCGCTCTCCCAGTGCCACATGTTGACGTACCTGGCGCTGTGCGCCTGCCATGGTGTGGTGGTCACCGGCTACGAGGACACCGCGCACGGCCGGATGCGCGAGACGCCCGGCCACAGCGGGCACTTCACCGAGGTCGTGCTCAACCCCCTGGTGACCGTGGCCGACCCGGTGATGACCGAACGCGCCGTCGCGCTCCACCACGACGCCCACGCGGCGTGCTTCATCGCCAACTCGGTCAACTTCCCGGTGCGTCACGAGCCGACGGTGCGCGTCGCGGCGGACGAGGTGACGGATCAGGCCGCGTCGCACGGCTGAGCCCGCTCACGCCCGTGTGGCCCCGTGGCCCGTCGACGGTGGCGGGCCGCCCAGGAACCGTGCCGCGCCCCCTCAGGCCGCCTCCGGTTCGAACACCGGGGCCACCACCCCCTCCGCCGCGTCCGGCGGCTCGCACGGACGGAACGCCACCCGCAACGCCATCCCGATCCGGAGCCGTTCCGGCGCGCACCCGGTGATCCCGGTCATCATCCGGGGCCCTTCGGCGAGGTCCACCACGGCCGCGACGTACGGCAGCCCGGAACGGAACGGCGGCAGGTCGTTGACGTGCACCACCGACCATGTGTAGAGCGTGGCCCGGCCGCTCGCCTCCTCCCACACCACGTCCTCGCTCCAGCATTCCGGGCAGAACTCCCTCGGGTAGTGGTGCGCCGCGCCGCAGGCCCGGCACCTGCGGATCAGGAGCCGCCCACGAGCCGCCGCCCGCCAGTAGGGCCTGGTGAATTCATCGATCTCCGGTAGATCGGGACGGGTTTCGGTCATCGGCGTCTCCCGGGGCGGCATCACTTATCTGACGTAACGTCAGTTCAGTCGATCGCACACCCCGGCCGCAAGAGGACGGCCTTCCGTGCGGTAGCACCGCGCCCGGGGTGGGTATGGGACCGTTGCGAACAATCCGGAACCGGCGGGCCGACCGGCAGCCCCCGCACCCCCTCCGCCGGTCGGTCCGCCGCCGGTTCCGGAAGCCGTGCCGCCGCCCGCGTCCGCTCTCCCCCGCGCCGCCCGCACCGGCACACCGCACCGACTCCTTCCGCCCTGTTCCTGACAGTGCACCACCTCGCTAATCTGACAGTACGTCAGCTAAAGCCCTGACGGTCCGGCGGCGTTGGCTACCACCAGGAGCGGGCGAGACCATGCTTGGATCCACCCACGGCACCCTCAGCACCGACCCGCGCACGGCTCGCGCCGTGGCCTGCGGCGAGCGTCCGGGCACCGTCGTGCACGGGACGGCCGACCTCGACGTCAGCGGCCGGCCGCTGCGGGCGTCCGTGCCCGACCTGGACCGGTTCTTCCGCCCCGAGTCGGTGGCCGTGATCGGCGCCACCGACGCCGAGGGCAAGCCCGGCACCGGCATCACCCGCCAGCTGGCCGCCTGGGCCGAACGGGTCGGTGCCCGGCTGCTGCCGGTGAACCCGGGGCGCGAGACCGTCTTCGGCCTGCGCTGCCATCACGACGTCGGCAGCCTGCCGCACCCGGTGGACCTCGCCGTCGTCCTGGTCGGGGACCCCCTTCCGGTGATCGAGGAACTGGCGGAGGCGAAGGCCCGGTTCGCCGTGGTCTTCGCCTCCGGTTTCGCGGAGACCGGGGCGGCCGGCGCGGCGGCCCAGCGGCGGCTCGCGGAGGCGGTCTCCCGGTCCGGGCTGCGGCTGCTCGGACCCAACACCAACCTCAACGCCTTCGAGACCTTCCGCGACGACCTCCAGGGCTCGGCCATCGCGCTGATCACCCAGTCAGGCCACCAGGGCCGGCCGGTCTTCGCGCTCCAGGAACTCGGGATCAGGCTCAGCCACTGGGCCCCGACCGGCAACGAGGCCGACCTGGAGACCGCCGACTTCATCGGCTATTTCGCCGAGCGGCCCGGGACCGGAGCGATCGCGGCGTATGTGGAAGGGCTCAAGGACGGGCGTTCGTTCACCCTGGCCGCCGACCGCGCCGCCCGCAACAAGGTGCCGCTGGTCGTGGTCAAGGTGGGCCGGACCGAGACCGGGGCCCGCACCGCCGCCTCCCACACCGGGAAGCTGACCGGGTCGGACGCGGTGACCGACGCCGTCTTCCGGCAGTTCGGCGTGGTCCGGGTGGACGCGCTCGACCAGTTGCAGGACACCGCGGCGCTGCTCGCCCGGGCCCGTCCGCCGCTGGCCGAGGGTGTCGCCGTCTACTCGATATCCGGCGGCACCGGAGCCCACTTCGCCGACCTGGCCACCGCCGCCGGCCTCCCACTGCCCGTGCTCGGCGCCGACAAGCAGGCCGAACTCCACCAGTGGATCCCCGGCTACCTCAACGTCTCCAACCCGATCGACAACGGCGGCCACCCGGTCGGTGACTGGCGGGGCCGCAAGATCATCGACGCCATCCTGGCCGACCCGGCGATCGGGGTGCTCGTCTGCCCGATCACCGGCCCGTTCCCGCCGATGAGCGACAAGCTGGCGCAGGACCTGGTGGACGCGGCGGAGCGGACCGAGAAGCTGGTGTGCGTGGTGTGGGGCTCGCCGGTGGGCACCGAGGACGCCTACCGCACCACCTTGCTGGGCTCCTCGCGGGTGGCCACGTTCCGTACGTTCGGCAACTGCGTGGGCGCGGTCAAGGCGTACCTGGACCACCACCGGTTCACGGCCGCCTACCGTTCCCCGTTCGAGGACGCGCCGCGCACCCCGTCGCCGTCGGCGCGCAAGGCGCGGGCGCTGCTCGCCCCGGGGCGGCGGCTCAGCGAGCACGCGGCCAAGCAGCTGCTGCGGGCGTACGGGATCCGGGTGCCCCGTGAGCAGTTGGTGAGCAGCGCGGCCGGGGCGGTGCGGGCCGCCGGGCTGGTGGGCTACCCGGTGGTGATGAAGGCCAGCGGCGACCGGCTCGCGCACAAGAGCGAGCTGGGGCTGGTGCAGGTCGGGCTCACCTCGGCCAGCCAGGTGCGGGACGCCTACCGGCAGCTGACCGACATCGCCAGGTACGAGGGGATCGCGCTGGACGGCGTGCTCGTGTGCCAGATGGTCGACCGCGGTGTGGAGATGGTGGTCGGCATGGCGCACGACGAGTTGTTCGGGCCGACGGTGACCGTGGGGCTCGGCGGCGTGCTGGTGGAGGTGTTGCGCGACACCTCGGTGCGCGTGCCGCCGTTCGGCGAGGACGAGGCCCGCGCGATGCTGCGTGAGCTGCGCGGCGCGCCCCTGCTGGACGGGGTGCGCGGCGCCCCGCCCGCCGACACCGACGCGCTCGTGGACGTGGTGCTCCGCACTCAGCGCATGGCGCTCGAACTCGGCGATCTGCTCGGCGAGTTGGACATCAACCCGTTGATGGTGCTGCCGCGCGGACAGGGCGCGGTGGCGCTGGACGCGCTCGCGGTGTGCCGCTGAGGGGTCGAACGGCCCCGCCCGGCCTGGCCGCGTTCCGCGCGCGGCCGGGCCTCCCGTGCCCCTCGGACCGTCCGCCCGCCCGATCGCGTACCCCCGCCGGAACCCGCCCGCCGCCCGGAGTCTCCGGGCCGATCGAAGGAACCTCATGGCCGACTCCCCCCGTGAAGACCGTGTCGCTCCACTTGTACTCCACGCCACTGACAACGGGGTGTCGTGGATCACGTTGAACCGGCCGGAGGCGATGAACGCGGTCGCGCCGGAGCAGCGGGAGCGGGTGATCGAGCTGCTGGCGGCGGCGTCGGCCGAGCCACGGGTGCGGGCGGTGGTGCTCACCGGCACCGGGCGGGCGTTCTGCGCCGGGGCCGATCTGCGCCGGGGCCAGGGTGGCGAGCCGACGGAGCCGGTGGCCGGGGACGCGGCCCGGACGATCCGGCGGGGCGCGCAGGCGTTGATCGCGGCGGTGCTGGACTGCGAGAAGCCGGTGATCGCGGCCGTCAACGGGGTGGCGGCGGGGATCGGGGCCCATCTGGCGTTCGCCTGCGACCTGGTGATCGCGGCGGAGGACGCCCGGTTCATCGAGGTGTTCGTGCGCCGCGGGCTGGTGCCGGACGGGGGCGGAACGTATCTGCTGCCGCGTCTGGTCGGAGCGGCGCGGGCCAAGGAGTTGATGTTCTTCGGCGACGATCTCTCCGCGGCCGGTGCCGAACGGCTCGGGCTGGTCAACCGGGTCGTTTCCCCGCAGGACTTGGAGAAAACCACTCGTTCGTGGGCCGAACGGCTCGCTGCCGGACCGACCCGCGCGCTGGCGCTGACCAAGCAACTCGTCAACGCGTCCCTGGACGCCGACCGTGCCACCGCCTTCGCGGCCGAGGCGGCGGCCCAGGAGATCAACATGACCACGGCAGACGCCCGGGAAGGGGTACGTGCCTTCGCCGAGCGCCGTGAGCCGGTCTTCCGCGGGCGGTGACGGCGGTGCCGGGGCCGCGTACCGGTGCGGGGCGCCACGGGTCCGTCCG
The DNA here is from genome assembly GCF_000240165.1 of Streptantibioticus cattleyicolor NRRL 8057 = DSM 46488. NCBI lineage: Bacteria > Bacillati > Actinomycetota > Actinomycetes > Kitasatosporales > Streptomycetaceae > Streptantibioticus > Streptantibioticus cattleyicolor. Next base: position 2,499,631 of record NC_017586.1, read on the forward strand.
CACCCTTCCGTACTGACGACGCATCAGTTTCAATGGACTTGTGATGGGTCACGCAGGGATGGCGGTGGCCGCCGTCCGTTATCTCCGGTCGGTGGGGGCCGCGACGTCCGCGGGGCCCGCCGGTGGTTCCCCGGCCAGGCCCGTGCTGCGGGCCGTGGGCGCCCCCGAGGGTTCGCCGGAGCGGATGGATCCGGCGGAGTTCCGGCGGGTGCTGGGGCACTTCGCGACCGGGGTCACCGTCGTGACCGCGCCGGCGGCGGCCGGTGAGGAGCGGCCGGCCGGGTTCGCCTGCCAGTCCTTCGCCTCGCTCTCCCTGGATCCGCCGCTGGTCGCGTTCATGGTCTCGCGTACCTCCACGACGTGGCCGCGGATCGCCAACGCCGGGGTCTTCTGCGTCAACATCCTCGGCGCCGGCCAGGACGCGCAGTGCCGGGCGTTCGCGGTGAGCGGTGCGGACAAGTTCGCGGGGGTCGAGTGGTCGCCGGCGCCGGCCACCGGGTCGCCGCTGCTGGCCGGGGTGGCGGCGTGGGTGGACTGCACCGTCCACACCGTGCACACCGGTGGCGACCACCTGGTGGTGATCGGCAGGGTGGACGATCTCGGCACGGCCGACGAGCCGGTGGCGCCGCTGCTGTTCCACCGGGGCCGATTCGGCCGCTTTACCGCCGTGGACGGTTGAAACCTCGCCGACCCGGATTTTACCCCGCGACCAGCGCCGGGTTCAGCCGGGCGCGCTTCCGGCGGATCACCAGTGCCATCAGCGCGGCGACGGCGCACAGCGCGCCCGAGGTGTACCAGGCCAGGTCGTAGCTGCCGAAGGTGTCCCGGACGAGTCCGGCGAGGAAGGCCACGAAGGCGGCGCCGACCTGGTGGGAGGCGAGCACCCAGCCGAAGACGACGGGCGCCTCGTCCCCGTAGTGCTCACGGCAGAGCGCCAGCGTGGGGGGCACCGTGGCGACCCAGTCGAGGCCGTAGAAGACGATGAAGAAGAGCATCGGCGGGTGGACGGTGGCCGCGAAGAGCATCGGCAGGAAGATCAGCGACAGTCCGCGCAGCCCGTAGTAGACGGCGAGCAGCCGGCGCGCGTCGAACCGGTCGGTGAACCAGCCGGAGGCGATGGTGCCCGCGATGTCGAACACCCCGATGACGGCCAGCAGGCTCGCGGCGGCCGTGGTCGGCATGCCGTGGTCGTGGGCGGCGGGTACGAAGTGGGTGCCCACCAGGCCGTTGGTGGAGGCGCCGCAGATCGCGAAGGTGCCGGCGAGCAGCCAGAACGGTTTGGTGCGGGCGGCCGAGAAGAGCGCCCCCAGCGCGCGCCGGGCGGCGCCGGGGCGGCGGGGCGGGGCGGGTACAGGTTCGGCCGGGTCGGCGCCGTACGGCTGGAGCCCCAGGTCCTGGGGGTTGTCGCGGAGCAGCCAGACGACCAGCGGGACGACGGCGAGGGCGGCGAGGGCGACCATGAGCGCGGCGGTCCGCCAGCCGTGGGCGTTCACGACGGTCGACACCAGCGGCAGGAAGACCAGTTGACCGGCCGCGCCGCCCGCGGTCAGGATGCCGGACACCAGGCCACGGCGGTGGACGAACCACCGTCCGGTGATGGTGCCGACGAACGCCAGGGCCATCGAGCCGGTGCCGAGGCCGACGAGCACGCCCCAGCAGAGCATCAGTTGCCAGCTCGCCGTCATGAACACGGTCAGTCCGCTGCCCGCGCTCACCAGGACCAGGGCGGCGGTGACCACCTTGCGGATGCCGAAACGATCCATCAGCGCGGCGGCGAACGGTGATGTCAGGCCGTACAGAGCCATGTTGACCGAGACGGCGGCGCTGATGGTGGCGTGCGACCAGCCGAACTCCGCGTGCAGCGGGTCGATCAGCACACTGGGCACGGCGCGGAACGCGGCGGCTCCGACCAGGGTGAGGAAGGCGACGGCCGCGATCCACCAGGCCCGGTGGATGCGCCCGCCACGGCGCGGTCCCGGCCCCGTCTGCGGAAGGATCGTTTCCTCGGGCGCGTTGGCACCGGTGGTGCCGGGGTCGTGGATCGCATCGGGTTCGCGTATCGAGTCTGAAGTTGATCGCGTCACGACCGATATCTTTCGGTGCCGGTTGTGATCGATCGAGTGGCCTGAAAGCCATGATGTGCAAGGATCGGGCCATGACCGTCATCGACGCGCAGTCCATGACCGGAACCGTCGCCCCGGGCCCCGCGCCCGCCTCCGACGGCGCCACGACGCACACCCCACGTTCGAGTGGTTTGGACTGGGAACGGCCGCAAAGACTCGCCGACGGAACGCCCGTGCACCGCGTGGCCGTACTGGTGCAGGACGGGGTCATCCCGTTCGAACTCGGCATCCCCGCCCGCATCCTCGGCGGCTCCCGCACCGAGCACGGCGAGGACCTCTACAGCGTGCGGACGTGCGCGCCCCGGCCCGGTCCGGTCCACACCGACGCCGACTTCACCATCGACGTCCGCTACGGCCTCGAATCGCTGGCCCTGGCCGACACCGTGGTGGTCCCCTCCGCCCACGAGGCGGGGCCGGTGTACGAGGAGGGGCGGCTGACCCGCGAGTTGAGGGACGCCCTGGCGGCGATCCGGCCCGGCACCCGCATGGTGTCCATCTGCACCGGCAGTTACGTGCTCGCCGCCGCCGGGCTGCTCGACGGCCGTCCGGCCACCACCCACTGGAAGCGCACCGACCACTTCCAGCGGCTCTTCCCCCGGGTACGCGTCGACCCCGACGTGCTCTTCGTGGACGACGGCGACGTGCTGACCTCGGCCGGCGTCGCGGCCGGGGTGGACCTGTGCCTGCACCTGGTCCGGCGGGACCACGGCGCGTCCGTCGCCAACTCCATCGCCCGGCGCACCGTCGTACCGCCGCACCGGGACGGCGGGCAGGCGCAGTACGTGCTGCGCCCGGTGCCGGACGCGCAGGTGGCGACCACGGCGACCGCCCGGGAGTGGGCCCAGGACCACCTGGAGGAGCCCATCACGCTGCGCGACCTGGCCGACCAGGAGTCGATGAGCGTACGGACGTTCACCCGGCGCTTCCGCGAGGAGACCGGGGTCAGCCCGGGGCAGTGGCTCACCCGGCAACGTGTCGAGCGCGCACGGCAGTTGCTGGAGTCCACGGAGCTTACGGTGGACCAGGTGGCGCGCAGCGCCGGTTTCGGCACGGCCGCCTCGCTGCGCCAGCATCTTCAGGCGGCGCTGGGGGTGTCGCCGACCGCGTACCGGCGCACCTTCCGCACGCCCGCTGCCGGGTGAGACCGGCTGCCGTCGTTCAGGGACCGAAAGTGAGAACGGCCCGCAGCACGCGTCCGTTCCGGGCGTCGGCCACGGCCTTGGCGAAGTCCTCGATCGGGTAGGTGGTGCCGACCAACTCGTCCAAGTACAACCGCCCTTGGCGGTACAGCTCGGCGTAGAGCGGTATGTCGCGCTGCGGGCGGGACGTACCGTAGCGGCAGCCGAGGATCGATTTGTCGAGATAGAGCCCGGACAACCGGATGGACGCCTCGGCCTCGGGCGGGGCGACCCCGAGCAGGACGGCCTGGCCGTGCCGGTCGAGGAGGTCGACGGCCTGACGGACCAGGGCGGGCCGGCCGACGCATTCGAAGGTGTGGTCGGCGCCGCCCGGCAGCAGGCGGCGCACCGCGGCGACGGTGTCCTCGACGGCCGAGGCGTCGACGAAGTCGGTGGCGCCGAACCGCCGGGCCGGCCCCTGTCTGGCCGGGTCGGCGTCGACGGCGACGATGCGGCCGGCCCCGGCGATCCGGGCGCCCTGGACGACGTTGAGGCCGACGCCGCCGGTGCCGATCACGACGACGCTCTCGCCCCGGTCGACCCTGGCCCGGTTGAGGACCGCGCCGACGCCGGTCAGTACGGCGCAGCCGATCAGGGCGGCCGAGGTGAACGGCACGTCGGCGGGGATCGGCACGGCCTGCACGGCGGTGACCACGGTGCGTTCCGCGAACGCCGAGTTGGCCGCGAAGTTGTACAGCGCGGTTCCGTCCAGGGTGAACGGCCGCGCGGGGCGTCCGATCGCCTTGCGGCACATCGTGGGGCGTCCCCGGTCGCAGTCGGCGCAGGTACCGCAGTTGGCCAGGGTCGACAGGGCCACGTGGTCGCCCGGGGCCACATGGCCGACACCGGGGCCCACGGCCTCGACGACGCCGGCCCCCTCATGGCCGAGGACCACCGGCAGCGGAAACGGAATGGTGCCGTCCATCACCGACAGGTCGCTGTGGCACAGCCCCGCGGCCCTGATCCGCACGGCCACCTCGCCCGGCCCCGGGTCGCGTACCCGCAGGCCGGTGACGACCCGGGGGGCCGTGCCGTCGAAGATGACGCCTCTCATGAGCACCGCTCCTTCAGGACGGCCAGACCACCGACTGGAGTTCGCTGTACGCGTGCAGCCCGAAGGAGCCGCCGTCGCGTCCGACGCCGCTGTCCTTGAAGCCGCCGAAAGGGGTCTCCGGGTGGCGCTGGACGGTGTTGATGCCGACGTTTCCGCTGCGCAGCCGGGCCGCCAGCGCCCAGGCCCGGCCCGCGTCCCGGGAGAAGACGTAGTCGTACAGGCCGTACGGGGTGCCGTTGGCGACAGCGACGGCCTCGTCCTCGGTGTCGAACGGGATGGCCACGACGACCGGGCCGAAGATCTCCTCCTGGGCGACGGTCATCTCCAGTGAGGCGTCGGTGATCAGCGTGGGCGCCACGTAGTAACCGGGCGTCACGGCGGGGCGGGTACCGCCGGTGACGACGCGGGCGCCCTGGTCGCGGGCGCCGGCGACGTACGCCTCGACGCGGTCGCGCTGGGCTGCGCTGATCAACGGGCCGACGATCGTGGAGTTATCCACAGGGTCCCCGATTGTCAGTGACTCCGCGTAATGTTGGAGACTGGTGACGACCTTCTCGTACAGCGCGCGATGGACGAGCACGCGGGTCGGTGCCGTGCAGATCTGTCCGCTGTGGAAGGACCAGGTCGAACCGACCGCGCCGATGGCCGACTTCAGGCCCACTTCCGGCACATCCTCCATGACGATCGCCGCGCCCTTGCCGCCCAGCTCCATCAGGGTGCGCTTCATCGTCCGTCCCGCCGTCACGGCTATCGCCTTACCCACGGAGGTGGAACCGGTGAAACTGATCATGTCGACCCCCGGGTGTGCGACCAGGGCCTCCCCGGTCGCCGCGCCGGCCCCGGTCACCACGTTGAACACGCCGTCGGGGAGCCCGGCCTCCTTCAGCAGTTCGCCGAGGAGCAGGCAGCTCAGCGGGTCCTGCGGAGCCGGCTTGGCCACCACGGTGTTGCCCATGGCCAGTGCGGGCGCGGCCTTCCCGGCGAGGTTGACCAGGGGGAAGTTGTAGGAGGTGACGCAGGCGACCACGCCCACCGGACGCCGCACCGCCGCCGCGCCGATCAGGCCCCCGGGCGCCAGCGGGGACGCCTTGACCGGCACGGGGGCCAGCGGAACGGTGTCCGGCTCGGTGGCGCCCCGGGCGTAGCGCCGGAAGCGTTCCGCCGCCGTCGGCACCTGCATGGTGGCGGCGACCCGGATCGTGGCGCCGGTCTCCGCCTGCACCAACGGGACGAGTCCGGCGGCCCGTTCGGCAAGCAGCTCGGCCGCCCTGGCGAGCACGGCCGCCCGCCGCTCCGGTGCGGTACGGCTCCAGGCCGGCCAGGCGTCGCGGGCCGCCCGCACGGCGGCGTCGACGTCGCCCTCGGTCGCCTGCGGGGCGTGGCCGACGACCCGTTCGGTGGCGGGGTCGACGACGGGGTAGTGGCCGCCGCCGGGGCGCTGCCAGGAGCCGTCGATCCAGTGTCCGTGGATCCGGGCGGCGGCCTCGGCGGCCGTCGGGTTCGCGGGTGCGGGACGGCCGGTCACGGGCGCGGTTCCCGGGGGAGGCCGAGGACACGCTCGGCGATGATGTTCCGCTGGATCTCGCCGGTGCCGCCGTAGATGGTGTCGGCACGGCTGAAGAGGAAGAGGTGGTGCACAGGGTCGATCGGGTACGGGGTGTCGGCGGACCACGGGGCGCCGGCCGTGGCGGCGGGGGTGCCGTGGACGGTGAGGGCCAGTTCGCCGAGGCGCCGGTGCCATTGGGACCACAGGAGTTTGGACAGGCTCGGGGCGCCGGGGTCGGTGGTGCCGAGGGTGCGCAGGGCGTTCCAGCGCATGGTGCGCAGTTCGGCCCACTGGCGGACGAGCCGGTCGCGGATCACCGGGTCGTCGGCGGTGCCGGTCGCCACGGCGGTGGCGACCAGGCCGGCGAGTTCGCGGGCGAAGCCGATCTGCTGGACGAGCGTGGAGACGCCGCGTTCGAAGCCGAGGAGGGACATGGCGACGCGCCAGCCGTCGCCGTCGGCGCCGACGCGATGTTCGGCGGCGGCGTGGGCGCCGTCGAAGAAGACCTCGTTGAAGTCGCTGGTGCCGGTCATCTGCCGGATCGGCCGGACCTCGATCCGGCCCGGCTGGTCCATGGGAACGAGGAGGAAGGAGAGTCCGTGGTGGCGGGTGGTGTCCGCCCGGGTGCGCGCGAGGAGGAAGCACCAGTGCGCGTCCCGGGCGAGCGAGGTCCAGATCTTCTGGCCGGTGATGCGATAGGTGGCGCCGTCGAGGACGGCGGTGGTGCGCACGTTCGCGAGGTCGGATCCGGCGCCGGGTTCGCTGTAGCCCTGGCACCACAGTTCCTCGCCGCGGGCGACGGGCGGCAGGAAGCGGTCGCGCTGGGCGGGCGTGCCGTGTGCGAGCAGGGTGGGGGCCAGCAGGTTCTCGCCGATGTGGCCGGACCGGGGCGGCGCTCCGGCCCGCGCGTACTCCTCGCCCCAGACGACCTGTTGGGTCAGGGACGCCGTCCGGTTGCCGTAGGCGCCGTGAGTGGTGTCCCAGCCGAGCCCGATCCAGCCGTCGGCACCGAGCCGGCGTTCCCACCCGGGCCCTCCGCCGGGCGGTGCGTCGGGTACGTGCGTGTCGAGCCAGGCGCGCGCCTCGGCACGGAACGTCTCGTCGTCGGGCCCGAAGCTGAAGTCCATGGGGCACCTCGTCAGGAGTGGCGGGCGACGCCGGAGGCGTCCGGGACGGAGGCGTCCCCCGGGGCGGACGGGGCCGGGCCGTTCCGGGCCGGGGCGGGGCGCGTCGCGGGCGGCCGGGTCAGCAGCGGCATCGGGTCGGTGCCGACGGTGCCGGGGAGGAGGTCGGCGATACGGCGCGGGGTCCAGGGGCCCTCGGCGTAGGCGGCGCGGAGTTCCCGGGGCTGGGCCCAGACGGCGATCTTGGGGCCGGCCACGGTGTAGACCTGGCCGGTGACGTCCCGGGCGCGGTCGCTGAGGAGGTAGACGACAAGGGCGGCGACGTCCTCGGGTTCGCCGATCTCGGCGAGGGCCGTGGGGACCTTGGCGGACATCCGGGTCCGGGCGACGGGGGCGACGCAGTTGGCGGTCACCCCGTACTTGTGCAGGCCGAGCGCGGCGCTGCGGACCAGGGAGATGATGCCGCCCTTGGCCGCGGAGTAGTTGGCCTGGGAGACGCTGCCCTGGTGGTTACCGCTGGTGAAGCCGATCAGGGTGCCCGAGCGCTGTTGGCGCATGGCGGCGGAGGCGGCGCGGAAGACGGTGAAGGTGCCTTTGAGGTGGGTGGCGAGGACCGGGTCCCACTCCTCCTCGGTCATGTTGAAGAGCATGCGTTCGCGCAGGATGCCGGCGACGCAGACGACGCCGTCGACGCGGCCGTAGGTGTCGAGGGCCGTGGTGACGACGCGGGCGCCGCCGGCCATGGTGGACACGTCGTCCGCGAGGGCGACCGCCCGGCCGCCGGCTGCCTCGATCTCCTCGGCCACGGCGGTGGCCACCTCGCTGGTGGGGGCGGCGCCGTCCACCGCGACGCCGTAGTCGTTGACCACGACCCGGGCGCCCTCGGCGGCGCAGGCCAGCGCCACCGCCCGGCCGATGCCGCGGCCGGCGCCGGTGACGGCGACGACCTTGCCGTCGAGGAACCCCTCGCCCCGGCCGCCTTGGCTCCCGCCGCCGTCGCCCGGGACGCCGTCGCCCGGGACGCCGTCGCCCGTGGTGCCGCCGTGCGGGGCGCTGCCGTGCCCGGTGTCGTTCCGTGGTTCCGCGTCGTCACGCCCGAAGTCGCCCACGCCGGCCCCTTCCACCGTTTCTGACGGGTCGTTAGATTCTAGGAGTACCGATGAGCCGGAGCACAAGTCCCGCGTACGTATCGGACGGAGGGCGCGGTGGCGTTGCCGGAGGAGTTCTGGGAGATCGCGCGGCAGGTCAACAACTGGGGGCGGTGGGGCGCCGAGGACGAGTTGGGGACGCTCAACTTCGTGACCGACGAGGTGGTCCGGGCGGCGGTGGCCACCGTGCGCGGCGGGCGGCGGATCCCGTTGGCGTTGCCGCTGCGCCCGGACGGCGTGCAGACCGGCGCCGTCCCCGGCCGGGTCAACCCGCTGCGCACGATGGTGGCGCTCAACCGGGAGATGTTCGGCCCCGGCACCGTGGCGATCAGCGACGACGTGGTCACCATGGGCCTTCAGGCGGCCACGCACTGGGACGGCCTGGCGCACGTCTCGCACTCGGGGCGGCTCTACAACGGCCGCCCGGCGCACACCGTGACCGCCCACGACGGGGCGTCCCGCACCGGGCTGGAGAAGATCACCTCGCTGGTCTCCCGGGGCGTACTGCTGGACGTGGCACGGGCCCTCGGCGTCGAGCGACTGCCCGCCGGCCACCCGGTGGGCCCGGCGGACCTGGACGCGGCGGAGGAGCTGGCGGGGGTGACGGTGGGCCGCGGGGACGTGGTGCTGGTACGCACCGGACAGATGCGCCACTACCTGGCGGGCGACCGCGCGGCGTACGGGTTTCCGTCACCGGGGCTGTCGTTGCGCGCGCCGGGGTGGTTCCACGCCCGGGACGTGGCGGCGGTGGCCGACGACACGTTGACGTTCGAGGTGTTCCCGCCGGAGGTCGACGGGCTGTGGCTGCCGGTGCACGCGCTCCACCTGGTGGAGATGGGCATGCTCCAGGGGCAGAACTGGAACCTGGAGGGGTTGTCGGCGGCGTGCGCGGCGGACGGGCGCTACGCGTTCCTGCTGGCGGCCACCCCGGAGCCGTTCACCGGGGCGGTCGGCAGCCCGGTGGCGCCGGTGGCGATCAAGTAGCCGGCGCGGTCGCGGGGGCCGATCCCCGTTCCGCCGCCGAAGCCGGCCGAGGCGGACGGGGCCGCGGCTCCCGTTCCGAACGCCGGGCCGGAGCCGAGTCCGCCGCCGGAGCCGAGCCCCTGGCCGGAACCGAGGGCGGCGCCGGCGCCGAGGGTCCGGCCGTGACCGAGGCCCTGGCCGGAGCCGAGGGCCTGGCCGTTGCCGAGCGGGCGGCTGTGGCCGAGCGGGGGGCGGGTGCCGAAACCTTGGGCGCCGTCGGCGGAGGCGTCCCGGTCGGTGTCACCGCACGGCCCGCGGTCCACCTCGCACCAGATGTGCTTGCCGGAGCCCTCGCGCTGCCAGCCCCACCGGTCGGCGAGGCCGTCGACGAGTTCCAGGCCGCGCCCGCCGGTGTCGTCACCGCGGGCGTGCCGGGGCGCCGGGGGGCGGTCGCTGGCGTCGGCCACCTCGACCCGTACCGTGCCGGCGTCGTCGCCGTCGGAGTCCGGCAGGCAGATCCGCAGCACGGCCGGGGAACCGGTGTGCACCACGGCGTTGGTGACGAGTTCGGAGATCAGCAGGAGCAGCGTCTCGGCCATCGGTTCATCGGCCGCTATCCCCGAGCCCAGCAGCCGGGAGCGGGCCCACCGGCGGGCCCGGCCCACCTCGGCGGGGTCCGGGAGGACATTGGTCTGCACCTGAAGCACCTGCACCGCTCACACCATCCGAACCGGCGGACACATCGCCTCGCGCCTCCACGTCGTCACGTTCTGTGACGACACCGATGGAGAGCATGATTGACCCTCAGCCACCGCAACAAGGGCTTCCGGCACTTTACCACGCGAAGGAGTGGGCCTGCCGCGCCGCGCGCGACGCTCGTCACGGAGGGTGGCCGCGCGTCGGATCCGGCCCGCCGAGCCCCGTCCGACCTGCCCGGACAGCGCGCCGGAAGGTCGCGGGCGAGCAGCGCGAACCGTCGCACCCGGCGTCGCACGGACACCGCCACGCCTGTCGCGCCTTCGGACCACTCGCACCCGATGGAGGTTACCCGAGGCGGGCGCCGACTCCAGGCCGTGACGAGTCACACCTAGGACACAACCCGGTATCGGCGGCACCCGGCGCATCGGCCGTCACGCTTCCCGGCGTCCGCGGGGATCATGGATGTCCGGTGGCCGCCGGGGGCTCCGGCCGGGGTCCGTGGCGGGTGTCGGCAGCGCGTCGGCGAGGGCTTCCTCGGCCGCGGCCCGGTCCAGGTAGCGCCCGGCCCGCAGCCACGCCCGTTTCAGGTGGAGGTGGACGTCGGACTCCCAGGTGAACCCCGTTCCGCCGAAGACCTGGAGGCAGTCGCGGGCGTTGTCCACCGCGGCCTCGTCGGCGAGGAGCTTGGCCGCCGCGGTCTCGGCGGGGTCGCCGGTCACCGCGGCGGCGTAGACGGCGGTGCGGGCCAGTTCGGCGCGGACCAGCATCCGCGCGCACAGGTGCTTGACCGCCTGGAACGCGCCGATCGGGCGGCCGAACTGGCGTCGGGACCGGGCGTGTTCCACCGCCAGCTCCACCGTCCGCGCGGCGCTTCCGCTCTGCTCGGCCGCCGTGAGCACCACCGCGTCCCGCCACAGCGCCGCCGGATCGGCCGCCCCCCGCCCCGAACCCGACTCCGACTCCGACTCCGGCCTCGACTCCGGCCACGACCAGCCGGACGGCAACCGCCACAGCTCGGTGAGCGGATCCACCGAGGCCATCCGCTCGGCGGGCAGCGCGTCCGGCGCGCACACCAGCGCACGGCGTCCGTCGGCCACCAGTACGGCGTCGGCGCCGGCCAGGTGGTCGACCAGCGCCCCGTCGCACCCGGCGACCACCGCCTCGCCCCGCTCCGCCGCCGCGACCAGTCCGTAGGTGGCGGCGAGATGGGTGGACACCAGCGGCCCCGGCAGCAGCGCCCGGCCGGCCTCCTCGAAGACCACCGCCGCCTCGGGGGCGCCCATCCCGTCCAGCCGCAGCCGGAAGAGCCCGGCGGCGGCCAGCTCCGGCCACACCCCGGGGTCGGCCCCCTCGTCCACGGCCGCCCGCAGCCGGTCCCGGGGGAACCGCCGTGCGACCAGCTCGCGCATGCCCGCGCGCAGCGCCCGCTGCTCCTCGGTCAGCCGGAAGTCCACCCGGTCACGGCTCCTTCGGCAGGCCGAGTATCCGCTCGGCGACGATGTTCCGCTGGATCTGCGAGGTGCCGGCGGCGATGGTGTACGACAGGGAGGACAGGCGGCCGGCGGTCCACTCGTGGCCGGCGTCGAGCGCGTCCGCGGCCCCCAGCACCTCGGCGGCGGTCTCGTAGAGCCGCTGTCTGGCGTGCGAGTACCGCAGCTTGAACACCGAGGCGCCGGTACCGGGGACGCCCCGGCCCCCGGTGCCCGCCGCGTGCTGGGCCGCGCTGACGTTCCACTGGGTGAGCCGCCACAGCGCCGAGAACTCCGCCGCCAGCCGGCCGAGCCCGCGCCGCAGCACCGCGTCGTCCCAGCGTCCGGTGGCCCGGGCGTGGGCGGCGACGCGGTCGAGCAGCCGGCGGCAGGCCACCACCTCGCCGGCGAAGGCGGTGCCGCGTTCGAAGGAGAGGGTGACAACGGTGACGCGCCAGCCGTCGTTCTCCGCCCCGACCCGGTTGGCCACCGGTACGCGGACCTCGTCCAGGAAGACCTCGGCGAACTCCGGGGTGCCGGCCAGGGTGCGCAGCGGGCGGACGGTGACGCCGTCGGCGGCCATGGGCATGGCGAGCCAGGTGATGCCGTGGTGGCGGGGGGCGTCGGGGTCGGTGCGCACGAGCAGTTCGCACCAGTCGGCGATCTCGGCGTGGGAGGTCCAGATCTTGTTGCCGGTGACCACGTAGGCGTCGCCGTCGCGGACCGCGCGGGTGCGCAGGGAGGCCAGGTCGGAGCCGGCCTCGGGTTCGCTGAACCCCTGGCACCACACCTCCTCACCGCGCAGGATCGGGGCGAGCCAGCGGTCCCGCTGGGCGGCGGTGCCCTCGGCGGCGATGGTGGGGCCGGCGTGCAGCAGGCCGACGAAGTTGGCGCCGACGTAGGGCGCGCCGGCCCGTTCGGTCTCCTCCAGGAAGATCAGCCGCCGGGTGGGCGAGGCCGTCCAGTGCACGTCGGCGTACCCGGCGTCGTACAGCATCCGCTGCCAGCCGCAGTCGTACGCGCGGCGGGCCGGCCAGTCGTCGGGGCGCGGGCGGGGCGGCAGCGTGGGCAGCGCGTCGGCGAGCCAGTCGCGCAGTGCGGCGCGGTACGCCTCGTCCTTCGGCGAGTACGTCAGCTCCATGGGGCGGCTCCGTCAGACGAGGTCCAGGCCGAGCATGCGGATGGCGTTGCCGCGCATGAGTTTGTGGACGGTCACCGGGTCCAGGCCGGCCACGTGGTCGAGGGCGACCTGCTTGGTGTGCGGGAACGTGGAGTCCACGTGCGGGTAGTCGGTCTCGAAGGTGGCGTTGTCCCGCCCCACCGCGTCCAGCGACGCGATGCCGTGCTTGTCGCGGAAGAAGCAGCAGAAGACCTGCCGGTAGTAGTAGGTGGACGGCGGCTGCGGGATCGCCCCGGCCACCCCGCCCCAGGCGCGGTGCTCGCGCCATACGTCGTCGGCGCGTTCCAGGGCGTACGGGACCCACCCCATCTGGCCCTCGCTGTAGGCGAGTTTGAGCCCGGGGAAGCGCACCAGCACGCCGCTGAAGAGGAAGTCGGTCAAGGAGGCCATCGCGTTGTTGAAGCTCAGCGTGGCCTGCACGGCGGGCGGGGCGTCCGGGGAGGCGGCGGGCATCTGCGAGGACGAGCCGATGTGCATGTTGACCACCGTCCCGGTCTCCTCGCACTCCGCGAAGAACGGGTCCCAGTGGCCGCTGTGGATGCTGGGCAGTCCGAGGTGGGTGGGGATCTCGCTGAAGCTGACTGCCCGTACGCCGCGCGCCGCGTTGCGCCGTACCTCGGCCACGGCCAGGCCGATGTCCCACAGCGGGATCAGGCACAGCGGGACGAGCCGTCCGCCGCTGTCGCCGCACCACTCCTCGACCATCCAGTCGTTGTACGCGCGGACGCACGCCAGCGCGACCTCCTTGTCGTGCGCCTCGGCGAAGGTCTGGCCGCAGAAACGGGGGAAGGTGGGGAAGCACAAGGACGCCTCGACGTGGTTGAGGTCCATGTCCTTGAGCCGCTCGGCCGGGTCCCAGCAGCCACGGCGCATCTGGTCGCGGGTGATGCCCTCCAGCGTCATCTCGTCCCGGTCGAACCCGACGGCGGCGATGTTGCGCTTGTACGGGAACTTCAGGTCCTCGTAGATCCACCAGTCGGTGGGCGGTCCGTCCGGGTCCATGGTGATCTGGTAACGGCCGCCCACGTAGGCGAGTTCACCGATGCCGGCGGTGAGCGGCTGGGGTCCGAGT